>JAJQFS010000007.1 GCA_021200995.1 Lachnospiraceae bacterium | reverse complement strand
GTCTATTCGAACTCAATCGTCCCCGGCGGCTTGCTCGTCAGATCATACAGCACCCTGTTGACTCCCCTCACCTCATTAATAATCCTGTTCATCACCCTGTTCAGGACCTCGTAAGGGATCTCCGCCGACTCGGCTGTCATGAAATCAACCGTCTTGACAGCACGCAGCGCCACGGCATAGTCATACGTCCTCTCGTCCCCCATGACACCAACAGACCTCATGTTGGTCAGGGCAGCGAAATACTGACTGATTTCCTTGTCCAGGCCGGCTTTGGCGATTTCCTCGCGGTAGATGAAGTCGGCGTCCTGGACGATGCGGACCTTTTCTTCGGTGACTTCGCCGATGATGCGGATGCCGAGGCCGGGGCCGGGGAAGGGCTGGCGGAAGACCAGATACTCCGGGAGGCCGAGCTCTAAGCCGACCTTGCGGACCTCATCCTTGAAGAGGTCGCGGAGGGGCTCGATGATTTCCTTGAAATCAACGTAGTCGGGGAGGCCGCCCACGTTGTGGTGGGATTTGATGACGGCGGACTCTCCGCCTAAGCCGCTCTCCACCACGTCCGGGTAAATGGTACCCTGCACAAGGAAGTCCACGGCGCCGATCTTTTTGGCCTCTTCCTCAAAGACGCGGATGAATTCCTCGCCGATGATTTTGCGCTTGCGCTCCGGCTCTTTGACGCCGGCCAGCTTATTATAGAAACGCTGCTGTGCATTAATGCGGATAAAATGCAGGTCGTAATTGCCGGAGGAGCCAAAGACTGCCTCCACCTCGTCACCCTCGTTTTTGTGCAAAAGGCCGTGGTCTACGAAAACGCAGGTCAACTGGTCGCCTACCGCCTTGGAAAGCAAAACAGCCGCCACAGAGGAATCGACACCGCCGGAAAGGGCACAGAGGACTTTGCCGTCGCCGACCTTCTCGCGGATCGCTTTCACTGACTGCTCGACAAAAGCATCCATCTTCCAGTCGCCCCTGCAGCCGCAGATGCCGCGCACGAAATTATAGAGCATCTTCGTGCCCTCCGGGGTGTGTAATACCTCCGGATGAAACTGGATGCCGTAAAGAGCGCGATCCGTATTCTCGCAGGCAGCCACCGGGCAGTCAGCACTATGTCCTACAGAGATAAAGCCGTCCGCCAGACGGGAAATATAATCAAAGTGACTCATCCAGCAGGTGGTATGCTCCTGAACATCCTGAAACAGCGCACAATCCGTATTAACCGTAATCTCTGTCTTACCGTATTCGCGCTTCTCAGCACGCTCCACCTTGCCGCCCAGAATATGCTGCATCAGCTGGGCGCCATAGCACAGGCCAAGCACCGGTATTCCCAGTTCAAAGAGCTCCCGGCTATAGGTCGGCGCGTCATCCTCGTAGCAGCTGTTGGGACCGCCGGTCAGGATGATGCCCTTCGGCTCCATTTCCTTAATCTTCGCAATGTCTGTTTTATAAGAATAAATTTCACAGTACACATGGCACTCGCGCACCCGGCGCGCCACCAACTGATTGTACTGTCCGCCGAAGTCCAATACAATGACGGTTTCTCTCTTGTCCATAAACCCCTCCATCTGTCTTTTTCTTCTGGTATATAATATCGTGACAAAATACGTCACGAGCCAATTCGCCGTTCTTCGTTTCACTACGGTCCGCGCTAAACAGACGTCCCCAGGACATCTGGCGCCGCCGCGAGTGAGCACACTCCCTCTGGTTCGCCTTCGCTCATTGTACCAAGCCGCTATCCTTATCTATGCCATCCTTGCTGAACACTTTTTCAGCTTTCATGGCTCATTGGAATGCTGTACGCAGGATATCAGTTCGATTACAGAACTACCCTCAACGGCCTTCTCTTCTGACCACTTCCACTACCTTCAGCACATCCCCGTCCACCGTGAAATGAATATCCCATCCCGCGAACTCCAGTTTAAACACCTGGTCCTCGCTTTTGCGGTAAATCGGTCTGGGGTCTTGTCTGAGGATCTCACAGGCCGCCTCACGCTTCTCAGCTGGGAATTTCTGCAATTCCTCCGCCGGAAAGCGAACCTCCAGTGCATGGCCTGCAACATTTCCTGCAAAACCGCTGCTTGCTTCCGGATGAGAGTCCGTATAAGGCAGGTAAGGTTTGATATCATAAACCGGTGTTCCATCCACCATGTCCACACCGGACACATGCAGGACGGGCCCCAGCTTCTCGTCGAACTCCGCCTCATCCAGCTTCACGCAGGACAGGCCGATCGGATTGGGACGAAACGGCGAGCGGGTAGCAAAGACACCCATGTGCACCTTTCCGCCGAGCCGCGGCGGCTTCACTGTGGCGGACCAACGCTCTCTTTTGGCCTGGGAAAATTCCCACAAAATCCAGATATGGGAATATTCCTCCAGTCCGCGGAATGCCTCCGCCTGCCGGTACTCGGGTGCAAAAATAATCCGGCCTTTTAAATCCTCCACTAGACCGCTCTGCCTGGGCACGCCGAACTTTGTCGGGAAATCCGTATGTATGATTGCAATCGTCTTCATTTCCTGGGACACTTAACTTACTCCAGTTCCGTATTTTTTCACTGAGAAACCTTTCGCAACCGTCCACCCATTCTGACTTTGCGGTACGGGAAAGCCTCTTTTCATCAATCCGTCGGCTCAGTCTAAGTCTCCGTCTGTCCGGCTGTGAAATCGGACAGATGTAACTACATCTTATGCCGGTACTTCTCCCTCGTCGCCAACCCGCCGCGGATATGCCGCTCACTCTTATTTACATCCAGCACCTTCCTGGCCTCCCGCGCCAGCCCCGGATTGACCAAAACCAGTCTGTGCACCACATCCTGATGCACCGTGCTTTTGCTGGCGCCAAAAACCTTCGCGGCTTGTCTGACCGTAGCGTTATTTTCTATAATATAGGCAGCGATGGTCGTCGCCCGTTGTGCGATATATTCTTTCACACAATCCCCTCAGAACACTTTTTATCATTGTATGATCTGTTCCGAGAATATATGACCATCACAAGTGCCGTGAATAACGATTCACGGCCTCTATACCCGCCGTCTCCATGTATTTTTGGAAAATAAAATCAAAATCGGGAAAATCTCCAGTCTCCCCGCCAGCATATCCCAGATCAGCACCAGCTTGGAAAACACACTGAACGCGCTGTAATTGCCCGTCGCGCCCACCATCTCAAAACCGGGACCGATGTTATTAAAACAGGCCAGCACCGCTGAGAGATTCGTCGTGATAGAGAACCCATCCAGTGACACCAGCAGGAAGCTTGCGATGATAATCATCACATAGGCAGCCAGATACGCGTTGGTGCTGGAGACCACCTTCTCGCTGACCTTATACCCGTTGGACCGTACCACTTCTACCTTACGGGGGCTGACCACCTGCTGGATGGAACGTCTGGCCGACTTGATCACTAAGAGCATCCTGCCAACTTTAAAGCCGCCGCCCGTACTGCCTGCGCAGGCGCCGATAATCATCAGTATCAACAGAAGTCCCTTCGAAAAATTCGGCCACAGGTCAAAGTCCGTTGTCGCATATCCTGTGGTCGTGATAATACTGGCCACCTGAAACGCAGCATGACGCACAGTCTCCGCGAGCGTATCGTAATACCCACGCAGATTCCAGACAATCAGAGCAATACTGCCAACCACGATTCCGATATAAGTCCGCAGCTCCTCATCTTTAAACACGTCCTTAAATTTCCGCAGCGTCAGCAGATAATAGCAGGTGAAATTCACACCAAACAACAGCATGAATACCGTACAGACATTCTGAATATAGGGGCTGTATCCCGTGATGCTGTCCGCCTTCACGTCGAAACCGCCGGTGCCCGCCGTACCGAAGGCAATGCACACCGCGCTGAGCAAATCCAGCCCTCCCGCCAGCAAAAACAGAATATCCAGCACCGTCAGAATGCAGTACAGAATATAAAGAATCGAGGCCGTGTCCTTCATCTTCGGTACCAGCTTGCCCACATTCGGTCCCGGGCTCTCCGCCTTTAACAAATGCGTAGTAAAGCCACCCTCCTCACGGCTTGGCATAAAAGCCAGCAGGAACACCAGCACGCCCATACCGCCGACCCAGTGGCTGAAGGAACGCCAGTAGAGCATACTGTTGGAAAGCTCCTCCACATTGACCAGAATAGAAGCGCCCGTCGTGGTAAACCCGGACACGATCTCAAAAAAAGCGTCAATATAAGCCGGAATCTCACCTGACAAATAAAATGGCAGGCAGCCTAAAAGGCTCATGACAATCCAGCTTAAGCCCACGCAGACCAGGCCTTCCTTGGCCCGAAATACACTCCTGCTGCCGCGGCCGGACAGATACAGCCCCATCCCTGTCAGAAAGGTCAGCACAATCGTTACCGCAAAGCTCCACACGGCTCTGGCTTCCCCGAAATAAACACCAATCAGCATGGCCGGCACCATGAAAAGCGCCTCCAGCGCGAGGATCTGCCCGATAAATTTTCCGATCATTTTATAATTCATGGCAAATCCCCGTCACACAAAGATCTCATTAAAATTGGAAATGACACCGCCGCCGCTGACCACAATCACTACAGTATCGCCCACCTGAAAACAGGTGTCGCCGTTGGGGATTTCGGTGTAGGAGCCTCTGGAGAGGCAGGCCACGAGAACATTTTTACGGGTTTTAATCTTTTTAAGCGGTTCCCCGCAATGCAGGCAGGTCTCGTCAATACGAAATTCCACCGCCTCCGCCTGGCCGCCCGCGATGGAATAAACAGCGAGCGCCGCGCCGGTCTGATTCTTCATGGCACGCACATACTGGATGATATTATTGCAGCATAAATCTTTGGGCACGATAGTACTGCCCAGGTTCATGCTGCTGATGATGCTGCCGTTGACCTCCATGCCGCGGCCCAGCTTCGTCAGCACCTGCGGAACGCCGCAGTGCAGGGCATACATGGAAATAATCATATTCAGCTCATCTAAGCCCGTGGCGCTGATTACCGCGTCGTAGCGGGAAATATCCTCGCCCTCCAGCAGAAAGTCTTTGCTCGCGTCTCCGCAGATGATCTCCGCCTTCGGCAGGATCTCCGCCAGATATTCGCATCTGGCCTGCTCTTTCTCGATGATTTTGACACCGATGCTGCTTCTTAATAAAAGCTTCGTCAGGTAGACGGCAAACCTGCTGCCGCCGCAGATTAAGACACTTTTGACCTTATGTGTCAGGATATTCAGGTTCTTTAAAAGGGCTGACAGCTCGTTGGTGGCCGCGGTGATAAAAATGCGGTCCCCCTCCTTTAAGACAAAATTGCCGTCAGGAGAGAGCGCGGCGTCATTGCGCACCACCGTACAGATCAGGACATTGCAGTTGATCGTGCGGTGCAGGTCCTTCATCGCGACGTCACAGAGTTTGCTTCCCTTCTCAATCTTTAACTCCACGAGTTCCACCCTGCCATGGGCAAACGGTTCCCTCTGCAGAAAACCCGGATATTTTAAAAGGCGCTCCATCTCCAGCGCGGTCTGCCTGTCCGGATCCACGGTCATGGATAAAGCGAAAATATCCCGCATCCTGTAAATCTGCTCCTGATATTCCGGATTCCGTATCCTCGCGATCGTATGTATACCCGGATTCATACCGGAAGCCGTCAGGCAGCATAATAAATTGACCTCGTCGCTGTCCGTCACCGCAATCAGCAGGTCCGCCGTCTTCGCGCCAGCCTGACTTAAGACATCCATCGCCGCACAGTTGCCCTGAACGCTCATCACGTCATAGCGTCCCTCGCTGCTCTCCAGCACGGACGCCTTGCGATCGATCACGGTCAGATCATTTCCCTCCAGGGAAAGCTGCCTGGTCACGCTCGAACCCAGCTTTCCGTCTCCCGCCACGATAATCTTCACGTATAAAACCTCCAAAAGAAGCGTCCGGGACCACGCTCTGAAATTGCTGCCGTCAACCGCAGCACCCTTTATGAACCTGTCCCGGACATTTCAATCATACATAGCCCTAATTTTATACTGATTTGGTCATGAATGCAACCTCTATTTTTTTCTTCATGTTCACGACGTTTATACCTCCATCTGCTTCCCCAGGAAAACCGCGGCGGCCTGTATCAGCTTCTGATCCACCTCGTTAAGCTTCTCCCCTTCTTTGGTGCTGATCAGACAGACGCTTCCCACTACATCTCCCGCGGAAAGAATCGGGTTGACCGCCACGCTCTCGGCCTCGCCCGGCATTTCCTTCAAAATCGGCACATAGGCTTCCTCCCCCTTGGACGCCATCACGCTCTCGCGCCGGTTCATGCGCTCTTCAAGCGCGTCACTGATTTCCATGCCGCGCATATTTTTCAGTCCCCCTGACACCGCCACCACGCTGTCCTTGTCCGTGATCGCCGCCACATGACCGCTGACCTGGGCCAGGCTCTCCGCGTATTCCTTCGCGAACGCGGAAAGCTCCCTGATCGGAGAATATTTTTTCAGAATGATCTCGCCCTCCTGATTGGTATAAATTTCCATGGAATCATTTTCCTTGATGCGGTAGGTTCTGCGGATTTCCTTCGGAATCACCAGCCGCCCCAGCCCATCCACGGCGCGCACAATGCCTGTATCTTTCATCTTGCTCCTCCTTCTATATCCGGTATTCTTTTTTCTTTTTCTCTGAAATAAGAATGCTGGCCTTTTTCGCTCCGTGAAATCCGGCAGCGTGAAAACGCAGCATTGCTGAATCTATTATCTGTAAAAGAAGGGAAATTATTCTGTTTTCGTGAATCGCAAAAATCCCGCGGAGCTTTTTATATACTCCGCGGGATTTCTGCTGCTTATTCATTTTTCAGGATTTTCAAAATAAAGTTTTCGCTGCAGGCTCTTATTGCATCCATTACAGGATTTCAATATAATTATTTTCCTTTTTCTCCGGGATGGCCTGCTTTTTCGGGATGGAAAGCTTCAGGGTGCCATCCTCGAATTTCGCCTTGATATCCTCCTGTTTGAGATCCTTGCCAACGTAGAAGCTTCTGGAGCAGCTTCCCTGGTAACGCTCGCGGCGGATATATTTGCCGTTCTGTTCCTTCTCCTCATTGGAGGTATTGACGGAAGCACTGATGACGAGGTAACCGTCCTTTAACTCGGCTTTGACATCTTCTTTCTTCACACCGGGGATGTTCATGGTCACGGTGTAAGCTGTCTCATTCTCCTGCACATCGGTCTGCATCAGGGAACCGGTTACGTCCTCTCTCCTGTGTCCTCTTGCCGGAACTCCGAAAAAGTCATCCATAAAATCATCTTCAAAAATACTGGGCATCAACATAATGCATCTCTCCTTTCATGAAAACCGAGAACGAAATTTTTGTTCTCGGGGTGTTGTTTTGTTTGATGTATATGTTATAGCACAGTTATTAGCACTCGTCAAGAGTGAGTGCTAATAATTTTTGTGAAGATTTTATTAAGAGATTCTAAACTGTTTCCTCCTCCAGCCACGGCAATACCTGCGAAAAGTCCATATCGCTAGCGTAGTAGAATTTTGTATAGCAGGGCTGGTTGTAGCAATTGTTCTGCCAGGCGATGCCGGTGCGGTACATGGTGTCGTGCATCAGGGTGAAGAGCTTGTGATGCGTCACCTCAGTGTTTGTGTAGATGCGAATGGCGTTGCTGTCGGCGGTGCGCAGCAATAATTCTTCCCTAAAATCGCCGAAAATATCCGCGATGAGGCAGGGATTGCCCTTTGTGGTGTTGTTGGTCAGTGTTCCTTCGGGGCGCAGCATAACGCCATGGGTGTTATCGTTGATGACACCTACATGCTCCCCGTTCAGGTAGTCGGCGCCATCGATGACCTGGGTGGTAAGGTCGGCTGCCCAGCGGATATTGGCGTTGGTGCTCAAAGGCTGGTCAGGCAGTTTATTCCCTTTGCAGTCGTAAACATCGTCCACCCAGACAGAGAGACCGCGCACAGAAGGACTGACATCCCCGATCATACAGCGACCCAGATCCTTCTCCGCGTATTCACCGAAGAAGGCTTTTCCTGTCTCAGCATCCCGAAGCGCCCAGCCGTAAGGCGCGTCCTTTCCCTCCTCGAAGACATTGAAAATCTGATAGCCCGGACGATCCGGGTCGATTACCGCTACATGCATGGAATCCCCGTGTCCCAGCTTCACATAGCGACCATCCGGCAGATAATCCTTCGCTGAATACAATACGCTGCCGTCATGGTCGATTACCGCCGCACCGTAAATGATCTCCTGACAGCCGTCTCCGTCCACATCGGCGGTGGCGAGAGAATGGTCTCCCTGTCCCGCGATACAGCCGTAAACCGGATCCGTCCCATCCTTATGATTGGTCCAGAAATGGAAAGGATTGTCCATCGGAATATAGCCGCTGTCGATGTCAAACTTCACCCGGTGCTTTCTCTCAAAGAAATCATAGGCCACAATCGTCGTTCTGGTATAATAGCCTCTGCAGATAATCAGATATGGGCGTTCCCCATCCAGGTAGGCCACGCCGGAAAGGAAACGATCCACGCGGTTGTAGGGCTCGATTCTGGGGAAGGCGTAATCTCCCCACAACAGACCATCGTCGTCTCTCGGGTGCGGGAAGGGAATGGTCTCTATCTCCGACCCATCCCCCGCAAACATGGTCAAGTACTCAGGCCCCTCATAGATGAAGCCCTCAAACTCGCGGAGCTTATTTTTATCACTTAGGGATGGCGCGTATACATCCATGAAATAATCGGTCAGCTCATGGGCATCCTCCTCGCTCAGAGGGTAGGTGTATTTTGGTGTCAGGCCAATGCATTCCTCCACCGTGGAAGGCCACTGTCCGCTTTTCACCTGAGGATGCTCCTGCCAGCGCGCAAACAGGCCCGCCAGATGCTGATAATAATCGTCCGCGCTGCAGACATAGTTATCCTGATTGGTCACGCCCTTTAAAATATCCGCTTCCGGAAGGGTGATATATCGACAGCTCCTGACACTTAAGTCCTCGTTGAAAACTGTCATGCGGGTGCCCGGCGCGGTTTTGACCGACATTTCGGCCTTACCGTCCCCGTCGAAATCATAGACGATAAACTGTGTATAGTGCGCGCCGGCCCGGATATTGTCCCCCATATCCAGTCGCCAGAGCAGCCTGCCGTCAAGCTTATAGCAGTCAATCAGACAATGGCCGGTATATCCGCGGTGAGAGACATCGTGAGAATTGGAAGGATCCCACTTGACAAAGAACTCATACTCCCCGTCGCCGTCCACATCACCCACACTCATATCGTTGGCGCTGTAGGTATAGATCTGACCAGCAGGGGTGATGCCACCCTCGGGTTTCTGCAATGGGATTTCCGTATAAGAGCCATCATTGTTCCAGGGTCTGACCGGCTCACAGCAGCGTGCAGGATCGCAGACAGCCATACCACCCTCTTCACACAGACAGCCATCCCTCGAAACAGATTCCGCCGGATCGCCCAGCTGTTTTTCAACCTCAGACGTTGCAATATTGCAGGCCGCTACAGACTCCACCGTGTATTCATCGTCCGTCGTTCCTTCCCTGTCCAGATAATTGGTGCTGTCCGTCACTTCAGCCAGCTTCTCCCCATTTTTGTATACAATAAAGTTCGTCCCGCTCATGCCGGTCTTCGCATAGCCCGTTACCTCATCCAGCATCAACCTCCAGGAGAGGAAAACGCCCTCTTTCACCTTCACGGCGATCAGACCACGGTTTAACTTTTCCAGCTGTTCATGCAGCACGCGCCCCACCGGCGTTTTCACAATTTCGCTTTTCGCAATCACCTCACCCGCAGCAATCACCTCCACATACAGATAATGCGGAATATGCGTGGACCTGCACAGCGTATAGCTGCTTTCCCCTGTCTCAGCCACGCATTTATACTCCATCTGCGGGCTGTAGCGATCCGCCCAGTATACACAATAGATAACCTGCCCAGCGACATCATCCCAGGCAAGTTTGACAAACTCTTCCCCAACTTCTGTTATATTTAACTGTATCTGATTCTTCATACCGCTCCTCTTCTGAGGCTGTCACATTTCGGAAATTCCCGCATCGGTCTCAGGCTGCGATTATTATAGAATTCCTTTCCGGATTTGTAAATCTTTTCCGACATCACAGGGATAATCATTTCATGCCATGCCGATGAAATACCCTAAAAAAAATCCCCCGCCAGAGCCATCCTAAAAATGACTCCGGCGGGGTTTCCTCTTTTGTTCAGTTCATGCAGTTTTCATCTGAAGTATAACAACTCAGATTTCAGAACCGCCTTACTGGTTGGCAAGATACTGATCATTCACCTCATCAATAATATCCTGATAGCCCTTGGTCAGCAGGTTGTCCAGGCTGGACTTGAACTCATCCAGAGTAAGCTCACCGCAGATATACTGAGTTCTCAGAGTAGTAGCCTCAGAGTCCAGAGTCGCGCCGTTCTCAGAATAAGCACTGGAATTTACTGTATAAGACAGGGCCGGGTTTACAACCGCGTAATCCAGGTTCCGGTTATAAGCCTCAGTCTGTGCAGCGGAGTATTTATCTGTCTCTACATCGACAGTAGTCGCCTCCGTAGAGGGCAGATAGCAGAGCAACTGATTCAGCCCGGTGTAGTTGCCACCCAGAGCGCTGTCCTCTGTATCCAGATCCACGAGCTCTCCGGCATCATTGTACTCCCAGTTGATGCCTTCCAGACCATACTGGGTCAGGATCAGCATATCAGGATCATTCAGCTTGTCCAGTACTGTCAGGCATGCCTCAATCTTCTCTTCGGTATCACACGTAGTCGCAGACAGAGTAAAGTATCCATTGTAACCCGCGGTCGCAAGAGTGTGACCGTTGACTGCGCCATACAAAGTCATGGTGGCGGCTACACTGTCATCGATTACGGAAGGAGTCCGTGTTTCACCGGCCTCAAAATACTGCCAGATTCTCTTGCCGCCGTCCATTGTGTCGATAAAGACACCAGCCTCACCAGTCTTGCAGGCGTTCTCCCAACTGTCAGACTGTCTCTCATACCAGCCTGGTACGATTACACCATCATCATTGAGTTTCTTCAGATACTCAACAGCTTCAAAATACTCATCCTGCATCCAGACAGGAACCAGCTGTCCGTCTACCTCTGCCCAGCCGTTGCCGCAGCCGAACCAGGTCTGGATAATATCAAAGGAGCCTGTGTAGTCACCGATCATCTCCATGCCGTAGGTATCATCGGAGCCATCACCGTCCGGATCACCATAGGTGAATGCATACAACAGATCATAAACATCATCCGGAGTCGCTTCAGCAGTTTCACCGGGAAGCTCCACACCAAGCTTCTCAGCCCAGTCCTGACGATAGGACAGTCCGAACCGACCCAGAACACGGGAACGCGGAACAGCGATCAAAGATCCGTTCACTTCCAGGTTGGATGCAACGTCCTTGGACATCTGAGAAAGGTTCGGATACTTTTCTGAATCCCATACATAGTCATTCAAGTCAACAAACGCACCATTCTGTGCAGCGGATACCACGTCACCGGTCACAGTGCCGGACCAGGACATGATCATGGGCATGGTCTTGGGAGTTGCCATGTACAGGGAGTTTTTCTCAGTCAGGGCATCGTTTGCCACCCAGGTCAGTTCGAGATCATGGCCTACATAGTCTTCAATCGTCTGCATAATCTCTTCCGCGTAATCACCTACGTTGTTGTTGCCGGCGTTTCCATCGATAACAGACCAGGTAATGGTCTGACGCTCTACCGTCGTCTCCGTTGCTTCAGAGCTGGAACTCTCCTCGGAGCTGCTGGATTCAGAACTGCTGGATTCAGAGCTGCTGCTGGAAGAGCTGGATCCGCAGGCTGTCAGCACGCCGGCGGAAGCCGCAGCGACGCCGCCTACCATCATACCCTTCATAAAGTCTCTACGGGTAATGGACTTTAAAAACATAAAATTTTCCTCCTTTATGTTATAAAAATATATAAGAACTTTCAGGAGGATCCCGAAAAGGAAACCCTCCTGAATATTCTTTTCAGTTCAGCACACTGTACGAAAACAGTGTTTTTCATGTGAAGAGCTAGAAATCAACCCTTGACCGCGCCTACCATCACGCCCTGTGTGAAGTACTTCTGCACGAATGGGTAAACGATCAGGATCGGCACAGTAGCGATGACAGTACATGCCATCTTAACAGCCTTATCCGGAGGCGTACCATTGATATCATACTCTGTCACGGTGTCCGCGATCGTGGAACTCTGCAGGATAATCGCGCGCAGCTGGATCTGGATCGGATACTTCTCCGCGCTGTCCAGATAAATCATCGCGTTGAAGTAGTCATTCCAGAAGCCGACGCCATAGAACAGGGAAATGGAGGCAATCACCGGCTTTGAAAGCGGTAGGGCGATCTTCCAGAAAATCTGAAAGTCATTGGCGCCGTCCATGTAGGACGCCTCATCCAGCTCCACAGGGAGACCCTGGAAGAAGTTTTTGATAATAACCATGTTGAACGGGCTAATCGCACCGATCAAAATCAGTGCCCACCATGAATCTCTTAATCCGTAAGCGCTCACCACCAGGTAAGTAGGAATCAGGCCGCCGGAAAACAACATGGTGAAAATGACCAGGTTCATGATCCAGTTGCGTCCTCTGAAGTGCTGCTTGGACAGAGGATACGCAAAGGTCAGGGAAAACGCCATACAGGTCACCGTGCCCAGAAGCGTCAGGGCGATGGAGTTACGCAGTCCTCTTAAAATATTTGCTGTCCGAATGGCGTATTTATACGCATTCAGGGACCACACTCTCGGAATAATGAAGAACGCTCTCTCTGTCAACTCCTTTTCTGTCGCGAAGGAACCGGCAAACACATACAGGAAGGGAAGCACCATGCACAGACCGATCAGGCCCAGAACCACATAAATAATGACATCCGCAACGCCGAATTTACTGACGCCCAATGTACTTGATCTCGCTTTATTCTTCTTAGCCATTGCTGCCTCCTCCCTTAATACAGACCGCTCTCGCCGCATGCCTTGGCAATACGGTCAGCGGACATAACCATGATCATACCCACGATGGACTTGAACATGCCCACAGCCGAGGAGTAGGAGTACATGCCCTGCGTAATACCTTTGGTGTATGTATATGTATCAAAGGTCTCAGCTCTGGAAATGTTTAAGTCGTTTCTCATCAGGAAGATCTGCTCATAGCCTGTGCTTAAGACGCTGCCGACACGCATAATCAGCATCATGATGATGGTGCTGCGGATGGCGGGAAGCGTAATATGCCACATCAGGCTCCAGCGACCCGCGCCGTCCACTCTGGCCGCCTCATACTGCTCCTGATCCGCGCCTGAAAGAGCTGCCAGGAAGACGATGGTGCCGTAGCCGGTCTCACGCCAAATATCCTGTCCTACAATCAGCCCCCAGAAGGTCTTGGAGTTGGACAGAATGTTGAAGGTGTGCCCTGTCATCTGCTTGAACACCAGGTTGATAATACCATCAGTAGAGTTGAACAGCTGGAAGGTCAGGGATGCCACGATAACCCAGGATACGAAGTGGGGGATGTAAACAAGTGTCTGCACCACTCTCTTATATCCACTGTGCCGTACCTCATTTAAAAAGAGGGACAGAATAATGGGCATCGGGAAATACAGAACCAGCTGCAACAGGCTGATGCCCAGCGTGTTGGTCAACAGCATTCCGAAGTCGCCGTTTGTAAAGAACTTCTGGAACTGATACAGGCCGACCCAGGGGCTGCCCCAGATACCCTTGAAGGGGCTGTAGTCCTTGAACGCGATGACCAGGCCGCCCATCGGAATGTAGCGGAACATGATGAAATAGATCGCGCCGGGAAGAAGCAGGAGATAAAGCCAGATGTGCTGCTTCATGTAAGCAGGGGTGCTCATCTTCTGAACACGCATCATCCGGCCATCCGGCATCTGCATCATTCCGTTTTTGATTTTTGGTTTCTTTTCTTTCGCCATAGGAAAACCGCCTTTCTCACGAATTTTCGCTGCTGCCGCAGCTTATTTATGGTACAATTTTACTACATGTTCCGAAATAAAGTATATAATCATCTCATCATTTTTAAAGTTTATCTGAAATTTTTGTGCATTTTTGATGTATTTCTGCGTTCAGGGCCTGTATCACAGGACACGGGATGCAGGCAGGATATTTTTCACTCAAAAGGCCCTTTCCTTCCCGGCTTTCTTTCCGAGAAGGAAAGGGTCTCTGCTCACCTTTATCACATTTTATAGAAATTAAGAGAATTATAGGACAAAATCTGGGCAATGTCAATAGAGTTTGCGGAATTTTCCGGGCGTCACGCCTGTCATTTTGCTGAAAAAGCGGATAAAGTTCTGTGCGTTATTATAACCAAGTCTCGTCGCGATTTCCGCGACCGTCAGATTGGTCTGGGAAAGCAGGCGTTTGGCCTCATCCAGCCTGTACTCCTCTACATAATCGCTGAAACTTTTGCCGTCCTCCATCTTTAAGATCTTCCAAATATAGGTGGGACTGACGCCCAGCGCGTCCGCGCACTCCGTGATGGTGATATTGCCGTTCTGCTCGCGGATCATGCCCTTGATTTTTTCCATCATATTATAAGAATCGTCTTCCATCAGCTTCAGACGGGCAGTGATCACCGGATCGATGACCTTCCACTTCAGGTAACGGCGTACCCTGTTTGACTCAGGCGCTTCGATCAGCTCACCGAAGACCTTTCGCAGACCCTCCGGATAGATTTCACCAATGTTAACCCTGGTTTCCACCGCTTCCGAAAGGATCGCATTTGCGTACTGCATGATGCTTAAGATTGTTTCATCCTGTGACAGGACGTTCTCAGCCAGATAATGCGTAAAGTCATCCGTCACTCTGTAGCACTGGTCTTTGTCCAGGCCGCGGATCGCGGCGCGGATATCCTTTTCAAACGGCGCCGTGGACATTTTTCCTTTTCCCGCGACCTCCGGCAGATAGAAATAGCACCCCGCTTCCTGCTCATCCTCCGCAGTTGTCTCAGTTCCAGCGCCGCGCTCGCCAAAAGCCAGGGCATGGATGCTCTCCCTGTAAGCCACGTAGCTGTGGCGGTACAGCGTATGGGTAGCGGAGACGCCCATCAGGATGCTGAAGCCAAACGTTTCCAGGGCATATGATCTCATATCATGATAGAAATCATTGACCTTGATTAAGACCTCTCCTTCGTCCTCCCCCGCGAAGACACAAAAAATCGCGCAGGCATTGTACACAGGCGGAATCCAGGACATGGCCGCGAGTTCCGGCGGCATGTCCTCCACCATTTTCAGACAGATGGCGTCTTCGTTATTGTCTGTCAGTTTGTCCGTCTCCTGCTCCGTGCGCAGGTCAAGGACAATGACGGCGGTGGCAAAGCATTTCCACTCTTCCAGGCCCATGCTCTTAAGGCTTTCCTCCCATTCGTCGTCCGAGGTGATCTCTCCCCGCATCAGGCGGAAGCCGAAAAGCTCCTTCACTCTGCCGCTCTGCTGCTGCACAACGGTTTCCAGCGCTTCCTTGTCATTTTTTAAGTCCGTAAAGCTGGAAGCCACAAACTCCAGCTCGTTTTTCTCCGCAATCACATCACCGCCGGAGATATTCTCCACCAGCTTTCCCACCGGCCGGTAAATCAGAGACGAGGTCACCACAAGTCCGCAGATGGTCAGAAAAATCAGGCTTAAGCCCGGTAAAATCAGATAATTCTCACTGCCCGTGCTGCCCGCACTGACGTCAACCAGCACATAATATTCCCAGTTCAAAACCGCGGAGACCGTCCCGGACACCATATAGGTGGTATTTCCCACGGTGATGCTCCCCGCCTCACCGGCCTGTGTGTCATTCTGTATCAACTGCAGATCATAGACACATAACGCTGCCCGCTCATCCGCGGCATAGATCAGATTCCCCTCGCCATCGAGAACCACCAGGGTCTCTCCTTCGCTGACCCACTGAGACAGCCAGGACTGCCATTCCGCCATATCCACGTTGATTAACAGCATGGCATAGACATTGGATGTGGCGTTCGGAAGCTTCAGCACCAGGTTTAAACCGTCTGTTTCCACCGTCTGATACCAGGCTTTGTCATCGGTCGCCAGTGCCTCCGATTCCCCATCATAAAACCAGTAATTTTTGTCCACGGAGTCATTGCGGTATTCAAAGATCTCATAGATAAGCTCCGGATTCAAAACCTCATCCAGCGGATACATGCCCTTGCTGCACAACACCCAGCCCGTCCGGAAATTGACAAAAGTAAAGCCGCCCAGATAATCCGCAAAAAGATTGGGACTGCGGAGCGCCTCCATGGCTGCATGGTAATGACTGTATTCTGAATAGTCAATCTGATTCTCCAGCACATACTGAATCTCTGTGCTGGTCACCTCGTTCAGATAATAGTTCAGCAGGTTGTCCAGTCGTTCATCCACCAGGGATACCGCCTGGGCCGCGTCAGTCACCGCCTCCGTGGACGCGTTCTCCCGCATTTCACTCCTGTAGCTGAAAAAGGCGTAGACTGAGAACGTGATGTCCAACGCCGCCGCCAGGCAGAGCACACAGATGGCTACGACTGACCTGTATGAATATTTTCCTTTTTTTCTTTTCTTTCAAAGACATATATCTCAAAACGCTTTCCGGAAAGTTTTCTTACCCCATTATAATCTGAAAAAATGAGTGATTCAACTCAAAAAAGCTCAAAAACCAGTCAGATACGGCTATTATATCGTGAGTGCAAGCGAGCCAGCGCGTTTTTGCGGTAGACGGCGCTAGATGTCCGGGGGACATCTGTTCAGCGCGGACCGAAACGAAGTGCAGACGACGAACGTGATAATAACCGCGTTCTTTGCGGTTATTATAGCAGGATAGATACTCTTTTTCCAGCTAAGAGACCTATTTTACATTTTTTTCATGGCTGCGATCTGTCAACGTGGAATGTGCGTTTCACAAACGCAAAAGCGGGCCTATTTGACCCGCTTCATTTCAGGAATATTGACCTCCGGCATCAGCTCCCTGCTGATAATATTGAGAACACTCTCAATCCAGTCGCATTCCTCCGACGAGAAACGCTCAGAAATCCGCTCCATCACCTTTTCGACGTAGGCAGTGCTGACATTATAATAATCAAAGTACTTCTTCGTGGGCTCCAGGCGGTACTCACGGTGATCCTCGGTGGACTGGATTTTATTCACATAGCCCTTCCGGACAAGACTGTTCACCTTGTACGCCGCGTTTGGCGGCGAGATCTTCATGAAGGAGGCAAACTCGTTGACTGTGGGATTTCCCAGCGCCTGAATAGTCTCCATGGCAAAAGTCTCCACGGTGGTCAGGCTGGCCTCCCTGCTCTGAAACCGCTCGAAAATTTCCTGGTAAAAATGAATTTTAAACTTCGTATATACGTTGACAAACGCATCTGTTAACATAACTATTCGCTCTTCTCGATCGCGAAAATCAGCTCCGCCGTGCAGGCTAACTGTCCGTCCACTATGGCCTTACACTCGCCGATTCCGACCGGCCCTTTCTGCTTTGTCAGCACGCATTCCATCTCCAGCACATCGCCTGGGATGACCTTTCGCTTAAATTTCGCGTTTTTCACGCCGCCGAAAAGCACGATTTTGCCTTTATTTTCCGGTACGGAGAGGATGGCTACTGCGCCCACCTGGGCCATGGCCTCCAGAATCAGTGCCCCCGGCATCACATGCTCCTGCGGAAAATGTCCGCAGAAGATCTGCTCATTGACAGAGACACACTTGCGTCCCTTCGCCCACTGACCGGGTTCAAAGTCTGTAATCCGATCCACCAGGGCGAGAGGGTAACGGTGCGGCAGGATCTCCGCGATCTGATTGGAATTCAGTTCCATGATATTATGCCTCCCACTTTTTTAACAGAATGCTGCCATTGTGGCCGCCAAAACCCAGAGAATTGGACATGGCATATCGCACATCATACGCACGGCCCTCATTCGGCACCACATCCAGGTCACAGGCTTCGTCCGGCGTCTGATAATGAATAGTAGCCGGCACGAAGCCATCATGCAGCGTGAAGGCTGTCAAAACAGCCTCCACCGCTCCTGCGGCTCCCAGCATATGGCCGGTCATGGATTTGGTGGAGCTCATCATCAGATGATACGCGTGATCTCCAAACGCCAGCTTTACTGCCGCGGTCTCGCCCGCGTCGTTTAACTGCGTGGAGGTACCATGCGCGTTGATATAATCCACCTCTTTAGGCTGCACGCCGCCGTCGGACAGCGCCATACGCATGGCTGCCGCCGCGCCGCTGCCGTCCGGTTTAGGAGCGGTCACGTGATGTGCATCGCAGGTTGCTCCATAGCCGACGACCTCCGCGTAAATCTTCGCCCCTCTGTTCAGCGCGTGGGACAATTCCTCCAGAAGCAGGATGCCCGCGCCCTCACCCAGAACAAAACCGTCGCGCTCCTTGTCAAAGGGGATCGAGGCTCTGTCCGGATCCGGATTCTCAGAGAGGGCTTTCATGGAGGAGAAGCCTCCCAGGCCAAGCGGTGTGATGCAGGCCTCCGCGCCGCCGCACAGGCACAGGTCCAGATACCCATCCCGGATATTGCGGAACGCGTCTCCCGCCGCGTATGTGCCGCCCGCGCAGGCTGTGACCGGACAGCTGCAGACGCCTTCAAAGCCGGTCATAATCGCGATCTGTCCCGCCGCGATATTCACAATGGTCATTGGTACATAGTGGGGAGACACCCTGTCAAAGCCCCTCTGCTGTCCCCTTAAGTGCTCTGTTTCCGTGACATCCAGGCCGCCAATACCGCTGGATACAATCACGCCGCAGCGCAACGGGTCCTTCTCACCCAGGTCACCAGCGTCCGCCATGGCTTCTTTGGCCGCGGCCACCGCAAACTGCGTGAAGCGCGCCATCCGTTTGGACTCCTGGCGTCCGATCAATGCCGCCGCGTCAAAGTCCTTCACCTCCGCAGCCAGCTTCACCTTCTGTTCAGAAGTGTCAAATCTGGTAATCGGGCCGATACCGCAGACTCCTTCCTTTACCGCCTGCCAGCTTTCAGGAGCCGTCAGGCCAACTGGTGTGACCGCCCCCATTCCTGTGATCACCACTCGTCTTTTTTCCATAGAAATTCTTCCTCCGCCTCTGTATACGAACGCCATCTGAACAAACAATGCCCGTGTCCGTTCCCTTTATCTGTCAATATGACCAGACTTTCATACCGCCATCCGGGCATTTATGCCCCCATGCCGCCGTCCACGCCCAGTACCTGGCCTGTGATATAGGCCGCGTCATCGCTTGCCAGAAAAGCTACCGCCTTCGCCACATCCTGAGGTGTTCCGATCCGGCCCGCGGGGATCTGCTCTTCCATTTTCTTTCTGGTATCGTCCGTCAGCGCCGCGGTCATATCCGTATCAATAAAGCCCGGCGCCACCGCGTTCACCGTGATGCCGCGGCTTCCCAGCTCCTTTGCCATGGATTTCGTCATGCCGATCACGCCGGCCTTGCTCGCCGCGTAATTCATCTGCCCGGCATTGCCGTGGATACCCACTACCGAACTGATATTCACAATCCGGCCGTACCGCTGCCGCATCATGATGGAGGACACTTCCTTCATGCACAGAAAAGAGCCCTTCAGATTAGTATCGATCACCTGATCAAAGTCCTCCTCCTTCATCCGCATCAGCAAACCATCCCGCGTAATCCCCGCGTTATTCACCAGAATGTCGATCCGTCCGAAGGTCTTTTTCGCCGTCTCCATCAGGTTTTTCACATCCGCCGCGTTCGACACATCACAAGCCACGACCACCGCGTTCGGCCCACATAACGCCGCCGTCTCTTTGGCCGCGCCCTCCGTGGAGTGCGCGCACAGCACCACATTCGCGCCCTGCCTCGCAAGCTCCACGCAGATTGCTCTGCCGATGCCCCGGCTCCCGCCGGTCACGACCGCGGTTTTACCTGTTAAATCCATTCTTATTCCTTTCCCGGAAAGAGTGCAGCGAGCGCCTCCACATCCTCCGCCGTCTCCACATTATACACCTTCACAAGCGGATCAATCCGCTTCAAAAATCCCGACAGCGCCTTCCCCGGCCCGATCTCCACAATCGCGTCCACGCCCATCTCGATCATCCGCCGGATACTGTCCTCCATATACACCGAGCTCTGCACCTGGCGCACCAGAAGCTCCTGGATAGTCACATCCTCGCCCTTCACGTCGCCCAGGCAGTTGAAAATCACCGGAATCTGCATCTCATGGAAGTCCACCGTCTCAAAATATCCCTTCAGAGCTTCCCCCGCCGGCGCCATATAAGGCGTGTGAAACGGCCCGCTGACCTTTAACGGCATGCAGCGCTTCGCGCCCTTTTCCTTTGCCAGCGCCGCAGCTTTCTCCACCGCGTCCTTCTGCCCGCCTAAGACGAGCTGCCCGGGACAGTTATAATTGGCAATCACTACAGTTCCCAGCGTGGACGCTTCCTCACATGCTTCAAGCAAAGGCGCACGATCCAGTCCCAGCACCGCCACCATGGCGGAGTCAGTTCCCTGCGCTGCCTTCTGCATTGCTTCACCTCTGAAAGCCGCCAGCTCCACAGCTGTCTCTCTCTCAAAAACGCCCGCCGCGTACGGGGCGGAATACTCTCCCAAAGACAACCCCGCCGCCACCGCAGGCACAATTCCTTTTTCCTTTAATAAGTCCGTCATACCGACCGCAAAGGCTACCATGCACGGCTGCGTATATTTCGTCTGATTGATGACGCCGTCCGGGTCCTCAAAGCAGACCTTTTTTAAATCAAAGTCCGTTTTTGCCTCATCAAAGGCCGCCCGAAACGTGGGATACTACTCATATAAATCCGCACCCATTCCCTTATGCTGGCTGCCCTGACCTGCATATAAAAATCCAAGCTTCATGTATTCATCCTCTGTCTGCTGCCGCCATACCATTTCAGGCAGCTCACCACAAGCCCATAACAGCCGGCGACATCAGTCTTAACTCATTTTGATCAGTTCCACCTCTGCGCGGCCGCGTTCAGCTCCCGCATTCCGTCCGCGTACAGTTCCTCGAAAATCTGTCTCACCGGACGCTCCTCTTTGAGCATGCCGGCCACCTGACCCGCCATGACGCTGCCGGTCTCGGTATCGCCGTCAAAGACCGCGCGGCGCAAACCGCCCAGCGTCAGCTTCTCCAGCTCTTCCAGACTCGCGCCCTTTTTCTCTAACTGCAGGTACTCGCGGGTCATCTTATTTTTCAGGATGCGGACCGGGCCTCCGATGCTGCGTCCGGTGACAACCGTGTCAGAATCTTTTGCTTTTAACAGCGCCTGCTTATAATTCTCATGGACAGGGCACTCATCGCTCACGAGAAGGCAGGTCCCGATCTGCGCACCGCACGCGCCCAGAGAAAACGCCGCCGCCAGCTGTCTGCCGTCGGCAATGCCGCCCGCCGCGATTACCGGGATATTTACCGCGTCAATCACCTGCGGCACCAGTGCCATCGTGGTCATCTCTCCCACATGTCCGCCGGACTCCGTGCCCTCCGCGATCAGGCCGTCCACACCAGCCCTCTCCAGGCGCTTCGCCAGCACTGTGGCTGCCACCACCGGGAAGACCTTCACGCCTGCTTCCTTCCACATGGCGACGTATTTGCCGGGATTGCCCGCGCCGGTCGTCACCACCGGCACCTTTTCCTCCGCGATGACTTTTGCCATCTCATCCGTGCTGGGATTCATCAGCATCAGATTGACGCCGAAGGGCTTGTCCGTCAGACTCCGGCAGACGCGAATCTGCGTCCGCAGATCCTCCGCCGAGAAAATGCCGCCGCTGGCAATCACGCCGAGCGCGCCCGCGTTGGAGCAGGCCGCCGCGAACTGCGCGGTGGCGATATTGGCCATACCGCCCTGGATAAAGGGAAACTCCGTCCCCAGGATCTCATTTAGTTTCTACATTGTTTTTCTCCCTCTGCGTTCTTTTCCTATGCCAGCTCCACTAAGGCCCCGCCCCAGGTCATGCCGCCGCCGAAACCGACCATCAGCACTCTGCTGCCCGGCCCGATCTTTTTTAACTCCTTTAACTCCGCCAGCGCAAGCGGGATGCTCGCGGCGGAAGTGTTGCCGTATTCCTGAATATTTTTAAAACACTTTTCCGGAGGGATGCGCAGCTTATGTACTACGTGGTCGATGATACGGGAATTAGCCTGATGGAAAACAAAACAGTCCACATCCTCCATGGTCGCCTGCTTTTTCTCCAATACCTGCGCGATGCACTTCGGGATCATCTCCACGGCAAAACGAAATACCGCGGTACCCTCCATGGAAATCACGGAAGGCTCGGCAGCGCCCGCGCCCGGAATATGTAAAAGCGCCTCATCGCCTCTGCAGCCCAAAACCGCGTCCGTAAACGCGTAATCAGGACTGCTCTTCACCACAGCAGTGCCCGCACCGTCCCCGAAGAGAATACAGGTGCTTCTGTCCTCCCAGTTGACTAAGCGGCTTAACTCCTCACAGCCGATGACCAGACCAAATTTACGTGGGGAAGCGTTTAAAATACACTCCATCACGTGCAGGGCCTCCAGGAAACCGGTGCAGGCCGCGTTTAAGTCAAAGCAGGGAATATCCTCCGGCAGACCCAAATCCCTCTGCAGCAGGCAGGCCGCCGCCGGGCAGACGTTGTCCGCCGACACGGTCGCCACGATGCAGGCGCCGATCTCACCCGGTTCGACACCCGCGTCTGAAAGAGCCGCCTTCGCCGCGCCCAGACACAGATCCTGATGACTCTCCGTGGTACATTCATGGCGGGTTTTAATGCCGGTACGGCTCACGATCCACTCATCGTTTGTCTCCACCATCTGCGCCAGATCGTCGTTTGTCAGTATTTTCTGCGGGACGGCTTTTCCCAGTCCCACGATTTTGATTCCATCCATATTTTATCCTCACTGTGGATTTCCCATCGCCCGGAACTTCCGATATCTCAAATCCGCCAGTTTATTCCCATTTACCTTGATCAGCTGCCTGAAATTCCGATAGAGTGCTTCCTCCATCTGCGCCATGGCCTTCTCAGGATCCTCATGCACGCCGCCTTCCGGCTCCGGAATGATCTCATCGATCACCTTTAATTCCAGCAGGTCTGAAGCTGTCATCCTCATCATGTCCGCGGCCTGCGTACTGCGGGAGGAATCCTTCCATAAAATAGAAGCAAAGCCCTCCGGCGAAAGAATCGCGTAAACCGCGTTCGACTGCATCAGCACCCGGTCTGCCACGCCCAAAGCCAGCGCGCCGCCGCTGTTGCCCTCTCCGGTCACTACGGAAATCACGGGAACCTTCAGGCTGCTCATCTCCATCAGACTGCGGGCTATGGCCTCGCCCTGTCCCTTTTCCTCCGCCTGGATGCCCGGATACGCGCCGGTCGTGTCGATAAAGGTAATCACCGGACGGTGAAATTTTTCCGCCTCCCGCATCAGGCGCTGCGCCTTGCGGTAGCCCTCCGGGCCCGGCATGCCAAAATTACATTTCATCTTTTCTTCGAGGGTCTTGCCCTTGCGGGTGCCAATCACCGTCACCGGTACGCCGTGATAGAGCGCGATACCGCCTAAAATTGCCGGATCCTCCCGGCTTTGTCTGTCACCCTTAAGCTCCACGAAGTCCGTAAACAAACCTTCTATATAATCCTGCACGCCCAGCCGCTTCCAGTGGCGGGCGATCTGCAGCTTCTCGGAACCGGTCAGCTGTGTGCGCTGTACGGAACCTGTTTTTGCCGCAGCGGATTCCTGCGGTCCCCTTACGGTCTGCGGCGGCTGCACAACGGCAAGCGCTCCTCGATCGCTGAGTTTTCCCTTCGTATGCAGCATCAGAAGACGCTCTAATGTCCCGCGAAGCTCAGTTCTTTTCACGACCTGGTCGACGAAACCATGATTCTCCTGAAATTCCGCCAGCTGAAAGCCCTCAGGCAGCTTCTGATGAATGGTGTCCTCAATCACGCGCTTCCCCGCGAAACCGATCAAAGCGCCCGGCTCCGCCAGAATAATATCGCCCAAGGAGGCGAAGCTTGCCGTTACGCCGCCCGTGGTCGGGTGTGTCAGTACAGAAATATACAGAAGTCCCTTCTCCGAAAAACGGGAAATCGCCGCGCTCGTCTTCGCCATCTGCATCAGAGAGAGAATCCCCTCCTGCATCCTGGCGCCGCCGCTGGTGCAGAAAATAATCAACGGAAGCTTCTTTACTGTCGCGAACTCCACAGCGCGCGTGATTTTCTCTCCAACAACTGTGCCCATACTGCCCATCATGAAATGATTGTCCATGACGCAGACCACGCATCTATATCCGCCAATGGAGCCTGAAGCACACACAACAGCCTCGTTTAAGCCCGACTTTGTCTGCGCAGTCTCCAGTTTCTTTTTATAATCAGGAAAGGACAGCGGATCTACCGCCGTCATATCCTCGTCCAGCTCCTCCATGGAACCGTCGTCCAGGATGGAATTCAGACGAAAATAAGCGCCCACCGGAAAATGGTGGCCGCAATGCGGACAAAGATACTGCTCCTGTATAATCTGCCGCTTCCCGCACTCTTTTCCGCAGTCCGGACAGGTCATCTTCTCCGTAAGCGCGTTCTGCTCCCGGACAGCTTTATTGGCCAGGGAAAGAGCGCGGCGTTTTGCTGTACCTGATGCCATGTTCTATCGATCCTCACTCTCACAAAGAGGGCGCCGGCTTTCGCCGCCGCCCCTTTCTTCCTTAAAACCTTACAGCGTGTTCAGATACTCCAGAATATCGTTCACAGTCACGAAATCCGCGAGCTTCTCCTCCTCGATGGAGATGCTCATCTCCTCCTCGATCGCCATCACCAGCTCCATGCTGTCCAAAGAGTCCGCGCCAAGGTCATCCTTCAAAGAAGCCTCCGGCGTCACCTTCTCGGCGTCGCAAGCCAGCGTGTCTACAATAATTCCCTTCAGTTTCTCAAAATCCATTTTTTTATTCTCCTTTAATTCAAAAATATTTAAATTTTTTTAAATAATTAACATGGTTATTCTACGAAAGTCTCTGCGAATTGTCAATACAAAAATAGCACAATCAGACAAACGGCAGAACCGCGAAATTGCACATTTCTGTGCATGCTCCGCAATTCTGCCGCTTTTTGCTTCTTAAGCGCGACCTTAAGCAACTCTATCGCTTTTTACTTTTCCAGCGCGTCCTCCGCCATATGCTTCTCAATAAAATCCTTCATCGCCTGAAAGCTCTCCACGCTTAAGGTATGCTCGATCCGGCAGGCGTCCTTCTCCGCGACCGCATCGTCCACACCCAGGCTGACCAAAAATCTGTGAAACAGCTCATGCCGCTCAATCACCCTCTCCGCGATCTCACGGCCCGCGTCCGTCAGCGTGATCTGATACCCGTCGATTTTCAGGTACCCGCCGTCCTCCAGACTGTGCACCGCCACACTCACGCTCGGCTTGCTCACCCCCAGATCCCGGACAATGTCAATCGCGCGCACATTTCCCTTCTGCCTGCTGATTCTCAAGACACTCTCCAGATAATCCTCACCCGATTCATGCATAGTCGATACCTCCTTTTATACAGTATACAATTCCCGCTCCATTTTGTCCAGCAGCATCTCCGTATCCTGAAGCAGAATCCTCGCGTCCTTCTCCACCATTCCCGTCAGCTCGCAGCGATACGTAAACGTCGGCGTCCCCATCGGCGTAAACGTCATCACGCCTTTTAAAGATCGGATAAACCCGGGAATCCGATCCGGATCCACATGAGCGTCCGGCCGCAGCACAAACTGCAGACGGTTCCCCGTATTTTTGATCTCCGTCATGCGAAGCTTCTGCCCGCGCACTCGCAGCAGATTCACGCGCAACAGATTCTCCACCGGCTCTGGTGCCAGGCCAAAACGATCCTTTAACTCCGACAGCATATCTTCCTTTTCATCCGGAGTCTCCACCGCCGCGATCCGCTTGTAAATATCCAGCTTCTGCCCCTCATTGACAATATATTCCGTCGGAATAAAAGCGTCCACGCCCAGCTCCACCGTCGTGTTAAGCTCCTCAGCCACCGGCTCGCCCTTCGCGGCGCTCACGGCCTCATTTAACATTTTACAATACAGGTCATATCCCACGGCCTCTAAATGCCCGCTCTGAGAGCGGCCCAGAATATTGCCCGCGCCGCGAATCTCCAGATCCCGCATCGCGATCTTAAAACCGCTGCCAAGGTCTGTAAACTCACGAATCGCCTCCAAACGCTTTTCCGCCGTCTCCTTTAACAACTTCCCTCTGTGATACATTAAAAAAGCGTAAGCGGTGCGGCTCGAACGGCCAACCCTGCCCCGCAGCTGATAAAGCTGCGCCAGGCCAAGATTGTCCGCGTCGTGGATGATCATGGTGTTCGCATTAGAAATATCCATGCCTGTCTCAATAATCGTCGTGGAAACCAACACATCGATCTCACCGGAGACAAAGTCATACATCACCCGCTCCAGCTCCCGCTCCGCCATCTGCCCGCGGGCATAGGCAACTGTGGCTTCCGGCACTAACGACGCCACCGACGCGGCTACCCGGTCAATATCATTGACCCGGTTATAAACGTAAAATACCTGGCCGCCGCGGGCCAGCTCCCGCACGATCGCCTCCCGCACCATCTCCTCATTATATTCCATGACATAGGTCTGGATCGGCATACGGTCCTCCGGTGCCTCCTCCAAAAGGCTCATATCCCGGACCCCGATCAGGCTCATATGCAGAGTGCGCGGGATGGGCGTCGCGGTCAGCGTCAGCACATCCACGGTTTCCTTCAGCTTTTTGATTTTTTCCTTGGCTGCCACGCCGAAACGCTGCTCCTCATCGATCACCAGCAGACCGAGATTTTTAAACTCGACGTCCTGAGACAGCACTCTGTGTGTCCCTATCACAATGTCCACGATGCCTTTTTTCAGGTTGGCAATCACCTGTTGCTGCTCCTTCGCGGAACGGAAGCGGCACAAAAGCTCCACCGTCACCGGATAATCCTTCATGCGCTGTACAAAGGTCTGGTAATGCTGCTCGGCCAAAATGGTGGTGGGCACCAGATAAACCACCTGTCTGCCCTCCTGCACTGCCTTGAACGCGGCACGGATCGCAATCTCCGTCTTGCCGTACCCCACGTCACCGCAGATCAGCCGGTCCATGATTTTCGTGCTCTCCATGTCCTTTTTGACTGCCTCGATAGCCGTCAGCTGATCCTCGGTCTCCTCATAGGGAAATAATTCTTCAAATTCCTTCTGCCAGACAGTATCCGGCCCGCAGGCATAGCCGTTCTGATTCATACGGTGCGCGTACAGATCGACCAGATCCTTCGCCACGCTCTCCACCGCAGTCTTCACCTTCTGCCTGGAGCGGCTCCATTCCTTTGTTCCCAGCTTGGTCAGCTTCGGCGGTTTCCCGTCCGCGGAGCTGTACTTCTGCAGCAAATGCAGACCGGTGGCGGGCAGATAAATAAATCCACCGTCCCGGTAAGCTAACTTCAGATAATCCTTCGCCACATGGTCCACTTCCACCTTTTCGATGCCCTGATACTGGGCCAGGCCAAACATCTCATGGACCACATAATCACCCACATGCAGCTGATTAAAATTGCTGATGGCTGTGCCGACACCCGTTTTTTTCTTTTTCCTGGATTCTTTCTGCGCGCCGAAAATATCGGTATCGGCGATCACCACAAAGCCGATCAGCGGATACTCAAAACCGCGGGCCACACTGCCCTGCATACAGAGCACCTCGCCCGGTACTGTCTCCCTGTAAGGATCGTCTGAAAAAATTGCCGGCAGATCAAATTCCCGGATATTCTCCGCCAGACGCTTCGCCCTGGTACGGGAAGGGGAAAGTAAAAGAACCCGCGCTTTATTTTTACGGTAACGCTCCAGATCCTTCACCAGCGTCTCAAAGCTTTTATTATAGGAAGAAACTGGTTTGCTTATGACCTCGTATCTTAACTGCGGTTTGAAAAGCTCACTCTTCGATTCTAAAATCGACAGCGCGAGAACATGCCGTTTTTGAAGCTTTGCCGCCGTTTCAGCTGCCGGATAGATCAGGTCCGTCTGTCCTGGCAGAATATAACCTTTTTTCAGGCGCTCGGACATGCTCTCTTTAAATTCCAGCTCCACCGCCCGCACATGCTCCTCCACGCGGTTCGGCTCATCCAAAATTATGACACTATTGTCATTCGCAATAAAATCCAGCAGGCTGTCCGTCTGATCATAAAAATACCGCAGATAGCTGTCCAGATTGACCATGGAATACCAGTTGAGCAGCGCCTCCTCCAACTCCTTTAACTGCGTATGAATTCGGTGCGCCTCCTCGGTTTGAAAGTTTTCCCTAAAGTGCTTTTCCTGTTTCTCCGCCTCCTTACGGATGCGCGCAAGTCCGTCCTTAAGCCTAGTCTCCTCCAAAATCAGCTCCGCTGCCGGAAAAATCTGCACACCGCGAAGCTCTTCAATGGATCGCTGCGTCTCAGCGTCAAAGCTTCGCACTGACTCCACCTCGTCGCCCCAGAGCTCAATCCGCACAGGATTTTCCTCCGTCAGATCGAAAATATCGATAATATCGCCCCGCACGGCGAACTGCCCCGGCGCGGCGGCCTGGGCGCACTTCTCATATCCTAAGCTGACCAGCTGTTTAGAAAGCTGCGCGATATCGACTATCTGTTCCCGTTTGATGGAAATAATGCTTTCCTCATATATTTTCAGTGGAATCTGCGGCGTCATCAGCGCGTCAAAGGTCGTGACAATCGTCACAGGCTTTTTTAACAAAAGACGCTTTAACACGCGGACCCGTTCCCCCGTCTGCTCATTGGAGTGTACGTCGGCCTGATAAAAGATCAGGTCACGCGCCGGATACAGGCACGCGTTACGATCATAAAAACGCACCTGCTCGCAGATCTTCCTGGCCTCGATTTCGCTGTAGGTGACGATGATTTTAAAACGCGTGTCCTCATTCAGCGCGTATGCCATGTGCCACTTCTGCGCGTCCACACAGCCGCTTAAGGACAGAATCCCCTCCCCGCACTTTAAAAACTTCTGCATTTCATCAAACTGCGCCAGCTCATGCAGCGGTGCAAATAATGCCTGCATACTCCCCTCTCCTCAAACCTTCTGCGCCATCCTCAGCGGCACACGCTGTCGTCGGTCTGCTTCCACGTTCCTCTTCACTCCGCTGCGTTGCAGCAGTTCATCGCCTCATCCACGCCGCTCTTAAGGATAATCTCCACCGCCTTCACGGCCCGTTCCATTCCCTTCTCAACAGCGGCCCGGTCTTCCTTCGAAAACCGCCCCAGCACATGGTTAATCTGGTCGCGCCCATCCGGCACGCCGCCCACGCCAACCCGTACCCGTGGAAAAACCTCCGTCCCCAGCTGCGCGATCATACTCTTCACTCCATTATGTCCGCCGGCGCTTCCTTTCGGCCGCACCCGGATTCTCCCCACCGGCAGCGCAATATCGTCATACACCACCACCAGCTCATGCTCCACATCAATTTTATAAAAATCCGTCACCGCCCGCACACAGTCCCCGCTCGCATTCATAAACGTCAGCGGCTTCACCAGCACCACCTTCTCGGTACCGATCATCCCCTTCCCGACCATGCCCTTAAACTTCAGCTCCTTCACCGAAATCCCATACTTCTCCGCCAGCATATCTAGCGTATCAAACCCCGTATTATGCCGCGTATGCTCATATTCCTTCCCCGGATTTCCAAGGCCTACTATTATATACATATCTTTTCTCCTGCAGCCGCCAAATCCCCTCTATTCTACCGACAAAAACAGAGGATGTCAAGCAAGTGACATCCTCTGCCTTTCCTTCTTAAAAACTTCTTCAGGCTCCGCCGGAAACCTCCAGTTCCTTCCCATACGCCTCCAAAATCAGATCCTGCAATGCCTTACGCGTCTCTGAATTAATCGGATGCGTGATATCCCTGTTCTCCCCGTCCGTGCCCTTCCTGCTGGGCATGGCGATAAATAACCCCTTATCGCCGTCGATTACCTTGATCCCATGTACAACAAATACACCGTCAATCGTGATAGAAACCACTGCTTTCAGCTTGCTGTCGCCGGCGATCAATCTTACCCGTACATCTGTAACGTTCATTTTGATAACCTCTCTGTATAAACTCCTTATACATGAGAATCGTTATCGTTCATTACAAGTTTAATGTCGCCCGGTTCACCGATGAGAGTAATATTAGCACGTATTGTGTCGCGGCTTTCTACGATACAATTCTCAATATAAGTATTATCCCCGATGTAAACATCGTTCAGGATAATGGAATTCTTGATAGTAACGTTATTACCAACGTATACTTTCTTGAAAATGACGGAATTCTCAACGTTGCCGTTTACGATACATCCGCTGGCGATCAAGCTGTTCTTTACCTTGCTGCCCGCGTTGAATTTCGCGGGGGCCATATCCTCGACCTTGGTATAAATGTCGGGATATGTCTTAAAGAAGTAATCACGCATATCCTTCTTTAAGAAGTCCATGTTGGTGTCATAATAATCCTGTACGCTCGCGATATTGGACCAGTATTCGCTGAACTTGTAGCCATAAATTTTCATTGTGTCCTTGTAGCGGACCAGCACGTCACGGACGAAATCATATCTTCCCTCCTCGGCGCACTGCTCCAGCAGTTCAATCAGAAGACGTCTGCGTAATACATAGATACCGCAGGAAATCTGCTTGCCGCTCTGGGCCACCGGCTTCTCCACAAAATCGGTAATACGGCAGTCATCATCCATGCGGACCACGCCGTATCTCTCCAGATTTGCGTCCTCAGGCATATCCTTGCAGACGACTGTAATCTCCGCCTTCTTTTTGATGTGATAATCCAGCACCTGATTGTAATCCATCTTGTATACACAGTCGCCGGATGCGATGATAACATAGGGCTCGTGGCTCTGTTTCAGATCCCACATGGCCTGATACATGGCGTCCGCCGTACCGCGGTACCAGTTCGGATTATCCGCGGTGATCACCGGCGTTAAGACCTTCAGACCGCCCTGCTTACGTCCGAAATCCCACCATTTGGATGAGCTCAAATGCTCATTCAGGCTTCGGCTGTTATACTGCGTCATGACCAGCACACTCTGGATGCCGGAATTGCTCATGTTGCTCAGCGCAAAATCAATCGCTCTGTAGCTGCCTGCCACCGGCATGGCGCTGACCGCTCTGTTCTGAGCCAATACTTTCATTCGGTAGCTGCTGCCACCCGCTAAAATAATACCAATCGCTCTCATGCTCTATTCACCAACCTTTATCAGAGATTTCCCGCTAGCCATGGTGTTGTCCGGGTAGTCTTCTACAGTGGTAATACCAGAAATGACGCTGTTTTTACCAATAGTAACACCATTTGGAATGACAGATTTCTCGCCGATGCATACAAGGCCCTGATTGTAGATATGGGGGTGCGTCTCGTTCGGGACTTCCTCACCGACTCCAACCGTGACGCCGTCTCCGATGACCACATCCTCCGCAACTACGGACTTGAAAATCTTTGTATTGGCGCCGACTGTGGTATTATTCATAATGATGGAGTCTCTGACAACGGCGCCTTCCTCGATCGTCACATTGCAGCCGATGACAGAGTTGTAAACCTCGCCGTAGATACTGGAGCCCTCGCCGACGATGGATTTCTCCGCCACGCCCTTCTCTCCGATATACTGCGGCGTGAGCACTTTGGAATCCGTGTAAACCTTCCAGTACTCCTCATACAGATTGAATTCCGGAACCAGATCGATCAGCTCCATATTCGCTTCCCAGTACGAACTCAGAGTTCCCACATCCTTCCAGTAACCTCTGAATTCATAAGCGAACATAGGCAGCTTCAAATCATGCACATACGGGATCACATGCATGCCGAAGTCCAGGTTCGGCTGGCTTTTGTTGGCTAACAGCGCTTCCTTCAGGACGCTCCAGTTGAATATGTAAATACCCATGGACGCCAGGTTGGAACGCGGATTCTTCGGTTTCTCCTCGAAATCCACAATCTGTCTCTTCTCATCGGTGATCATGATACCGAAACGGCTCGCTTCCTCCCACGGAACAGGCATCACCGCGATGGTGGCCGCGGCATTGTTCTCCTTGTGGAAGTCCAGCATCACTTCGTAATCCATCTTATAAATATGGTCGCCTGACAGTATCAGTACATAGTCGGGATTGAAGCTGTCGATATAGTCAATATTCTGGAAGATCGCGTTCGCGGTACCCGTGTACCACTCAGTATTCGCGCTCTTCTCATACGGGGGCAGGACGCTTACACCGCCGATATTCCTGTCCAGATCCCACGGGATACCGATCCCGATGTGACTGTTCAGTCGTAATGGCTGATACTGCGTCAGAACACCTACAGTATCGATGCCGGAATTGATGCAGTTGCTTAAGGGGAAGTCAATGATCCTGTACTTTCCGCCGAAGGAAACTGCGGGTTTTGCAACCTTGGTTGTCAGCACGCCCAGACGACTACCCTGTCCGCCCGCCAACAGCATCGCAATCATTTCTTTCTTAACCATGTTATCACCTCATCCAGTCCGTTTTTGCCGCCGTTCACGGTATGACCGGCGGCGACTTTGAATTTGAAACAGTGGGCATAGGCCGGTAAAGGCCTCTGGAAGGATTTGCCCGATTTCAATATACCGATTATAACATACTCATTTGAAAAAGTGAATAGAATTTACTTTTGAATTCTAACTTTTTTGTTCATTTTTTGTGTGTTCATTACTATTTTACAATAATCGCTCTTGTATTTTTGGCAGTTTTTACGTTTGGGCGGACGACGAATTCCGACCTGTTTTGTCAGTTATGTCAATTCCGGCACGCAAAAGCCGGAAACAGCGGCGGTTTCAAACTCTGAGGATTGTAATTTTCGCTGTTTCGCGCTATAATAAAGCCGTTGAACGGCACCGCCGGCTTTCTTTTTCATGGACAGCTTCCGCCTTTGGGCATGACGGCGGCGCAGACAGCACATTATTTTCATGAGGGATTGATTTATATTATGTATCAGATTGATTTTCATACACCATCACACATCTATTTCTGCGGAATCGGCGGCATCAGCATGTCGGGTCTCGCGGAAATTTTACTGAAAAAGGGATTTCGCGTTTCCGGCTCAGATATGCGCGCCTCTTCCCTGACAGAGCACCTGGCCGACGCCGGAGCGCAGGTATATATCGGGCAGAAAGCGGAGAATATCACAGACGACATCGACTGCGTCATATTCACTGCCGCCATTCATCAGGACAATCCGGAATATATGGAGGCAGAAAGGCTTCATCTTGCCACCTTAAGCCGAGCCGAGCTTTTGGGACAGCTGATGTTAAATTACGCCTGCCCCATCGCCGTCTCCGGCACGCACGGCAAGACGACCACGACCTCCATGCTCTCGGAGATTCTCATGGCGGCTGATTTTGACCCCACTGTCTCCGTAGGCGGCATGCTTCATTCCATCGGCGGCAACATCCGCATCGGAAACGGCCCGCACTTTGTCGCTGAGGCCTGCGAATACACCAACAGTTTCTTAAGCATGTATCCGAAGGTCGGGCTGATTTTAAATATAGAGGAGGATCATCTGGACTTTTTCAAGGACCTTGACGACATCCGCCATTCCTTCCGGCTGTTTGCCCAGAAGGTGCCCGCGGACGGACTGCTGGTCATCAATGGTGATATTGCAAAGTATGAGCAGGTGATAAAAGATCTCCCCTGCCGCGTGATCACATTCGGAACCGATTCGTCAAACGGCTATTATCCCCTTCAGATTTCCTCCAGGGGAGAACGCGGCATGGCGGCGGACGTCATGACGCCTGACGGCGCTGTCACCATCTCTCTTCAGGTTCCGGGCCGACACAATATCTACAACGCCATGACTGCGCTGGCCGCGGCGGACGCGCTGGAAATTGACCGTGAGATTACACTCGCGGCGCTGCATCATTTTGAAGGCAGTGAGAGACGATTTGAATATAAAGGGTCATTTAACGGCGTCACCGTGATCGACGACTACGCCCACCATCCGACGGAGATCACCTCCACACTTACGGCAGCCGCAGACTGCCCACACCGCAAACTCTGGTGTGTCTTCCAGCCTCATACCTACAGCCGGACAAAAGCTCTGCTCGACGACTTCGCCCGTGCCCTCTCAAAAGCGGACGCGGTGGTACTGGCGGACATCTACGCGGCCAGGGAAACCGATACTCTGGGAGTCAGCTCCAGGGATCTGTGTGACCGCATTCAGGCGCTGGGGACAGAGTGCTATTATTTTCCTGATTTTACATCCATAGAGGAATTTTTGTCAAAAAAATGTATCCACCAGGATATGCTCATTACCATGGGGGCCGGGGACATCGTAAAAGTGGGGGAAACGCTCGTTCAAAAGTGAGCTGTCCACAAATCCACATAAGGGATTTTTGTCGAATCCACAGGTTTATCCACATATCCTGAAAAAAAAGACGGTTTTCATTTGGAGGTTCTTGTGCTACACTGTATGGTATCAAAGAAAAGCAGGCCATACCAATGAAAAACACATACGTTCAGCTCTCCTCCCCCTCAGAGGTGACGGTAATTCCCAATACTGTGATCGACCATATCGTTCCTGAAGCCAATGAGCTTCAGTTAAAGGTCTATCTGTATATTCTGCGTCATCAGGCGGATTCTGATTTGCTTCAGATTTCGCAGATGGCGGACTTTTTTAATGAGACGGAGAAGGAAATTGTGCGGGCGCTGCACTTCTGGGAGCAGAAAGGAATCCTCATTTCCGTGCAGGAAGAATCCGCTCCAAAGCAGGAAAAAACCGTTCCCGAACAGGAAGGTACTTCTCTCAGACAGGAAGATACCACTCTCAGGCAGGAAATTTCGTATGGAACTTCCTTTACAGTTCCGGTACGTCCCCGGCTTTCCAGAGATGAAGTACGCAAACTGTCTCAGGATCGTGAGTTCTCCGAGCTGATGTTTCTTTCGGAATCCTTTGTCGGCAAGCCGCTGACCTCCCGCGACGTGGAATCGCTGCTTTTTATCAAAGAGAACCTTCACTTTTCCAGCGAGCTTTCAGAGTATCTCTTAGAATACTGCGCCTCGCAGAATAAAAAGAATTTTAAATATGTAGAAGCTGTGGCCGTCGCCTGGGCCTCCCAGGGCATTACAACCCCTGAGGAAGCGAAGGCGCAAAGCCAGGGATACAGCAAACAGATCTACTCCGTCATGAACGCCCTCGGCAAAAAGAGCGACCCCACACCCACGGAGACAGCCTATATTCAGCGGTGGTATCACGAGTACGGGATGGAGGCGGACGTGATCGAGGAAGCCTGCCGCAGAACCGTACTGGCCACTGATCGGAATCGCTTCCAGTATGCGGACAAGATTCTGCACTCCTGGTCCCAGGCAGGGGTCAGAAGCCTTCAGGATATCGCGAAGGCGGACAGCGCCCACGCACAGAAAAAGACTCCGGCACTGCGCAGGTCGGCGCAGCCGGCGTACGCCGCCAACAATCCATTTTTGCAGCACACCCAGTCCGACACGGACTATGAAAGCCTTGAAAAGCTGCTGCAGTGATTTCACGATACAGGAGACAATGCCGCATACCAAAGCCGGATTTCGGCTTTCGGCCTGAAACCGCAGCCACGAGAAAAGGAGCCCTTAACCCATGCCCGCCGACTTCAGCCCTTTACAGGCAATCGCAAAAGAATACGAAGACCTGCGTCTTTCCAACGAACGGCTGGCAGCGGACAGACAGGCCCGGATTTTTAAGGAAATCCCCGCCTGCTGGGACCTTCATGAGCAGATGATTTCGCTCAGCATGGAGCATGCCCTGCAAAGCGCGTACGGAAAGCCGGTAAATGAGGCAGAATATCACGCAAAAATGCAGGATATCCGTCTTCAGAAAGAAAACATGTTAATAAGTGCAGGATATCCTGCGGATTATCTCGAGCCAATCTACCGCTGCCCTGTCTGCAGGGACAAAGGATATGTGAACGGAGAACCCTGCGTCTGTATGAAAAAGCGGCGGATCGAGGCGCTCTATGAACAATCCGGTATCCAGGATTACCTGAAAACGAATAATTTTTCAACTTTAAGTACCCGCTATTACGAGGGCGAGGACCTCATCCGTTTCAAGAAGGCGGTTGCGTGCTGTCATGAGATGATTTCCCATTTCGACACGCGTAAGGACAGCCTTCTGTTTTATGGCACCGTAGGCTGCGGCAAGTCCTTTCTCTCCGGCTGCGTCGCCAAGGAGCTGCTCGATCAGGGATACTCCGTCCTTTATTTCAGCGGAATTGTATTTTTTGACGAACTTCATCAGAATTCTCTTTACAGCGGCATTCAGGACCTGTACAATTATGACCTGGTCATCATCGACGACCTGGGTGCGGAGATGACCAACAGCTTTGTGACCACCGCGCTTTTTACGTTCTTAAACGAGCGTGTGCTCAGACAGAAAGCGACCATTATTTCCACGAATCTGAATCTCAGTGAGATACGGGACCGGTATTCGGACCGGATTGCCTCCCGCATCGTCCAGAGTTTTCAACTTTTAAGGCTGTCCGGGCCTGATATCCGGATCCGAAAGCGATTACAACCAGAAAGCGAGGATTAAGCAGTGGCCAGTCATGAAGAAGAACGCAACCTGAATACCATTCCAGTAGGAACGCTGGGCATCATTTCCTTAAGGAGCTGTGATGAACTCAGCAAAAAGGTGGACACCTATCTGGTGAAATGGAGAAAGGAGCGGGAAAGTGAACACAAGGACACGCTGTCCTTTGCCGGCTACCAGCGTGATACCTTCCTCTTAAAGGCCTCCACGCCGCGCTTCGGCTCCGGTGAGGGCAAGGGCGTCATTTTGGAATCGGTAAGAGGCTATGACCTCTACATTATGGTGGATGTAACCAACCACAGCATGACCTACTCGCTGTTCGGGGACGAAAATCACATGTCTCCCGACGATCACTATCAGGATCTGAAGCGCATCATCGCCGCCGTCGGCGGCAAGGCGCGGCGTATTACCGTCATCATGCCTTATCTGTATGAGAGCCGCCAGCATAAGCGCAGCACAAGAGAATCCCTCGACTGTGCCATCGCCCTGCAGGAGCTGGTGAAGATGGGCGTCGACCATATCATCACCTTCGACGCGCATGACCCCAGGGTACAGAACGCGATCCCGTTAAACGGTTTCGAGACAGTGCCGGCCAGCTATCAGTTTATTAAGAACCTGCTGCGCAATGTCAAGGATCTGCAGCTGGATTCGCAGCACATGATGGTGATTTCCCCCGATGAGGGCGGCATGAAGCGTGCCATCTATGTAGCCAACGTGCTTGGCCTGGACATGGGTATGTTTTATAAGCGCCGCGATTATACGCGGGTGGAGGGAGGACGCAACCCGATCCTGGCGCACGAATTTCTGGGCTCCGATGTGGAGGGCAAAGATATGATCATCATCGATGATATGATCTCCTCCGGAGAATCGGTTCTGGAGGTGGCGGCGGCGTTAAAGGCGCGCAAGGCCAACCGGATTTTCATTTTCTCGACATTTGGGCTGTTCACAGGCGGCCTGGAGCCGTTCGACAGGGCCTACGAGGATGGGATTATCACGAGGGTGCTGACGACAAATCTGATTTTCCAGCGGCCGGACCTGTTTGAAAAGGAGTGGTATCTGAGTACGGATTTGAGTAAGTATATCGCGTATCTGATTGATACGTTGAATCATGATTCCTCGATCAGTGAGCTGCTGGATCCGGTGGGGAGGATACACCGGGTGGTGGCGAGATATAAGAATGGAGAGGATATCTGATAGGAAAAAGCCGCGGGGAATTCCCCGCGACTTTTTCCGTTATTTATCCAGGTATTCCCGCAAAAGCTGATTCACCATCGCAGGGTCGGCCTTGCCCTTCATGGCTTTCATGGTCTGGCCGACGAGGAAGCCGATGGCTTTCTGTTTGCCGCCCTTGTAGTCTGAGACAGACTGGGGATTTGCAGTGAGCACCTCTTCTACCGTTTTTCTTAAAAGGCCTTCGTCACCGACGGTCTTTAATCCCTTCTCTTCGACATAGGCTGCGGGGTCAATATTTTCCTCAAACATGACTTCAAAAACTTCCTTCGCCACAGAGCCGTTGATGATCTTCTGTTCTGTGAGGTCGATGAGCTTTGCCAGGTTTTCCGGGCTGAAGCGCAGGTCGGAGGCGTCCATATTTTTTTCACGGCACAGGCGCAGGGTCTCGCCCATGAGCCAGTTGGAGACCTGTTTAGGTTTTCCGCAGATGGCTGTGGCCGCCTCGAAGAGATCCGCCAGGGCCTTTTCACCGGTCAGAATCTCTATATCATACGCCGGCAGACCGTATTCGCGCCCGTAGCGCTCCATCTTCGCCTCCCTGAATTCCGGCTGGCGGTCTTTGATTTCCTGCAAAAAGGCATCATCCACATACACAGGCACAAGATCCGGATCCGGGAAATAGCGATAGTCCTGGGCGTCCTCCTTGCTGCGCATGGGGTAAGATTCTCCTTTGCTATCATCGAAGCGGCGGGTCTCCTGGACGACCTTTTTGCCGGATTCCAGAAGGTCGATCTGACGCTCCCGCTCACATGAAACGGCGTGGGATATGGCCCTGAAGGAATTTAAATTTTTCATCTCTGTACGGGTACCATACTCGGAAGCACCGATCTCTCTGACAGAAAGGTTCACATCCGCGCGCATACTGCCCTCCTGGAGCTTGCAGTCGCTGACGCCCAGGTACTGAATGAGCATGCGAAGCTTCTCCAAATAGGCGATGACCTCCTCAGCGGAGCGCATGTCCGGTTCGGAAACGATCTCGATTAAGGGCACACCGGAGCGGTTATAATCCACCAGGGTGCGGTCCGCCCAGTCGTCGTGGACAAGCTTGCCCGCGTCCTCCTCCATGTGGATCTCATGGATTCCCACGTTCTTTTTGCCATCGGCTGTTTCAATCTCCACATAGCCGTTGCGGCAGATGGGGAGGTAGAGCTGGGAAATCTGGTAATTCTGAGGATTATCCGGGTAAAAATAATTTTTGCGGTCAAATTTGCAGGTGCGGGTGATGTCGCAGTTGGTGGCAAGGCCCACGGCCACGGCGTATTCCAGGACTTTTTTATTTAAGACGGGAAGGCTGCCGGGCATGCCGGTACAGACCGGGCAGGTATGCGTGTTGGGGGCACCGCCGAAGGCGGTGGAACAGCCGCAGAAAATTTTAGTTTTGGTGGCGAGCTCGACATGGACTTCAAGGCCGATGACGGTTTCATATTGTTTTGCCATGGTCAGGCCTCCTTTCCGGCTTTTGCCGCCTGCTCATAAGTGTATGCCGCACGAATCAGGGTTTTTTCTGAATAGCAGTCGCCGATGAGCTGTAAGCCGATGGGCAGACCCTGGTCATCCTTCCCACATGGAAGGCTGATGGCCGGAAGCCCCGCCAGATTGACAGAAATGGTGTATATATCGCCGAGGTACATCTTCAGCGGATCGGACAGACTCTCTCCCAGTTTCGGCGCGGTAGTGGGCGAGACCGGCCCCAGAATAACATCATATCTGGAAAACGCCTCATCGAAAGCCTGTTTGATCATGGCTTTCACCTTCAGCGCCTTTAAATAATAGGCGTCATAGTAGCCGCTGCTTAAGACAAAGCTGCCCAGCATGATGCGGCGCTTGACTTCTTCGCCAAAACCCTCGGAACGGGTCTTTTTGTACATTTCATGAAGACCCAGGGTGTCGCCGGGCGCGTGGTAGCCGTATTTGATGCCGTCGAAGCGTTCCAGGTTGGAGCTGGCCTCCGCGGCCGCGATTGTGTAATAGGTAGGAATGGCGTAATCCACAAGGCTTAAGTCAAATTCCTCCACAACAGCGCCATTTGCCTTAAGTACCTTCGCGGCGGCAAGCACCGCGTCCTTCACCTGCGGATCCAGTCCTTCGGAAAAATAATCGCGCGGTATGCCGATTTTCATTCCCCGCACATCCTGTACAAGCGCGGAGGTAAAATCAGTATCCGTCCGCTCCATGGAGGTAGAGTCCTTCTCATCATGAGAAGCGATGGCAGAAAGCACGGCGGCGCAGTCGGCAACGTCCTTCGTTAACGGCCCGATCTGATCCAGCGAGGAGCCATAGGCCACCAGGCCGTAACGGGAGACGGTGCCGTAGGTGGGCTTCATACCCACCACGCCGCAGTAGCCCACCGGCTGGCGAATGCTGCCGCCCGTATCGGAGCCCAGGGCGAAGAAGCATTCGCCCGCGGCGACGGCGGCGGCGGAGCCGCCGGAGGAACCGCCCGGCACCCGGGTTGTATCCGCCGGATTTTTCGTCACACCGAAATACGAGGTCTCCGTGGTAGATCCCATGGCAAATTCGTCCATATTGGTCTTCCCGATGATCACCGCGCCCGCTTTTTGTAACAGATTCACCGCCTCCGCGGAGTAGGTCGGCACGAAGTTTTCCAGGATTTTGGAGCCGCAGGTTGTCAGCGTCCCCTCCGTGCAGAGATTATCCTTCACCGCCACCGGTACCCCCGCTAACGGACCGCTCAGCTCCCCTGCCTCAATCCGCGCCTGCACTGCCTTCGCATCCTGCATGGCCTTTTCTTTTTCAATCGTGATATAGCAGTGATACTCCGCTTCCTTTTCCTCAATCTGCTCAAAGACCGCGGCCAGCGCTTTGGGCGCTGTCGTCCTGCCCTCGCGGATTGCACAAGACAACTCTACTGCTGTTAATGATAAGATATCCATTTGGTTCCCCTCACTCAAACGTCCGCGGCACCACAAACATATTATCCTGCTCCTCCGGCGCGTTTTTCAGAATCTGCTCGCTGTCGTCCCCGTTCGTGACCACATCCTCCCGGAAGACATTACGCACCGGGAACACATGTGACATAGGCTCCACGCCGTCCGTGTCCAGCTCATTTAATTTGTCGATATAATCCAGCATCCGGCCCATATCCTTTTTGGCCGCCTCCTTCTGCTCCTCAGAAAGCTCCAGCTTCGCCAGGATACTGACGTACTCGATCGTTTCATCTGAAATGATATTTGCCATGTCAATCCCTCACTTTAATATGCGCTTCCCTTAACTGCTGCTCCGTCACCTCACCGGGCGCGGAACACATCAGATCCTGCGCGGAACTGTTTAACGGGAAGGCGATAACCTCGCGGATATTGCTCTCCTCTTTTAAGAGCATCAGCATCCGGTCGATTCCGGGCGCCATGCCCGCGTGCGGCGGCGCGCCGAACTGAAACGCCTCATAGAGCGCGCCGAATTTCGTCTTCAGGGTTTCTTTATCGTAACCCGCGATCTCGAACGCCTTCTCCATGATCTGCATATCGTGATTGCGCACCGCGCCGCTGGAAAGCTCCACGCCGTTGCAGACGATATCGTACTGGTAGGCCAGAATATCAAGCGGATCCTGATTTTCCAGGGCATCCAGACCACCCTGCGGCATGGAAAACGGATTATGGGTAAAGCCGATTTTTCGCGTCTCCGGATCGAGTTCATACATCGGGAAGTCATTCACATAGCAGAAACGGAAAGCTTTTTTCTCCGTCAGACCCAGCTTATCGCCCAGCTCGTTGCGGATTTTACCGGCGTAGTAATTGGCCATGTCCTCCCTGTCCGCAATGAAAAAGATCGTATCGCCGGGCTTTAAGGCCGCTATTTTTCTTAACTCTTCTTTCAATTCCGCCGGAATGAATTTATCAATAGGACCCTTGTAGGAAAGATCCTCCATCACCTCCAGGTAGCCAAGACCGCCCATGCCCAGGGAGACAGCGAACTGCAGCAGCTTCTCGTGGAAGCCCTTGCTCATGTCCGCGTGCACCGTGATGGCGCGGACCGTTTTTTTCAGGAAGGCGCGGAAGGTACATTTCTGGAAAAAGTCCGTCAGGTCCAGAATTCGCAGCGGATTGCGCAGGTCCGGCTTATCGGTGCCAAATTCCAGCATGGCCTGTTTGTAGCTTATGATCGGGTAAGGCGCCTGCGTAATCGCATATCCCTCGGGCGCGAATTTTTCAAAAGTAGCGGGGAGCACTTCCTCTCCCACCGCGAACACATCCTCCTGGGTCGCGAAACTCATTTCAAAATCCAGCTGATAGAACTCGCCGGGAGAACGGTCCGCACGCGCGTCCTCATCGCGGAAGCAGGGCGCGATCTGAAAATATTTATCAAAGCCGGAGGCCATCAAAAGCTGCTTATACTGCTGCGGTGCCTGTGGAAGCGCGTAAAACTTTCCCTTATATTTACGGGAAGGCACGATAAAATCTCTGGCACCCTCGGGGCTCGAAGCACACAGAATCGGCGTTTGGATCTCCAAAAAGCCCAGCTCCGTCATTTTCTGGCGCAGGAACGCAATCACCTGCGAGCGGAAAATAATATTGTCCTTCACCTTCGCGTTTCGCAGATCCAGATAACGGTACATCAGGCGCAGATCCTCTCTGGTTTCTTTGGAGGTCATGATTTCAAAGGGAAGGGGACGGTAAACCCGGCCCAGCACCTCCACGGAATGCGCCTCCAGTTCGATGGTACCGGTGGGAATACGGGGGTTATAGGTATCCGCGTCACGCTTTTCCACAACGCCTTCCACGGAAATGCACATTTCCTTGGACAGGCCGTGCAGAAGGGAGGTATCCCGCATGACAATCTGCAGCACGCCGTACATGTCCCGTAGGTCCACGAAGGAAACGCCGCCGTGGTCGCGGATATTTTCCACCCAGCCGGCCACCTTAAGGGTCTGCCCGATGCGTTCCTCCGTCATTTCCTTCAGTGTAATGTCCCGATAACAGTTTTTCATAATAATAAGTCCTCTTTCTTTTCATGCTGGGGCGAATAAAACTAACAAACCCCGGGCATGGCCGAAACCATACCCGGGGCGAATAGTTATACATATCCGCGGTACCACCCGCATTCGCAGATCGCTCTGCCTCAAAACCGTGTAACGGACGGCGGCCGTACAGCCCTACGCCATCAGACGATGCTTTCGAACTGTCTGCTCCGGAGTGTTCCCCATATCGGCTTCCGCAAACGGCGCTCTCAGTCGGTGACGCCGTATTCCTGTCGTTTCCCTCGAAAGGAGTCTCCTTCACTGCATTTCTCGGAACAGAATACCATACTGAAACGATTTATGCAAGCAAAAATTTGCGTCAATCCGCCGCCTTCTCCTGACTGGCCATCAGATGATACAGCTGCGTGAAGGAACCGTCGCGTTTCAGCATTTCCTCAAAACTGCCCTCCTCGCGGATGGTTCCTTCCTCCAGATAAGCAATATAATCGAAGTCCTTCATATAATCCCCGAAAATATCATGTGTGATCACAATCACGGAGCAGTCCAGCTGAAGCAGATTCCGCATGATCTGCTCCGTCGTCACCACATCCAGGCTGGACGTCGCTTCATCTACCAGCAGCACATCGCAGCCTCTGACTAACGCCCTGGCAATCGCCATGCGCTGCGCCTGCCCTCCGGAAAGATTGCCGCCGTTCTCTGTCAGCACAGTGTTCAGGCCATCCGGCTGCTCCCTGACATATTCCTCCAGACCGGAAAGCCGGATCGCGCGCTGCACTTCCTCCTCGGAATACTGGCGATACAGACAGATATTATTGAAGATTGTATCATTGAAAATAAACGGCGTCTGCGGCAGCATGGCAACCCGCTGGTAATAAGAATCCTTCGTATATGCTCCGGCCTCTTTGCCATTGACCTGAACCGAACCCTGATATTCCTGATAATAACGATAGAGCAGCTTCACGATGGTGGACTTGCCGCTCCCGCTGACGCCCACAAGCGCCAGCTTTTCCCCCTTTTTCAGCGCAAGGTCGACGCCATGCAGGGTTTCCGACTTTGCGCCGGGGTATGTAAACCTGACATTCTCAAATCTGACAGATATCACTTCTCTCAATTCTTCTGTTCCGCTTTTATCGACGTCTTCTTCCCGCATCATTTCTTCCAGCTTATTTTTGATCGGCTGGGAGCTCTTTAACTTGACGTAGCGGTCCGCCACCATCCGGCAGGGAGAGAGGACAAAGGTGGCCAGAGAGTTAGCTGTTACCAGATAGCCGATCGTGATTCTTCCGTTAAACACCAGAATCACCGCCACCAACAGGATGGACATGTTGGGAATCCATGCAGCCAGAGACGTCAGCACGGAAGCCGTATTCATTCTGTGGCGCAGTGCATGTTCTTTCTGCCGGTTCGAGTCGGCCGCCTGCGCGTGCGCTTTGCGGAAATAATCCATGGAACCTGCCGCCGTCAGCGCCTCAAACCCCTTCAGCAGGTCGCTCGTGCGGGAAGTATAAGCAGAAATATCCTGTGAATATTCCTTCCTGACCTGTGCCATTCCTTTTGCCATCAGACGCGGAACCGCCACCGGAATAACAGAGAAAGCCAGCGTAATCACCGCAATCACAGGCGCGATGCTTACCAGCATAATCGTGGCGACAATCAGCATGCCGCCCCAGAAAAGGATGTCAAAAATCGACATATAATATTCATCAAAAAGCGCCCGCATATCGTTGGTCAGACCGGACAGTACAGAGCCCGTACTGCCGGACAGATACTCTTCCATGGACAGTCGGGACTGTTTCTCCATGATCCGGCTGCGAATCGCTTCCACCCCGTCCGTGGACATCCTGGCAAAGGACTGACGACTGATATATTCTGTAATATGGGAAATCAGAATAATCACAATTCCAAGCGCCAGACTCCGCATGGCCGCCTGAATGCTGCCCGCATCGATCAGCCACTGCGTAATGTAAGATTTGAACGGCGCCGCAATCGCAACGATAATCGTGGACAGCACGAACACGACATTCATACGTTTATTCTGAAATAAAATGGACAGCACCGTCTGTTTCTTCCCGCCTTCTGTACTTTTCATCTTTTCCTCCCAGGTTTCTCATCATTACCAAAAAAACAAATTACCAGGGCCCACTATTCCATGATTTAAATCATAACATGATAGAAAAAATGCAAGAGGCCTGACGCAGGTGGCAGAAATGGTGACGCTCAAAGCCTCTGTCTATCCCTTTGACGCCTCTGAATCTGAAGAGCTGGCGCTTCAAAATAAACAGCCCTGAAGCGCCAGCTTACTTTTTCTCAGCCGACGGAAAGCACCTTATAGTCCTGATCCTCGACTGCCTTCGTAAGCACAGCGTCCTCCACCGGCGCGCTCAGCGTCACGACCGCGGTTCCCGCCTCGTGGCTGACCTCAGCGCCCTTAATCTCTGGCAGCGCTTCCAACGCTTTCTTCACCCTTGTCTCACAGTGTGTACACATCATTCCTTCGATTTTCATGGTTTTTGTCATGGTTTTTGTTTCCTCTCTTTCTTTATTTGCATCTGCAGCCGTAATTTCTACTGCGTTTACAGCTGCGCGTTCTGCCATATTTTCTTTGTCAGTACCTGTTTTTGCCGACTCTGCCGTCTCACTCTCTTCCTGCTCAGCCAATGCAGGCTCTATGCTCGCTCCCGCTTTCTTCTTCCTCTTCGCGTGATCTCTTTTCGTACTGTGAATGTCTACGAAATTCAGCCGCAGCGCGTTCGACACCACGCAGAAGCTTGACAGGCTCATGGCCGCCGCCGCGAACATTGGGTTTAACTGCCAGCCAAGCCAGTGGATATAGACGCCGGCCGCCAGAGGAATGCCAATGGCATTATAAAAGAAGGCCCAGAACAGGTTCTCGTGAATATTGGTCAGGGTCGCGCGGCTTAAGCGGATGGCCGCCGGAACATCGCTCAAGCGGGAGCGCATCAGCACCACATCCGCGGCGTCGATGGCCACGTCTGTGCCCGCGCCGATGGCAATGCCCATGTCCGCGCGGGTTAAGGCCGGAGTGTCGTTGATGCCGTCGCCCACCATGGCGACCTTTCCCTGCTCCTTCAGGGTGCGGATCACGCTCTCTTTCCCGTCGGGCAGCACACCGGCAATCACTTCATCCACGCCCGCCTCGTCCCCGATGGCTTTCGCGGTGCGCGCATTGTCGCCGGTCAGCATAACCACGCGAATGCCCATGTTCTGTAGCTCTTTCACTGCCTGAGCACTGTCGGGCTTAATCACATCGGCAACCGCAATGATGCCTAAGAGCCGCCCATCCTCACTGAAAAGCAGCGGTGTCTTTCCTGCCTGCGCCAGCGCCTGCGCCTGATTGATAAGATCTGCGGGGACTGAAAGCATGGAAGAAATAAATTCCATACTCCCGCCATATAATTGTCTGCCTTCCAGCACCGCGGTCAGGCCGTTTCCCGGAAGTGCCTGAAACTCACTGACCGGAACGCTTTCGCATCCCTTCGCGCTGCCCTCCGCCATAATCGCTTTCGCCAGGGGATGCTCGCTGTTTCTTTCCAGAGAAAAAGCAATGGAGAGCAGTTCTCCCTCTGTCACACCCTGCGCGGGCAGGATATCCGTCACCTTCGGCTCACCCGCGGTGATCGTGCCTGTTTTGTCTAGTGCGACAATGTCTACCTTTCCGGTCTCCTCTAAAGACACGGCTGTCTTAAACAAGATCCCGTTCTTCGCGCCCACGCCGTTGCCCACCATGATGGCCACCGGAGTGGCCAGACCCAGCGCGCAGGGGCAGGAAATCACCAGGACTGAAATGCCCCTCGCCAGCGCAAAGCCCACACTCTGCCCGCTTAAAAGCCATACCACAATGGTGATCAGCGCGATGGTGATGACCGCGGGTACAAAGACGCCGGAAACCTTATCCGCTACCTTCGCAATCGGCGCCTTGGTCGCTGCCGCGTCGCTGACCATCCTTATGATCTGCGCCAAGGTTGTATCCTCCCCCACACGGGTCGCTCTGCATTTCAGCAGGCCGGACTGATTCACCGTGGCCGCGGACACCAGATCGCCCTTCGCCTTATCCACCGGAATGCTCTCGCCGGTCAGGGCGGATTCATTGACCGCGCTGCTGCCCTCGATCACTACGCCGTCCACCGGAATATTTTCCCCGGGGCGCACTACGAAAATATCATCCTTCATTACCTGCTCAATGGGAAGCTCGGTCTCCACGCCATTCTGCTCCACCATAGCGGTTTTGGGCGTCAGCTTCATCAGACTTTTCAAAGCGTCCGTGGTCTTGCCCTTAGAACGGGCCTCCAGCATCTTACCCACGGTGATCAGCGTCAGGATCATAGCCGCGGACTCAAAATAAAACTCATCCATGTAGCTCATGACCGCTGCCATGTCGCCCTTCACCTGGGCGTCCGTCATGGCAAAGAGCGCATAGGTGCTGTACACGAAAGCCGCCGAGGAGCCAAGCGCCACCAGGGTGTCCATATTGGGGGCACGATGAATCAGGCCCTTAAAGCCGCTGATAAAGAATTTCTGATTGATCACCATGACGGCAATGGTCAAAAGCATCTCTAAAAGCCCCATCGCCACATGATTTCCCTCAAAGAAGGCAGGCAGAGGCCACCCCCACATCATATGTCCCATGGAAAAATACAGGAGAGCCACAAGGAAAACCAGCGACGCGATCAGCCGCCTCTTCATCTTCGGCGTCTCCCTGTCCTTTAGCGCGTCCTCATCGGCGGACGCTGAATAAGATGTTGTACCGGAACCCGCCGCGCCGGATGCGGATGTTCTTTTGATAGACGCGCCGTAGCCCGCTTCCTCCACCGCCGCAATAATTGCGGAAGCGGAAGCGCTGCCCTCCACGCCCATGGAGTTGGTCAGAAGACTGACTGAGCAGCTGGTCACGCCCTCCACTTTTGACACCGCCTTTTCCACACGGGCCGAGCAGGCGGCGCAGCTCATGCCGGTTACATTATATTGTTCCAAAATATTGCCTCCTTATTTCATGATTAAATCGACAAAAAAGTATGATACCATGGATTGCTTCGCCAATACCGCTCCCGCAATCCATGACGCCATTCGGAATCCGCACAATTTGACCTGAAAATCGGTCAAATTTGCTCCTTCCTCATGTCGTTGCGGTCCCCAAGGTCATAAATGCGAATGCAAGCATTCGATTTATGGCCTTCTGTCCCTTGTATCATCATTTCATCAGCTTCTGCAGGGTAAACACCAGCTCATCCACCGTGTCTTCCTTTCCCTCCTTGATATCCCGGACCACACAGTGCTTGATATGATTCGACATCAGCTCGCGGTTGAACGCGTTCATGGCCGCGGTCACAGCCGCGGACTGCGTCAGAATATCCGGACAGTACGCGTCCCGCTCCACCATCCCGCGGATGCCGCGGATCTGACCCTCGATGCGGTTTAAGCGGTTGATCAGCTTTTTCACTTCCTCTGGGGATCGTTCTGTTGTCTTCGCGCAACAGCAAGGTTTACTGCAGTCATCCGTACCGGCCGTATCAGGGGTTTGCCCGTCTGTCATCACAGTTTCCGGCTCTGTCATCCTATCTCTGTCTGTTGTATCATTTCCCATTCTATCTTCCGCCATACACATCTATTTCCTTTCCGGTTATTCAGCGAACCATCCGTCATACCCGCACCCGTATCTTAGATCTGCATTTCATTCCTGCCGTATCAGCCAGACGCACCAGCCAATTCGCTTTTTTTACACTAAAATACCCCGGCAGGGTATCTACGCGCTATCTGCATAGTATACCCTGCCGGGGTATTTGTCAAGTACTTTATTTTATTCGCGCAAAACCTTCACACAAAACAGATGTGAATGGTTCCCTCATCGGTACACCGCGTCGAAATTCACCATCTCACTCATGCTCTTTCAGTCACTCGCGCACCCTCGGGTAAACCGTAATCATAAACCTCGCTGAAGCCAAAATCATCGGCTACCACAATCAGTTTTTTCATAGTCTGGTCTCCTTCAGGTAGGCTTCATTATAGATTTCGCCTTCCTCTTCTCTGTCATATACCTTTCTGCCCTCGGAATAGGTCACAAGCGCCCGGTAATCGTCGCTGATCACCACCAAATCCGCGTCCTTGCCTACAGAAATAGAGCCTTTCCGCCTGCCAAAGCCATAGAAGGTACTCGGATTCTGGCAGGCCATCTGCAGGCATGTCTCCAGCGGAATTCCCACATTCTCCACCAGATTGCCGACTCCGAACAGCACCGGCTGGCTGGAACCGCACAGCCTGCCTGTATCCGTCAGCACGAAGCCTTCCGGCGTTACATTCATTTCCATGCCGCCGAAAAATCCCTTGTGACTGTATCTTCCCTGCGGCGCGCCGGACAGAGGCGTGCAGTCGCTGATCATCATGAAATGTGCAGGATCCTTGACCTTGAAATACAGTTTCAACATTTCCTTACAGATATGCATGCCGTCGCAGATCACCTCACACATCACACCGTCGTTCAACAGCGCGGCGCCCAGGCCACCTACATCCCTGTGATGCATACCGGTCATAACGTTGCCCGTATGGGTCGCAACCGATACGCCTTTTAAATACGCCGCCGTTGCCTGCTCGTAGTTGTTGTCGCTGTGCGCGGCCGCCAGGGTAATGCCCTGAGAAAGAAAATATTCCATCACAGTATCGATCCCCGGAATTTCCGGTGCGAGTGCCACCAGCTTCAGAAGGCCGTCCGCGCTCTCCACCATGTTCCGCGCCATATCCAGACTTACCTCCGGCCATCCTGTGCGAACTCCCTTCTCTCCGACCCGGTTCAGCCAGGGTCCCTCACTGTGAATGCCCAGCACCTTCGCGCCGTCCGCAGGTCCGCTCTTTACCACAGCGGCAATGGACGTCATCATGGCCGGCTCCGCGGTGGTTGGGAAAATATTAACCGTGCCCTGGCTGGCAAGTCCTTTCAGATAGCCGCGCACAGCCGTTTCCCTTTCTTCCTCTGTCGCCTCTTCGCCTAATGACATACTGTATCCGCAGGTACCGTGGTTATGGGTATCAAAGATGCCCGGAATGATGCGCAGATCGCCATAATCTACGGCATCCGGACAGGAACCGTTCTCCTCAAATGCCGTGATCCGACCTTCTTCTATGGTCAGAACGCCGGCCCTTGGACCAGCAGGTGTATAAATACGAGTCGATTTTAATTTCATAACAGTCCTTCCTTTCTGTTTTTTATAATACATGATCAGCGTTCCTTTCTTTTCATAGCGGCGTGCCGCCGATGCCTGTGCAGGTAACCTTGCCGGAAGCTCTCACACTCCCATGTACATCTTTACAATTCACACTGTTTCCGGCCTTCACATCGCCTCCTACGTCTCCGCAGGTGACAGAGGTACCGGCTCTCACATCTCCATCCACCTGGTCGCACTGAACAGAGGTTCCACTGTCCACGCTTCCGTCCACATTGCCGCAGGTAACGGAAGTGCCGGCTTTGGCATCGCCGTCCACATTGCAGCATTTGATGGAGGTACCAGCCTTAGCATTGCCGCCCACATCTCCGTAGATTTCCGCGCTCCACCACACGTTCAGGTTTACCTGATTGTCCGTCGGCAGTTCGATGCGGATCACCTCCGGGTCCTGGCCAACGACCTTCTGGTTTAAGATCTCATCACCGCGCATCATGACCAGATACAGCTCATCTTTTTTTCGCTCCATGCTGCCGCCGTGCACGTTGACATTTCTGCCGTTTAAGTTTCCGGTCCAGTTCCCGTTCCAGACTGTTCTTTTCATATTTTTCATACGATTAACAAAATCACTGTCTTTACCGAACACTCCATCTTTTCCAAACATACCGTCTTTGCCGAACATACCATCTTTGCCAAACATACCATCCTTGCCAAATATGCCGCCAAAGAACCCGTCTTCCTCAAGGGAACCATCCCCTTCAGATGAATTGGTGCTGTCCTCCTTCGCAGAAGCTTCCTTCTCGTCCGGCTCCTCTTCGCTGAAATCTCTTAGCAGCAGATCATTGATATCCACTCCAAAATACTCCGCCAACTGCGGCAGCAGCGCAATATCCGGGCTGGATAAACCGCTCTCCCACTTGGATACTGCCTGCATGCTCACGCCCATCGCTGCCGCCAGCGTATCCTGATTAATTCCCTTATGCTTTCTCAATGTTCTGATATTCCGATTTAAATTTAATGTCTTCATTCTGGTCTTTCACTCCTTCACCATTCTGCGCCGACGAAACGGATTTCCTTTTGTCCCCGCCGCATCCGGATATGCGGTCTGAAAGGAAATCCCGCGTCAGATTACCTGTGTCAGTGAGCTCACAAACAAAGCGTATACCGAAATATTCAAAATTACAATCAACCAAAAGTTGATTTTGGGAAATTCAACCGATGGTTGAGTTTTTGCGTATCCATTAAATGCCCTGGAGACCAACGGCAGAAACCGAATGCCTGTGCAGGATATGCCTTCCGGTATGCATTCACGCCTATGGCCCTGGAAAGCGCTACGCGAACTTCATTTCATACTCCGGGCAAATACCCGTCACGGCAGATACTGTTCCTCGATATAAGTTACCGCTCCGTCAGCCACCTCAAACCAGAACAGTCCGCATTGCGAATAATCAGCTGAAGCACTATCTTCCTCACCTGCGCCGCCCATTGTCTGCGCTCTCTCCTGCAAAATCATAAGAAAGTATTCCAGCGAAATCTCACTTTCCATGGGATAATAGGGGTTCTCCCAATCCAACAGCAGCGCCGTCAGACCTTCCGCCAAAGTCAGACTTTCAGCGGCAGAATCCGGATTGTAAATCAAAAAACCGCCCGGCATGTCATCCTCCGTAATACCGAGCTCTGCCATTCGCTCCGTATCGGTCAGCGTGAGCCATTCCGCGGTATCCACCGCAACGGTGTTATCTGTAATATATAAAATATATCCCAGAATACCGTCAGAATCTGTCTCGCTTTCCGCAGTCATTTCCTGTTCTGTGTCTTCCGTACTCTCTTCACTTTCAATATATTCTACCTCTTTCACATGTTCAGCGAATGTCTGCGAGTTTGGAGCTATATAAAGTTTGTACTCCAGGCTGATTACACCCATGTCTTCTCCATTCACAGAAACAGATAACGTGCACAGTGTCTGCTCCCCAACAAGCCATTCTTCTCTCCATTGATCCGTCAGGCCGCGTTCCCATGTTTTTGCGAAATCATCAGCAAAATCCCCATTTGTCAGGCGATTCAGAAGCCCAGGGTACGTGGAAGGATCCCCGTATTGCTCATTGCATTCCTTTATAAGAGCTTCCGCAAGCGTCACGATTGCTGCCGCATCCTCAGAGTCATACTGGTACCTTGTGCCATAAAACGTCGGCGCCTCAGATGTCACATCATAAAGCAATGACTGCGTGAAATCAGTTTCCAAAAGAGATACCGGTTCCCGCAGGTTCTTTAGCCCTGTGCCGTCTGCTTTCACGACGTCACTTTCCTCCAGATTCAAGGAAGCCAGAACCGCAGCCTGTTCCTGTCCATACAATGTTTCAAGCGATGCCACCCACTCCGCATCTGGAAAACCATTTTCATCCTCAGCAGAATTCGGATTAAGCGCAAGTGCCGCCACTGCCGCCGCGCATATAACCACAGCAAAAGCGGCCACTGCCGGCTTTGTCTTGCGGTAGTGCAGCACGTTCTGAATACGGCCTTTGATATTATTTTCCCCAAACGCTACGGGACTGCCTCTGAATTTCCGGTCATCCGTGCCGCCCGCGGCCAGCGCCAGAAGGGAGCCGGAATACTCCTTTTTCACCCCGTCCCCCAGCTGCCTTAAAACTGCTTCATCGCAGGATAACTCCATATCCTTGCCGCTTAAATAAAAGGCCAGCCAGACCAGCGGATTGAACCAGTGCAGGCACAGCGCCGCACAGCCCAGGAAACGGAAGATCTGATCTCCCCTCCGGATATGAATCTGCTCATGCAGCAGCATATACCGCCGCTCTTCCTCACTGAGTCCTGACGGCAGATAAATGCGCGGGCGAACCAGGCCGTACACAAAAGGTGTTCCATCGCCCGGCAGGCGGTAAATATTGCCTTCTTCACACTCAGCACCCCGCAGGCGCTTATGGAAACGCAAAAGCGACACAAGCTGATAAATCACCATCACCAGCAAACCTGCAAGCCAGATCCGTGCCGTCACAAAAAGGATCACCTGCACGGGGTTCACAGAATCCCCCACATTCGCAGCAGGGAGAGAATCACTCACAATCTCATTCACCGTATCACTGAAGGCTCCCGCCGCAAGCTGCACCTGTGGCTGTGCCTGGTAGCCGATGTCAGATGGAATATACTCCATCCGCCCCTGTCTGGCCGCCGCGCCGCCGTCCAACGCATTCAGAAAAGAAAGCGTCGATTCTATGGAAAACGGGCACAGCAGGCGGAACAGCACCACCGTCCACAGCACATAGGAAAAGATTCTGGGCGTCCTTTTTAAAAACAGGCGAATCAGGCAAATCGCCAGAATTGCCACGCTGGCCGCCAGGCTCATATTCAGAATTTCTACCCACATAGTTTCAAGCATTTTCCCCACCTCATTCTCAGCAGCTTCCCGTTATTTCATCCCGCGCATAACTGCCCTGCTGTCGATTTTACACATAATAATATAACGACTGCAAAATGCACACTGCTCTGCTTACACTCACGAAATTATGGCGTCAAATCCTATGTCTCATCCTCGTATTCGTCAATCAGCGCCTTCAGCTGCTCTACATCATCCCCGCTCAGCTTTTTCCTCTTCGAAAACGCGGTCAGGAACATGGGCAGCGACCCGTTGAAATTTTCCTGTAAAAAGAGCTCTCCCCGCGCTGCCTGAAAATCTTCCCTCGTCATCAGGGCCCGGACGATACCGCCCTCATTCACAAAGAGCTCGCGCACGCACAGGCGCTTCAGCATCGTATAGGTGGTCGTCCGCTTCCAGCCAAATTCTGCTTCGGCCGCCTTCGCAAGCTCTCCCGACGCGATGGGCTCCCGCTCCCAGATTAAGTCCGCGAATTTTTCTTCCATTTCCCCTAGCTTGTATTTTTCCACAATCATTTCCCCGCATTTTGAACACGATTTCTCTGTTTCCAGTATCATTAACGTCTGTTGTAAGATTCTCTTATTCTGGTTTTTCTCTTATGGTTATTCTCTTATTCCGGTTTTGCGCTCCTCCCGCCAGGTACGGTTTCATGCAGCGGAATGCAGACAGGCGGTTTGTCTAATCGTTTTAGACAATATTAGTCTAAAGCAATTAGACAAATATGTCAATCACCTAATCTAAATCTTTCTCTTTTTTATTACAATTCACAGCCTGGAATCAAAAAAGCCTGACCCTGTTCAGATCAGACTTTCCTGTATATTTCCGTTATTCAGATTTCCTCGACATCCGGGCTTCACGGGCCAGACACGCACGATCCCGTTCAATCTTACATTCCCGGCATGCATTGCCTTTTCAGGCCTCACGCTCCGGCAGTACCGATGCGCTGCTGGCCGCGGATCTCGATGACAGGGCCGCCCTTGCCCTCCACATAGGCGCGGGTGATGCGCACCCTGCCGATATTGTCATCCTTCGGAATCTCGTACATGATATCCAGCATGAACTCCTCGATGATGGAACGCAGCGCGCGGGCGCCGATGTCCCGCTTCATGGCCTTCTCAGCAATGGCCTCTAAGGCGTCGTCGTCAAAGACCAGGTCGACTTCATCCAACTCTAAAAGCTTCTGGTACTGCTTTAAGATCGCGTTCTTCGGCTCCTTTAAGATCTTGACCATGCTCTCTTTGTCAAGGCCCTGCAGGGTAAAGACCACCGGCAGGCGGCCAAGGAATTCCGGGATCATGCCGAATTTGCGCAGATCCTCTGTTGTTACCTTACTTAAAATATCCGGATCGTCCTTGTACTCATCCTTTAAGGCCGCGCCGAAGCCAATGCCCGCGTTCTTCGTCAGGCGCTCCTTGATAATTCCTTCAAGGTCAGGGAAGGCGCCGCCGCAGATGAAGAGAATGTTCTTCGTATTCACGGTAGTCAGGGGAACCATGGCGTTTTTGCTGTTGGCGCCAACGGGTACCTCGACCTCCGCGCCCTCTAAAAGCTTTAACATGCCCTGCTGCACGCTCTCGCCGGAAACATCGCGGGAGTGAGTCTCCGCTTTTTTGGCGATTTTGTCAATCTCATCGATGAAAATAATGCCGCGCTCCGCGCGCTCCACATCATTGTCCGCGGCTGCCAGAAGCTTCGTCACCACGCTCTCAATGTCGTCACCTATGTAGCCCGCCTCCGTTAAGGAAGTCGCGTCCGCGATGGCGAGCGGCACATCCAGAAGCTTCGCCAGGGTCTTGACCAGGTAAGTCTTACCACAGCCGGTGGGGCCGATCATCAGCATATTGGACTTCTCGATCTCAATGGAGTCCTGCGTGCCGGTCGCCACGCGCTTGTAATGGTTATAAACCGCCACGGACATCACCTTTTTGGCATGTTCCTGGCCGATCACATATTCGTCCAGCTGCGCTTTGATCTTGTGCGGTGCCGGAACGTCCTTTAAATTCAGCGGCTCGACCTTCTTTTTCTTTTTAGGGCGCTCCCGGTTGGACGCGGGGCCGCGCAGGTCAGAAAGATTCACAAAGCGAATCTGCGGGAAACCCATGGGAACATTGTCCAGAGGATGAATATTTTCTTTGGTTTCCTCGTCGCCATCCGGCGTTTCCGTCTCAGGCTCTTCAATATCCGTGTTAACCAGTGTATCCTTCTCATCCGTGTTTTCCGCATCATCCGCGTTCTGCTGTGCGGCGCTCTCAGTGGAGTTCGTGTTCTGCTGCGTTTTTTTCTCATTGGATGTTTTATTCTGCGCCATCCGCTGTTCACGAATCTGCTCCTCCATGATCCGCATCTGCTTCTGAAACTCCGGATTCTGGAAGACACCCTGCTTCTCCATCTCTGTGACCGTCCGCATGCTCCTGTCCATACAATCACTGCAGATGCACACGTCTCCCGGCAGGTGAATCATCCTGCCCGCCTTACTCTCCGGACGATGACACATCATACATACTTCTTCATATTCGTCATTTTTGTCAGTCGCCATAATACCTCCTCAGACAGTGTAAACGGTACTGTTTCTTCCATATATAAAATGTAAAATCCTTCTGATAAAATACAGCCCCGGCCAAATGCGCACCCGCATCGGCTGTGGACTGTATTCGGCTTAATCAGTATAGCAAGGATATGGTTTGAAGACAAGTGAAGTTTTTCTAAAATACTCTTTATTTTCCCTTATTTTCAACGAAAAAATGCAAAAAAATGTGTTGACACTACAGGAAAATTTCTCTATAATTGTTAGGCGTGACAAAACGCAGTAAATCCACTTACATCCTTCAGCCTTCCCAACTGACCGGTGTTTTGCTCTAGCCCAGCAGTGGATGAAGATAAAAAGTTGCAGTTTGCGGCTGACATTTTTTCACAGACAAGGTGAAGGACCCGCGGACCGTAACGAAACCGTCATTGAATGGCGCCGGACATTCGCTGGACAGTGACACCCTGGTATTATCGTACAATAATGGAGGATCATCATGAACAAGACATTCATGCCAAACCCGGATAAAGTTGAGAGAAAATGGTATGTAGTGGACGCGGAGGGTCAGACCCTCGGTCGCCTGGCCAGCCAGGTTGCAAGCGTCCTGCGCGGCAAGAATAAGCCGATTTTTACGCCCCATGAGGACTGCGGCGATTACGTGATCGTGATCAACGCGGACAAGATCGCCGTCACCGGCAAAAAGCTGGATCAGAAGATTTATTATCATCACACCGAGTATGTCGGCGGGATGAAGCAGCAGACCCTGAGAGAGAAGAAAGCGAAGAAACCTGAGCAGGTCATCGAGCTCGCTGTCAAGGGAATGCTTCCAAAAGGACCTTTAGGAAGACAGATGTACAAAAAGCTTCATGTTTACGCGGGCGCGGAGCATCCGCACGCGGCACAGAAGCCGGAAGTATTAACATTCTAAGGTCTGAGAGGAGGAAATGACAAATGGCCAACAATAAAAATTACGGAACAGGCAGAAGAAAGAAGTCTGTAGCCAGAGTATATTTAGTGCCGGGCACCGGCAAGATCACGATCAACAAGAGAGACATCGATGATTATTTCGGTCTGGAGACTCTGAAGGTTATCGTTCGTCAGCCCCTTGTCCTGACCAACAACGCTGACAAGATGGACGTTTTAGTGAATGTTCACGGCGGCGGCACCACCGGCCAGGCCGGCGCAATCCGTCACGGCATCTCCCGCGCTCTCCTGCAGGTAGACCCGGAGTACAGACCCGTCCTGAAAAAGGCCGGTTACCTGACCCGCGACCCTCATATGAAGGAGAGAAAGAAATACGGCCTCAAAGCAGCTCGTCGCGCTCCGCAGTTCAGCAAGCGTTAAGCGACCGAAAAAGAAATGGCTTAAAAGCCCGGAAATCCTTTATTTTTCTGGGCTTTTTCTATGTTCAAAATTTCCTGTCTCATCCTCCGCTCCCTTCCACTGCTCTCCGACTGCATCCGGCAGGCTCCTGATCTGTCCTAATCTGACAGAAGTCTAATACCCCGATGTAAGCATCTGGGTATTGAACCCTCGCGGCATCTACACTCCGTTCCGGTCGGCGCTAAGCGAACGTCCACTGGACGTTCAGCGCCGCCAAATATCCGTGCGAGCACGGCTACTTAAATGGCATCGCTGAGGATAAAGCTGTCTTTATCCGCGAACATGGAGACGATGTGCTGATCCTAGATAAAAAGACTTCAGAACCTTGCGGTTGAAAAAGAAGGGATACCGCAACAAAGCCTTGCAATATGAATATACGATTCATTTAACGCCCGTGGCTACTAATTATATCACCAGTAGCTGCGGGCTTTGCTTTGATTGCTTTCTATAATTCATGGATACATACGCTGCTAAATACTTCACTGTCCGTTCTGTGCCTTATAATTTTCACCCCAATCCCACATGGCATCAAGAATTGGTTTCAGACTATAACCAAGGTTCGTCAGCGTATATTCCACGTGTGGCGGCACTTCGGGAAATACGGTTCGGGTCAGGAGCCCACTCTCTTCCATCTGCCGCAGCTGAGCGGTCAATACCTTCTGTGAAATATGTCCGATGGATTTTTTCAGTTCTCCAAATCGCTTTGTCCCGGGCATCAGGTCACGCAGAATCAGTACTTTCCATTTATCACTGATTAAAGTCAAAGTCGTTTCTACCGGGCATGCGGGTAATTCCTTTGCCGGTTTCTCCTGAATATCTTTTTCTGTTTCCATGGCATATACCTCCTATGGTTTCTTTTCAGTAACTATGGCACAAAAATGTGCTTACTTTACAGAATCGCTGTACGGCTTTATTATATAAACAGCAGGAGGGAAATGCAAGATGATTCTGATCAAATCATCTCCCGAAACGCAGGAAAACCCATAAAGGGAATCAAAATTGGAGGTAATCATCATGAAGAAAGTCATCGAATTTTTAAGCGCAAACCCTGTTCAGTATCTGGCTACTGTTGGCCGTGATGGAAAGGCAAAGTGCCGTCCGTTCATGTTCGCCGGCGAACTGGATGGCAAGTTGTGGTTCTGCACCAACAACACCAAGGATGTTTACAAGGATATGCAGGAGAACCCGGAGATTGAGATTTCAGTATCAAGTCCGGAATATGCCTGGATTCGTCTGCACGGTAAGGCTGTGTTTGAGAACAATATGGCTGCTAAGGAAATGTGCATCCAAAATCCCATTGTGAAGGGTCAGTATCAGACTGCTGACAACCCGATTTTCGAGGTGTTCTATCTGGAAAACGCGCATGGCCTGATCGCTGATTTCTCCGGCAAACCGCCCTACGAGTTTTAAGAGGATAACAGGAGGCCCGATGATTGCAAATATTGCACCTTCGGGCTTATCTTGCAGAACAAGGAGCAAAGAAAGCATGACGAATCTGGATTATCTGAAAATGCTGGTGGAAGACATTCATTCCACTACCGTCGCTACCATCGGCTCGGATGGTCATCCACAGACGCGTACCATCGATATGATGCTGTGGGATGAGAAAGGCGTATATTTCCTGACGGCGAAAGGAAAAGACTTTTATACGCAGCTGATGGAGCAGAAATTCATTGCACTCTCCGCCACAAAGGACAAAAAGAGCGTGTCCCTGAGAGGAAAAATTCAGAACATCGGCAGTGAAAAGCTGGATGAGATTTTTGAGAAGAACCCTTACATGCAGGAGATCTATCCCGATGACACGCGCATTGCCCTGGAGGTATTTTGGTTGTACGAAGCCAGCGGGGAATATTTCGATATCAGCGATCCGGCTCATGTGACAAGGAACCAGATTGTGATCGGCCAGCCGGAAACAGTGGTGAGCGGCTATTTTGCAGGCGACAAATGCATCAGATGCAAGCTGTGTTACTCCGTCTGTCCCCAGAAGTGCATCGACGTTTCTGTGAAACCGGTGGTAATCGACCAGAACCGCTGCCTGCACTGCGGTCGCTGCGCGGAAATCTGTCCGAAACAGACCATTGAAAAGAGAGGATAATTATGACTCAGGACGAACGCCGAATATATCTGATCAGGGCACTTCTTTCAGAGGAAGCACAATACCGGGACATGGAAATCCCCCACTGATGTACAGCAGCAAAAACAGCTCCTGCGGGCTCTGTTCAATGTGCGGATGCCCAGACCGGTCAGCGGCCAGTTCCTTGAAATACAGGATGCCTGGCTGCAGGAGGAAACCCGGCAGAGCAAAAATCACTCCGGCATTCAATCTGCCCTGTGACTATGTGCTGCATACCGTCGGCCCCATCATCAGAAGCTGGCTGACCAGAAAAGACAAAGAACTGCTCGCTTCCTGCTATCGCTCCTGCCTGGAGCTGACAGACCAGAATAACATCAAAAGTGTCGCGTTCTGCTACATCTCCACAGGCGAATTTCATTTTCCAAATGACAAAGCGGCACAGGTTGCCGTCAGTACGGTAAAGGATTATAAAGAACAGACCAACAGCAGAATCGAGGTGATTTTCAATGTTTTTAAAGACGTCGACTTCCAAATCTACCGAAACGATAACGAAGAAGCTGTCCGGCAGATGGTTGAAGCGCAGGGATATCAGATAACGGAAAACGGGGATTTTAAGCTGTCAGACAACGCGGCTCCTAAAATGACAATTCCGTCAGATTTAGTTCCGCACTGTCCGATCTGCGGCGCTCCCATGAATGTAAATCTGCGCTGCGATGATACCTTTGTGGAGGACGAAGGGTGGCATAAAGCGGCGGAACGATACAACGAATTTATTCGCAGACATGAGAATCTGCATGTTCTGTTCCTGGAACTTGGTGTGGGCGCGAACACCCCGGTGATTATCAAATATCCCTTCTGGCGGATGACCGCAAAGAATCCGAAAGCGGTGCATGCCTGCATCAATAAAGGGGAGGCCATGTGTCCGCGCGAGATAAAAAATCAGTCAATCTGTATTGATGCAGATATCGGATCTGTGATAAAACAGATAAGCGAAACAGGAAAGCTGGATTGACAGACAGATGAGCCCGTTCTGATTTGCCGGAACGAAGCGTAGATGCCACGAAAAAAGCGGCACAATACCGTTCCCCATCAGACATCCCGTGCTCCGATAAAATAGAACCCATTTGATTTATGCCCGTTCATTGTTAT
>JAJQFS010000059.1:41114-61464 GCA_021200995.1 Lachnospiraceae bacterium | reverse complement strand
CCGAGGAAATTTTGCAGAGCTTACGTTCTAAAATGGTTACATCGAAAATGATTCAGGTCGGAAAGGACTTGCAATCCCCTTTTTTTTGTGCTACGATAACTTATCGTGATGTAAAATCATTTCCTTGCTCTTGCGTAAGGCAAGGGCCAGAGACCAAAAGGAGGTAAAAGCGATGACAAAGTATGAATTGTGTCTTGTTGTCAGTGCAAAGATCGAAGAAGAAGAGAGAGCCGGTGTTGTTGAGAAGGCAAAGGCTCTGATCGAGAGATTCGGTGGAGTCATCACTGAGGTTGACGACTGGGGCAAGAGAAAGCTTGCTTATGAGATCGACAAATCCAGAGAAGGCTACTACTCTTTCATTCGTTTTGATGCTGAACCCACAGCTCCTGCTGAGATCGAGAGCCGTGTCCGCATCATGGATCATGTGATCAGATACCTGATCGTGAAGCAGGAAGCTTAACAGAAAGAGAGAGTTTGTATGAACAAAGTAATTCTGATTGGACGTCTTACCAGAGACCCGGAAGTTCGTTATTCCCAGGGCGCAAGCCAGACGGCGGTCGCCCGTTTTTCCATAGCCGTAGACAGAAGATTTAAGCGCGAGGGTGAGCCGGACGCGGATTTCTTCAACTGCACCGCGTTTGGCAAGCAGGCGGAATTTGTGGAGAGATATCTGCACAAGGGCATCAAGATGGTGGTGACCGGCAGAATCCAGAATGACAACTATACCAACAGAGAAGGCCAGATGGTGTACAGTGTCCGTGTGATCGTGGAGGAGCTGGAGTTTGCTGAGAGTAAAAACGCTTCCGGCGGCCAGGGCGGTTATGATAATGGCGGCAGCAGCTATAGCGCGCCGGCAAACAATACAAACCGCAGCAATCCTTTAAGTGACGGATTCATGAACATTCCGGACGGGATCGACGAGGAATTACCTTTCAACTGATTGAAGATGACAAGGAGGCAATGACAATGGCTTATAACAGAACGGAAAAGACCGATGCCCCGTTAAAGAGAAAGGGCGGCATCCGCAGAAGGAAAAAGGTCTGCGTATTCTGCGGCAAGGATAATGTAATCGATTATAAGGATACCGCGAAGCTGAAGAGATACGCGTCTGAGAGAGGCAAGATTCTTCCCAGAAGAATCACCGGCAACTGCGCGAAGCACCAGAGACGTCTGACGACAGCAATCAAGCGTGCCCGTCACGTCGCGCTGATGCCGTACGTAGCGGATTAGGCCTGATTTCAGGCCGCAGACTGCACCGTGTAAGGCGCAGGACCATGAGAGGCAAAAGACCAATAGACGTCATGTTTATTGGTCTTTTTCTTAAAATAAGGAGGCGATAAAATGCTGTTTGAGAGCAGTATACGGACACCCATCGGATACCTGACTGCCGTTGACGACGGGTTTGCCCTGCTGAAACTTCAGACAGCGCCCGAAGCAGAGGAAGAAACGATCACAGGCAGTGTGGCGAAGGAACTGAAAGTCCAGCTGGGGGAATATTTTGACGGAAAACGAAAAGAATTCACCATTCCCTTCATTCTCAAAGGAACGCCCTTTCAGAAGGAAGCGTGGATGGCGCTCTGCGATATTCCCTATGGAGAGACACGGTCTTATAAAGAGCAGGCTGAGAGCATGGGAAGACCGAACGCGTGTCGGGCTGTGGGCGGCGCGAATCATTTAAATCCGATCATGATTCTGGTGCCCTGCCACAGGGTTGTGGGAGCCGACGGCCGGCTGACAGGATATGCCGGCGGTCTGGAGATCAAACGGTTTCTGCTTGATCTGGAGCGGAAATATAAATAAACACGCATAAATCGCATATTTCAGGGGAATACTGGTAAATAAAAGTTTCTTTCTTCATAATCAGAAGCCGCTTGGAAAAGGATGCACGCTTTCTGGATGGGATGGCGTCTGGAAAACGACAGGCGGAATAACTTGTGTAAGCAGTTTTTTAAAAACGGCAGTTTATGGAACAGAAGCGGAAAGGATTCCCGGAAAAAATGGACTTGAAGGAAGTAAAAGGGGATTTACGGGAGAGAGACGATCTGTATGTTCTGGAGGTGGAGCTTCCCGGTTTTGTAAGGGAGGAGATTTCCGCCTGCACCAACGATGGTCACCTGATTGTCACTGCGATGAGGCCTGATCTGGAGGAGCCTTTCCGCAGGGCGTATTATATCGGGAAAGGCGTGGCACAGGAGCATATCAGAGCCGCCTACAGAAACAATATACTGAAATTTATGATACCCAAGCGGGAAGAAGCCGATGCACCGCAGCAGTATTTTATTTCGATTGAGTAAAAGCTTGGGAGGAGAACACGTAAGAGGTAAGCATGTTTGGAAGAAAAAATGGCTGCCGGTATTTCATTGACAGTGAGAATGTCAATGAGGTATGGGTCAATATATTAAATATTTTAAAACCGGAAGATCTGATTTTCCTGTTTTATACGGACAACAGCGCTCATATCAGCTGCGCGAAAGCGGTGGAGCTGATCAATATTGGCGCAAAACAGATCAGGGGGATTCGCTGCAAGGAGGGCAACAACGGACTGGATTTTCAGATGGTGACGCAGCTTGGCGCGGTGATTTCCAAAAGCCCGAAGCGTGAGTACATACTCATATCCAACGACAACGGGTTTGACGCGGTGGTGAGCTACTGGAAGCAGAAGGGATATAATATCCGCAGGGAAAAGAGCAGCTTCTGTGTGGCGCTGCAGATTTCGGACCCCAGCAAGCCGTCCACCAGTCAGAAGAGAAGCTCGAACACGAACAGGAGGATTTCCGGTCAGAAGTCTTCGAACAGACCGAGACTGGAGAATAAAAAAGATTATAAAAAACAGCCGCCGAAGCTGGAGGACAAAACGCGGCAGCCGGCAGGCGGCAAAACGAACAGCGGCAAAACGTACGAGAATAAAACGAACGATGTCAGAGCAAACGAAAATAAAACGTACGAGAGTAAAGCGCATAACAGCAAAGCGAGCGGCAGTAAAGCGTTTGACGGCAAGGCAACCGCGGGCAAAGCGGCTGACGGGAAAGCTTTTGATGACAAATCATTCCAGGACAGAGCTTCGGATAATCAAAAGGTAGTGGACCTGGAAGCCCAGAAGGCCAGAAAGCTGGAAGAAAAAAAGCGCAGGGAGAAGGCGCGGGAGGCGGAAGCGGAAAAGAAGAACAGAGCGGCCGCTGTCTTAAACGAAGAGACTTTTGCGCGGAATGCTGCGGAAGCGGAGGCTGTTCAGAAAGAAGCTGTTTTAGGTGAGGAAGCCGCATGGACAGAAAACGGGATGGAAGCAGGAGCTGTCCGCAGGCGAAACCGGACAGAGATTGAAACCGTAGAGGACAAAACCGCGGAGATAAAAGAAGCTGTGGAGGCGGAAACCGCGCCGGAAGAAACTGCCGCGGAAAAGGAATCAGCGCGCGAAGACGCCGCGCCGGATCGCGATGATGCGTTTGAACCCATGGAGAAACCCATGGCAATTCCTGACACCGCCATGGTGGCGGACGGGACCAGGATGATCGATACCCGCTATTGCCTGCAAAGCCTGTGCACGCTGATTTCCCGCAAAAATATGGCGCTTTTTCACAATGCGCTGACCTGCATTTTTGAGCAGAGGGACGGGGACGAAATTTACGCGGCGGTGAAGTCTCACCCTGAACTTCATACGCAGCTCTGGAGCCGCTATGAGCAGGACCGGGAAGAGAGAATTCATCGTTATCTGCGGCTTTTGCTGGATGTCAACGACTGTGAGGTGCAGGATACGGACCTGCTTTATCAGGTTTACAGAGAAACCTACGACGGCAGTCTGCAGGGGCTGAATATCGGGATCATGAAGGCCTTCGGTGATGAAACCGGCGTGAAGTATTACCGCCTTTTGCGAAAGCATATTAATATTCTGACAAAGTTTTAATGTTACTATTTGCAGCGGACGCTTTTGCGCATGTGAGGCATCCGAAGGGCGTTTCGAAGAAGGAAGCGGCTGTGAATCATAACGTTTTAGCAGACTGACTCTGTAATGAAGGATAAACTTTTGACAAAAATGACTGACCGGAGAATAATAAAAAAAATCGATCAGAAAAAGCTGCGCCTGGCGGTGCATGTACTGGCGGGAATGTATTTCGCGGCATGCGTCTGGCTGTATTTTCAGCAGTCCGTCGCGGTGCTGGATGAAAGCCTGACCAGTATCCCTTATCAGTCGGATCTGCCGCTGCATATCAGCATGATCGTGGAGGATGGCTGGTATTACAGCTTTACGGCTTACGTGTATCAGCTGCTGTACTGGCTTTGCGGGGGAAGCACAATCGGGATCGCCGTTTTTCTGGCGGTGGTGACGTGGGCGACCGTGTACGCGACGGAGCTTCTGGTGTGCCATCTCTGGAAGAGAGCACGGGACGGCGTCACGCTTTTACTGGCGCTGAGCCTGAATTTTGTGATGCCTGTGTATCTTTCCTTTGTGGGAGAGTTTCACTATGTCAGCTACCAGTCCGGCAACATCTGGCATAATTCCACCTATCTGTGTATGCGTCTGGCGGCGCTTGTGACGTTTCTGTATTATCTGAAGCTGGAGGAAACCTACAGGGAGGGGATTTCGGCCCGTGAGTGGCTGATTTTCATGCTTCTGAATGTGATTACCACGGGTATTAAGCCCAGCTTTCTGGTTGTTTACTCCCCGATTGTGGGGGTGTTTTTACTGGCGGACGTTGTGCGCGGGGTGCCGTGGAAGCGGGTGCTTACGTTCGGCTCGGCGCTTCTGCCCAGCGGACTGGTGATTTTGTGGCAGAACGGAGTGCTTTTCGGCGAGGATACGGGGAACGGGATTACGTTTGAACCCTGGTATACGTTTTCAAGGCACGCCAATATCGTGAAGGCGGCGGTGGTCTGCTCAGTTCTTTTCTGCGGCCTGGTTATCGTAATCAGATGCAGGAAGCTGATCAGGGAGAGAAGCAGTATTTTTATTATCCTGATGACGGTGCTGGGCTTTCTGGAGGCACTTTGTCTGGTCGAGAGCGGCTCGCGTTCCCTGGACGGCAATTTCCTCTGGGGATACAGCTTCTGCATTTTTGTTTTGTTTGCGCTCTGTGCTGTGAAATGGCTGCAGATGGGCGGCGGACGCCGGCAAATGCTTCTGAAAATCGGGCTGGGCGTGGTTTATGCCTGGCATTTGTACTGTGGACTTTACTTTTTTATCAGCCTTGTGACGGGAGCAAGCTACTGGATGAGGTGATATGAAAAAAATTCTGAAAGGCATCGGCACTGGCCTGCTGGCGGTTCTGATTCTGATTGGACTGGGATATGAGATCAGCAAGCCAGTGAAGAGCCTGACTTATACTTATTTAAAAAACCGCGCCTCGGCTTACGCGGCGGATATCAAAGTCGGCGTGCTGGGAGACAGCATCTGGGGCAATGTGCAGGATGAGACCGGCGTGGCGGCCGTGGTGGAGCGCGAGTTGGGCGTAGAAGTATATAACTGCGCGATCGGCGGCACCCAGGCGGCGTATAACTGGGCGGAGATTGAGGGCAGGCCGGACCAGTCCCTGATGGTGATCACCAATCAGGTGATTTACGGGGAAGCGGCTTACGACAACAGCGAGTTAAATCAGTACTATCTGGAGGTCAACTGGCAGGAGATGGATTATATTATTTTCTCCTACGGGGTGAACGATTATTACGCGGGGGTTTTCTGCGAAGGGGAGGATCCATATAATCCTAATACCTATGCAGGTGCGATCCGGACCGCACTGGAGGCGTGGCAGGAATATGCGCCGCAGGCGACCTTTATTCTGTGCGCGCAGAACCTGACGCAGCTGCACTCCTACGGCAAAATCGCGGGAGACAGCGATGAGATTAACTATGGCGGTGGCACGGGCCCGGACTATGTGAACGCGTTGAAACGGGTGGCCGCGGAGTATGAATCTGTGATTTTCATCAATACGTATGAGGATATTACGATCGACAGGGCCAACGGAAACGTGCTGCTGGAGGATGGAACGCATTTCTCTGAATACGGCAGGGAGGTTTACGCCAAAAACATCGTCAGATATCTGGCGAAGGATTTGATTGCCAAGAATGGATAGTTGGTGTTATACTATATCTGATTAGGCACGATTTGCGAATCGTCAGTCTGGTGATAAAGAGGGGTATAAAAAGGAGGGTGCAGGTTATGATTCTGGATTTATTCAAACTGGACGGGAAGGTTGCAGTGGTGACGGGCGCCAACACGGGACTTGGCCAGGGTATGAGCGTGGCGCTGGCGGAGGCCGGCGCGAAGGTCGTGGGCGTGGCGAGACGTTCCTGCGCGGACACGCAGGCAAAGATTGAGGCTTTCGGCGGTTCTTTTACCGAGGTCATCTGCGATATTTCCCTGATGGAATCCATACCGAAAATTTTAAACGGCGCGCTGGACGCCTATGGCAGAGTGGATATTCTGGTCAACAACGCGGGTGTGATCATTCGCAATGACGCGATTGATTACACGGTGGAGGACTGGGACAAGGTCGTCAACCTCAATGAGAAGATCGTCTATTTCTTAAGCCAGGCGTTTGCGAAACAGTACATCGCGCAGGGCGGCGGCGGTAAGATTATCAGTGTCGCGTCCATGCTCTCCTATCAGGGCGGCATCCGTGTGCCTTCCTATACAGCTTCCAAGTCCGCAGTCATGGGCATGACGAAGGCCATGGCCAACGAGTGGGCCCAGTATGGGATTAATGTCAACGCTATCGCGCCTGGTTACATGGCGACCAATAACACGGCGCAGTTAAGAAGTGACGCCGACAGAAGCGAGGCGATTTTAGACCGCATTCCGGCAGGGCGCTGGGGTACTCCGGCGGATATGCAGGGCGCAGTCGTATATCTGGCTTCAGACGTTTCCGCCTATGTGAACGGGTTTACGCTCGCGGTAGACGGCGGGTGGCTCGCGAGATAGTGAAGGAGATGAGAGCACCTTTATGAAGAAAGTCAGTAAAAGAAAGGCGAAGCGCGTCGTGTCCGCGGCAATCTGCATTCTGATTGTGGCGGCGATGCTGCTTTCGCTGGTAGTGTCCCTGCTGTAAGGCGCAGGAATCATCGGATGTCCGCGGGATGCGTGGAAAGCGTATCGCGCGGAATATGCCGTCTTCCGGCGCGCGGCAGACGGCACAGGCAACGGTAAGAGGGGATTATTTACAGTTCTACAGGAGAAATGATGAAAAAAATCTGGAAGTGTTGGAAGTGGTTATTAGTTATGGCACTTGCAGGGGTCTGTGTGACGATGCTGGCGCAGAGCGCGCGGGCGACGTCCCTGCAGACAGCGCCGACAGGTGTGTATATTGACAGCATTGATGTATCGGGCATGACGCAGGCGCAGGCGCAGAGCGCTGTGGAAGCGTATGTATCCGAGCTGCTGAATACAAAGTTGATTCTGCAGTACAAGGCGAATGACAGCACGATCGCGGAGATTTCCGCGACCGCCGCGCAGCTGGGCGCTTACTGGAGCAATCCGGAGATCGTCTCAGAGGCGGTGGGGGCCGGGCAGAGCGGCAATGTAGTGGAGCGTTACAAGATCTTAAAAGATCTGGAGTATACCTCCCGCGTCTATACTGTGGAAATTCTCTTTGACGTCAATGAGATGGAAGAGTTTATTTCCCGGAATTGCTCGGCATATGATAAGGAAGCGGTGGATTATTCGCTGACACGCAGCGGCGGCTCCTTCCAGATCGTTGCCGGTTCCACGGGCTATGTGGTGGACGCGGAGGCTTCCGCACAGCAGATTGCCGCGACGCTGAACGAGAGCTGGGATAAGACTTCCAATTATCTGGAGCTGACAATAGTGGTGGATGAGCCGCAGGGCTCGACGGAGGAGCTGTCGAAGGTGAAGGATGTGCTTGGCACCTACTCTACCAGCTTTTCCTCTGCTACGGCGGCCAAAAAGGCCAATATCGCAAATGGAGCGAGGCTGATCAACGGCACGCTTCTGTATCCCGGCGAGGAGTTCTCCTTCACGGAACATTCCGCGCCGTATACAACGGACAATGGCTATGAGACCGGCAAAGCATACGAGGCCGGCAAGGTGGTGGACAGTGTCGGCGGCGGTATCTGCCAGGTGTCTTCCACACTTTATAACGCAGTGCTGCGCGCGGAGCTGGAGGTTACCATGCGGTACAACCATTCCATGATTGTGGGGTATGTGCCGATTTCCTCCGACGCGACGCTGGCGGAGTCTTCCGGCAAGGATTTCTGTTTTGTCAACGACTCGGATTATCCGGTTTATATAGAGGCGTATGTGTCGGGCACCTCGATTACAGTCAATGTTTACGGAGTGGAGACCAGAGCGTCCAACCGTACCCTGGATTTTGAGAGCGTGATTCTGGAGACCATCGATCCGGGCGCCGAAGTGATTACTACGGATTCTTCTCAGCCAATCGGTTACGTGTCGGTCAGCAGCGCCTACACGGGTTATAAGGCGCAGCTGTGGAAGGTCGTTTATGTGGATGGTGTGGAGCAGAGCCGCACCCAGGTGAATTCCAGCAATTACAAGGCGGTGGCGCGGTCGGCTGTCTTCGGCACTGCGACTTCCGATGAGAGTCAGCTGGCGGCGATGAACGAGGCGATCGCGACCGGCAGTATTGACTATACCAGGAGTGTGATGAACGCGCTTGTGGCCGCGGGGACGAGTACCACGGCGACAGAAGGCACGGCGACGACAGACACGACAGCGGAAAGTACTGTCGAGACGACGGACACGACAGATTCCGATGCGGCGGAGTAAAAGGCGGCTGACAGAGTTTCAGAGCGCAACGGAGTAAAAAACGTCGGTCAGAAATAAAAAGTGAGAGGCCGCAAAGACCGGGCAGACGCGGTGAATCTGCCGGTAACCAGATCAGATGAATCAAAATAAAATATCAGAAGAAACAGGGCTTTCCCGGGAAAAACAAAAGACAGGAAGCGCTCATGAAAAGAAAGTCTGTTCCGGCATGAGCATAGTCATGAGTAAATGGATCGGTTTACAGGGGACGGCCTGCCTTGTGCGGGAGCGTGAGACTGAGGTGACCGCGCGTCTGCCTGTGGGAATGGTTCGCGAGATGGCAGCTTACGGGGATGGTCTGACCGTGGCTGCTGAGCAGGAGATTGCGGCGCGGTTTGATGTGTGTGACCTGCGTGAAATCAGGGATGGCGGCATTTGGCGCACGCTCTGGGAACTGGGGGAGGATCATGATACCGGCCTGACCGTGGATCTGCACAAGATTTGCGTGAAACAGGAGACCATAGAGACCTGTGAGATTTTTGGTTTCAATCCCTATGAATTGTTGTCCGGCGGCGCGGTGCTGATGGTGACATGGCAGGGGGAGGCGCTTACGGCGGCTCTTCTGGAAGCGGGCATCCACGCGGCGGTGATCGGCTTTATCACGGATTCCCATGACAGGATTGTGATACGACATACCACGGACGGCGTGAAGGCCAGATATCTGAACAGACCCGGCGTCGACGAAATTGAAAAAATATGACGAAAGCGAACAATCCGCCGTACGTTTGCGCAGGCGGCGGACAACGCGAAACGCGGCGGAACGCGCGGAGTCATGTCGATAAATGAGGAGATCAATATGAGAGAAGAATTGCTGAGCATTATTGAGAAAAACAGCCGGATCGATACCAAAGAACTGGCTGTCATTCTGGGTGTGGAGGAAGTGGACGTGGTCAATGAGCTGGCCGCTATGGAGGCGGAGGGCGTGATCTGCGGCTACCATACCCTGATCAATTGGGACAAAACGTCGAGAGAACTCGTGAGTGCGCTGATTGAGGTGCGGGTGACGCCCCAGAGGGGGCAGGGCTTCGACAGTGTGGCGGAGCGCATTTACCGCTATCCGGAGGTACACGCAGTGTATCTGATCAGCGGTGGTTATGACCTGATGGTGACGCTCGAGGGCAAGACCTTAAAGGAGGTTTCAACCTTTGTCTCCCAGAAGCTGTCCACCCTTGACAGCGTGCTGAGCACCGCAACCCATTTTATTCTGAAAAAATATAAAGACCACGGCACCATTCTGGCCAAGGTGGAAGATGAAAGAGAGCTGGTCACACCATGAGAGATCCGTTGAATAAGACCGTGGTGGACATCAAGCCCTCCGGCATCCGAAAGTTTTTTGACATTGTAAGCGAGATGAAGGACGCGATCTCCTTAGGCGTGGGCGAGCCGGATTTTGACACGCCCTGGCATATCCGCGAGGAGGGTATCTATTCCCTGGAAAAAGGCCGCACCTTTTACACCTCCAATGCCGGCTTAAAGGAATTAAAGCAGGAAATCGCCAGATATCATAAGCGTCATAACAATGTCTGCTATGACTATCAGCATGAGGTCCTGGTGACGGTGGGCGGATCGGAAGCCATTGATATCGCTCTGCGGGCCACGTGCGATCAGGGAGATGAGGTCCTGATTCCGCAGCCGAGCTACGTTTCCTATGAACCATGCGCGATTCTGGCGGGGGCAAAGCCGGTCATCATTAACCTGAAAGAGGAAAATGAATTCCGCTTAACAGCCGCGGAGTTGGAGGAAGCAATCACGGAAAAGACGAAAATCCTGATCCTTCCCTTCCCAAATAATCCGACCGGCGCGATCATGGAGAGGGCGGATCTGGAGGCAATCGCCAAGGTGATCGAGGCACATGACCTGTTCGTAATCAGCGATGAGATTTACGCGGCGCTGACCTATAAGGATAAACATGTATCCATCGTGGAAATTCCAGGCATGCTGGAGAGAACGATCCTGATCAACGGCTTTTCCAAAGCCTTTGCCATGACCGGCTGGCGCCTCGGATATGCCTGCGGATCCGCGCCTGTCATCGAGCAGATGACCAAGATTCATCAGTTCGCCATCATGTGCGCGCCTACCACGAGCCAGTACGCGGCAGTGGAAGCGCTGCGAAACGGAGACGCCGACGTGGAGGAGATGCGCATGGCATACAACCAGCGCAGACGCTACCTTTTACATACCTTCAAGGAGATGGGGCTGCAGTGCTTTGAGCCTTACGGCGCGTTCTATGTCTTCCCCTGTATTAAGGAATTCGGCATGACGAGCGACGAGTTCGCCACCCGTTTTCTGGAAGAAGAGAAGGTGGCGGTGGTGCCGGGCACGGCGTTCGGTGATTCCGGAGAAGGCTTTATCCGTATTTCTTATGCTTACTCGCTGGAGAATCTGAAGGTAGCCATCGGCAGACTGGGACACTTTATTGAGAGGCTGCGCCAGGAGCAGCGGGCCGGGCAGTAATGCGGCGATAAAAAGCGGCGATCAAACGCAACAAAAAAATAACGAAAAAAGCAACGATAAAGGCGGCTGCCGGGCGCAGCCGCTTTTTTAAAACGGGCGCGCTTAAACTTCAGCGGTGCATATGCCGGACGGAACTACTGAAGTTTCACTGATGCATATGCCGGACAGAGCCCCTGACGCGGTAGCCACAGGCATCGCTATACACTCTCTTACAGAAGGATGGATACGCAGCCATGCACATTATCTTACACCAGCCGGAGATCCCGCAAAATACCGGCAACATCGGCCGCACCTGTGTGGCGACCGGATCAAGCCTCCACCTGATTGAGCCCCTGGGCTTTCGCCTTGATGAAAAACTGCTCAAACGCGCGGGTATGGATTACTGGGAGCATCTGGATCTGCACCGTTATATGAACTTTCAGGAATTTACGCAGCTGCATCCGGGCGCGAAAATCTGGTACGCCACCACGAAAGCCCACCGTGCCTACACAGAGGTGGAGTTTGGAGCGGACGATTATATTATGTTCGGCAAAGAAAGCGCCGGGATCCCGGAGGAAATTCTGGTGGAGCATGAGGAAAGCTGTATTCGGATCCCCATGCTGCCGCAGATTCGTTCCCTGAACCTTTCAAATTCTGTGGCAATCGTTCTTTATGAAGCCCTGCGGCAGCAGAACCTTGCGGGGCTTGAGATGGAAGGGGCGCTGCATCGATTACACTGGCAGGGTGCCCAGGACCTTTGAGAAAAGGTACGCCGTCATGTTATGAATTGCGGGAGGGTTGAGAAGTAATCCATAGAGTTCGATTCACCGAAATATATCGGAGACACATTCCATGAATAAAAAAGGTCTGAAAATATTAGAATATCCTAAAATTATCGCCATGCTCTCTGAGCGGGCAAATTCCGCTCCCGGCAAGGCCAGGTGCGAAGCTCTGACGCCCTCTACTGACTTAGAGGAGATTAATCAGGCGCAGACACAGACCACCGACGCCCTCGCGCGTCTTTTCGCCTATGGCCGGACCTCTTTCGGCAGCAACCGCGACATGGGTTTTGCCGTCAAATCCTTAGAGATCGGCAGCGCCCTGTCCGTTCCGGAGCTTTTAGGCATCGCGGGACTTTTGGAGAATACCGCGCGGGTCAAAAGCTACGGCCGTAAGGTGAAAGAGGATACGCCGGACGATTCCCTGACGGAGCTGTTTGAGGGTCTCAGCCCTCTGCCGCAGATTTCAGGGGAAATCCGCCGCTGCATCATCAGTGAGGATGAAATCGCGGACGACGCCTCCTCCAATCTGAAGCGTATCCGCAGGCAGATGCGGGTTGCTACAGATCGGATTCATACGCAGTTAAACAGCATGGTCACCGGCTCCATGCGCACCATGCTGCAGGACGCCGTCATTACCATGCGGGACAATCGCTACTGCCTGCCGGTGCGCGCGGAGTACAAGGGGCAGGTAGCCGGGATGGTTCACGACCAGTCCTCCACCGGTTCCACTTATTTCATTGAGCCGGCAGCTGTTGTTTCCTTAAACAATCAGATTCGCGAACTGGAGATCGAGGAACAGGAGGAAATCCATCAGATTCTGGCCGATTTAAGCGCGCAGGCCGGCGCGTACACCAAAGAGCTGATGCAGAATCAGAAGCTGATGACACAGCTTGATTTTATTTTCGCGAAGGCACAGCTTGCCATGGATATGAACGCGACGCGTCCTCTTTTCAACGAGGACCATATGATCCATATCCGGGGCGGACGGCACCCGCTGCTCGATCCCAAAACCGTGGTGCCTATCGACATCTCTCTGGGGCAGGATTTTGACCTTCTGATTGTCACTGGCCCCAACACCGGCGGCAAGACTGTTTCCTTAAAAACGGTGGGGTTATTTACCCTAATGGGGCAGGCAGGGCTGCACATACCGGCCTTAGACCGCTCTGAACTGGGCCTTTTTACCCGTGTGTACGCGGATATCGGAGATGAGCAGAGCATCGAGCAGAGTCTGAGCACCTTCTCCGCCCATATGACCAATATTGTATCTATCTTAAAATACGCGGACTTAGACAGTCTCTGCCTCTTTGATGAGCTGGGCGCGGGAACCGATCCCACCGAGGGGGCGGCCCTGGCGATCGCGATTTTAAATTATCTGCATGACCGCGGCATCCGTACCATGGCCACGACTCATTACAGCGAGTTAAAGCTTTACGCGCTTTCCACACCCTTTGTGGAAAACGCCTGCTGTGAGTTCGACGTGGCAAGCTTAAGGCCGACATATCGTCTTCTGATCGGCATTCCGGGCAAGAGCAACGCCTTCGCCATTTCCAGGCGCCTGGGCCTTCCGCAGAAAATCATCGACGCGGCGAAGGAACAGATCAGCTCCGAGAAGGAGAGCTTCGAGGACGTTATTGCCAGCCTGGAGCAGAGCCGGAAGAATCTGGAGCGCGACCAGAAGGAGATCGCAGCAGACAAAGCCGAGATTAAAAAGCTGAAAAATGAACTTGCCGTGAAGCAGGAGAAGCTGGACCGCTCCAAAGACAAGATTTTGCGGGAGGCCAACGAGCAGGCCCGCGCGATTTTGCAGGAGGCCAAGGACACCGCGGACGAGACCATCAGGGAGATGAATAAATCCCGTTCCTCGACCGTGGGAGACTTAGAAAAGCAGCGCGCGAAGCTGCGGGAGAAAATTGAGAAACAGAACGCGAAGCTTTCCATCAAAACGCAGCAGCAGGCACAGATCGGAAAGCCGCTGGCGCAGAAAGACATTCAGCTCGGCACTTCCATCCGCGTCGTCTCCTCCGGCCTGACAGGTACGATTTATTCCCTGCCGGATAAAAAGGGCAACCTCTTTATCCAGTGCGGCATTCTGCAGACCCAGGTGAACATCAAAGACCTTGTGCTGGCAGAGGAAGCGCACGCTCCGGCCGCACCTGCGCCTGCGCGCAAAAGCGACTCCGGTTCCATGGGCCTGTCCAAGTCCCTTACCATCTCTCCGGAGATCAATCTGTTAGGCTGCACTGTGGATGAGGCGATTTCGAAGCTGGACAAATATCTGGACGACGCTTACCTGTCTCATCTGCAGTCCGTGCGCATTGTACACGGCAAGGGAACAGGAGCGCTTCGAAACGCGGTACACCAGCATTTGAAACGGACCTCTTATATTAAGTCCTACCGGCTGGGGGAAGCCGGAGAGGGGGACTATGGCGTGACCATTGCCGTGTTTAAATAAGATATGAAGGAGTTATTTTATGACCGCAAAACAGAAAATCCTGATCGTGGACGATGACGCCAATATCGCCGAGCTGATCAGCCTTTACCTTACAAAAGAGTGCTTTGACACACGCATCGTCAGCGACGGGGAGAGCGCACTGCTCGTTTACAAAAGCTTTAAACCGGACCTGATTTTGCTGGATCTGATGCTTCCGGGCATCGACGGATACCAGGTCTGCCGTGAAATCAGGGCCGCTTCCACAACTCCCATCATCATGCTTTCTGCCAAAGGGGAGGTTTTTGATAAGGTGCTGGGGCTGGAGCTGGGCGCGGATGACTATATGGAAAAGCCGTTTGATTCCAAGGAGCTGGTGGCCCGCGTCAAGGCGGTACTGCGCCGCTGCAAGCCAGCAGTACAGGAGGAACCGCAGACGGACGTCAAGGCGGTGTCCTATCCGGACCTGACGGTCAGTCTGACCAATTATTCCGTCACCTATATGGGAAATACGGTGGAGATGCCGCCCAAGGAGCTGGAGCTTTTATATTTCCTCACCTCATCGCCCAATCATGTTTTCACCAGGGAACAGCTGTTGGATCAGATCTGGGGCTATGAGTACATGGGAGACACCCGCACGGTGGACGTGCATATCAAGCGTCTGCGTGAAAAGATCAAGGATCATCCCCACTGGAGGATTGCCACCATCTGGGGAATCGGATATAAATTTGAAACCAAGTAAGGTTTTACCGGAGGGTATTATGCGCCGCCGCAGTATTTATTGGACTTTTTTGCTGGGATATGTCATTTATGGCGTTTTCGGGTATCTCGCCATTTCCTTTTTCATGCCGCAGGTACTGACGCGCTATTTTGAAAAAAAGCAGGCTTCGGCCCTGTACAGAGAAGCTGTCACTGTCGCGGACACATACGCCACCGGTCTGTATACCGGCGATGCCACTCTGGAAAGCGTGAAATCGCAGCTTGACACCTTCTCCGCCTTCACCAGCGCGGAAATCTGGATTTTAAACCCAAGCGGCCGTATGGTGCTCAACTCTTCCATGGAACTGGACGTGGACGACGTTATCATGGTGGAGGGCTTTGACACCTCTACGCTTACGGGCAACTATTACACCACCGGTACTTTTTTTGATTATTTTGAAGAAGAACAGTTGAGTGTACTGGCTTCCATCACCACGGAGGACACTTATCAGATCAACGGCTATGTGGTGATTCATTATCCTTACTCCAATATCGTGCAGAGCTACAACGACCTGCAGGGGTTTATGTTCCTGATGTTCGCCATTCTGCTGGCGCTGTCTTTGATTATTCTGATTTTTTTCACCTCTTTCGTCTATATGCCGCTGCGGCGGATCACCACTGCCACGGAGCAGTACGCTTCGGGCAATTATCACTATGACCTGCAGCCGGAGAGTAACGATGAGCTGGGGTATCTCGCCGGCATTCTTTCCTACATGGCGGGGGAGATCGCACGCGCCGAGGACAATCAGAAAAAATTCATCGCCAATGTCAGCCATGATTTCCGCTCGCCCTTAACTTCCATACAGGGGTATCTGCAGGCCATGCTTGACGGCACCATTCCTCCTGAGCTTCATGAAAAATACATCCAGATCGTGCTCAATGAGACGACCCGCCTGACTAAGCTGACCAACTCCCTTCTGCAGTTAAATAACCTGAACACGAAAGGAATGATGCTGAACCGCAGCAATTTCGATATCAACGCCGTTATCCGCTCTGTGGCCGCGACCTTCGAGGGCAGGTGTACGGATAAAAATATCCGCCTGCAGCTGATTCTGACCGGCGATGAGCTTTATGTCAACGCTGATATGGAAAAAATCCAGCAGGTGCTGTATAATCTGCTGGACAACGCGATCAAGTTCAGCCATCATAATTCCAAAATCCAGATTGAGGCCACGGAAAAGAAAAATAAACTCTATGTATCCGTCAAGGATTACGGGATCGGCATTCCCAAAGATGAGCTGAGCATGATCTGGGAGCGCTTTTATAAGTCGGATAATTCCCGTGGAAAAGATAAAAAGGGAACCGGACTGGGGCTTTCCATCACAAAGGAAATCATTCGCTCGCACGGGGAGCATATCAACGTGATCAGTACGCTGGGGGCGGGGACGGAGTTTGTGTTTACGCTGCCAGTGGCACAGGAGGATTGAAAAGGCGGAAATTATGTGCTATGATCGGTGGGTGTTGGGCACGGGGCGACTCGTGGGCATATGATACAGTGAGCGCAAGCGAGCCAGAGGGAGCGTGCTCACTCGTGGCGAACGGCGAATTTTGATCATGAACGGAGTTCATGATATATTATGAGAGGTTTTTATATGAAAATCGTAGTATTGGCCGGAGGAATCAGCACGGAGCGCGATGTATCGCTTTCATCCGGCGTGGGCGCTTATCGGGCGTTGAAGAGTCTGGGACATCAGGTGATTTTGCTGGATGTATTTCTGGGCATGGAGGGAGACATCCCGCAGGATGTGTTTTCAATGGAAAAAGACTGGGCAGCCGAGATCGGGGCCGTGGGTGTGGAGCATCCGGATTTAGACCAGGTCATCGCTATGCGGCCGGATTATCAGAAGTGTTTTTTCGGACCGAATGTGATCGCGCTCTGCCAGGCGGCGGACGTGGTCTTTATGGCGCTGCACGGGGCCGAAGGCGAGAACGGCAAGATTCAGGCTTATTTTGATTTGATGGGAATCCGCTATACGGGGACGGATTATGTGAGCTGTGCGCTGGCGATGGACAAATCGATTGCGAAAGACTTATTCCGTGAGCATGGTATTCCGACGCCTGTCGGCATCTCTCTGAAAAAAGGAGAGCCGGACCCTGAGACTGTGCCGTTCCCGCTGGTGGTCAAATGCTGCAGCGGCGGTTCGAGTGTCGGCACGTATATTGTGACAGATCCGTCAGAATATGAGGCCGCGAAGGCAGGCGCTTTTTCTTACGACGAGGAAATTATCATCGAGCAGTACATCAAAGGCCGCGAGTTCAGCGTGGGCGTGGTGGGAGGAACCGCCCTGCCTGTGATTGAGATCGCGCCTATCACCGGTTTTTATGATTATAAAAATAAATATCAGCCGGGAAGCACGGTGGAAACCTGTCCGGCGGATCTGCCCGCTCAGAAGACGAGGGAAATGCAGACCTGCGCGGAGGCGGTATTCCGCGTCCTGCATCTGAAAAATTACGCCCGCATGGACTTCATGATGTCTGAGGACGGCAGCATTTATTGCCTGGAGGCCAATACGTTGCCGGGTATGACGCCGACGTCACTTTTGCCGCAGGAAGCGGCCGTGCTGGGGAAGGACTACGCCGCGCTGTGCCAGTGGATTATTGACATTTCAATCGGGAAGTGAGCGGAGGGCTGTAAAAGGCTTATGAATCGCTCTGCTTTTTGCATGGAGTATGGAAGAATCGGATCGGAGCTGTTTTTTCCGGAGGGAAATGATGAAAAATATGACCTTACAGAATATCGCGGCCTGCCTGGACAGCCCGCTGTATAACGGAGAAGGGAAGGAAGCGTTTGAAATCACCGGCGCGGACCTGGATTCCCGTAAAATTGAGGCGGGATATCTGTTTTTTGCGACCCGCGGCGAGCGGGTGGACGGCCACAGCTTTATCCCGCAGGCGGCGCAGAAAGGCACGGCGCTTGTGGTGTGTGAAAAGGCGCCGGATGTGGACATTCCTTATATTCTGGTGGAGGACAGCTTTCAGGCATTGAAGCAGGTCGCGTCCTTCTACCGGCAGCAGCTGACCATTCCGGTGGTGGGCGTAACCGGCAGCGCGGGAAAGACCAGCACCAAGGAGATCATCGCGGCCGCGCTCTCCGGTAAATTCTGCGTCCTGAAAACGGCGGGCAATTATAATAATGAGGTCGGGGTGCCGTTAACGATCCTGCGCATTCGTGACGAGCACGAGGCTGCAGTGGTGGAGATGGGGATCAATCATTTTGGTGAGATGGAGCGTCTGACCGCTATTGTCAGACCTGACATTGCCGTCATTACTAATATCGGTCAGTGCCACCTGGAGAATCTGGGCGACCGGGACGGGGTTCTGAAGGCGAAGACCGCGATTTTTCAGGGGCTGCCTGAGAACGGGAGAGCGGTCTTGAACGGAGACGATGATAAGCTGGCGACGGTCAGCGAGGTGCGGGGAAGAAAGCCGGTATTTTTCAGCCGGAATGCTGCCGCCGGGAATGAGACTGCTGTTTCAGCTGAGGATCGGAATAAGGAAGCGCAGGCATGGAATGCCGGGATGCCTGATGATGGTTTAACGACTTCTTCCAACCTCGGAATACAACCGGAAGTGTGCCTTGAGAAAGTTTTGGATTCTGATTTATTCGGAAGCCGGTTTGTGATGAACGTCTTCGGCGAGCGTGTGGAAGCCTTTGTCCCCCTGCCGGGGGAGCATATGGTGACGAACGCTCTGGCGGCCGCAGCAGTGGGACATCTGCTGGGCCTGACGGCGGAGGAAATTGTAAACGGCATCGCATCTGTTCGCGCGGTGGATGGGCGCAGCCATATCATCCGGAAAGGCGATATGACAGTCATTGACGACTGCTACAATGCCAATCCCGTCTCCATGAAATCCGCTATTGATCTGCTGATGTCGGCGAAGGGACGCAAAACCGCCATCCTTGGGGATATGTTCGAGTTAGGGGAGGAGGAACTGGCCATGCACGCGGACGTCGGCGCTTACGCGGCGCAGGCGGGCGTAGACCGGTTGATCTGCATCGGACAGCTGTCCCAGGCGATATATGAGGGCTGGGAGAAAGCCGAAGGATCAGATGATCAAATTGGGGCAGAAACTGTCCGCGAAGGAGAAAAGGCCGGTTCCCTGGGCAAAAGCGGAGTATTTTATTTTCCAGATAAAGAGAGCTTCTTTCGGTCATTCGTTCCTGCGGATTTTGCAGAGAACACTGTATTGGCCAAAGCGTCTCACGGCATGGAATTCCAGGAGATTGTGGACTGGATCATAGAATAGTTTGACAAAGAGATTTCTGCGGTATATCATGAAGAAGATCAGATGAAGACTAAAAGGAGGAGATGTTTCATTATGAACCAGAAGAAAAACCAGATGAATAAACTTTACAAATTCTGTGCGTTGCTGCTTTCTCTGGCAGTGGCAGTTTTCTGCGTTGCTGTTTCTACAGTAACAGTGAAAGCGAATGACAGCGGTCCGACTGCTTCTGTTTCTTCTGTGACAGGCACCCTCGCTGGATATGGCTGTACCGATGGCGGAGAATATTTAACAACTTACACTGTCGGCGGTATGGAAGTCAGTGGTATCATTGAACTGGGGGTAGAGAGCGTTGATGATAGCCTGATCGATAGTTCTAATGCTGTGGTCGAACTGATTAATGGACCTGTTGGTTTGAACTTCAGTTACAATTACCAAGACTTCGCAAACTCCATTGCTGCGGGTTGGGATTACGGCAAGAACTCTTTCACGGTTAGTGAGATTGCGTTTACTTGGAATAATGTCGAGGATCATAGTGACCCTGGCTTCTATGAAGATAGGCAGTGGAGTATCTTTGGTGGTGATGGCAGTGGTCACTATACCTTCACATTACAGGTGAGCGGAATTACTTATAATGGAAGTCCGGTGCTTGGTGCTACCTTCGAGGTGGAAGTCTATATCTTCTCTCTGGCGGCAACAATTCAACAAGCGGAGACCTTAACGGAGAGCAATTATACAGCCAGCAGCTGGTCCGCGCTGCAGACTGCTTTAGCTGCCGCAAAGACAGTGGCAGCAAATACCAATGCGACACTGGCGCAGATGTATGAAGCAACAGTTGCCCTGAACACTGCGATAATATCGCTGGTTAGTGCAGCGGATACTACTGCATTAACCACGGAAATTGGGAAAGCAGAAGCCTTGACGGAGAGCGATTATACAGCCAGCAGTTGGTCC
>JAJQFS010000059.1:0-41014 GCA_021200995.1 Lachnospiraceae bacterium | reverse complement strand
CGATACTGAAGATAAGACAGAGAATACCGAGGATACGACAGGTGATATTGAAGATGAAACAGGTGATACCGAGGATACGACAGGTAATATCGAAGATACGATAGAGAATACTGAAGATTCGGCTGGAGACAGCGTCGCTGTATACGTTTCTCCAGCACAAACCGATGATGATACGGCAATTGTTTTGTGGTTTGTCGCCCTTGCTGTGGCAATAGCTGTGGTAATAGTTTTAGGGAAATACAGACGCAAGGCCTTGTAATAGGCGGCATACCGTCCTGATGCAAAACGATGGCGGCTTACGAAAAGTAGGCCGCCTTATTTTTTTCATACGTCTCATGAAGAATACTGGAAACATAGGCGCCCATGTGCTTCTTCGTTTCCTTATCCAGCGAGCTCACATCAATCGGCTTTCCGTACTCCACGACCACATGCGCGCGGCGGATGAATGGTTTGTGGTCTTCATAGATGGCATGTGAATTGACAAAGGTTACCGGAATGATGGGCGCGCCGCTCTTTTCGGGGATTTTGAAACTTCCTTCTTTAAATTCCATGAATGTGTCGGGGGTCTTGTTGCGGGTTCCTTCCGGGAAGATGTAGATGGAAACGCCTTCCTTTACTTCTTTGATGGCTTCCAAGATGGATTTCAGCCCTTCCTTGACGTTGTCACGGTTTAAAAAGACACATTTTCCACGGAGCATCCACAGGTTTAACAGGGGAATTTTGCCCATGCTGTCCTTGGCGACAAAACCGGTTGGACCGGGTACCCGGGTATAACCGATGACTACGTCAAAATAGCTGGTGTGGTTGCCGATGTAGACGACGGGGCGATCCTTCGGCACATTTTCCTCTCCGAGCACTGTCAGCTTCGTACCGCTTAAGAATAGAGTAATGCGCAGGATACACTGGATCATGTGCAGGCTGATCAGGTCTATTTTTTCAGGGTATTTTCTGTACAGAAAATGAAAAACGATCAGGACAGGGATGGTCAGAATAAGAAATAAAATGATCGATCCTAAAACAAGTATGCTTCGTATCATGGCTGAAAGATCCTTCTTGGGAATATTGATGCTCAGGCTGCCACCGCGGTTATGAGCTCTGAACAGATTTGAGATGTACGGTAATGACACCTGAAAACACAGTAACAGTATAATCGGTTGACCTGCAAAAAGCAATGATTTTATTCCAGCGGCGGGCATAGCTCTTTGAATATAACGCATATACTGTACCAAAATCGCGGAGCGTTTATTTTTTTTATGAAAAAATATCCGAGAAGTATACTGGTGACAGCAACGGTCCTGTTTATGGCAGTGGCATTCCTGACAGCCTGCAGCGTAGCGGAGGTCAATTCTGGCGCGGGAGAAAAGGTGGAGGATCTGGAGTACGTGATTCTGGATGAGGACCGGATTCCGGAGGAGCTTCTGCCGTTAATTAAGGAGCGGTATGAGGAGGCGTTTCAGATGACCTATACGGATAATGAATACCTGTATGTGTGCATCGGTTACGGGAAGCAGGAAAACAGCGGATATACGATCGTGGTGAATGATTTTTTCCTGAGGGAAAACGGGGTGCTGGTGGACACGTCCCTGATCGGACCCGCAGCGGGAGAGGAGAGAATCAATGAGGCGCAGTACGCGTATATTGTGCTGCGGACGCAGGCGCTGGAGGAAGAGATGCCGATGTACTGGAAATAAAAAGCTGCCGGTATGATTTATTTGCGAAAGCAGGACTTTTCCGGCGGCTGTGCCGACAGTGCTTTGGGATAAAAATTTCTCTGTACATTTTGCAATAAAAAAGGTACACTATATCTGCTTAAAAAAACAGATGAACTAGTGTGCTGCTGTTCACGATCAAAACAATATCTTATGTGTGAGCAATGACGATCTTGATTTGACTTTCTGATGGCCGTGAACAGTAACACTGAGATGACAAATTCTGGAGAAAGTGGAGAGAACACGGATGCTTTTAATTCAAAACGTGACAGTGCTCGATCCTAAAAGCGGGACGCAGGCGCCGGGCGATATCCTGATTTCGGGAGATAAAATACAAAGGATTGCGCCTGTGATCGAGGCGCCTGAGGGCGCGGAGATTCTCGACGGCAGCGGGCTTTGCGCTGGGCCGGGGTTAGTGGATGTGCATGTGCATTTCCGGGATCCGGGCCTGACTTATAAGGAAGATATTCTGACCGGCGCGGCCGCGGCCGCGGCCGGCGGTTTTACCACGGTGGTTATGATGGCGAACACGAAGCCGCCCATCGACTCCGTGGAGGCGGTGCGGTATGTACTGGATAAAGGAAAAGAGACAGGAATCCATGTGGAAACCTGCGGTACTGTTACGGTTGGCATGCAGGGCAAAAAACTGACAGACATGTCAGCTTTAAAAGAGGCCGGTGCGGTTGGCTTTACAGATGACGGCGTGCCGCTTATGGATGAGAAGCTGGCATTGGAGGCCATGGGCGAAACGGCAAGGTTACAGGTTCCGATCAGCTTCCATGAGGAAAATCCCGCGTTTATTGCGAATAACGGCGTGAACCGCGGGAAGGCGTCGGACTATTTCGGCATCGGCGGGTCGGACAGGCAGGCGGAGATCAGTATGATCGGGCGGGACATCGTGCTTGCGGCGCAAACCGGCTGCTGCATGGACGTCCAGCACATCAGCACGAAGGAGGGCGTGGATCTGATCCGCAGAGCCAGGGAGGAACATCCAAGCATCGACATTCACGCCGAGGCGACGCCCCATCATATCGCGCTGACGGAGGATGCCGTGATCGAGCACGGCACACTGGCGAAGATGAACCCACCGTTACGCACCACGGCGGACAGGCTTGCCATTATAGATGGTCTGGTGGACGGTACGATTGATCTGATTGCCACGGATCACGCGCCTCATAGTGTGGAGGAGAAGGAGAAACCGCTGACAGAAGCGCCGAGCGGTATCATCGGACTGGAGACGGCGCTGGCGGTCTGCATTACGGAGCTTGTCGAACCGCGGTATCTGACACTCTGCCAGCTGATGGAGAAGATGGCCTACAATCCGGCGCGGATGTATCACTTAGACCGCGGATATCTGGCTGAGGGAGGCCCGGCGGATATCGTGCTCTTTGACCCGGCGGAGAGCTTCGTGGTGGGGGAGCATTTTCATTCGAAGGCGGTAAATTCACCGTTTATCGGGCAGGAACTGATGGGCGTGGTGAGGTATACGATCTGTGATGGGAAAATCGTGTATGAGAACATGAGGAGGAGTTTATGAGGAAACTTCTGAAATACCTGAAGGAATACCGAAAGGAGAGCATCCTGGCTCCGCTCTTTAAAATGCTGGAAGCCAGCTTTGAACTCTTTGTCCCGTTAGTGATGGCGCAGATCATCGATACGGGTATCAAAAACGAGGATACAGGCTATATTCTGCGCATGGGCGGCATTCTGGTGCTGCTGGCGATCGTCGGCCTGGCCTGTTCCCTGACAGCCCAGTATTTCGCGGCCAAGGCGGCGGTGGGCTTTTCCACATCGCTTCGCAATGACCTCTTTCGCCATATCCAGACCCTGTCCTACACCGAGCAGGATGTCGTTGGAACGGCCACACTGATTACCCGCATGACCAGCGACGTGAACCAGGTGCAGTCGGGCTTAAACCTGACACTGCGTCTGCTGCTGCGCTCGCCGTTTATTGTGCTGGGGGCCATGATCATGTCCTTCACAGTCAATGTGAAGGCGGCCATGACATTTCTGATCACGATTCCGCTGCTGTGCCTGGTGGTCTTCGGCATCATGGCCATCAGCATGCCTCTGTATAAAAAAGTACAGCAGCAGCTCGATCAGGTGACCCGCACCACCAGAGAAAACCTGACCGGTGTGCGCGTCATCCACGCGTTCAACCGCCAGGAGGCGGAAACGAAGCGCTTCGAAGAGGAGAATGGCCTTCTGGTGCAGTCGCAGGTCTTCGTTGGCAAGATTTCCACATTGATGAATCCTATCACCTATGTGATTATCAACCTCTCCATCGTGGCGATTATCTGGATTTCCGGCAAACAGGTCAGCGTTGGTGTGCTGACGCAGGGCGAGACCGTCGCGCTGGTCAACTACATGTCGCAGATTCTGGTGGAATTGATTAAGATGGCCAATCTGATCGTCTCCATGTCCAAGGCGTTTGTCTGCGCGAACAGAATCAGCGCGGTGATGGATATTGAGCCAAGCATTGTGGGTGGGACATTTGAGGGGAGCAAGGACATGGCGGCCGCCGAAGCAGTCCCCTGCGTATCCTTCAAAGATGTTTTCTTCCGTTACAAAAACGCCAAGGAAGACTCCCTCGAAAAAATCGACTTCGACGTACAGCCCGGCCAGACCGTAGGCATCATCGGCGGCACCGGCTCCGGCAAGTCCTCTGTCGTCAACTTAATCCCCCGCTTTTATGACGTGCGGGAGGGACAGGTCCTCGTGGACGGCACCGATGTGCGTGAATACACGCTGGACGCCCTGCGAGACAAGGTGGGCGTCGTACCGCAGAAATCCGTTCTTTTCAAAGGAACCTTAAAAGAAAATATGTGCTGGGGCAAACAAGACGCCACGGACGAGGAAATCTATCAGGCGCTCGATACCGCCCAAGCCAGGGAGTTCGTGGACCAGAAGGGACAGGGCCTCTCACTCGAGATCGAACAGAACGGTAAAAACCTTTCCGGTGGCCAGCGGCAGCGCCTGACCATCGCCAGAGCCCTGGTGAAACAGCCGGAAATCCTGATCATGGACGACTCGGCTTCCGCGCTGGACTTCGCGACCGACGCCGCGCTGCGCCACGCCATTAAGGAAAATACACAGAACATGACTGTGTTTATCGTTTCCCAGCGTGTGTCCACCATCCGCAACGCGGACATAATTCTCGTGATGGACGATGGAAAACTGGCTGGAATTGGCACTCACAGTGTGTTGCTGAGCAACTGCGATGTTTACAGGGAAATCTGCCTGTCCCAGCTTTCCAAAGAGGAGGTGCAGTGATGGCGAAAATGAAATTGAGCGAGCATAAATCCACATTGGCCAGAATTCTGGACTTTATCGGTGTTTATAAATGGCTGGTGGTGTTATCCCTGGGCCTGGCGGCGTTGTATGTGTTTGCCAGCCTTTATGTGCCGATTCTCACCGGAAATGCGGTGGACTTAATCGTCGGCCCGGATAATGTGGACTTTGACGGTATTTTTCAGATCTTAAAATGGATTGTCATTATCACCCTTCTGGGCGCTGCGGCGCAGTGGCTGATGAACCATATCAATAACCTGATCACTTACCGGGTTGTACGCGACATCCGTACCCGCGCCTTTGACCATCTGGAAACGCTGCCCTTAAGCTATCTGGATACCCACGCTTCCGGCGATATCATCAGCCGCCTGATCGCGGACGTGGATCAGTTTTCGGAAGGCTTATTGATGGGTTTTACGCAGTTGTTTACCGGCGTACTGACCATCGTGGGAACTCTTTGCTTTATGTTTTATGTGAACTGGGGCATGGCCATTGTGGTGGTGTGTGTGACACCTCTGTCATTACTGGTGGCAAGCTACATCGCCAGGAAAACCTACGCGATGTTTCAGTTACAGTCCAAAACCCGCGGCGAGCTGACTTCCTTAGTGGACGAGATGGTGGGCAATCAGAAGGTTGTGCAGGCTTTCGGTTACCAGGACGAGGCCCAGGAGACCTTTGAGGAAATCAACGGCAGACTGCAGAAATGCAGCTTAAGCGCTATCTTTTTCTCCTCCATCACCAATCCGGCCACCCGTTTCGTGAACAGCATCGTGTATGCCAGCGTGGGCATTATCGGCGCGTTCTCGGCTATTCGCGGTGTACTGAGTGTGGGTCAGTTATCCACGTTTTTAAGCTACGCGAACCAGTACACGAAGCCGTTTAATGAAATTTCCGGCGTGGTGACGGAGCTGCAGAACGCTCTGGCCTGCGCGGCGCGCGTCTTTGAATTAATTGATGAACCCTCCTTCACCCCGGAGGACGTGGACGCGGTGACACTGACAGATGTGTCAGGAAAAGTGGACATTCAGCAGGTTGATTTCTCCTATACGCCAGAGGTGCCGCTGATTAAGAACCTGAATCTGAAAGTCCAGCCGGGTCAGCGAGTGGCTTTAGTCGGTCCAACCGGCTGCGGCAAGACCACCATCATCAACCTGCTCATGCGTTTCTATGATGTAAATAAAGGAAAAATCGCGGTGGACGGTACGGACATCCGTCACGCCACCCGTAAGAGCCTGCGCACCAACTACGGCATGGTGCTCCAGGAAACGTGGTTAAAGAGCGGCACCGTCCGTGAAAATATCGCCTACGGCAAGCCGGACGCGACCGATGAAGAGATTATTCAGGCGGCAAAGGCCGCACACGCGGACAGCTTTATCCGCCGCATGCCCCAGGGCTATGACACCGTCCTGACCGAGGACGGCGGCAACTTAAGCCAGGGCCAGAAGCAGCTGCTCTGCATCGCCCGCGTCATGCTCTGCCTGCCGCCCATGCTGATCCTGGACGAGGCCACCTCCTCCATCGATACCCGCACAGAGATCCGCATCCAGAAGGCCTTTGCGACCATGATGGAAGGCCGCACGAGCTTCATCGTCGCCCACCGTCTCTCCACCATCCGTGAAGCCGATGTGATCCTGGTGATGCGGGATGGCCACATCATCGAGCAGGGCAAACACGAGGAGCTGCTGGAATTAAATGGCTTCTATGCGCAGCTGTACCGGAGTCAGTTCAGTTGAGAAAACATTGAAAACAAAAGAAAAAGAGGAAGGACTGGCTGTCTGTTACGCCAGTCCTTCCTCTTCCATCTCCTCTATCAGCCGCATCCCTGCCGTATCCGTGACCGGGAGAGAGAAGACGATGCTGCGCGCCGGGGATTCGAGCCCCGCCTTGTCCATGATGGCGCGCATGATGTCATTTTTCTGGCTGCTCTTCACCACGAGAAAGACCATATCCTTCTCCGACACCAGCGTCACGCCCAGAAACTGCTCAGCCCTGTCCGTGCCCGTGCCCCGTGCGTGGATTACCGTGCCACCCGCCGCGTGTACTTCACGCGCGGCATCCATAATCATATCCGTATAGCCCTGGTTGGCAATGACTGTCAGAAGCTCATATTTCGTCTCTTTCAAGGTTGATTCCTCCTCTTTCTGAAATTCCTGTCCGTTGATGAGGTAATTTAAGGCTTTCTTCCCTCCGATACTCGAAAGCGGCACCAGAAAGGCGATTCCCACACCCGGCACGTCGATCTGCATTTGACTGCGAAGCGCCCGTTTGACCTTTTTCCAGGCGTCGTCCGTTACAACGTGGAAGAGCACACCTTTTTCGCTGCCGTCGAGGCCGAAATAATCGAGGATATTGCTGGAGGCCGTGCCCATGCCAAGCGTGATGCAGGAGACGGTCAGTCCCTGGGCGCTGTAGAAATCGGTGAAGCGTTTGGTTCGGTTTCGATTGATGATGGTGACCATCAGATTAAGACTGCTCATGGGGGTTCCTCGGTTCTTTTATAGTTCAATAATCGCGTCATCCGCGTACGCTTCCAGGCCGGCGTACGTGAACGCCTCACCGGTCTTTTCGCGCTCAAGCCTGATCTTATAGATCAGGCCCTGGATCTGAATGGTGATCAACGGCGTCATGGCAACCATCGCCACCACGCCGAACGCATCCGAGACCAGATTTCCGCCCACCGCGTAGCATGCACCCTGCGAGAGGGAGAGCAGGAAGGTGGCTGTCATGGGTCCGGAGGCCACGCCGCCGGAGTCAAACGCAACTGCCGTGAAGATCTGCGGCACGATAAAGGAAAAAATAAGTGCCAGCGCGTAGCCCGGAATCAGGAAATACAGGATCGGGATTCCGGTGAGTGCCCGCAGCATGGCAATGGCGACTGAGATCGCCATGCCCAGCGATAGGCTGCGTCCCATGCTTTCCGCGGAGATGGCACCGTTCGTGATTTCCTCCACCTGATGGTTCAGTACATAAACCGCCGGCTCCGCCTTGACGATGAAGTAACCGATCAGCGCTCCGATGGGAATGAGCAGATAACGGCAGCTCTGCCCGGCCATGACCTGCCCCAGATAGCTTCCGGCCGGCATGAAGCCGACATTCGCGCCGGTTAAAAACAGCACCAGGCCAACGTACGTATAAACCAGGCCCACAAGAATCTTTTTGAGCGTGCGGCTGGTAATCTTAAGAGCCAGAAGATCAAACACACCGAAGAACAGCACCACCGGCAGCATGGACAGAGCCATTTCTTTGATGTACGCCGGGAGCTCTTTAAGAAACAGCTTTGTCAGTTCCACGGAATCGCTGATTTCCGGGATGGTGGAAAGCGCGTAGTCGGAGCTTTCCGGGGAATAAATGATGCCCAGAATCATAACCGCAATCACCGGCCCTATTGAGCAGAGCGCTACCAGACCGAAGCTGTCGTCCGACGCGCCGCGGTCGCTTCGTATGGAGGCAATACCGACACCGAGCGCCATAATAAACGGTACAGTCACGGCGCCGGTGGTCACGCCGCCCGCGTCAAACGCAATCGCGCGAAACTCTTCCGGAACAAAACAGGCAAGCACAAAAACAAGGCCGTAGCAGAAGATCAGCAGCGGTCTTAACGGAATACCAAGCAGAATGCGCAGAAGCGCTACCACAAGAAACAGCCCCACACCCAGGCTCACTGCCAGAATCAGCGTCATGTTCGGCACGGACGGCACCTGACCCGCCAGCACCTGCAGATCCGGCTCCGCAATTGTCACAATGACGCCGAGAATGAAAGCCACCCCCGCGATCAGCCACAGCTTTTTCGTCTTTGTGAGGTAAGTGCCGACCTTCTCACCCATCGGCGTCATGGACATCTCCGCCCCCAGCGTGAAAAACATCATGCCGATGATGACCATCACCGCGCCCACAAGAAAGCACAAAAGAACTGAGGGTGAAACCGGTGCGATTGTCAGGCACAGCACCAGAACAATGGTTGTGATCGGCAGCACCGCCTTCACAGCTTCCGCTAATTTTTCTTTCAGCTTCGGGTTGAAATGGATCATGAACACTCCTTCGGTCCGGTTGCTTTGGTTCACAGCGTTGGCTGCGATGAATAAAAATGATACTTATAATTCAGGATACTGCATGATACTGCTTTTATCAAGTTAAAATTTCCTGATTTTTCTAATGTTTTTCTTACTTCCCCGTGCCGATGCCGATGCCAAGTTCTTTCTGGTGTTCTGCACAGCTATGCGCTACTGATTGAAAAACATCATAAAGCCTGTAAAACGCAGAAGCGGCGTTTCACGAATATCTGGCGGGGCTTACACTGTCCGAATTTACCGGAAACTACTCCTTTTCAGAGAGCAGTACAGAATTTGTTTATCTAATGAATACGCCGGATGGATTACTGGGGATTGACCTCTGCAACAATTATATTGGGCTGACATATTTTGGGGATGAACTGGAGAAGGTCGGATACTATATTCCGGAGGGCGTGGACTGGGAGTATCTGGGGACGGTGATTGTGGAGAGGGAGGAGTGATTCACTACATCAGCATGCAGGATATCCTTTTTATACCCTTGGCAAAAAGTGGATAATTGGGTATAATTTTACTGTTAAAAAACGAAGGGTTGTCGCTTTGACAGGAAAGAATACGAAAGATAACGGAACCGGAGCAGGAAAGGAAAGCTGCTTTGGTTCCGTTGTTTTATAACAATAAAAATATACAGAAGCTTACCAGCAGAAAAAATACGGAAGGAAGTAATAGCATGTTGACAAAAACATTGTCTTACAGTAATATGAGAATTAACCAAATGGTTAATCAAAAGGAGGGCGATTAACATCAAAATTACATATGCAAATAGCCGGGTAGAGAAGTTCTTTACCGATTACAAAAGAATGCAGAGAGAATTACCGGCCGAATGGGTCAGAACCATTAAAAAGCATATGGATCGTCTTGAAGCAGCGGAATGCTTCGGCGATTTTCTGAAAGTAGGATTGGGAAAACCGGAGCAGCTGACGGGGTATAAACAAATTCGTTATTCCCTGCATGTGGCGGCTAATGTCAGATTGATTCTGGAACCGGCAGCAGATCAGAACACCGTCATGATCTGTACAGAGATTGAAGTGGAAGGAATAGGTGATTATCATGGCAGGAAAGAAAACTGGTATATCTCGTGAGCTGATTATTCATCCGGGAGAAACAATTGCGGACATCCTGGAGGAACGCGGCATTACACAGGCGGAGCTTGCAGTGCAGACAGGAGTCTCCGCGGCGTATGTCAGCAATGTGATTGCGGGGAAGAAGGATATTTCATCCAGATTTGCGTTTGCCCTTGAATACGCGCTGGGCGTTCCGAAGTCTTTCTGGCTGAATCTGCAGGCGAATTATGATGCGGAATTGCTGGAATTTATGGAGAGTCAGACGATAACAGAGGAAGAAAGACAGACAAGGGAAGCTTTAAAAGAGGTAACAGGGTATTTACAAAAGAAAGGAATAATCCCTGCTGATATGAGAGGGGATGACCTGATACTGGCGCTGAGGAAAGCCCTTTGTATCAGCAATATAGGGGATTTGAAAAAGGTGATACCAACGGGAGCCTTCAGAATGGCAGAGGGAACATCGGCAGATCCGTATGTTTTAGGAGCATGGCTTCGTTTGTGTGAGACTGGAAACGACAACAGTGGAATGAATAACGGTAAAATCAATAACGGTTTTATTCTTGACAAAGTCAGCGATCTGATTTGTGACTTAAAAGCTGTTATGTTGGATGAAACTTGCGATTTACAGAAGAGGTTGAGGGCGGTTATGGCCCAATATGGCATAGATTTTTCAATTGTAAAAAACTTCCGCGGCGCTCCTGTACAGGGGTATATTTCTTTCAGGAGTGATGGAGTTTATCGAATGACGCTGACAATTCGCAGGTCATTTGCGGATATTTTCTGGTTTTCCCTCTTTCACGAGCTGGGACATATTGTAAACGGGGATGTCGGAAGAAGTGCGAAATTTATAGACAGCGGTTCAGATGAAGAGAAGGAGAGAAAGGCGGATCTTTTCGCGGAAAACTGCCTGCTGGAACCGGATGCATATGCGGAATTTGTGAACGTGGGTGATTTTGGAATAGAGGCAATTCGAGCTTTTGCTGACGCGCAGCGGGTGATGCCGTATATTGTGATTGGGAGATTGCAGAGAGAGGGGAAGCTGGGGTATAGCCAGTATGCGGAGTATAAGCTGAGGTATAAGTGGGCGGAGGAGAAAGTTTGAAATTGCTCGTGCGAGTCCTGTTTATGGGACAATGAGAATGATATAATGGGGATATTCAAAGGGCTTTGTTTAAAGAGAGTGTATAGTAGACGTGCATCTGTTGGCAAATTAGTTACTGGAGGAAGGTATGAAATATCTGGCACATATCAGCGAAGATGGATTAAGGGAACAGACGGTGGAGGAGCATTGTGAAAATGTTGCAGAATTAGCAGCACAGTTTGCTGAACCGTTTCATGCAGAGAGTTGGGGTTATTGTGCGGGAATAATGCATGACGTTGGCAAGGCGACTACTGGTTTTCAAAACAGATTATTACATGATGGCCCTCGTGTTGATCATTCCACGGCAGGAGCCCAGGAATTATTAAAAAGAGAAGGGATGTATCCGTTGCTGGCGTATTGCGTTGTTGGACATCATGCGGGGCTGCCGGATAAAGGGACAGAGGCGGATTCTGCAGATAGTGGAACACTGTGTGGCCGAGGAAAAAAGAAAATATTGGATTGCCACGAATACATGAATAATGTCGAAGCCCCCACCCTTGAATCACCTGAAATAAAATACATTAAGGGTGGCGGTTTTTCGGTTGCCTTCTTTCTCAGGATGATTTATTCCTGTCTGGTAGACGCTGACTTCCTTGATACAGAAGATTTTATGGACGATGGCAAAACGGAAAGACAACCTGGGAAAGCGGAAAAGAGACTTTTGGATGCCTTGCTGGAATATGTTTCACCATGGCTAAAAAATACTAACAGGGAAACAGTAAATGGGCGTCGCACGGAAATCCTGAAAGCTTCGTTGGAGATGGGAAAGAAAGAACCGGGAATTTACAGTATGACGGTACCGACGGGAGGAGGAAAAACTGTTGCATCTTTGGCCTTTGCCCTGGAACACGCCTGTACATATGGCAAAGACAGAATAATTTATGTAATACCATATACCAGCATCATTGAGCAGAATGCGCAGGTGTTCAGGGACATTCTTGGGGATGATGCTGTGCTTGAAAATCATTCAAATATTGATTATGGAGAGTCCGAGGAATTAAAGCCTATGCAGTTGGCTGCGGAGAATTGGGATAAACCTGTTGTAGTCACAACGAATGTTCAATTTTTCGAATCTTTTTTTGCCAATGGACCGGCTAAATGCAGAAAGCTGCACAATGTTGCCAATAGTGTGATTATTTTTGACGAGGCGCAGAAATTGCCGACACAGTACCTGATACCGTGTGTCCGGGTGATGGAGGAACTGGCGGTAAATTATGGATGTACGATTGAACTTTGCACAGCAACGCAGCCATCTTTGGATTGGTTCTTTTCTGAAAACATCAAGATTCAGGAAATCTGTCCTCGTGTGCATGACCAATTTCAATTCTTTAAACGAACAGAAGTGAAAAATATCGGGACGCTGTCGGAAGAAGAATTTGTAGAGCACGTCCGCGTGGAGAAACAGGCACTCTGTATTTTTAATAATCGAAAGCGGGTTCAGAGAATCTATAAAGAACTTCAAGGGGAAGGTATATATCATTTATCCACTCTGATGTATCCGATACATCGCAAAAGAAAGTTGAATGAAATCAGGGATCGGCTGAAACATGGAGAAAAGTGCGTTGTCATTGCGACAAGTCTGGTGGAGGCCGGAGTGGATGTGGATTTTCAGTTTGTATATCGGGAATTGGCGGGGGTTGATTCAATTGTTCAGGCGGCAGGAAGATGCAATCGTGAAGGATTGAGAAGACTGGATGAAAGTACAACGTATGTCTTTACCTTCCAGGAGAAAGCCGGGATGGCATCAGAGCTAAGGCAACCAGTGGAAATCTCTAAAAATATAGTGGAAGATTTCTCGGATATATCGTCGTTAGAGGCGATTGAAAGCTACTTTCAGCAGCTTCATTATATTAAGGGAGAGCAGCAACTGGATCGGGATCATATCGTGGAACAATTTGAGAAGGGCGCAAAGACGGGGAGTTATCCATTTGCTTCTGTGGCCGAGCAGTTTAAGCTGATTAAGAATAACACGAAGCTGATCCTGATTGAAAAAGAACCTGAAGCAAAACGGTTGATTGACCAGCTTCGATATGGCGAAAAATCAAGAAAACTGATACGAAAACTTGGAAATTACGGAGTGCAGGTGTATGAGCAGGATTTTGAAAGCTTGAATAGCGCAGGCTTTTTGGAAATTCTGGATCAGTGGAATAGCGAAGTGGCGGTTTTAAGAGATGATGGTAAATATTCGGAGGATATGGGATTGGAAATAAATGAAAAGGATGGGGAGGTGCTGATCTGGTAGGAATGAAGATTGCCGAGACAGAGGTTCGTCCCGGCATCCATTCAACAATAAACGCAAAAATTTCAATCCACTATTATTTCATTCAATGATAAAAATAATAGACAAGTCGTCTGAAGATAAACGAACTAAATATAGAATATCATGAAAATCAAAAAAATAAAAGAACATTTGCTTGACAAACATTATTATCAACAATAAACACAAAAGAAAATGGAAAGGAGGAAACCATGAGCTATGGTATAAAAATGCGAGTTTGGGGTGAATACGCGCTTTTCAGTCGTCCAGAGATGAAGGTTGAACGCTGCAGCTATGACATCATGACTCCGTCTGCTGCCCGTGGCATGCTGGAAGCCATTTTCTGGCATCCTGGGATGAAATACTGTATTGATAAAATCTATGTCTGCAACCCCATTGCTTTTACAACAGTACGACGCAATGAAGTGAAGAGTAAGATTTCACGCGACAATGTGTGGAAGGCGATGCAAGGAGGCAATAAGTCTCTTTATCTTAGTACAAAGGAGGATATTGTGCAGCGCTCATCCCTTTTACTACGTGATGTGGAGTACGTGATAGAAGCACATTTTTCCATGACTGAAAAGGCCAATGCAAGTGACAATCCGGGTAAATTCAAGGATATTCTCAGGCGGAGACTGGAAAAGGGCGAATGCTATCACACTCCATATTTTGGCACCAGAGAATTTCCGGCTAGGTTTTCAATCTGTACGGAGGATAAAATCCAGACGGCATACGAAGGAGAGAAGGATCTGGGTTATATGCTATATGATCTGGACTATTCAGATCCGGAAAACATTCAGCCGATGTTCTTCAGAGCAATCCTTCATGATGGAGTCCTGAATTTGGCGGATTGTGAGGTGATACGGTGATTTTACAGTCGTTGGTTCAGTATTATGAAAAACTCGTTGAGCAAGGAAAGGTTGCCAGACAGGGATGGTGCAGCGCAAAAGTATCCTACGCGTTGGATTTGCGCCTGGATGGAAGCGTTCGCGGAGTCATATCGCTGAAAACGGAAGCGGAGCGAGGAAAAAACGGTGTTAATACCGGATGTGAAACAGGTTCCGGCTATGGTATCCCGTTCTTCTGGGGTTTGTGCAAATTTCCTGTGTGATAATTCAAAATATATTCTGGGCATTGATAAAGATGGGATGAATGAGCGTACCTGTGAATGTTTCAAGGCGACGTGTGAAAAACACATAGAGATTCTTGGAGACATAAAAAATGAAACCGCAGAGGCAATCAAAGCTTTTTTCAATGCTGGAACCCGGAGCAGGCGAAAGAGAATCCTGAGATTCTGGAACATTGGGATGAAGTGACAGATGGGGGTAATCTGCTGTTTATGGTTAAGGGAAAATTTGCCCAGGAAGATGAAGAAATTGCAAAAAAGTGGGAAATCTGTTCACTGAATACTGAAGGTGCAGTTACAGGCACTTGCCTGGTAACCGGAGAAAAAGCAGAAATTTCCAGAATTCATACTACAATCAAAGGCGTAGCAGGAGCTCAGTCCAGTGGAGCTGCGCTGGTTTCATTTAACGCTCCGGCGTTTGAATCTTATGGAAAAGAACAAAGTTACAATGCCCCTGTCGGAAATTATGCGATGTTTGCTTATACGACAGCACTGAATTACCTGCTGAGTAACAAAGACTATGTTAAAATGCTTGGAGATACGACGGTTGTGTTCTGGGCAGAGGACGCAAGTGTTGAATGCCAGAATCTGTTTTTGGCAGCCAGTGAGCCTGCGAAGGACAATCAGGAACTTGTAGGAGGCGTATTCCAAAACCTGCAGAAAGGTTGGGCAGTCGATGTAGAAGCTGTTGAGAAAAATGTTAATCTGGAGCAGAAGTTCTATATTCTTGGCTTGTCACCTAATGCCGCGAGACTTGCTGTGAGATTTTTCTATGCAGATCAGTTTGGAGAAATCCTGCGACATCTGAAAGAGCATTATGATCGAATGGAGATTGTACGACCGGCTAAAGATGAATTGAAATATCTTGGAGTTTGGAGAATGCTGCAGGAGACAGCAAACAAAAAATCTAGAGACAAGAAACCCCAGGAGGATGTGGCCGGGAGAACATTTGAGGCTATTTTATCAGGAGGACGATATCCGGAAAGCTTGTATTCAGCTGTGATGAGAAGAATTCGTGCAGAGCAGGATGACAGTGACGCCCATATTTATAAAATTACGAGAGGAAGGGCGGCTATCATGAAAGCATATCTGATCAGAAATACGAACATTTTTAATGGAAAGGAGGAAACAATGGTGAGTCTGGACGAAACATGTAATGACATTCCGTATGTGTCAGGGAGGGAGTTTGCAGTGTTGGAGGAAATTCAGGAGAGAGCTAATCCAGGTATTAATTCAACAATCAAAGACCGGTATTTTAATTCGGCCTGTGCAACGCCGTCAATTATATTTCCCACCTTATTGAGGCTAAAAAATAGCCATACGAGAAAAATGTGGAAAAAGGAAGCAGATGAATATGAAGCTGTGTTGAGGGATCTTCAGGGGCGACTTCCAGCACAAGGGTATCCTAAGCGCCTGAATTCCCAGGAGCAGGGGCAGTTTATTATTGGTTATTATCATCAGACACAGAAGAGATATGAGAAAAAGGAGGATCAATAAAATGTCAGAGGTGATTAAAAACAGGTACGAGTTTATGGTGCTGTTTGATGTGGAAAACGGGAATCCGAACGGAGATCCGGATGCAGGAAATCTTCCCAGAGTTGACCCGGAGAGTGGGTATGGTCTTGTGACGGATGTCTGCCTGAAACGGAAAATCCGAAACTATGTGGAGACGGTCAAAGAGGATGAGGCCGGATACCGGATTTATATAAAGGAAAATGTGCCTTTAAATCGAAGCGATGCGGAAGCGTTGACTTATCTGGGGCTTGATGAGAAGTCAGTCAAGGAAGCAAAAAAGACGGACAAGGATATCGATATTAAGATCAGGAATTTCATGTGCAGGAATTTTTATGATATCCGTACTTTCGGCGCTGTTATGACAACGTTTGTGAAGGCAGCGTTAAATTGTGGACAAGTCAGAGGACCGGTTCAGATCGGTTTTGCCAGAAGCATTGATCCGATTATCGGCCAGGAAGTGACCATTACCAGGGTGGCTATCACTACAGAGAAGGATGCACTTGATAAAAAGACAGAAATGGGAAGAAAAGCAATTGTGCCGTATGCGCTTTATAAGGTGGAAGGATATGTGTCTGCAAATCTGGCAAGAAAAACAACCGGTTTTACAGAGGATGATCTGGAGCTTCTGTGGCAGGCAATTATTAATATGTTTGAATATGATCATTCCGCGGCAAGGGGAAATATGGCAGTTCGGGAATTGATTGTATTTAAACACAGCACAGAGCTTGGAAATTGCCCGGCACATAAGCTATTTAACGCTGTAGAGGTACAGAAGAAAGAAGGAGTGGAATTCCCACGGCAGTATTCAAACTATACAGTTGAAATTCATGAGGATCAGATACCGGATACTGTAGAGGTAATCAGAAAGATATAATGTATAATGAAGACGATTTTCTGATGCTGTCCGGCATTCAGCATTTTATATTTTGTCGCAGACAGTGGGCATTGATTCACATAGAGCAGCAGTGGGCGGAGAACCTGCGGACAGTAGATGGCCAGTTGTTCCACAGTACCGCCCATGATGCAAATAAAATAGAAAAGCGGGGAGACCTGCTGATTGTCAGAGGGCTGAGAGTAAAATCAGCGACTCTTGGAATATCGGGTAACTGTGATGTGGTGGAGTTTCATAAATCGTCTGATGGTATTCAATTGTTTGCTTATGACGGTTTGTGGGAGCCATATCCGGTCGAATGCAAAAAGGGTTTACCGAAGACAGATTTAGCAGATGAATTACAGCTTTGTGCGGAGGCAATGTGTCTGGAAGAAATGCTTTTATGTGAGATACCGAGGGACAGTCTGTTTTATGGGGAAAACAGGCGGCGAACGTCTGTTGAATTTACTCAGGAGCTGAGAGAGCAGGTAAAGGCTACACTGACCGAAATGCATGACCTTATGAACAGAGGATATACACCGAAAGTGAAACCACGCAAAGGCTGCAATGCCTGTTCCCTGAAAGAAATCTGTCTTCCACAACTGAGCAGAAAGAAAAGCGTGCAGTCATACATTGACGAGAGTTTGGCTTTGGATGCGGGATCAGGAATGGAGGGGTTGTGATGAGGAAGTTACTGAATACCCTTTATATTACCAGTGAATCCGCCTACCTGTCTCTGCAAGGGGAGACGGTATGTGTGGAAATCAGTGGCCAGAAAGCCGGTCAAATTCCACTGCATACGCTGGAAAATATTGTGTGCTTTTCTTATAGTGGAGCATCGCCGGCATTGATGGGAGAATGCGCCAAAAGAGGAATTGTGCTGTCTTTTTTTACACCGGGAGGAAGGTTCCTTTGCAGAACTGTTGGAAACAGTCAGGGGAATGTACTGCTCAGAAAGAAGCAGTATCGGATTTCGGATGATGAGACGGCCAGTTGTCTGATTGCAAGGAATTTTATCCTGGGAAAAGTTTATAACTGCAGATGGAGTGTAGATCGGACAGCTCGTGATCATAAGATGAGGGTAGATACCGAAAAGTTTGAAAAGACGGGACGCTTTCTGACGCAGTCTATGAACAGAATTAAAGCAGAGGATAATCTGGATTCTCTCAGAGGAATCGAAGGGGAAGCGGCGACAGTATATTTTGGAATTTTTGATGATCTGATACTCAATCAAAAAGAAGATTTTTCATTTAATGGAAGAAATAAAAGACCGCCGCTGGATCCTGTAAATGCCATGTTGTCTTTCGGCTACACAATGTTGGCAAATGATTGTGCCGGGGCGCTGGAAGGAGTGGGGCTTGATTCGTTTGTTGGCTTTATGCACAGAGACAGACCCGGCAGGAAGTCGCTTGCCCTGGATTTGATGGAAGAACTGAGGCCACTTTTGGTGGACAGGTTTGTATTGACGCTGATCAATAATCGCCAGATACGGCCGGAGCATTTCCAAAAAGCGGAAAGTGGTGCAGTAGAGTTTACGGATGAAGGAAAAAAGAAATTCCTGACTGCATGGCAGGAGCATAAAAACGAGGAAATCCGACATCCATATCTGGATGAAAAGATTAAATGGGGGCTGGTGCCGCATGTCCAGGCGTTATTGTTGGCAAGATATCTGAGAGAGGATATGGATGGATATCCACCGTTTTTGTGGAAATAGTACCAGGATTGTAAATGCGGTGGGCTGGGGCTTATACTTTGTTAAGCTGATTGAGCTGCTGCATTTGGATTTCTCAAAGAGGGTTGGTTTATGATGGTGCTTATTACGTATGATGTAAATACAGAGGATGGGGCAGGCAGAAAGAGGTTGCGCAGGGTCGCCAAGGAGTGCGTCAATCATGGACAAAGGGTGCAAAATTCTGTATTTGAATGCACGCTGGACGCGGCACAGTGTAAGTTGCTTAAAGCCTCGCTGCTCAAGCTGATAGATATGGATAAAGATAGTTTACGGTTTTATTATCTTGGAAATCAGTATCAAAATAAAATTGAGCATTATGGTGCAAAAAAGACATTTGAGCAAGAAGGGGTTTTGATGATTTAGCAGATGTCTTTTTGTTGTAAAGTCGTGTATTGACAAGCTGGTGCGATGATGAAGCAAACATGCAGGTATGGCAAGGTTCGCACCGTAATTTTGCAACATTTTTGAAAAAATAAGCTATGCGATTGATGTTTTATAAATCGTGAAATATAATAATTTGTGAAGTTTTGACAATTATATGCAATGATTTGTTGCTTTATTTGTATATGATTGCCGTCGCTCCCCGCATGGGGAGCGTGGATTGAAATCGAACCGTCGCGGTGGTAGTGCCGTCGCCAGCTACGTCGCTCCCCGCATGGGGAGCGTGGATTGAAATATATCTGTAAAAAAGCGAATTACTTTATACATCGTCGCTCCCCGCATGGGGAGCGTGGATTGAAATATACTCGGCCGTGCGCCCTTCCACTTATTCTGCGTCGCTCCCCGCATGGGGAGCGTGGATTGAAATATAACCAGGCTGTTTGGTGCATCCGGAGTACCAAGTCGCTCCCCGCATGGGGAGCGTGGATTGAAATTGCTCTGAGGTCAGGCTCCCTTCGGGTACTGCAGTCGCTCCCCGCATGGGGAGCGTGGATTGAAATCTTGCACAAATTTGATATACCATCCATAACATCCGTCGCTCCCCGCATGGGGAGCGTGGATTGAAATACTCCGCATTTCCAGCAGGTGGTCCCCCAGTCGAAGTCGCTCCCCGCATGGGGAGTGTGGATTGAAATTCCAGCCTGCGTCCGAGTGGGATGGGCGTATTCCCCGTCGCTCCCCGCATGGGGAGCGTGGATTGAAATAACTCTACAAATGCCATCGCGCCGCCGGGGAGCGTGGATTGAAATCAGCCCTTCTATCAGGAGACTTATTTACAGCAGGAGGTTAATGTTGATTTATTAGACGCAGAAGCAGCTGCGCGGTTTTGCCATTTACAGCGACGACGATATCGCGGCGTTTTCCAGGGTTTATTTCGCAAAAGGAAGTCAAGGCAACAACATGGGGAAGATGACAAGCGTGCTTCTGCCGGTTGCCCCGCTATAATCAGAAGAACGAGGAAGAAAAGTATCAGTTCCGACGCCAGCTCCACAGCCTGATCAAATGGTACAGCTATATTTCACAGATTGTACGGATGTTTGACAAGGATCTGCATAGGGAGTTTGTGTTCTGTTCTTATCTACTGAAGCTGTTGCCACCGTCGGACGTGGAGCCGATTGACCCGGATGGAAAGCTGAAGCTGGAATTTTACAGGCTGCAGAAGACCTTTGACGGCGCGATACCCCTTCAGGCGGATACCAAAGGCGTTTACGAGCCCGCGAAGCTGAAGGGCGCGATGGGCCTGGAGAAGGAGGAACCGCTGGATGAGATTATTTCAAAGATTAATGAGAAGTACAAGGGGAATTTCACGGAAGGGGACAGGGTTTTGACGACAGCGCTCAAGTCCAAGCTGATGGGAGATGCGGAAGAAGAAATAGAATAGGTATGATATTTTTCTTGAAAATGACCGAGATTTGTTTAAAATAAAGATCAGACAGAAGCCGGAGGTGATGAAAATGATGTATCCATTTATGACTTTAAATGATGGGACAGAGATCGTTCATTCCGATATGCAGAAAGATGGTACGGTTAAGGTTTATATTGAGAAACCGGATGAGGAATATTGCTTTCGCCATGCCACCTGCTGGCTCCCACAATATAAGTGGGAGGATATTTATCAGTTTGATGATGTGGATATCAAAAGATTTCAGGAGATTATACAGTCTACCGCGCATTTGATTATGGAGTTTTCTCAGGAAGGAGGCTTCGAAAATGCCTCAGGTTTTTAAAATCGGCGGATACTGGGTTTATTTCTGGACAAATGAGAATAAGCCTCTGGAACCGGTTCATGCGCATGTATCAAAAGGGAATCCCTCTGCGAATGCGACTAAAATCTGGATTACAAGGGCAGGAAAATGTTATTTGTGCCACAATAATTCTAAAATCCCTGAGCATATTCTTCGAAATATTATGCGGATTATTGAGGCTAGAAGTGATGAGATTTTGGAGAGGTGGCGGGAGTATTTTGGAGAAGTCTCGTATTACTGTTGACGCATGGAATTTGAATGATGAGTGAAAACAGGAAAAATTATCTGGAACTGAAAATTTTCAGCATCATCAATACATCTTATATGTACTTTGATCGTGCTGAATATGTGGCTGATAAAATTTTTATAGATGAGAAATTGAAGGTTGAGCTTCTGAAGGACGCAGCAAAATCCGGAGAAGATTACGTGATCTGTATGGTGAAAGTTAGAAAGAAGGACAGACAAAAGTTTGTGGATTGTATGGATGAACTGAGAAGAAAGATGCTGCTTCTGGAGGGTGAAAGCTATAATGCGTTCTGTGAGAGGATGATTGAGAAAATGGCATGAGAAGGTTGTATGACAAAAGACAGGAAGAAAGCCAGGCTTTATTGGATGGATAATGAAAGCTGATATCATGAAGATGAGGATGGCAATTTTGTGATTAATGATGATGCCCCGGAAGAGGCGAAGCAGAACTATGAATGATGGATAAAGCTGGGAAGAGGCGAAGTCTCGATATTTGATTAGGACAGCTTTGGAATATTCAGAAGCGGAACAAGATGTCATTAGTTTTAAACCGTTTGGATTTCAGGTGCGATTTCGTTCGGCAGTACAAAAACTGCAACGAAAAAATGTAGTGCCCTTACACTTTTTGCAACGAAAAAGTGCGGGAGCACTACATTTTTTGCGGCGAATTTATTTCACCCCGTGCGTTACATGATGATGGCGCGCGGGTTTCTTTTCGTCAAACCCATGCATCCAGTCTACCTTGATATAATACACAATCAGGAACGCTGTGCTGAGCGGCCAGGTGATGGGGTAGACCCAGTTGACCACAGCGATGCTCTGGAAAATTGGTACGCAGATCTGCAATATGGATACGCGGATCACGCACCAGCAGATCAGCATGGCGGCCATCGGGATGACGGCTTTGCCCACGCCGCGCAGGACCGCGGCCAGGCAGTGTGACGACGCCAGCAGGAAGTAGAAGATGGCGCAGGTGCGCGCTTTTTGGACGCCGAAGGCGATCGCTTCCGGCTCGCTGGTGAAGAGGCCGATCAGGAAGGGCGCGGCGATGTAGACGATGATGCCGACGGCCTCTGCGAGCAGCAGGGAGCAGAAAATGCCGATTTTCGCGCCCTTTCTGGTGCGCTCGTATTCCTTTGCGCCGAGGTTCTGGCCGACGAAGGTGGTGATGGCGATGGTAAAGCTGGTAATCGGCAGGAAGGCGAAGCCCTCGATTTTGGAGTAAGCGCCGCAGCCGGAGACCGCGTTGGTGCCGAAGGCGTTGATGTTGGACTGCACGACCACGTTGGCGATGGCGATGACGGAATTTTGCAGGCCGGAGGGCAGGCCATAGTTGATGATGAGCCTGAACATCGGCCAGTCGATGCGGATTTTGCGCAATGACAGGCGATAGGCTTCTTCTGACCGCATGAGGCGGACCAGGCATAGCAGGGCGCTTAAAAACTGCGCGATGATGGTGGCGAGCGCCGCGCCGCCGACGTCCATTCTGAACACACCGATAAAGAGCAGATCGAGAATGACGTTCAATACAGATGAAAAAATCAGATAATGCAGGGGATGTCTGCTGTCGCCGAGCGCCTGCATGATGCCGCGCAGGCTGTTGTACATGACGAGACCCAGGCCGCCGGCAAAGTAAATCTGCACATATTTGACAGACTGCGCCATGACGTCTTCGGGTGTTCCCATCCAGTTTAAGATCGTGGGGGTAAAGGCTGTGCCGATAACGGTCAGGATGATGCCGCTGATGATGGTGACGGCGACATTGGTATGGATGGCCGCCTGTACCTTGTCTGTTTCTTTTGCACCGAAATAACGGGAGACGACAACGCCCGCGCCCGCGTACATACCGTTGAAAAAGCTGACGAGCAGAAAAACAAGCGTGCCGGTCGCGCTGACCGCGGCGAGCGCGTCATTGCCGAGCAAATTGCCGACGATAAGGGCGTCGGCGGTGTTGTAGAGCTGCTGAAATAAATTTCCAATGAACAGAGGGATCGCGAAGCGGATCATTTTGCCGCCGATTGAGCCTTCAGTCATTCTGTTTTCTGCGTCCATGTATGGTGAGTTCCTCCTTTAATCCAGCCGGATGGTGAGTATGTATTTTGTGGAACAGTTCATGCGCTACAGGCGATATGTCTTTTATCGACCAAATGCGATTATTATAGCGCCGGTTGACAGGTTTTGCAAGATGTAATGACGTCAGGGTCAACGGGGCAAAAGCAGGATTTTTGACGATGTTCATTGATTTTGGCAGGATGATAAGATATACTTTAGCTGGCAATTTAGTTTTCTGATGATATGTCATGAGCAAAGGTAACTCGTGATCTGATTTGCCGTCTACATTTCATTTTGTTTCAATGAGGAGGTCTTATGCCGCAAAAGAAAAAAATAACCGCCGTTGTGCGGTCTCAGGCAAAGCTGGCGGAAGGAATTCATGATATGTGGCTTGTCACGGAGCTGGCGCGGGAAGCAAAGCCGGGACAGTTTGTCGGCGTTTACCCGCTGGATCAGAGCAAGCTTTTACCCAGGCCCATCAGTATCTGTGAGGTAAATAAGGAAAAGACAGCGTTGCGCCTGGTGTACCGCGTTGCGGGTGAGGGGACAGCGGAGTTTTCCTGCTGGCAGCCGGGACAGGTGGTAAAAGTGCTGGGGGTGCTCGGAAACGGGTATCCGGTGGAGGAGGCGCAGGGAAAATGTGTCGCGCTTCTGGGCGGCGGGATCGGCGTGCCGCCTTTACTGGAAACGGCGAAAGCACTGGCATGCGGTAATCTGTCCCAGGTTCACACATTCCTCGGCTACCGCAACGCGGACGCCTTCCTGGAAGAAGACTTCGCGCGATACAGCACCCTGCACATCGCTACCGAGGATGGCAGCATGGGAACAAAAGGCAATGTTCTCGACGCCCTGCGGGAGAGTGGACTGTATCCGGACGTGATCATGGCCTGCGGCCCCATGCCCATGCTGCGCGCCGTCAAACAGTACGCGGAGTGGGAAGGCATTGAGGCCTATATTTCCTTAGAGGAGCGCATGGCCTGCGGCGTGGGCGCCTGCCTGGGCTGCGTCGTCAAAACGAAGGAAGTCGATCCGCATTCTCATGTGCACAACGCGAGAATCTGTACGGACGGCCCTGTTTTCAACGCGAAGGAGGTGAAGATCTGATGAATACCAGTGTGACTATTGCGGGTGTAACATTCCAGAATCCGGTGATGACCGCCTCCGGCACCTTCGGCTCCGGCATGGAATATGGAGAGTTTGTGAATTTAAACCGCCTGGGCGCAGTGGTGACCAAGGGTGTGGCGAATGTGCCCTGGCCCGGCAATCCGACGCCGCGCGTGGCGGAGACATACGGCGGGATGCTGAACGCCATCGGCCTGCAGAACCCGGGCATCGATGTCTTTATCGAGCGGGATATTCCCTTTTTGAAGCAATATGATACGAAAATCATTGTGAATGTATGTGGAAAAACAGTGGAGGATTACTGCGAGGTGGTGGATAAACTGGCCGACCAGCCGGTGGACATGCTGGAAATCAACGTGTCCTGCCCCAATGTGAAGGAGGGCGCCATCGCCTTCGGTCAGAAGGCGGACGCGCTTTTCGACATCACGCAGGAGATTAAAAAGCACGCGGCGCAGCCGGTGATTATGAAATTAAGCCCCAATGTGACGGATATCACAGAGATGGCGAAGGCAGCGGAGGCCGCCGGAGCGGACGCTATTTCTTTAATCAACACCATCACCGGTATGAAGATCGATGTGCACCGCAGGCAGTTCGCTCTGGCCAATAAGACCGGCGGCCTGTCCGGTCCCGCCATCAAACCGGTGGCCGTGCGCATGGTCTACCAGGCGGCGCAGGCCGTGAACATCCCCATCATCGGCATGGGCGGCATTGCCACAGCTGAGGACGCTCTGGAGTTTATCCTGGCAGGCGCGACGGCGGTCAGCGTGGGTGCGATGAACTTCGTCAATCCTTACACGACGGTGGAAGTTGTGGACGGAATCGAGGAATATATGCGGCGCTATCAGGTGGAGGATATCTGCGAGTTGATCGGAGCTGTGAAATAACAGAATAGAGGAATTGAGAAAGCAAAAGTCCCACCGACCGTGAAGGCCGGTGGGACTTCTGGGTTAGGATAAACATTTGGCGGGCGTCCCAGTCTCCCACATCTCTCGGGTTTCCCCTGTCTATACCGTCGGCATGTGGTCGGGACGAAATTTACCAGCTCAAATGTCTTCCTGTTGCTTTGAAATATTCAAAGATTCTCTGGCAGGCGTGGCGTTCCCCTGCATCTTTTTAGCCCGAAAGGCGCGTGGCTACCACGAAATTGACCACCTCAGAAAATCTTATAACACCTGTCGCAGGAAACTATCTGGCAGGCGTACCATTCTCCTGCGTCTCTCGGGTTTTCCCTGTCAAGCCATCGGCGTGTGGACGGGTACGAAATCCTCCACCTCAGATAGTTCCTGCGTTGGGGTTACTTTAATATTAATCTTGATCAGACTTTTTGTAAAGAATTGTTTTATTTCGAATTAGTCTGTTCCGCTCTTTTTCATTTATCTTCATAAAGGTAATAATGGAATTTTTGAAATCTGGATTATCTGCAGATGTTGTCAGTTTTAAAATGGTTTTGAATTCTTTGCTATCTAAGTCAATACTTCTTTTTAAAATCAGAGCAGTATCTGGTTTATGTGATTGAACTATGAAATCGGGATCTTCTACGGCGGCTTTTAAACATTGACAGTATCGTTCATAATCATCCGGATGCCATGATATGCTGTATCCCCTCCTCCGTAATAATCACCTCATCCGTCCGGATATCCGCCGTAATGCACTTGTAAATCTCTCTGTCAATTTTCCCGACCGAACGCACATTGAACCCCTCACCCTTTGTTGTGGCTGGCCGAGTCGGCCTTTCTCATGTGCGTCTGAAATTCCATCTGTGCGGTGAAATGCTTCAAGGGTATCCGGACAGACGGGAAATATTCGGTCGTAAAACCGGCAAAATTGTCGGTACAGGGAGTATAACACAAAACTTTGTCGTTGTGGGACGGTATATCGTCTTTTGACCAAAATACAAAAAAATACAATTCTGGGTATTTGCGGTCATATCATTTCCACTGGCTGCATAAATTGAACTAACGATTTTTAAGACGATATATCGTGGAAACCGAACGATTTGGACTGAGCATAAGACTGCCTGACAGATCATTTTATCTGTTCTGTATACCTGCCTGCGTCTGTCTCTCACAAAACGATCTGACACGAAGCATATCGGAAAAGAAAAAAGGAGGGCTGAAAATGGATTTATTATACCGGTCTGTGCAGTCGGAGCACAAAGCCTGGGAGGCGGCGACGCAGCTGACCATGGAGGAGGATGTGAATGTCCCGGAGGCCAAGGCGGACTGTATGGAGATTTTATTGAAGGACGCACGGCTGGTCATAGAGGAGGTCAGGACGGGGCGGGACCAGGTGATGGTGAAGGGCAGCGTCGTGTATCAGATTTTGTACGCGGGAGAAGAGGCGGGGCGGCTGGAGGTGCTTCAGGGCAGCCTCCCTGTGGAGGAAACGCTGCACGCGGACGGCGCGATGCCGGGAGAAATGGCGAGTGCGAAGGGACGTATCGAGGATTTTCGGGTCAGCATGATCAATACCAGAAAAATCGCCATCCAGTCTGTGCTCTGCCTGCAGGCGTGGTATCTGAAGACGCAGAACGAGGACTGGTGCAGTGATGTAAAAGGAGAAGCTACACTGGAAAAACAGCAGGCGCCGATTCAGGTTTCGCAGCTGATGAACCGTAAACAGGACGTTTATCGTGTCAGGGAAGAGGTGGAGGTGCCGGGCGGCTGGCCGTCCATTCAAACCCTTCTGTGGCAGCAGGTGAGCGTGGGCGAGCTGGAGGCCCGGCCCATGGAGGGCAAAATCAGCCTGAAAGGAGAACTGAACTGCTTTTTCATTTACATCGGTCAGGGAATGACGCAGTCTGTGAAAATGCTGGAAAAACAGGTGCCCTTCCATGGAACGGTGGACTGCGGCGGTTGTAATGCTGACATGAGTGTCAGTTGCCTGGCCGCCCTGACGCAGGGAAGCGCAGAGGTGAAACAGGACGAGGACGGGGAGGATCGTGTGGTTTATCTGGAGGCGGTGCTGGATCTGCAGCTGCGCATTTATGAGGAGATGCAGTTTCCGGTGCTCAAGGACGCGTACAGCACCACTTCGGAGGTGGAAATTACCATGAAGGAGCTTAACCGGCCGGTGATTGCCCTGGCGGGTGAGGGCCGCCACCGGATCCGCCAGAATTGCCAGATCAAGGAAGGCAGCCCGCAGGCGGTGCAGATTCTGCACACGATGGCGCAGGTTTTGCCGGAAAAGGCTGTCTGGAGCGACAATCACGCACTATTGCGGGGCAGCCTGGAATACCAGATTCTGTATCAGACAGGGGAGGAGCGGACACCTTACTGTGTGTGCCAGTGCAGTGTTCCCTATGAAATCAGCCTGGAAGGCACGCAGGGGCAGACGCTTCCCGACCATGAGGCCATGGTGCTGACCCAGGCCAGAGTGGAGGAGGCGAAGGCGGAGTTAAAAGACAGTGCGGAGCTGGAGCTAAAGGGCGTGGTCGCCTTTGATGTGCTGACGCTGGGAGAAGAAACTGACACATGCGTCGGAAACATCACTTTAAAACCGCTGGATACGGAAAAATATGCGCTTCTCCCTGGAATGGTGCTTTGCTTCGCGCAGAAGGACACCGACCTTTTCACCTACGGAAAACAGTATTATACTTCCGTGGAAGAGATTAAGGAACTCAATCACCTGTCGGAAAATTATGTGCGCGCCGGCGAAAAGGTATTTTTAGTGAAAGGAAGTGCGGGATGAGGGCGTAATTGCATTGACAACGCAGGAGAAATTGTATAAAATCAGGTACAAGATTGTATACAAGAGTTGCTGCTCACAGGGGTTCCGTTTCAAAGCGAGACGGGCGTCAGGTTTGCCTGTAAGACTGTTTCGCTTTGGAACGAATGGCTGCGAAGCAGGAGACCTGTGAGCTGTAACAGCAAGGACACCTTATGCTGAGAAGAAAAGCTTACGCAAAAATCAACCTGGCTCTGGACGTCGTCCGCCGTCTGGAGAACGGCTACCATGAAGTGCGGATGATCATGCAGACCGTTGACCTTTATGATGAGCTGACCTTTCAGAAAACGGAAGGCGGCATTGCCCTGACTGTCGATATCGCCGCGAATGGCGGCGAGAACACTGCCAGACCGGAAAACAGCGCGTACTTACCGCTTCAGGTTGACTGCAAAAACGGTGCGACTTCAACCTGCAATGGAAACGGCGCAGTCCCCACCGACCAGAGCAACCTGATCTGTAAGGCGGCGAAGCTTCTGCTCGATACCGCCGGTGTGACGGACGGCGTTGCCATCCATTTATGTAAAACGATCCCCGTCGCGGCGGGCATGGCGGGCGGCAGTACGGATGCGGCCGCCACACTCCTGGGGCTGAACGAGTTATTTCATTTAAACTACACAGCGGAAGAGCTGAAGATCCTCGGCGTGAAGATTGGTGCGGATGTCCCCTACTGTATCCAGGGCGGGACCGCGCTTGCGGAAGGAATCGGGGAGATTTTAAGCCCCCTGCCCGCTCCGCCGGCGGCGCATCTTCTGATCGCCAAGCCGGACATCAATGTGTCGACAGCTTTCGTTTATCGCAATCTTCATCTGGAGAGCGTGACGAAACACCCGGATATCGACGGCATGATCGCGGCGCTTGAAAGGCATGATCTGAAGGGAATCACAAACCGCCTGGAAAATGTTCTGGAAACCGTGACAGTACCGGCTTATCCCGTGATCGCGCAGATGAAGGATCTGATGAGCCAACATGGAGCGCTGGGAGCCCTGATGAGCGGCAGCGGGCCGACCGTGTTCGGCATTTATGAGCGGAAAGCGGATGCGGAAAAGGCGGTAGAGGAAATCCGCCGACAGGGACTTGCCGGTCAGGTTTATGTAACGAAATTTCAGCCGCAAACGTGACTGAGGCAGTTTCCTGACGCACTTTGAGCCTGTGAGAAATGTTCAGAGTAAAAGAGTGGTCGGATGTGCTCATGATACAGGAAGGAGGAAGCATGCAGGATAATTTACGTTTAAAGACAGACGACGATCTGCCGTTGCGGGATGAAGTCTTCAATACCCTGCGGCAGGCCATTCTGACCGGCGAGTTAAAGCCGGGAGAGCGCCTGATGGAAATACACCTGGCGAACCGTCTGGGGGTCAGCCGCACTCCCGTCCGTGAGGCGATCCGGATGCTGGAGCTGGAGGGTCTGGTCACCATGATCCCGCGGCGCGGGGCGGAAGTGGCGCAGATTACGGAGCAGAGCTTAAAGGACGTGTTGGAGGTGCGGCGCTGTCTGGACGCCCTCTGTGCCGAGCTTGCGTGCGACCGGATCAGCGCAGAGCAGCTTTCGCAGCTGCACGACGCGTGCGGCGCGTTTGAAAAAGCGGTGCAGACAGGGGACGCCAAAGACATCGCGCAAAAGGATGTGCAGCTGCACGATATTATTCTGGAGGCGACCGGCAACCGGCGTCTGATGCAGATTGTAAATAATCTGGCCGAGCAGATGTACCGCTACCGCTTTGAGTATATTAAGGATTACACCATGCACGGCAGACTGATCGAGGAGCATCGCCAGCTGTATACCGCCATCCGGGATAAGGACAAGGAAACCGCCAGAAACACTGCCATGCTCCACATTGACAACCAGATGACGTCCATCGCCCGGCAGCTGAATCTGGACCGCGCGCTGAAGTGAAAGCGCACTGTATAAATAAATAAAAAAGGGACCATACTTTTCATAAGCGCGTTATTTCACAGAAATAATTCTGTCGGGAGCGCCGCGTCAGAAAGGAAGATCCCATGAAAATGAAACTATGGAAACGGACCATTTCCACCATCGCCGTCGCCGCGGCCTGTTACGGCTTCTTTGGCGTGTGCCTGCCGGAAGCCAATTTCCTGAAAGGCACCTGCGAGGTCATTTCAGGCGAAGAGATGACAAGCAGCGCGGAACTGTATGAGAGGGCGCTTCGCGGGGAGGCGGAGCTTACGTACGGCAGCAGGCTGTGGGAGTGGATCCGGAATATGACAGAGAGATGATAATGATATGAAGGAAGACATCAGACAGGCGCCGATCGGCGTATTTGACTCCGGTGTGGGAGGGCTGACCGTGGCCAGAGAAATCATGCGCCAGATCCCTAAAGAAAAAATCGTTTATTTCGGGGATACGGCCAGAGTTCCCTACGGCAATAAGAGCAAGGAGACGATCACCCGCTTTTCGGAGCAGATCGCGCGCTTTCTGCTAAGCCACAATGTCAAAACTATCGTGGTGGCCTGTAATACCGCCAGCGCCTACGCGCTGGACACGCTGGAAAAAGAACTGGATGTACCCATCATCGGCGTGGTCAGGCCCGGCGCCAAAATGGCGCTGTCCAAAACCCGCAACGGCAAAATCGGCGTGATCGGCACGGAGGCCACGATTGGCAGCGGTATTTACAACGCGTATATCCGCGAGGCCAGGACTGACGCGGTGATTTACGAGAAGGCCTGCCCGCTCTTTGTACCGCTGGTGGAAGAGGGCCTGTGGGAGGACCCGGTGACGGAGGAAATCGCCCGCCGTTATTTAAGCGAGCTGATCGACCTGGACATCGACACACTGATTTTGGGCTGCACGCACTACCCGCTGATCCGTTCCGTGATCGGAAAGATTATGGGAGACGATGTGACGCTGATTAATCCGGCCTACGAGACCGCCATTGAATTGAAACAGATGCTCAAAGAACGGGATCTGTTAAATGAGGTGGAACCGGCGCTCGGCAGCAATCGCTATCAGTTCTACGTCTCGGACGGCGCGGAGAAATTCAAGCAGTTCGCTAATTCGATCATGAAATACGGCGTGCTGTCCACGAAGACGATACATATCGAGGATTATTGAGGAAGGCATGTGATTTGACTTAAAACGGCTGGCAAAGACGGTTAAGTACTGATCCGTGCCCCTTCAGCTTATGAATATGGAAAGAAAAAAGTAATCGTACATATAAAGGGCATGCAGTTTGGCGTGTCCGTCGACCTTAAGGACGAGGGCACTATCGAAACCGTGACCACAGGTTTCCTGCAGAAAATCGGAGAATCCTGGTATTTAAAATATGAAGAGATCCAGGAGGATTTTGACTTAAGCAGCGACGTTTTGATCAAAGCGGCGCCGGGCCGGCTGGAACTGAAAAAGAAAGGGCTTCTGAACGTCCGTATGGAGTTTGCGGACGGCGAATTCACGCAGTCGGATTATCACACGCCGTATGGCAATATTCTGTTCGGCTTCCATACCGGGCGCGTTACGGTCACGGAACGGGAGGGCGGCATTGCGGTCAGCGCCGCCTACAGAATGGATGTAAACGGCGAATATCTGGCGGACAGTATTATCGAAATTGCGGTGGAATATATATAAAAACGGGAGTCTCATGTTGAGCAGGAAAACTCCCGTTTTGCGCGTTTTATTTCTTTTTCTTAAGCGGCTCAGCGCCGGCCTTTTTCTGCAGGTTGGTGATGGTGCGCTTCCACCAGCCCTGTTTTTTGGCTTCGGGAGCCGGAAGCTTGCCGTGAAGCGCCTTCACTTCCATGATATAAAGGCCGCTGATGGCTGCGCGGACTTCTTTTTTGACTGGAATCATGTCAAAAACCGTGGGATCGCACATCATAGTCGCGATCTGGGGGCCGATTTTGACCTTCACGACCGGTACCTTGGAACGCCTTAAGTACCAGGGCGTCTCTTTCAGAACGACGTCCGGCAGGTTTGCGTCTTTTAATCGCATTTGCTTTTTGTCAATGATCAGCATGGAGACGTATTGCTTGTGCACTTCCAGCTGCTGTTGCTGTTCAGCCTGTTTTTGCTGAGATTTCTTGCCGGCAAAGTAGAGAGCGGCGGTTACGGCGGCCGCTACTGCCACGATGATCAGTATAATGATGATTGGCTGCATATGGTTGGTTTCCTCCTCTGCATGTTTGTGGATCGGCGAACGCGCACCGCACGCGCGTTCATTTTCTGCTATTCTAACAAATTTTCCTGCATTAAGCAATTCGTTTCTTAAAAAAACTGTGAAATGAAATCTACCCCTTTTAAGAATGAAAAATTTGTGTTATGATGAACCATGTATGGGATCGTGAGCGTCCTTTGCTCATGATAGTGTGCGGAAGGAATGTGCCGCATATCTGATGCATGCTGAATGAAGAGAACGTTAGGTCTCTTCTTAAATAAAGCAGGTTTGCATCGGGAAAGGGAAGTTTCATGAAGAAAAATCAGAAAACGATCATCATGGCAGTGATTGCCGTGGCGGTTGTGGCGATCATCGCCGTATATACGATGGTGAGTAAAGAAAGCGGCTCCAATACAGCGGATACCGGCAATACAGAAACGACGACAGAGACTACAGATTCCTCAGTAACAGAAAGTACGGACACTGCTTTCTCGGAGGATACGGAGACAGAGGTTGACAGCGAGAACCCGTCCGCTTCTTCTTCCCTGACGATCACCGTGACGGACGGCACGATTACTTCTCTGAAGGAGTATCCCGTGGAGGACTATGTGACGCTTGGCGATTACATTGGCCTGGAACTCTCCGTAGCCGCGCTGGAGGAAGTGGATGATGCGTCCGTGACGGAGCTGGCTGAGAGCTATTTCGCATCCCTGGCGACGGATTACGCGGCCGAGCTGACTGAGGGACAGCTGGTGAAGGAGGGCGATACGGTCAACATCGATTATATCGGATACCTGGACGGCGAGGCGTTTGACGGCGGCTCCGCTTCCGGTTATGATCTGGTGATCGGCTCCGGCACGTTCATCGACGGCTTTGAGGAAGGGCTGATCGGCGTGGCGGTCGGCGATACGGTGGATCTGGATCTGACATTCCCGTCTACCTATTCCAACAATCCCAGCCTTGCCGGACAGGCGGTGGTCTTTACCGTGACAGTCAACTATGTGACGCCTGACATGACGGACGAGAATGTGGCAATGGTCACAGGAGAAGAATATACGACTGTGGAGGATTTTGAGGACTTCTGCCGGTCATACCTGGAATATTATGCGGAGTATACGTATCAGTCCGACCTGGATTACGCGGTGCTGGAAGCGATTACTGCCATCTGCACAGTGTCGGAGATACCGGATTTCTTCTATAATTTAATATATGAGAATCTGACTGCCAGCATTGAATCCGAGGCGTCGCAGTACGGGCTGGATGGAGATACCTACTGCAGCTATTTCGTTGGCTATTCCATGGCGGAATACGCGGTGATGATGGCGGATGAGTATGTGCCGGAGTATCTGATCTTCCAGGCGATCGCCAACGCGGAGGATCTGAATCCGACGGACGAGGAGCTGGACGAACAGGCGGCGCTTTACATGTACTATTACGGCTTTGAGACGGCGGACGACCTGTATGAGAATTATATTTCCAGGGATATGCTGGAGCTGTCTTTAATGCAGACCAACGTGGCGGATTTCCTGGCGGAAAACGCGGTTATCACGTATACGGATTAGTCGAAGTAAAACGGGCAGAGCAGAGTAATACGGACCAAACGACAGAAAGAAAATGGACGGAACACGGCAGCACATTATCCCGTGCGAAACCGTGGAAACCGCTCTGAGGGAGAAAACACTTATGGACATGACAGATATCAGAGCATTATACAAGGACACGGACAGCTACGTGGGAAAGGAAGTCACAGTCGGCGGCTGGATCAGAAGCATCCGCGATTCCAAGACGTTTGGCTTCATTGTGCTCAATGACGGCACCTTTTTTCAGCCGTTGCAGATCGTTTACGGCGACAGTCTGGATAATTTCAAAGAGATCAGTTCCCAGAATGTGGGCGCGGCGCTGATCGCCAGAGGCACCATCGTGGCGACGCCCCAGGCCAAGCAGCCGTTTGAAATGCAGGCGCTGGAGGTTACCGTGGAGGGCGCGTCCGCGCCGGACTACCCGCTGCAGAAAAAGCGCCACAGCTTCGAATATCTGCGCACGATTTCCCATCTGCGTCCCAGAACCAACACCTTTGAGGCGGTTTTCCGGGTGCGCTCCCTGATCGCCTACGCGATTCACACCTTCTTTCAGGAGCGGGATTTCGTCTATGTGCACACGCCCATTATCACCGGCAGCGACTGCGAGGGCGCGGGCGAGATGTTCCAGGTGACCACCCTGGATATGAACAACCTGCCCAAAAACGCGGACGGCACCGTGGACTACAGCCAGGACTTTTTCAATAAGCCCACCAACCTGACAGTCAGCGGCCAGCTGAATGTCGAGACCTACGCCATGGCGTTTAAAAACGTCTACACCTTCGGCCCGACCTTCCGCGCGGAGAATTCCAATACCACCCGTCACGCGGCCGAGTTCTGGATGATCGAGCCGGAAATCGCGTTCGCGGATCTGCAGGACGACATGAAGCTCGCGGAGGATATGCTGAAGTTCGTCATCCGTTATGTGCTGGAGAACGCGCCGGAGGAAATGGCGTTCTTTAATCAGTTCGTGGACAAGGGCCTGATCGACCGCCTTGAGCATGTGCTGAATTCCGAGTTCGGACATGTCACTTATACGGAAGCGATTAAGCTCTTAGAGCAGCACAATGATAAGTTTGATTATAAGGTATCCTGGGGCTGCGATCTGCAGACCGAGCATGAGCGGTATCTGACCGAGGAAATCTTCAAACGTCCTGTTTTTGTCACCGACTATCCGAAGGAGATCAAGGCCTTCTATATGAAGCTCAACGACGACGGGAAGACAGTGGCGGCCATGGACTGCCTGGTGCCCGCGATCGGCGAGATCATCGGCGGCTCCCAGAGGGAGGATCGTCTGGACGTGCTGGAGGCGCGGATGGACGAGCTGGGTCTGAAAAAAGAAGACTACGCCTTTTATCTCGATCTGCGGAAATATGGCTCCGCGCGCCACGCGGGCTTCGGCTTGGGCTTTGAGCGCTGCGTCATGTATCTGACCGGTATGGGCAACATCCGCGACGTTCTGCCGTTCCCGAGAACGGTGAACAATTGTGAGTTATAGCAACAAATAGTAACAAGGGGAATTTTATTAATCTGAGAGGGTACACAATGAAGCTACACAAAAAACTCGTCGCACTGTCACTTGCCGGCATGATGCTGCTTGCGCAGATCGGAGTATCCGCGACGTCGAGCTCCTCAACGGATGTGGAGGCACTGCAGCAGGAAAACGAGACATTGCAGAACGAACTGGAGCAGGCGCAGAGCGAAATCGCCGCGAATCAGGCGGAGGTGGACGACCTGCAGACGGAAATCGACGATACGAAATCCGAGCTGATTAATATCATGATGGATATGGCCGATACGGAGCAGGAGATCGCGGACAAGCAGGCCGAAATCGAGGACAGGGAAGCGGAGATCGCGTACACGGAGTCCAGAATCGCGTCCGCGCAGGCGGATTATGATGCCGCGCTGGAAAAGCGGGACGAGCAGTATGTGACCATGGTGGCACATATCCAGTATATGTATGAGAGCGGCAATGAGAGCTACCTGACACTTTTGCTGGAGAGCGGGGATTTCAGCGAGCTTTTAAACCGGGCGGAGTATCTCGACAGCCTTTATTCCTATGACAATCAGATCCTGGAGGAGTATGAGGCCACCATGGATGAGATTTCCGCGCTTCAGGCCGAGCTGGAGGAGGAGAGAGCGTCTCTGGTCTCGCAGGAGGAATCACTTGAGAGCGAGAGATCTTCCCTGGAAAGTCAGCAGGCGGAGCTGGAGAATCAGCAGACCTATTTAAACAGCCTGATCTCCACGCTGCAGGCCAAGGTAGACAACTATGAAGATCTGATTGCGGACGCGCAGAGCAGGGCAAGCTCCTACAAGTCGCAGATCGCCAGCAATAAGTCGAAAATCACGGAGATCCAGGCGGCGGAAGCGGCTGCCGCGTCATCATCGGGATCATCCTCAGGCAGTACGTCCTCCGGCACGACAAGCTCCGGCAGCACGACGACATATTCCGTATCAGGCGGTTCCGCTACCGGACAGGCCATTGCCAATTACGCGCTGCAGTTTGTGGGCAACCCCTATGTATGGGGCGGTACCTCTTTGACAAATGGTGCGGACTGTTCCGGCTTTGTGATGTCTGTATACGCTGCCTATGGATACTCCCTGCCGCACTCTTCATACAGTCTGCGTAGTGTGGGTAAGGAGGTCAGCATCAGTGAAGCCCAGCCCGGTGACATCGTCTGCTACAGCGGTCATGTGGCAATCTATATCGGCAACGGGCAGATCGTCCACGCCAAAAACTCTGTTTCCGGTATTGTAACCGACAGTGTTTATTACAGCAAATCAGGGATCATCACCGTGAGAAGAGTTGTATGATCAAAGCGACAAAAGATATGATACCATGGATTTCGCCCGGCAGATTGCTGTCGGGCCATCCTTATGCTCAGTATGGTTGTAAACAGAAAAAGAAGGAGGTAATCTGCCGACAGGCAGAACTAAAACATGACATCACCCTCACAATACATCAAAGAAAATGAGACATATTTACAGAAAGCGGTGAAGGTTGCCTGGCCGGCCGTGGTGGAATCTTTCTTCGTGGCGCTGGTAGGCCTGATTGATTCTTTTATGGTGAGCCGTGTCGGTGCTTACGCGGTGGCCGCCGTGGGTCTGACCACGCAGCCGAAATTTATCGGTCTGGCTGTCTTTATTGCCATCAATACCTCAGTCTCCGCTCTGGTCGCCAGAAGGCGCGGCGAGAACAGGCGCGAGGACGCGAACCGGGTTCTGATGACTGCCGTGGCGTGTGTGCTGGTGCTGACCGTGGTGGTCAGCGTACTGTGTGTGGTTTTAGCGGATCCCATCATTCACCTGGTGGGGAGCGCGGAGGACACGCATGAGTACGCGGTCGCTTATTTTCGGATTATCATGGGCGGGATCGGCTTTTCCGTCCTTTCCCTGGTGATCAACGCGGCGCAGCGTGGCAGCGGCAACACCCGCATCGCCATGATTACGAATCTGGCGTCCAATGTAGTCAATGTCATCTTTAATTATCTTCTGATCGGCGGCAATTTCGGCTTTCCGGCGTTGGGCGTCACCGGCGCGGCGATCGCGACCGTCATTGGCACGGTGGTTGCCTGCGGCATGAGCATTGCTTCTCTTTTCAGAAAAGACAGTTATGTCAGCATTCCGTACATGCGGCAGCAGAAGCTGGGATTATGTAAATCCTCCTTCGCTTCCATTCTGCATTTTGCGCCGAATGTCTTTGTGGAGCAGATTATGATGCGTATTGGCTTTCTGCTGACGGCAACGCTGGCAGCCAATCTGGGCACGAACGCCATGGCGGCGCATCAGCTGGGCATGAACGTCATGTCCATCAGCTTTTCCTTCGGGGACGGCCTGCAGGTGGCGGCAGTGACGCTGATCGGGCAGAGCCTTGGAGCTGGCGAGCCGCAGAAGGCGAAGCACTTTGGCACACTCTGTCAGGGCATAGGATTATGCTTTTCTCTGATTCTGGCGCTGTTTTATCTGACGATGGGCAGATGGCTGTATCAGCTGTTTTTCCCGGCGGATCCGGAGATCGTGGAGATCGGTGTGAGCATTATGTTCTTTATGGTTCCGATCGTGCTCTGTCAGGTTTCCCAGGTTATCTTCACGGGCAGCCTGCGCGGCGCCGGCGATGTGCGTTTTACCACGATCGCGTCCACCATCAGCGTGACCCTCATCCGACCGTCGGTGTCCTATCTGCTGGCTTATCCGCTGGGGCTGGGCATTACCGGTATCTGGCTGGGCGTCCTGGCCGACCAGGCGACCCGCCTGACCTTCGCGGGACTGCGATTCAGATCGGGAAAGTGGCTGACGAAGAAAATTTAAAAGAAGACGATTTATCAGATTTCAGTCAGTGTTGCAGTCTGGGACTGCTCCCATGCATAAGCCCAGGCTTTCGTTGACAATTTTTTCTTGACAGCGTATCTTTCTTCATGCAATAATAAAATCTGATTTTGGATTTGCATAATTTTGCGGACGGCACATTTTATGATGAAGGAGGCGCACCATGTATTATGACCGAATCATCGAACCAACGATAAAAAAAATCAGCGATACATTTCCGGTACTGATTGTAACAGGACCGCGCCAGGTCGGTAAAACAACGCTGCTGACAAGAATGGCTGAAAAGGAACGTAAAATTGTATCCTTAGACCATCCGACGGTTCGTGCATTTGCAAAAAGGGATCCCGAGCTTTTTATTCAGAGATACGCACCGCCGGTTTTAATTGACGAGATTCAATATGCGCCTGAATTATTTGAATATATCAAAATATATGTGGATCGGGAAAAGCATTGCGGGGATTTTTGGCTGACAGGTTCGCAGACCTTCCGCATGATGAAACATGTGACGGAATCTCTTGCCGGACGTGCGGGAATTGTCCAAATGCAGGGGTTAAGTAATGATGAGATCAGAGGCGTTCACTTTTCACCATTTTGCCTTGATATTTCTGAACTGACACAGCGCATGGAGCAGGTGACGCCAATGAGCCTGCGGGAAATCTATGGGAGAATTTTCAGAGGCTCGATGCCTCGTCTTTATGAGAATCCGGATGTGGACCGCGCGCAGTATTATGAATCTTATCTGGAGACTTACATCAGCCGCGATATAAAAGATTTGTCTCAGGTCGCAGATGAAAGCGCTTTTTTGAATTTTATGAGTGTCGTTGCCGCCAGAACAGCTACCAATGTAAATTATGAAGCGCTTGCGAATGAAGTTGGAATTTCCGCGCCGACAGCGAAGCAGTGGTTGTCTGTTCTGGTTTCGTCCGGCATTGTCGCGCTCATTCAGCCTTATTCCAACAACGCGCTTAAGCGTGTTATAAAAGCGCCCAGAATGTATTTCCTGGATACGGGCCTGTGTGCGCATCTGACAAGATGGAGCAGTGCGGAAACCCTGGAAGCCGGCGCGATGGGCGGAGAATTTTTTGAAACCTGGGTTGTATCGGAAATATACAGGAGTTATCTGAACGCGGGACAAAAACCGCCCCTGTATTTTTACAGGGACAGCAATCAGAAAGAAATTGATCTGATTATATATCAGGATGGAATTGTGAATCCTGTTGAGATCAAAAAAAGTGCAGCGCCCCTGAAAGCCGTCAGAAATTTTTCCGTTTTGAATCCTGTCGAAAGAGAGCCGGATCAGGAAGCTGTTTTTTCCGGCACTGCGCATTTAAAGGCTCAGATCGGAACCGGCGCTGTGGTTTGCATGTCATCCGAGCTTATTCCTGTAGACAGAAAGAACTGGTATGTTCCGGCCTGGCTGATATAATGTAATGTCTATAAAGTCTTTTTATCCCATCGGCAAAATGGGTTTTGCCGGTGGGATTTTTTTGCGTGCATGTCAGGTAAAATAAAAGCGGGCGCCGGAAATCAGAATCGTCCGGTCCGGGGCGCTCCTGATACTGGAACCGCGACAGAAGGAGCAGATATGCAAAAGATATATGGATACGTGCGCGTCAGCGCGAAGGACCAGAATGAGGACAGGCAGATGATCGCTATGCGGGAAGCGAACGTGCCGGAGAAAAACATCGTGGTGGAAAAGCTGTCAGGGGCGGATTTCGAGCGGCCGAAGTACCTGCGGCTGGTCAGGAAAATGAGACGGAACGATATTCTCTACGTCAAAAGCATCGACAGGCTAGGACGCAATTACGCGGAAATTCAGGAGCAGTGGCGTATTCTGACGAAAGAGAAGGGCGCGGATATCGTGGTACTGGATATGCCCATTCTGGACACCCGCATCGGCAAGGATCTGATCGGCACCTTTGTCTCCGATATTATTCTGCAGGTGCTGTCCTTTGTCGCGGAAAATGAGCGCGCCAATATCCGTCAGCGCCAGGCGGAGGGCATCGCAGCGGCAAAAGAAAAGGGCGTCCACTGCGGACACCCGTACAAGGAGCTGCCGGATAACTTCGAGGAGGTACGCCTGCGCTGGAGAGCCGGCGAGCTGACCGCGACAGCGGCGGCCTCAGAATGCGGGATGAGCAGAAGCACCTTTTCCCGCCGCGCGGACCTTATGAAATAACAGACGGCATCTTGCGTTTCCTGACAAATCTTTCATTAAAAAATGCCCATAAGGTATACCATGCCGGAAACCGGCGGCGCCGGCACAAACGGCTATTTCCTGGCTGGGGCGGCGCTCTGCGGCGGCGCGGGAATGCTGCTTTACCGGCGCAGGAGAAAACTCCGCGTTTAATCAGGAGACTTTCATTCACACCCCGATATAACTTCAAAAGAGGCTGTCGCCTTACGAAATTTTATTCGTGAAGGCGACAGCCGTTTCTGAGTATAAACGTAGATTGGTGTGGATGATAAAACTGACTTCCAGCATAATCTGCCGTGATATTCTCCGGTATCTTCCCAGATATGGCAATTACAATACGGTGATCATACACCCGCTGATAGCAGATAAGTATTCGCAGCCCGCTCTGTCAGGGTATACCTCAGCATAATCCGCTGCAGAATCTCTGTTTCAGGGACATTCATCTCGCGATAAATGCCAATCGCGTTGCTGATGATCATGCTCTTCGCAGATTCGCGTTCTTCCTGTCTTACTTGTTTTTCACGTTCCTGAGCCGTCTCGCGTTCTTCTAATCTGGCATCCTCAATCGCGTCTTCCCAACCTTTACACAGCTGTTTTTCACGTTCCTGGGCCGCTTCGCGTTCTTCTAATCTGGCGTCCTCGATTGCGTCCTCCCAGCCTTTACATAACTGTTTTTCACGCTCCTGGGCCGCCTCGCGTT
>JAJQFS010000005.1 GCA_021200995.1 Lachnospiraceae bacterium | reverse complement strand
TTTCAATATCGAGTCCTTTGCAGGAAAAGAAAGCCTTGTCCGCGTTAAAGCCGGCGAGGCTTTCCAATGCTTTGGGGCCCACCAGGGCCAGGTATCCTTCCTTCAGGCTGCCGCCGGAGCAGATGATGTTCCAGTCCGGCATGTCGGACAGCTCGATGATGATTTCGATGGAGTTGGTCAGAACCGTCAGGTTTTTTTTATTTTTGATGGCTTTGGCGATGAAGACGGAGGTGGAGCTGGCGTCTAAAATGATGTGGTCGCCGTCTTTGATCAGGCCGGCGGCCAGCTCTGCCAGCCGCTGTTTACCGGCGGCGTTTACTTTTTTGCGTACATTGAAGGGCATGTCGATGCTGGTGCTCTCATTTAAGACGGCGCCGCCGTAGCTTTTGGTGACGAGGCCATCTTTTTCCATTTTTTCCAAGTCGCGGCGAATGGTTTCTTCGGAGACGCCAAACTGCGCGCTCAGCTCGCTGACGACAACGCGTTTTTCTTCCTGTAATTTTTCCAGAATGATATTTCTTCTTTCCAGTGCCAGCATGACAGAACCCTCCTCATATCTGTGAAGAAGCGGCGGTGAAACGTTCGTCGCGGCTTCCCCAAAAACAGTCTGTAATATATAGTATTCTAACATGAATGCTTCTGATTCCACAACCTTTTTTCCGCAATCCCACAAAAAACCACAGAAAAACAAATGTACGCCTGGCAGCCCCGGCGTTTTGCGGCACAAATTCATTGACAAACCCTGGAAAAATTCATATACTGACTGGGACAGCTCATTTTTGCATATACAGAAAAGAGGCTGCAGGAGACGTCTTACGCAGTAAGGCGTTTTTTGCTATAAATGCGTGAATGTCGGCAGATGATGACATGAGCTCAAAGAGAGAAGTCGTCATCATGTGCGGGTGAAGCTTTTTGACTGGAAATATGCCGGTGGGCGAAGAAAAGGAGAACGTGAGAATGAAAGCTGGTTTAGATGAGCAGATTCGCAAGTATGCGCGTGTACTGCTTCGGGTTGGCGTGCAGCTGCGTAAGGGGCAGCCCCTTTGCGTAGAAGCCCCTGTCTCAGCGGAAGAATTTGTGCTGATTCTGGCGCAGGAAGCCTGGAAAGAAGGGGCGTCAGATGTTGCGGTTCTATGGCGCAGCTCCGCTCTGGAGAGAAAGGAAATGCTTTACAGGGCGCCGGAGAAAGAACTGACGCTGGAGTCGGCGGCAGAGGAGCTGGCAAAGCAGGGCGCCGCTTATATCCACCTGGAAGCGCCGGAGTTTTATGACGATGATGTCCCGGCAGACCGGGTGCGCAAGAGGGCGCAGATCAACGCGGCAGTGCGCGCCGCGTTCCGCAAATATGGAAACGGCGCGGGGCAGACCATTGCCTGCGTCGCTGGAAAAAGCTGGGCGGACCGGGTGTTTTTGGACATTCCGGAAGCGGAACGTATGGAGAAGCTCTGGGAGGCAATTTTATATTGCACTTACTGCGATCAGCCGGATCCGGAAACCATATGGAAGCAATATCTGGAAACGACGGCAAAACGCAAGGCATTTCTGGATAGCCGTCATTATCAGGCATTTCACTACACCGGTCCGGACACAGACCTGACGCTTCGGGCGGCAGACGGCGATTTCTGGAAAGGAAGCTGTGTCAAAAAGGATGACCGGATCAGCGTACCGAATATTCCCACGCAGGAAATCTTTATTTCGCCGCATAAATACAGCGCGAATGGGCATATTGCGGTGACAAAGCCGTTAAACTATGCGGGAGAAATCGTGGAGGGAATTCATCTGACATTCTCGCAGGGGCGCGTGGTGCAGTGGAGCGCAAGTAAAAATCAGAAGATTCTGGACAGTATCATCCAGGCGGACGCAGGCTCCTGCTATCTGGGGGAGGCGGCACTGGTGGATGAGTATTCCCCGATCGCGAGAACAGGACGTCTTTTTTACAATACGCTTTACGATGAGAACGCTTCCTGTCACATCGCGCTCGGCAGTACGATCGGCCCGCCGTTTGACCCTGAGGAAAAGGAGCAAAGGGGCTATAATACTTCTTCTGTCCATGTGGATATGATGGTGGGAAGTGAAAAGCTCACGATCCGCGGACAACTGCCGGATGGAAGCTGGGAGAATCTGCTGGTAAACGGCAGAATTGTACTGTAAACGACCGCTTCCTGCGTATATTTTTACATTTCAGTTGATTTCTTTTTCACAAAAGGGTATTCTATGATACAAAGGGCTGCGGGAGCGTTTTGCAGTCGATACATCATTTTCATCAGTTTACATAAGGAAGATCACGATGGCGGTCACAGAACGGACGAAAAAACTTACCCCACTGTTAAAATATCCCGGCGGGAAGGAAAAGGAATTAAAATACATACTGCCGCACCTGCCCAAAGACTGCGAGCGGTTTTTTGACCCCTTTGTAGGCGGCGGGGCGGTTTATTTCGCGATCTCGGCGGATGAATATTTTATTAATGATAAATCCGCGGAGCTGGTGCGGCTGTATGACATGATTCGTTCCGGCGACGCGGTCTTTCTGCGGACTCTGGAAGCGGCGGACGCGGCGTGGAGGAGATTAGAAGAAGTCTCCTGTGAACACTGCGGACAGATTCTGGCATTTTATGATGAATATAGAAATGGACTGTTGTTCACGGGGGCAGGAGCGGAAGACGTAGAGAAAGAAACCATCGAAACGAAGAGGCTGGCTTCGCAGACGCATGATGGAAAGAAAATCACAACAGTGGCGCTGAGAGAAAAAGTCCATGATTTTGTATATGACAATGCGCCGCAGTTTTTGGCACTGCTGACCGAGAGCATAGCCTTTGACGCTGAACTTTTTTTACAGGAGGAAGAGAGAAATCTCTTTAACAAACTCGTCCGGATGGCGAAGCTGGAGACGGAGAAAGGTGATTTATCGCCGGAGGACAGGGCGGACAATCTGGAAGGGGCGCTGAAGGCCGGTTTTTATATGTATTTCCGCGATTTATACAATCACACGGCGGAGTATGGGATCGGGGACGCGGCGGCTACCGCGATTTATCTCTTTGTGCGGGAGTTCTGTTATGCCTCCATGTTCCGTTACAATCAAAACGGCGAGTTCAATGTCCCTTACGGCGGGATTTCCTATAATAAAAAGTCCATTCTGAAAAAACTGCGGTATTTTACCGATGAGGCGCTGAGAGAACAGCTTGCGAAATCCGTGATCGAATGCATGGATTTTGAGGATTTTCTGAACCGGTTTAAACCGCGGGAACAGGATTTCGTCTTTCTGGACCCGCCTTATGACACGGAGTTTTCCACCTACGCACAGAACGCGTTCGGCAGAAACGCGCACCTGCGTCTGGCCAATTATCTGATCAACCACTGTGAAGGGAAATTCATGCTGGTCATCAAAAATACGGACTTTATCCGCAATCTCTATTGCAGCGGGATGTATACGGCGAACGGCGGCCGCCTTTATGTCAGCAGCTTTGCCAAAAAATACATGGTCAGCTTCCAGGAACGCAATGACAAAAACTCGGAGCACCTGATGATTACCAATTATGAAATCACAGGAGGCGCCTGTGCTTTTTAATTCTTATATTTTTATATTTTTATTTTTGCCTGCGGCGCTTTTTGGATATTTCGGGCTGAACCACTTCGGGTGGTATCGTACAGCGAAGCTGTTTTTGGTGGGGATGTCGCTGTGGTTTTACGCGTATTACCGCCTCTCCTATCTGTGGATCATTCTCAGCAGCATTGCCGTGAATTATGTTTTACACAGACTGCTGCTGCGGTATCGTGGGAAAAGGTGGCTGCTGACGCTTGGAGTGGCTGGGAATATCGGCCTGCTGTTTTATTTTAAATATTTTACATTTCTATGCAGCGCGCTGGGACAGGTCACGCACACGGATTTTAGTCTGCCGGAGATTGTGATGCCATTAGGAATCAGTTTTTTTACGTTCCAGCAGATCGGTTTTTTAGTGGATACCTACAGAGGCGAGGTGGAGCGGCAGAATGTTGTGGATTACGCGCTGTTTGTGACATTTTTTCCGCAGCTGATCGCCGGACCCATCGTGAATCAGTCGGAAATGCTGCCGCAGTTTCAGGATCCCGCGAAAAAGAAGCCGGATGGACCTGATTTTTATGAAGGACTGAGGCTGTTCATCCTGGGCCTGGGTAAAAAGGTGCTGCTGGCCGACGTGATCGGACAGGCGGCGGATTGGGGCTTTACTTATTACACGTTACTGGACGGTATGAACACCTGGCTGGTCATGCTTCTTTACACGCTGCAGCTGTATTTTGATTTCAGCGGTTACTGTGATATGGCCAGGGGAATTGGCCGGATGTTTCGTATCGAGCTTCCGGTGAATTTCTATTCTCCATATAAGTCCCGGAATATCCGGGAATTCTGGGATCGCTGGCATATGAGCCTGACCCGTTTTTTTACCCGTTATGTGTACATCCCTCTGGGCGGCAGCCGGAAGGGCAGAGTGAGAACCTATATCAATGTGTTTCTGGTGTTCGTGCTCAGTGGTATCTGGCACGGCGCGGGCCTGACTTATCTGACCTGGGGCGCGCTGCACGGCGCGATGTCGGTGCTCACCAGGCTGTGGCAGGAACTGAAAAGTAAAATGGGCTTTCACGGCTTTCACAACCGCGTCCTGAGAAAGACGGCGAACATTCTGTCGGTGTTTCTGACCTTCGCTTTCGTAACGCTGGCGCTGACTTTTTTCAGGGCGGATTCGGTGGGACAGGCGCTTGCCATGGTCAGGACAGCGTTTTCTTTTACCGGCAGCGGCGTCTATCTGGAACTGGCGGGATATTTCCAGGTGCCGGAGCTGTGGTATCCGATGAAGGTGCTTCAGATTTCCGGGGCGGCGGGAGCGGAGTATTTTTGCTTCGCGTTGTATATGATTGCCGCGCTATGGATCGTATTTGCGCTGCCGAATGTGAAGCAGAGCGAGGAGACGCACAGACCCTGGTTCCTGTACAGCGCGACGCTGTCGATGATTGCCGTGTGGAGCGTGTTGTCGCTCTCCGGTGTGAGCACGTTCCTGTATTTTAACTTTTGAGTAACAGCTCAGAACAGCGCTGAAATGAAAAGACAGACGGCGCAGGGGTACCTGCTGAAGGATGTTTTATAATCTATTAAGTACGTATGAGAAAAAAATCCGCGAATAGACAACTGAAGGTACTTCTGGCATTGATCCTTGCAGGTCTGCTGGGCCTGGCGGGTCTGACCATCGTGGTGGACCCTTTTTTCCAGTATCACGCGCCTTTGAACGGTGTCAACTATGTCATTGACAACCAGCAGAGCCAGAACCCGGGGATTGCCAGGAATTTTGAATATGACAGCGTGATTCTGGGCTCTTCCATGACGGATAATTTTGACACGCTCCTGTTTGCACAGCTGCTGGGCTTAAACACGGTGAAGCTGTCGAGCAACGCCGCAGCGCCGAAGGATCTGAGTATGCTGCTGGAGCAGGTGAACCGCAGCGATAATGAGGTAAAGCAGGTCTTTCTCTGCATCGATACCTACAGCTTTGAGTACGCTCTGGGCGAACAGATCTATGAGCTGCCGGAATATCTGTATGATGAGAATCTGTTCAACGACGTTTCTTATCTGTTCAATAAAGATGTGCTCCTGGACTATATCCTTTTACCCGCTTTTACAGGGGAAAATACGCCGATTAATGAGGCATACTGGTTCTGGCAGAACATGTCTTATGGGGAGGAGGCGGTGATGAGCAGCTACGATATCCCTGAGACTGTGTCAGAGTCTGTCGGCAGAGACTTTTTTGCGGACTATATCAGCGCCAATCTTCAGACTTATCTTCTTCCTTATATAGAGAGCATGCCGGATACGGTCTTTACAGTATTTTTTCCGGCTTACAGCGTGCTGCACTGGAATACGGAGTACGCGGCCGGCACCTGGGAGGCGGAGCTGGACGGAACGCTGCAGATTTTGGAGACGCTGCTGGAGTACTCCAATGTAGAGATTTATTATTTTCAGGATATGACTGATTTCATCACGGACCTGAATCATTACTCGGACGCGAGTCATTACTCAAAAGAGATGAATGACTATATGACGGCGTGCTTTGCCTCTGGCGAACACAGACTGTATACGGTTGAGGAGTGCAGAGAGGCAGTGGAGGGCATGCGGGAGTTTGTCTCTGAAATGGATGTGCTTGTCGGCTCATAAAAATTTGATTATGGAAAAAGAAAAAAAGACAATTTACATACGAACAGATGGAAACGCGAAGATCGGCATGGGGCATCTTACGCGCTGTCTGTCAGTCGCGGACGCGATTTTCAAGCGGGATGGGGACGTCTGTTTTCTGGCGGCTGGCGAAGAGACTGCCGCGATTGTGAGAAAGGCCGGATTTGACTGTGAGGTGCTGGGGACAGATTACCGGAGGATGGAGGAAGAACTGCCGGTGCTGGAACGGTTAACAGGTGATGAAAAATGTCTGTTCCTGGTGGACAGTTACCATGTGACAGACGCATATCTGCGGACGCTGCGAAAATGGGGAAAGGTTGCGTATCTGGATGATGTGAACGCTTTCCCGTATCCCGTGAATCTGATTATCAATGGGAACATTTACGGGGCAAAGATGGACTATTCCGCCTGCGGCGCGAATACTGAAATTCTGGGAGGCCCCGCCTACGCGCCGCTCAAACCGCAGTTTAAGGCTCACAGAGGAGAGCGTGAGGAGACGTACATTCTGGTCACCACCGGCGGCAGCGACCCTTACCGCCTGGCGGAAAAAATTGTCGGCGCTCTTTTAAAGGAACCCTGGATGGAAGTGGAGAAAATCTGCGCAGTCTGCGGTCGTTTCAGTCTAAGCATCGGTGCGCTGCGCGAGCTTGAAAAGAAGGAGCCACGGCTTCGTGTCCTTTGTGATGTGCCGGATATGTGGCCTGTCATGAACGGCGCGAAATTCGCCGTTACCGCGGCGGGCGGCACCATGCAGGAGCTGGCCTGCCTGGGCGTACCCATGATCGGATTTTCCTTCGCGGACAACCAGTGCCTGGCCACCCGAATCTGGCAGGAGCAGGGATACAGCTGCTACGGCGGAGATTATTTATCACTGGGAGATGAGATGATCCCGGAAATCTGCGCGGCAGCAGAGAGGCTGTGCGGAAGCTCTGATCTGCGTGAGATGTATTCTAAGAAGCTGATGTCACTGGTTGATGGCGAGGGAAGTCGACGCATCGCAGAGAGATTGTTACACTTACAATAATATGATAAATGATAAAACGGAACAGACTTTTGATAAATTGCATTACAGAGCGTGAGGAAGTATAAACTGCTGAGTGATTTTTCGTGCCATGGAGATGAGACTATAGGTAATCGTGGAGGCCTCACCGAACACGATTGCCTTGCCCATAGGCTCATCGGAATGCCTGGCACGTATGAGCGAAGCAGTTTATGCTTCATCTCGCGACAATATGATTGCTGTAGGTTATAATCAGAAAAGAGGCGGGAAAATGAAACTTGCTACATTCCGGGGCGGCATCCACCCCGAAGAAGGAAAAGAACTTTCCAGACACAGCCCGATCGTGGACTTCGTGCCGGAATCAGAAACGATGGTTTATCCTCTGTCCCAGCATATCGGCGCTCCCACTGTCCCAACCGTGAAGGTCAAAGACCAGGTAAAGGTGGGCCAGTGCATCGGAGCGGCGCAGGGCTTTGTCAGCGCGAATGTCCTCTCCTCCGTGTCCGGTACCGTGAAGGCCATCACGCCGCACCTGACCGCCAGCGGAGCGATGGTGCAGAGCATTGTCATCACCAATGACTTTCTCTACGAAAAAGTCGAAGGATTCGGTACCGAAAGAGACTGGATGGCGCTTTCCCGTGAGGAAAAGCTGGATCTGATCAAAGCCGCCGGTATCGTGGGCATGGGCGGCGCTGCCTTCCCCACACACGTCAAATTATCTCCGAAAGATCCTGCCGCGATCGATACCGTGATTGTCAATGGCGCCGAGTGCGAGCCGTATCTGACCAGCGACGAGCGGGTCATGCTGGAGGAACCGGAAAAGGTGATTGGTGGTTTACAGATCATCCTTTCCTTATTTCCCAACGCAAAGGGTGTCATCGGCATCGAGAGCAACAAGCCGGAGGCCATCGCGAAGCTTAAGGAGATGACAAAAAATCTCCCCAATATTTCCGTCTGCCCGCTGAAAACGAAATATCCCCAGGGCGGCGAGCGGACGTTGATTTATGCCGTGACCGGCCGCAAAATCAACTACCAGATGCTGCCTGCGGACGTGGGCTGCATCGTCGATAATATTGATACCGTCGTGTCCGTCTATCAGGCAGTCGCCAAGGGGATTCCTCTGCTGTGCAGAATTGTGACTGTGACAGGGGACGCCATCGCCTCGCCTGTGAATTTCCGGGTGCCGACCGGCGTTCTGTATCAGGATCTTGTGAAGAAGGCAGGCGGCTTTTGTAAGGAGCCCGCGAAGCTTTTATCCGGCGGCCCCATGATGGGACAGGCGCTGTTCTCCCTGGAGGTGCCGGTGACGAAAAACAGCTCCGCCCTGACCTGTCTGTCGAAGGACGAGGCGGCGGAGAAAAAAGTCTCCCCCTGCATCCGCTGCGGACGCTGCGCGCAGGTTTGTCCGGGTCATATTCTCCCGAACCTGGCGGTGCGTTATGCCGAGCGCGGGGATCTGGAAATGTTTGAGAAGGTGGACGGACTGGAATGCTGCGAGTGCGGCTGCTGTTCCTACATCTGTCCGGCGGGCAGGCCGTTAACCCAGGTCATGAAGCAGGCCAGGAAAGACACGCTGACTTTGAAACGGCAGAAAGGGGGCAAATAAAATGGCATATCATGTTTCCACTTCGCCGCATGTGCGGGATTTAAAGACAACCAGGCAGCTGATGACGGATGTCTTTATCGCGCTGCTCCCCGCGGCTGTTGCGGGAGCGGTCTGGTTCGGCTGGCACGCGCTTTTGCTGGAGGTCGTCTGCGTGGCGGCAGCCGTGGCCTTTGAGTACATATTTCAGAAATGCATGAAAAAGGAAATTACCGCTTTTGACGGCAGCGCGGCGGTGACAGGGCTTTTGCTTGCCATGAACCTGCCGTCCCAGTTCCCGGTCTGGAAAGCGCTGCTGGGCGCGGCTTTTGCCATTATTGTGGTGAAGCAGCTCTACGGCGGCATTGGACAGAACTTCATGAATCCGGCGCTGGGCGGCAGAGTTTTCTTAAGCATATCCTTTGCAGGCTCCATGACCAATTTCTCCCTGGCAAGCGGAAGCCTTGCGGCGGCAAAAATCAGTGAGACGGTTTCTTCCGCGACGCCGCTTGCGCTTGCGCAGGAAGGGGTTATTTCCTTAAAAGATGTCTTCTTGGGGACGACCCTGGGCGTGATCGGCGAGACCAGCGCTTTTCTGTTAATTCTGGGCGGTGTTTATCTGCTGGTGAGAAAGGTGATTCAAATTCACATTCCACTGGCATATCTGGGAAGCTTCCTGATTATGATGATCCTGTTCAGTCCCAATCATCTGGATGCGCAGTATCTGGCGGGACAGCTTTTCAGCGGAGGTCTCATGCTGGGCGCGTTTTTCATGGCGACGGACTATGTGACCAGCCCCATCACAGAAAAAGGAAAAGTGATTTTTGGTGTGCTGCTGGGCGTGCTGACGGCAATTTTCAGACTGTACGGCAGCTCCGCGGAGGGCGTCTCTTACGCCATTATCATCGGCAACCTGCTGGTGCCACTGATTGAGAAAGTGACCCGGCCGGTGGCGTTTGGAAGGGAGGGCGGAAAACATGGCAAAAAAGAATGAATCTCTGTTTGCGCCGGCACTGTCCTTATTTCTGATCACGCTGATTTCGGGCCTTCTGCTGGGAGCGGTATATGTGGTAACCAAAGAACCCATTGAGCTGCGGGAACAGCAGGAGAAAGAGGAAGCCTACCAGACCGTGTGCGCGAACGCGGCAGGCTTTGCGGAGATGGATGTCATTACGACTCTGCTTCAGGAGCAGGAGACGATTTTTGAGGAGGCCGGACTGACAAAGGTGGAGATCACCGAATGCATGGCGGCTCTTGATTCTGAAGGCGAGGTCATCGGTTATGTCATGACAAGCGTGTCACATGCCGGCTACGGCGGCGATATTGAAATCGCGCTCGGCATGAACACGGAAGGAAGCGTGACGGGACTGGAGTTCCTTTCGATTGAGGAAACCGCGGGTCTGGGCATGAACGCGCAGAAGGCGGAGTTTAAGGATCAGTACCTGGGCAGGCTTGTGGACGCTTTCACGGTTGTGAAGGGCGAAAGCGGCGCGGATGAGGAAATTGTGGCTGTCAGCAGCGCGACGATCACCAGCAGGGCGGTGACATCAGCCGTAAACGCCGGACTTGCCTTTGTGCGGGCGCTGCAGGAGGTGTCGGAATGAAAGGGTGTACGGAACGGATTTATAATGGATTGATTAAGGAAAATCCGACCTTTGTGCTGATGCTGGGCATGTGTCCCACCATGGCGGTGACATCCTCGGCGGTGAACGCGCTGGGCATGGGACTGACGACCACGGTGGTGCTGGTGATGTCCAATTTCGTGATTTCCGCCATGCGGAAAATGATTCCGGACAAGGTCAGAATTCCATCGTATATTGTGATTGTGGCGACGTTAGTGACGATCGTGCAGCTGTTATTGAAAGCGTATATTCCCTCACTGGATTCGGCGCTTGGCATTTACATTCCGCTGATCGTGGTGAACTGTATCATCCTGGGCCGTGCGGAGAGCTACGCGTCCAAAAATCCGCCGCTTCTGTCGGCCTTTGACGGCCTGGGCATGGGACTCGGCTTTACGCTGGGCCTGACCAGCATTGGAATTTTCAGAGAGCTTTTGGGCAGCGGCACGCTGTTTGGCACGATACAGGTCATTCCGGAGGATTTCACCATCAGTCTCTTTGTGATGGCGCCGGGCGCGTTTTTCGTGCTGGCGTTTCTGATTGCGGCGCAGAACGCGTACCGCAATCATAAGGCGGCGAAAGCGGCAGCGGCAGGGGAAGTGCCTGCTTACAGCACGGCGGCAAATGGTGGAGAGCTGGCCTGCGGCGGCAATTGTGCCTCCTGTTTCGGGGCGGTGTGTGCAGAGAACCGCGGAAAATTAACAGAGAGTGCGGGGAAGGCAGCTGTAAATTCGGTGAAAACCGCTGATCAACCGGCAAAACAGACAGCAGCGGCTAACTCCGCGGAGTTGAAGGGAGGGACGAAGGCATGAAGGAAATGTTACAGATCGTCCTGGCGGCGGCTCTGGTGGAAAATGTGGTCTTAAGCCAGTTCCTGGGCCTGTGTCCGTTCCTTGGCGTGAGCAAAAAAGTGAAGACTGCGGCCAGTATGGGTGCGGCGGTGATTCTGGTCATCACCGTGTCCTCAGCGGTGACAAGCCTGATTTATCAGTATATTCTCGCGGCGAACGGCCTGGAATTTCTGGAGACCATCGTTTTTATCCTGGTAATCGCGGCGCTGGTGCAGTTAGTGGAAATGTTTTTGAAAAAATCCAGTCCCGCCCTGTATCAGGCGCTGGGCGTCTACCTGCCCCTCATTACTACCAACTGCGCGGTGCTGGGTGTGGCGCTGACCAATGTGCAGGAAAATTATAATGTGCTTTACAGTATCTTAAACGGTTTTGGCACAGCTGTTGGCTTTACGGTTGCGATTGTGATTATGGCGGGCATCCGCGAAAAGATTGAGGGCTGCGATGTGCCGAAGGCCTTTCAGGGAACGCCGATTGTACTGATTACAGCGGGGCTGATGGCCATGGCGTTTATCGGATTTTCGGGGCTGTTTTAAAAAAGCCTGTGGAAGCTTAGGGATAGGATTGGGTGAATACGATGGATGTGACGACAATCATTCTGTCTGCGGTTTTGGTAGGCGCGGTAGGGCTGTTGATCGGCGTCCTACTCTGCCTGGCCGGCAAAAAATTCGCGGTGGAGGAAAATGAGACGGAGGCAGCCGTGCGCGCGGCGCTGCCGGGCAACAACTGCGGCGGCTGCGGTTACGCGGGCTGTGACGGCCTGGCTAAAGCAATTGCGGAAGGAAACGCGCCGGTGAACGCCTGCCCCGTGGGCGGTGCCGCGGCGGCAGATGAGATCGCGCGGATTATGGGCGTGGAGGCTCAGGCCGGCGAGCAGAAGGTCGCCTTTGTGGCCTGCGCCGGAGACTGCACTGTGACGCGCGTGAAATATGAATATTACGGGAAGGCGGACTGTAAGGCCGCCGCTGTGGCGCCGGGCGGCGGAGACAAGCTCTGCGCCTATGGCTGCCTGGGTCTTGGCAGCTGCGTCAAAGCCTGTCCCTTTGACGCTATCCATGTGGTGCAGGGCGTCGCGGTGGTGGATGAGGACAAATGTAAGGCCTGCGGCAAGTGCGTGGCAGCCTGCCCGAAGCACCTGATTTCCCTGATACCAAAGAGCGCGCCTGTCAGAGTGCGCTGCTCCTCCCATGACATGGCGAGAACGGTCATGGCGGCCTGCGATGTTGGATGCAGGGGCTGCACGCTCTGCACGAGAGTCTGCCCGAGTGGCGCGGCGAAGATGGACAATGGCCTGGCGGTGATCGACTACAGCCTGTGTACGGGCTGCGGGGCCTGCGTGGAGAAGTGTCCGGCACATTCTATTCAGAAGAAGGACGCGCAGGCAGGCTGATGGACAGAAAACGGATTCTTCGCCTGAAAATTTTGCCTGTTCTGCTGATTATGCTGCTGGTTTTATCCCTGCTGATTACGTTTTGGATGGTTTGGAAAAACAGCGGCACCGGCGTAACCTCTGACACAGAAATCACTGTCTACAAAACCGGTTACTGCTTTGATACGGTCATCACCCTGACCGCATATACCTCTCAGGCGGAAAGCGATGAAACTTCTCAGATTCTGGAGGACGCTTTGCTCTTATGCCAGGAATATGAGGCGAAATATCTGGACCGCTTTGATGAGAATAGTGAGATTGGCGCGATCAATGCCGCGCAGAGGCAGGCAATATCCGAAGAAGAACCGGATGGGGCAGCTGATGAAGAAGCAGACGAAACAGACGATGATGCAACAACCGGGGGAGAATCAGAAGCCGCTGTGATGGCGGAGTATACTTATGAGATTTCTGACATTTGCCGCGATCTGATCGAAGCGGGCCTGTATGATTATGAACTCTCCGGCGGCTTCTTCGATCTGACCATCACGCCTCTGTCCGACCTCTGGAATGTGACGGACGAGGACTTTACAGTTCCGTCAGTGGAACAGATTGCACAGGCAATGTCACTCGTGGGCAGCAACCGAGTGTCTCTGTCGGGCAATACCCTGACGCTTGGTGAAGGGCAGCAGCTGAATTTTGGAAGTATCGCCAAAGGCTATATGTGTGAAGTCCTGCGGCAGTATTTTACGGAGCATGGTCTGACGCATGTGATTGTTAATCTCGGCGGCAATGTCTTTGTCATGGGCGGGGAGGAAGGCTATACGGTAGCTGTTACAAATCCTCTCTCTGAGAACTACGCGGGCACTGTGTCCCTGAGTGACGGCTATGTGGTAACCTCCGGTATTTACGAGAGAGGGCAGGAGGTGGACGGCGTCTGGTATCACCACATTATTGACCCCGCTACAGGATACCCGGCGGATACGGAGATCGTCAGCGCAACCGTGGTGATGGACACTTCCGATTATCCGGACAGCGCGGCGGCCTGGCACAGCGATGCGCTGTCCACCATGTTTGTCCTGGCAGGGACACAGGAGAGCGCAGAAGATCTTTGGCGGCGGCTGAAAGTGGATGAGAATTATGACGTGCTTTCACAGGTGATCCTGGTGCTGGAGGATGGGACGGTGATAGTTTGGAGTGAGAGCGACACATAAAAGAAAATGTGTCAGGATTTCTTAACGGAAATCAGGATGGTGCGTGGGTGACAAGGTGGTGCAACATTGAAAATAGCTAAGAAAACAGATATTGCACTGTTTATTTTAGCGGCCGCGGTCGCTCTCATCTGCTTCCTGTTCCTGAGGCATACACAAAGTGCTTCAGAAACCGCAGAAACTCAATACTATGCCGTAATCGAAGTCGCCGGGGAAGAAGTCGCCCGCCTTCCGTTAAGTGAAAACACAACTTACAGCATCGACCAGGAGGGCATGCACAATGTTGTCGTCATCGAGGATGGCAGCGTTTATATGTCCGAAGCTGACTGCCCCAACCAAAACTGCGTCCGCCAGGGAAAAATTACGCAGGTTGGCGTGCCTATCGCCTGTCTGCCTCATCAGGTGATTGTGATGATTGTGAGCGGGCAATGAAATTCATAAGAAGCCAATATACGAAAGATAAAATGTAACACATTTTGTGTTGCATTTTATGTTGCAATTAAATATAATATATGGGAGGAAAATATGCAATTTGAGTGGGATGAAGAGAAAGAAAAAAGCAATATTGAAAAACATGGTATAGATTTCCGGACGGCTGCTCTTGTTTTCGGAGACAGCAGGAGGATAGAAAAATATGATGTGCTTCATTCTATATATGAAGACCGATATATTACAATAGGGCTGATTAACGGTACGGCGGTTGTTGTGATGGTAGTACATACAGAAAGAAATTATACTGTCAGGATTATATCCGCAAGGTTAGCGACCGAGAGGGAAAAGGAGGCATATTATCATGGTGAAAATGAATATTGATGTCACAGAAAAACCGACAAAAGAACAATTAAAGATGCTGCAGGAGGCATCTGACCGCCCTGTTACGCCGGACGAGGACTGCCGTGAACTTACGGATGAAGAATTGTTGCAGTTTTCACGTATTGCGAAGGACAGGCAGGAAGAGAGAAGGAAACAGACAGTGACCTTGCGCCTTTCTCCACAGGCATTGAAAACAGCCAAATCTCTTGGAAAGGGTTATACGTCAGTTTTGAGCCGGATACTGGAGAACGCTCTGGCTGACAAAGAGACCATTAAACATTTCCTGTAAATGCTTTCAGGAATGGAGGGAACCCCATGAATATCCGCCGACTGACAACAAATGGTCTGCTGCTCGCGCTGGCCTTTGTATTCAGCTATATCGAGTGGCTGCTTCCGGAGTTTCTCATGATTCCGGGGGCGAAGCCGGGGTTTGCCAATATTGTGATCGTGACGGCGCTGTACTGCGTGGGAGCAGGTGATGCGCTGTTGATCAATTTGGTTCGTATTATTCTGGTGGGCTTTACCTTTGGCAACCTGACAGCTCTGCTCTTTGGCCTGGCCGGAGGGCTGTTCAGCTTTGGCGTCATGACCTTACTGAAAAAAACAGATCGCTTTGGAATTGCGGGCGTCAGTATTGCCGGAGGCGTATGCCACAATCTGGGGCAGCTTGCGGCAGCAGTGGCTGTGATGCGGACGACGGCGGTCTTGTATTACCTGCCGTATCTGATTTTGCTGGGTGCGGCGGCGGGACTTGTGGTGGGGATTATCAGCGGGCTGTGTATCAGAGCGCTTTCCGCACGTGGAAATGTGAATGGACGTGAGGGAAACGGTTCAAGGAAATGATATTCCCCATGAAAGGGCCGGCACAGAAAATGATGTCTTGTAACTCTCAGAAGCATATAGTATAATCGCGGCAAAAGAATAAAAAATGATATATAAAGAGCGCAAAGGAAATCCGAAATGAAATTCAACACATCTCAGTGTTGTAAAAAACTGCGGCAGATACAGGAAAAGACAGAGCACAAAACACAGGAATGGCTTCAGGAAAAGGACGTCTTCATCACCGCCATTCTGGTGGGCCTTCTGGCGCACGGCTACATGCTGACCAATAAACTGGCCAATATTGATGATTATATTTCCATGTTTCATTATGGCCTGGGATATACGCTGGGGCGGTGGCTTCTGGCGCTGATGGGCAATTTCATGTTCCGCATCGACGGCGTCTACAGCACTCCTTTTTTAAACGGCGCTTTTTTCATCATTTTACTGGGGCTCAGCATCACTGTTTTTTTAAAACCATTTTCGTTTCAAAGCCGGTGGGTGAAGCGTATTTTTGCTGCGCTGTTTGTGTCGTTTCCTACCGTGACCTGCACGATGGGCTTTATGTTTACCGTGCCCTTTTATGCGCTGGCGATTCTCTTTATGGCCATCGCGTATCATGTGCTGATCAACTATCGATATGGCTTTCTTTTTTCCATTCTGCTGATCTGTTGTTCGCTGGGGATTTATCAGGCGTACTGGGGCCTGCTGGCAAGCTTTCTGCTGCTTTACCTGATTACCCTTTGTATGAATGATGACACGGATGTCAGAAGCCTGGTTATCATTTCCCTGAAAAGCCTGTGCAGCCTGCTTTTCGGCGTCCTCTTGTATCTGGGCGTCAATCAGATCATGCTGAAAATTCAGAACGTGGAACTTGCCAGCTATCAGGGCATGAGCCAGATGGGGCAGATCAGCCTGTCGCAGATTCCTTCTATTATCAGTACCGCTTATGGCTGGTTCTTCAAACTGATGACGGAGAATTATCTGGACGTCACGTCTTATGGGATCATCCGGGCCGTGATTGCCGCGGGTTATATTCTGACAGTCATTTTCTTTATTCTGTCCTTTATTCAGAACCGTAAGTATGTCTTCAAGACTGTCGCGATGGCTGTTTTTACCCTCATTTTTCCGCTGGCGGTGAACTCCATTTATATTATGAGCAATGATGCCTCCAATGTCCACACGATGATGTGCTACTCTGTGGTGCTGGTGTTCCTGCTCCCCTTTGTGTTCCTGGACCAGGTGACCGGTGAGAGTTTGAAGGCGCTGATAGCCGGGGCGGCCCGTTATGTCTATCTGCTGGCACTTGTGCTGGTCATCTTTTTCTATGTGCGTCTGGCGAACCTTTATTATCTGAATCTGGAGCTGGCCAACAGCGAGATCTACACCTTCATGGAGACGCTCAACACACGCATCCAGAGCACGGAAGACTACAGTGAGGACAAAGAGGTACTCTTTTACGGCATGTATGATGATGTCGTGAACCGCAATATCTGGGAAGTCCGTATGGTCAGCAATATGACCGGCACCATTGACGTGGCCAATGCCATCAACTCTCCGCTGATCCGCCAGAATATTTTCCGCATCTATCTGGGCGTCACCTTAAATGAGACGGACGGCGCCGCGATTATCACAGAGTATCAGGAGGTTCTGGATGACATGCCTTCTTATCCGGACGACGGCTCAATTGTGATTCTGGACGATGTGATTGTGGTCAAGCTGGGAGAGCTGTCAGAATGACGGATATAAAGCCTGGCACGCGCTGATGAAATCTGCTTGCAGGAAGACCCGTATTCATGCAGTTCGCGGCGCGGCCTTCGGAGTTTTCTTTTGCAGGATATGCATGCACAGGCGCTTGACGGCTCTGAAGAAGGCGAGTATGCAGGCCGCACAGAGAAGACTGAAAAGGATATTCATATAGTTACCTCGCTTTCTTTTCATTTTATGAAGTTAGACATGCCTAACTTCTGATTAAACTGTATCATAAATGTTGGAGAAACGCAAGGAGATTTTTGGGTTTATTAAAATTGGAAAATTGTCACAGCAGTAGCCATTGACTGGAAATTTAATTAATGCTACACTGGGTACAGTTGTTTTATGAGGAACGACAAAATGATTTGCCGCTCATTATAAAGGAAATGCATACGACCCAGAGAGGAGACCACCATGAGCGAATTCAGAATGGGAACCAAATGTGTACAGGCCGGATATACGCCGGGCAATGGCGAGCCGCGCCAGATCCCGATCATTCAGTCCACTACCTTTAAATACGATACCAGCGAGGATATGGGAAAGCTGTTTGATCTGGAGGCGAGCGGCTATTTCTATACCCGTCTGCAGAACCCTACCAATGACATGGTGGCAGCGAAGATTGCCGCGATGGAAGGCGGCACGGCGGGGATGCTGACCAGCTCCGGCCAGGCAGCCAATTTCTTCGCCCTGTTTAATATCTGCCAGTGCGGAGACCATATCGTGTCCTCCTCCACCATTTACGGCGGTACCTTTAATCTGATCAGCGTCACCATGGCGAAGATGGGCATCACCGCCACCTTTGTCTCTCCGGACGCGACAGAGGAGGAATTAAACGCGGCCTTTCAGCCCAACACCAAAGCCATGTTCGGCGAGACCATCGCCAATCCGGCGCTGACTGTTCTGGACATCGAGCTTTTCGCAAAAGTGGCGCACGCGCACGGCGTGCCGCTGATCATTGACAATACCTTCCCCACCCCTGTGAACTGCAGACCAATCGAATGGGGCGCGGACATCGTCACACATTCCACCACCAAATATATGGACGGCCACGGGACCGCCGTGGGCGGCGCTATCATTGACAGCGGCAACTTTGACTGGATGGCCCACGCGGACAAGTATCCGGGACTTTGCACGCCGGACGACAGCTATCATGGCATTACCTACGCGGAGAAATTCGGCAAGGAGGGTGCTTTTATCACCAAATGTACGGCGCAGCTGATGCGCGACTTTGGTTCCATCCAGTCCCCGCAGAACGCGTTTTATCTGAACCTGGGTCTGGAGTCCTTGCATGTGCGCATGCCGCGCCATGTGGAGAACGCGCAGGCTGTGGCGGAGTTTCTTTACAATCATCCGAAGGTCGCTTATGTCAATTATTCCGGCCTCCCCACAGACAAATATTACGCGCTGGCGCAGAAATATCTGCCGAACGGCGGCTGCGGCGTCGTGTCCTTTGGCTTAAAGGGAGGCGGCGAGGCGGCTTCCATTTTCATGAAGAATCTGAAGCTGGGCGCGATTGAGACACACGTGGCGGATGCCCGCACCTGTTGCTTAAATCCTGCAACCTCCACACATCGCCAGATGAATGACGAGCAGCTGCGCGAAGCGGGCGTGCCCGCGGAGCTGATCCGCATCAGCCTGGGTCTGGAGGATAAGGAAGACCTGATTGAGGATATCGCGGCGGCGCTGGAGGCTATTTGATACACACCAGCGTCTGTGAATAATAACAGCCTTTTAAGGAAAGTTTCACTTTTTTTCATATATAATTAATTGAGAAAGTTTGAGGTTTGGACTAAGTTAGTGTAAAACAAATTTCAATTTCTTCAGCGAGGTGTTATATTATGAGATTAAGAGATCGATTTGCCCGTTTCATGTATGGGCGCTACGGAACGGACCGTTTAAACCAGGTTTTGAGCATCGTGGTGATTGTCTGCCTGGTGCTGTCCTTTATCTTCGGACAGGTATTTTATTATATTGGACTGGTCTGCCTGGTGATCGAACTGTTCCGCACATTTTCCAAAAATACCGCCAAACGGTACGCGGAAAATCAGAAATATCTGCAGATGGAATCGACAGTCAAAAATAAATTCGGCCGCTTTAAGCGCGATGCTTCCCAGAGCAAGGATTATCATATCTACAAGTGCCCGAGCTGCGGGCAGAAAATCCGTGTTCCCAGAGGAAAGGGCAAGATCGTAATCACCTGCCGCAAATGCGGTACGGAATTTACAAAGCGCAGCTGAGGTGACGAAGGATGTTTGGATATGTGATCGTCAATAAAGCTGAAATGAAATACAAGGAATTTGACGTCTACCATTCCTACTACTGCGGCCTGTGCCATGCACTGAAAAAATATTACGGCAGGACAGGCCAGATTTCTCTAAGCTATGATATGACCTTCGTGCTGATGCTCCTGACTTCACTCTATGAGCCGGAGGAGACGACAGAGTATCGCAGGTGTCTGCCTCATCCGGTGGGAAAGCATGCCGCCGTGACCAGTGAAGTGACAGAGTATGTGGCGGACATGAACATTCTGCTGACATATTTAAAAGCGCAGGACGACTGGAAGGATGAGAAAAAGGTGACCGCCCTCACCTTGGAGAAGTTTCTGGGCAGAGGCGAGCGCCGGATCAATGATAAATACCGCAAAAAGGTGGACACCATCTTCAAACTGATGCGTCAGATTGCCGCGGAGGAGAAAAACGGGCAGACCGACATTGACACCATGGCCGGGCTTTTCGGCTCCGTGATGGCCGAGATTGTTGCCATGAAGGACGATGAGTGGGAGGAAATCCTGCGCCGGCTGGGCTATTATCTGGGCAAATTTATCTATTTGATGGACGCATATGAGGACATCGAAGAGGATATCAAAAAGAATAACTATAATCCGCTGAAGGATCGTTATCAGAATCCGGAATTCGAGGATGACATGCATACGATTCTGACCATGATGATCGCGGAGTGCTGCAAGGCATTTGAGCAGCTGCCGATCATCGAGCACGTGGATATCCTGCGGAATATCCTGTATTCCGGAGTGTGGTGCAGATATCAGATCGTGAGAGAAAAGCGGGAGAAGGAAAAAGAGCATGAGTGATCCGTACAGCGTTCTGGGAGTGAGCAGAAACGCAAGTGACGAGGAAATCAAAAAAGCATATAAAACACTGAGCAGAAAATACCATCCGGACGCCAACATCAACAATCCCAACAAGGCGCAGGCGGAGGAAAAGTTTAAGGATATCCAGGCGGCTTACCAGCAGATCATGAAGGAGAGAACCGAGGGATATCAGGGGGACTCTTCTTACAGCTCCTCCGGCAGCAGCTATGGCGGCGGTTACAGTGGCGGCTATGGAAATGCTTATGGTGGTTTCGGTGGTTACGGCAGTTATGGCGGCTACGGGCGGCAGCAGCAGAATACCGGATATGAGGATGATCCGCATCTGCGCGCGGCGGGCAATTATATCCGCAGCGGCTATTATAAGGAAGCACGTACAGTCCTTGACGCCATGTCAGAAGGTGAGAGAAACGCCCGTTGGTATTATTACAGCGCATTGTCGCACGCGGGACTGGGCAATAATGTCAAGGCTTTAGAGCACGCGAGAAAAGCGCAGTCCTTAGAGCCAGGCAACCAGGATTATCGGTCGCTGGTTTCACAGTTAGAGCACGGCGGCACCTGGTACACCCGCAGACAGGCCGGTTACGGCTTCCCGTCATCGGGCGGCAGCGATATCTGTTTAAGACTCTGTATCGCAAACCTGGTCTGCAATGTCTGCTGCGGCGGCAGCGGCATGTGCTGCGGCTCAGGCGGTTATGGCGGTTACGGCGGTATGGGAGGGATGTACAGATAACGCATCAAGAGGGGGACATTATGGACAGGGAGTTTGTGAACTATCAGAAAAAACATGAGTTTCTGCTATGTCTGGATTCGGACGGAACAGCCATGAACACGATGGAGGCCAAGCATCAGAAGTGTTTTGGCCCTGCCTTTGTGGAAGAATGGGGGCTCACGCAGTATCGCAGCCGTGTCCTGGATCTGTGGAATAACATCAACCTTTATTCGGATCTGCGCGGCGTCAACCGCTTTTATGGTCTGTATATCACCCTTGCCTATGTGAACGCCAATATCACACCCGTGGGCGATCTGGAGCCGTTCAGGCGGTGGATGGATTCCACGAAGCAATACTCCAACGCGGCGCTGATCCGCTATATGGAGGATGATGATTCCCCCAATTTTAAAGAAGGTGCTTCACTGGTCACAGAAGTCGAGTGAACTGATTCTGACCATGCCGATCTCGGAACGCTGCCCCTTCACGGGAGTAGAAGAGACGCTGTCCTACGCTTCGGAATTCTGTGATATTGTTGTTGTTTCCTCGGAAAATCCGGACGCGCTCTCTGAGGAATGGGAACACTACGGTTTAAGCTATTACACCTCGCTGATGCTGAGCCAGAACGCGGGTTCCAAGGAATACTGTATCGGACAGTTTCTGGACATGGGATATGACAGGGACAAGGTACTGATGATCGGCGACGGCCTGGATGACCTGGAGGCAGCGGAGAATCAGGGAATTTTATTTTATCCCATCACCATCCGCAGAGAGACGGAGTGCTGGGACCGCCTGCAGAATTTCGCGCTGGACAACTTCCTGGACGGCAATTACGCGGGCGACTATGCCGAAAAGCTGATTTACGAGATGCAGTCTGCCTTAAGCAGCGACTACGAGACGTGAGGGGATACATCTGGATGTAGTGACTGTGTATGAGAAGATCAGAATGAAATGGCCTCAGCCTGAAAACAGAATATATATGAAACATAAATCCTGCCGGGTGTGATATTCACCGGCAGGATTTTCTTCGGATTATGCTTCCGCTTCTTTCTCTTTTTCTCTGAGCATGGCCGCCACAAATCCCTTAAAGAGCGGATGCGGACGGTTGGGCCGACTCTTAAACTCCGGATGCGCCTGTGTGGCGATAAAGAAGGGATGCTCTTCCCTTGGCAGTTCGACCATTTCCACGATGCGCCCGTCAGGGGAGAGGCCGCAGAGCTTCATGCCGTTGTCGGTCAGTACCTTGCGGAAGTCGTTGTTCACCTCATAGCGGTGTCTGTGGCGCTCGCTGATCTCGGTGGAGCCGTAGAGCTCAGCCGCCAGAGAATCGGGGGTCAGCACACAGGGGTAAGCGCCCAGCCGGAGCGTACCGCCGATATCCTCCACACCGTTCTGATCAGGCATCAGGGCGATCACGGGATAGCGGGTGTTGGGGTTCAGTTCAATGCTGTGTGCGTCCTTTAAACCGGCTACGTTGCGGGCAAACTCCACGATTGTCAGCTGCAGACCCAGGCAGAGACCCAGGTAAGGGATTTTGTGGGTGCGAGCGTACTGGATGGCCAAAATCTTGCCCTCAATGCCGCGGCTGCCGAAGCCGCCGGGTACCAGGACGCCGTTCACATCTCCCAGGATTTCATCCACATTCTCAGGGGTGACGGTCTCGGAATCGACCCATTTGATATTGACAGTGGTGTGCTGCGGAATGCCGCCGTGCTTTAAGGCTTCCACGACGCTTAAGTAGGCGTCATGGAGCTGGACATATTTGCCGACCAGTGCCACCGTGACAGAGGTGACAGGTGCTTTCAGATCAGCGACCATCTGCCGCCAGTCGGTGAGGTCCGGTTCAGGACACTCCAGGTTCAGGCACTTGCAGACCTCCTGCGCCAGGTGCTCCTCCTCCATGGCCAGAGGCGCTTCATAGAGATACTCCACACCCAGGTTCTGCATGACGCGGGAGCTGGGCACGTTGCAGAAGAGGGCGATTTTGTCCTTGATCTGCTGATTGAGCGGATATTCGCTGCGGCAGACGATCATGTCTGGCTGAATACCGATGCTTAACAGTTCCTTCACGCTGGTCTGCGTGGGTTTGGTTTTCAGCTCCTGGCTGGCCGAGATATAGGGAATCAGGGTTACGTGAATCAGAACCGCGTTGTCGTGCCCGACCTCATGCTGGAACTGACGGATGCTTTCTAAAAACGGCTGGCTCTCGATATCGCCTACCGTGCCGCCCACCTCGATGATGGCGATGCGGGTATCCGGATCCGTGTAATCTCTGAAAAAACGGCTCTTGATTTCATTGGTAATATGGGGAATGACCTGCACCGTACCGCCGCCGTAATCGCCTCTGCGTTCCTTCTGCAGGACGGACCAGTAAATTTTGCCGGTGGTGACGTTGGAATTCTTGCCCAGGCTTTCGTCGATGAAGCGCTCATAGTGTCCCAGATCCAGGTCTGTCTCCGCGCCGTCGTCGGTGACAAAGACTTCGCCGTGCTGGATGGGGTTCATGGTGCCGGGGTCGATATTGATATAGGGGTCCAGCTTCTGCATGGTCACCTTATAGCCGCGCGCCTTTAAAAGGCGTCCCAGGCTTGCCGCGGTGATGCCCTTGCCCAGGCCGGAAACCACACCTCCGGTTACAAATACGTATTTCACTGCCATGGTCAATTCCTCCGTAATCGTTTCAGAACAAAATACCTACCTATCATACCATAAGGAAAACCGAAAATCCACTGCTTTCTTGTGAAAATAATTCACAAATCTTTCATATTTGACGCTCTTTTTTCATAAATCCGAACTTGATTTATAGGGGGTGAAACCATATAATAGATTTGATTTACCAGCAGCGAAAAAAATAACAGCCATGAATTTCACGTACGATGAAATACTAACGAAGAGACTAAAGAAACGGGAAATGAAAACGGGAAAAAGAATGGATAATCATCTTGACGAATATAACAACAATAACAACCAGAACCAGAACCGCAACAACAATCACAACAACAATAAAGACGGCAAGGGCGGCTCAAACGGCAACAACAACCGCCCCAATATCATCGCGTTTGCTGTGACCGTGATTGTATGCATTCTCCTGCTCTGGAGCATGACCAGTTCTTTAAGCGGCAGCTCTCAGGAGGAGATCACTTACAATGAATTTCTGGATTACCTGGAATCGGACCAGGTGGAGACGGTTCAGGTGAGCGATTCTGTCATTTACCTGCAGCTAAAGGATGACGAGGAAGAAACGGGAGCAGGAACCTTTGAATCGTATTATTATTCACAGTCGAGTCAGACGATTTATAAGACGGCCATGATGGAAGACTATGATACGCTGTCGGCAAGGCTGAGAGATGCGGGGGTAGATTTCTCCGGTACCATCGCCAGTACGTCCGGTACGATTCTGACACTGCTGCTTTCCTATATCCTGCCCATTGTGCTCGTGTGGGGCGCGTTTTATTTTATCATGCGGCGGATGGGCAACGGCGCCGGAGGCGGAGGGGGCCTGTTCAATATGGGCAAAAATACCGCCAAGGTCTACAACCCGGAGAATACCTCCGTGACCTTCGCGGATGTGGCAGGTGAGGACGAGGCTAAGGAGTCCCTGGTGGAGGTAGTGGATTTCCTTCACAATCCGGCCAAATATTCCGGCATCGGCGCGAGACTTCCCAAAGGCGCGTTATTGGTAGGCCCTCCCGGCACGGGCAAAACGCTGCTGGCGAAGGCGGTTGCGGGCGAGGCCAAGGTGCCGTTTTTCTCCCTGACCGGTTCAGATTTTGTGGAAATGTACGTCGGCATGGGCGCGTCCCGTGTGCGAAGCCTGTTTGAGGACGCCAATAAAAACGCGCCCTGCATTATCTTTATTGATGAGATCGATGCCATTGGCCGCAGCCGCGACAGCCGTTACGGCGGCGGGGACAGTGAGCGTGAGCAGACGTTGAATCAGCTGCTTTCTGAGATGGACGGCTTCGATTCGAGCAAGGGTATCTTTATTCTGGCGGCGACCAACCGCCCGGAGATTCTGGATAAGGCGTTGCTGCGTCCCGGACGTCTGGACCGGCGTATCATCGTGGAGCGCCCCGATTTAAAGGGCCGTGTGGAGATTTTGAAGGTACATGCCAAGGGCGTGAAGCTCGACGAGACCGTGGATTTAAAGGAGATCGCTCTGGCGACCAGCGGTGCGGTGGGTTCCGACCTGGCCAATATGATCAATGAGGCTGCCATCAGCGCGGTCAAGGAAGGCCGCGAGTACGTCAGCCAGAAGGATCTCTTCGGCGCGGTGGAACAGGTTCTGGTCGGCAAGGAGAAAAAGGACCGCATCATGAGTCAGGAGGAGCGCAGAATCGTCTCCTACCATGAAGTCGGCCACGCGCTGATCACCGCCCTGCAGAAAAACAGCGAGCCGGTACAGAAAATCACCATCGTCCCCAGAACCATGGGCGCCCTGGGCTATGTCATGCAGGTGCCTGAGGAAGAGAAATATCTGAATTCCAAAGAGGAACTGCTGGACCGCCTGGTGGAGCTTTTGGGCGGCCGCGCGGCGGAGGAGCTGGTGTTTGGCAGCATCACCACCGGCGCTTCCAACGACATAGAGAGAGCGACAGAAATCGCACGCTCCATGATTACGCAGTACGGCATGAGCGACCGCTTCGGCCTGATGTGCCTGGAGACCGTGGAAAGCCAGTATTTAAGCGGCAATAAACGCCTGATGTGCGCGGATTCCACCGCTGCCATGGTGGATGAAGAGGTGATGAAGGTCTTAAAGGAGAGCTACCAGAAGGCGCTGGACCTGTTGAGAGATAACCGTGACGTCATGGATCAGATCGCGGAGTTTCTGATAGAGAAGGAAACCATCACCGGCAAGGAATTCATGCAGATTTTCAGGAGGATCAAGGGCATCCCGGAACCTGAAAAGTCGGAAGAGGAGAGAAGACAGGAGCTTCTGGATAAGATAAAAGAAGAGCCGGCGCAGACTGATACGGCGCGCGATTCCAATATGGCGCAGGAAAGCCGGTCAATGATTGAATCGGCACAGGAAAATCTGCCTTCAGCGGAAAGTCCGCAGGAGAAGGATACGCAGGAAAAGTCGGATTTTCAGAGGACGCTGGACCAGCAGACGCTGCGCCAGTTAAAGGATGCGGAGGAGGAAGAAACCTCCGGCAGAGGACGCTTTTCAAGGGCGGATCTGACGGATGATGATGAGGACTGATCTTGCAGAATTTTAACTTTGAGGAGGAATTAAAGAAACTGCCAAATAAGCCTGGCGTGTATCTGATGCACGACCAGGCCGACTCTGTTATATACGTGGGAAAAGCAGTCAATCTTCACAACCGTGTGCGCAGCTATTTTCGCAAAAATATCGGCCGCGGCCCCTGGATTGATAAAATGGTCAGCCAGATCGCCCGTTTTGAGTACATCGTGACAGACTCCGAGCTGGAAGCGCTTGTTCTGGAAAATAACCTGATCAAGGAATACAACCCCAAATACAACACCCTTTTGAAGGATGGCAAAACCTATCCTTATATCAAAGTCACCGTGGCGGAGGCTTACCCCAGAGTTGTTTTTTCCAGACAGATGAAAAAAGACAAGTCGCGCTATTTCGGCCCATACTCCAGCGCGGCGGCGGTGCGGGACACCATCGAGCTGATCAATAAGCTCTTCGGCCTGCGCAGCTGCAATAAGAACCTGCCGAAGGAAATCGGGCAGGAGCGGGCCTGTTTAAATTACCATATCGGCCAGTGCGCCGCACCCTGTCAGGGCTATATTTCCAGAGAGGAATATGGAGAGCGGGTGTGCAAAGCACTCGCTTTTTTAAACGGGGATCACCAGGCGGTGATGGAGGATCTCTCACAGAAAATGCTTGCCGCCAGCGAACAGATGGAGTTTGAGGAGGCTGCCCGCCTGCGGGATCTGATGGCCAGTGTGCAGGCGGTCAGTGAAAAGCAGAAAATCACGGACAGCGGCCAGGAGGATAAGGACATTATCGCGCTGGCGCGGGACGATACAGACTGTGTGATTCAGGTCTTTTTTGTGCGCGGCGGCCGTATGATTGGCAGAGAGCATTATTATCTGACGCATACGGGCGACCGGCCCAGGGAAGAACTGATTCGGGATTTTATTTTACAGTTTTACGGCGGGACGCCCTTTATTCCGCGTGAACTGATGGTGGAGAATGATTTTGAGGAGCGGGAGCTTTTAGAGCAGTGGCTGACCTCGCTTCGCGGTGCGCGCGCCTATATCCGCGTGCCGGTAAAAGGCCAGAAGGAAAAGCTGGTAGAGCTCGCTCACAGCAACGCCTCTCTCATTCTGACCAGGGACAGGGAGAAATTAAAGCGAGAGGAGGGCCGCACCATCGGCGCTGTGAAGGAAATCCAGACCTTACTGGGCCTGGAGCGCTTAAACCGCATGGAAGCCTTTGATATTTCCAACACCAACGGTTTTGAAAATGTGGGGTCCATGGTGGTCTATGAGAAGGGGAAGCCCAAGCGCAGCGATTACCGCAAATTCCGGATGAGAAGCGTGACGGGACCGGACGATTACGCCTGCATGCGGGAGGTCCTGACCAGACGCTTTACGCATGGCCTGGAGGAGAAAAGGCAGCTGCAGGAAAAGGGCAAAGAGGAGGAGTTCGGCAGCTTCACAAAATTTCCGGATCTGCTGTTGATGGACGGCGGCAAGGGTCAGGTGAATATTGCCCTGGAGGTATTAGCGGAGCTGCATCTGGATATTCCGGTCTGCGGGATGGTGAAGGATGATTTCCACCGCACGAGAGGACTATATTTTCATAATGTAGAATTGCCGATCGACACGCACTCAGAGGGCTTTCAGCTGATTACCCGTATCCAGGACGAGGCGCACCGCTTCGCGATCGAATACCATCGAAGCCTCAGAGGGAAGGATCAGATTAAGAGTCTTCTGGATGACATACCGGGCGTGGGGCCGGCACGCAGGAAGGCGCTGATGCGGCAGTTTAATTCCATCGCGGAGATCAAGGCCGCGAGTCTGGAGGAGCTGGCGGCGATTCCGGAGATTCCGTGGGCGGAAGCGGTGAAAATACGGGAGTTTTTTAAAGAGCAGGAAGAGGAAAAGAAATCCGCCCTTCCGTCCTGAAAAAAATTGTGCTATGATGAAGCAATCAGAGAAGGCATTATAAGAAAATACACAGGAGGCATTATGGGGAACGGGGTTTATTTAAAGGAGCTGGTCAAAGATCTGGACATCAAGAGCCTGCTCCCGGAGATCGATTACAGCAAAAGAAGAATTTACGAGGCGGACATCAATCGTACGGCGCTGCCGCTTGCGGGGTATTTTGATTATTTTGACGGGAACCGTCTGCAGATCATCGGACTGGTGGAAGCGAGCTATATGCTGCAGCTGTCGGAGGAAACCAAGGAACAGGTTTACAGCAAGCTGATGAGTTACCATGAGATTCCGGCCATCGTGTTCTGCCGGGGACTGGAGCCGGATGAGCTCTTTTTGAGGAAAGCGCAGGAGAATGGCATTCCGGTTTTCACCTCTGAAAACACGACTTCCCACTTTACGGCTGAGGCAATCCGCTGGCTGACCTATAAGCTGGCGCCGGTGATCCGGATTCACGGCGTGCTGGTGGACGTATACGGCGAGGGCGTTCTGATTACGGGCAACAGCGGCATCGGCAAATCAGAGGCGGCGCTGGAGCTGGTGAAGAGAGGCCACCGTCTGGTCAGCGACGACGCGGTGGAGATCCGTAAGATCAGCGATAACTCCCTGATCGGCAGCGCGCCGGATGTGACCAAGCACTTCATCGAGCTGCGCGGTATCGGTATCGTGGATATCAAGGAAATGTTCGGCGTGTCGAGTGTGCGTGACAGCCATGAGATCAACCTGGTGATCAACCTGGAGGAGTGGGACAGAGAGCGGGAGTATGACCGCATCGGTTTGGAGGAGCAGTACACGGAGTACCTGGGCAATAAGATTGTCAGTCACACGATTCCCATCCGTCCGGGCAGAAACCTGGCGGTGATCGTGGAGAGCGCGGCCATCAATTACAGAGAGAAACGGATGGGCTACAACGCCGCGAAGGAGCTGTACAGACGTTTACAGGAGTCCATGATGCACAGGGACGATGAGGAAGACTAAGGAATGGAGGAGCATAAAATGGGTAAAATCGTATTTGGGGTTGACATCGGCGGCACGACCGTGAAACTGGGCATGTTTGACAGTCAGGGCACTGTGCTTGAAAAGTGGGAAATCCCAACAGTGACCGAGGACCACGGAAGTCATATTCTGAAAGACATCGCGGACAGCGTGAATGAGAAGCGCGCCGCCTGCGGATATGCGGCGGAAGATGTGATCGGCGTCGGTGTGGGCGCGCCGGGACCGGTAGACGCTGCGGGCCTGATCTACGGCGCGGTCAACTTAGGCTGGGGCGATCTGAATATCGCGGAAACCTTACAGCCCCTGGTCGGCGTACCGGTAAAGGCCGGCAATGACGCCAATGTGGCGGCCCTTGGCGAGATGTGGAAGGGCGGCGGCAGAGGCTGTCAGGATGTGGTGGCTGTGACGCTGGGAACCGGCGTAGGCGGCGGTATTATCGTAAACGGCTCCCTGGTGGCCGGCTTCAATGGCGCGGGCGGCGAGATCGGACATATGCTGGTGGAAGAGGAAGAGACAGAGCACTGCAACTGCGGCCTGTGCGGCTGCCTGGAACAGTATGCCTCCGCGACCGGTGTGGTACGTCTGGCAAAGCGCCGTCTTGCGCAGGATGAGGCAGCGAGCAGTCTGCGCAGCTTCGGTGATGCGCTGACCTGTAAGGATGTCTGGGACGCGGTCCGGGAGGGTGACGCTCTGGCCGTTGAAATCGCACAGCGCTTCGGTTATTATCTGGGCAAGGGACTGGCGGCTGTGGCCTGTGTGGCCAATCCAGAGGTGTTCGTCATCGGCGGCGGCGTGAGCAAAGCGGGAGAGATTTTATTTGAATATATTGAGCCCTCTTATCAGAAATATGCCTTTAAGGGCTGCAGGAAAGCACGTTTCCAGCTGGCTGAGCTTGGCAACGACGCGGGCATTTACGGCGCGGCGAAGCTGGTCCTGGGGTAGGTTACACGTTGTTATCATCGGACTTGATTGAGGATCGTTATGGATTGGAAAAAAGCCTTCGGCAGAGAATTTGCCGCACATACACAGGTTTTATGGCAGGAAGAGCTGTCAAAACACACCACCTTTCACATCGGCGGCGCGGCGGACTGCTTTGTCTATGTGTCTGAACAGGAGGATATCCCCAAAATCCTTAAGTTTTGCCGGGAATATCAGGTGCCGCTGCACCTGATGGGGAACGGTTCCAATCTGTTGGTGGATGATGCGGGTGTGGAAGGAATCGTCCTGTGCATGGCGGAACCTTTTTCCGGAATTCAGGTGGAGGGTACGCGCATGACAGTCCAGGCCGGCGCCCTGATGGGCAAAGTGGCGCTCAAAGCCTGCGATGAGGGCCTGACAGGGCTGGAGTTTGCGGCCGGTATTCCCGGTTCCATCGGCGGCGGCGTGATCATGAACGCGGGCGCTTACGGCGGCGAGATGAAGGATGTGGTCACCAGCGTGGAGGCTTATGACCGGGACGGCCGTCTGCTCACGCTTTCCGGGGAGGAGCTTTGCTTTACCTACCGCGGCAGTGCCATGAAGGAGCGGGGGCTTTATGTGGTCTCCGTGACCATGGAGCTTACGCACGGAGACCGCGCACAGATCAAATTCCGCATGGCAGATCTTGCCAAAAGACGCCGCGAAAAGCAGCCGCTTGAGTATCCGAGCGCGGGCTCCACATTTAAGCGCCCGACCGGTTATTACGCGGGGCAGCTCATCCAGGAAGCCGGATTTTCCGGTTATCAGATCGGCGACGCCTGTGTCAGTGAAAAGCACTGCGGCTTTGTCATCAACAAAGGAAAAGCGACCTGTTCGCAGGTGCGGCTTTTGATGGAGAAGGTGATACAGGGCGTGGAAGAGAAGTCCGGCGTGACACTTGAGCCGGAGGTCGTTTACTGGGGGTAAGCCGATGGGAAAAAAGGAAGAGGAGTCTTTTTCCTCCGGGGTCAAAAAAGAGCTTGCCGCCATTCTACCTGCTCAGAAGCATTGCAGACAGGCAGAACTGATGGGAATGTACGAATACGGAGGCCAGATCGGCAGGATCAGAGAGGACTGCTACACGCTGGGATTTCGCACAGAAAACGCCGCGGTCTTAAAAAAAGGCTTTACATTGATTAAAAAAACCATTAATATAGAGACTGAAAAAAACCTGACAGAGGAAGAGCTGTTTCATTTTTTACACCTCATTGAACATACTGAACAGGAAGCAGTGCGTGATCTGTCTGAGAGAATCTGCTGCAGACGGGCATTCGTGAGAGGAGTTTTTTTAGTATGCGGCTCCATCAGCGACCCCAGGAAGGGATATCACATGGAGTTCACCTGCGATTGCAGGGAACAGGCGGATTTCCTGGTGTGTCAGCTGGCCGCGCTTGATGTGGAGGCCAGAGCGCTTGCCAGGAAGACGGGCGATATTGTCTATCTGAAGGAAAGCGGCGCGATCGTGACGCTTTTAGGCAATATGGGTGCGCACAAGTCCTTGCTGGATCTGGAGAATCTGCGTGCTTACAGAGAAATCCGCAACAGTGTCAACCGCAGGGTCAACTGCGAGACCGCCAATCTTTTAAAGACAGTTACAGCCGCGGACAGGCAGGTGCAGGATATCGAGTATATCGCTTCTGAGCGGGGACTTGAGAGCCTGCCGGAGGGCCTGTATGAGATGGCGCTGGTCCGTCTGGAGCATCCGGATTCATCTCTCAAGGAGCTGGGGGAATATCTGACGCCGCCGGTCGGCAAGTCGGGCGTCAACCACAGACTTCGTAAGATCAGTGACTTTGCAGAGAAGCTCAGGGAAGAGCGGCTCTGTTAATCTATATAGTAAGTCAATGGAGGAATATTATGATCAAAAAAAATGTGAAGATTCAGCTGGAATCCGGCCTGGATGTCAGACCGGTTGCTGTTCTGGTGCAGGTAGCCAACCAGTACAGCAGTCAAATTTACATCCGCAATGACAGACACCGTTTCAACGCCAAGAGCATCATGGGCATGATGACTCTGTGCACGGAGAACGCGACGGAGCTGGAGATTACCGCGGAGGGCGCCGACGAGGCGGAAGCCGTCGTCGAGATTGAGAAATATCTTTCGGGACAGAGCGCATAAGCGCTTTCCATAATAAAGGAGGTATGTGAATATGTTAGTTTCAGCAACCGAAATGCTTCAGAAGGCCAAGGCCGGACATTATGCGGTAGGCCAGTTCAATATCAACAATCTGGAGTGGACAAAAGCGATTTTACTGACAGCCCAGGAGCTGAACTCCCCGGTGATTCTCGGCGTGTCCGAGGGCGCGGGCAAGTATATGGGCGGTTATGATGTAGTAGTAGGCATGGTCAACGGGATGCTCAAGGATTTAAAGATTACCGTTCCGGTCGCGCTGCATCTGGATCACGGCACCTATGAAGGCTGCTACAAGTGCCTGGAGGCCGGTTTCTCATCCATTATGTTCGACGGTTCCCACTATCCGATCGCGGAGAACGTGGAGAAGACCACCGAGCTGGTAGCGGCTGCGCACGCGCAGGGCGTTTCCATTGAGGCTGAGGTCGGCGCGATCGGCGGTGAGGAAGACGGTGTCATCGGCATGGGCGAGTGCGCGGATCCGCAGGAGTGCAAGGCAATCGCAGATCTGGGCATCGATTTCCTGGCGGCCGGCATCGGCAACATCCACGGTAAATATCCGGCCAACTGGAAGGGCTTAAGCTTTGAGACGCTGGACGCGATCCAGGCTCTGACCGGCGAGATGCCCCTGGTACTGCACGGCGGCACCGGCATTCCGGCCGACATGATCAAAAAGGCCATCACTCTCGGCGTAGCGAAGATCAACGTGAACACCGAGTGCCAGTTGTCCTTCGCGGCCGCAACCCGCAAATACGTGGAAGAGGGCAAGGACCTGCAGGGCAAGGGCTATGACCCGCGTAAGCTCCTGGCTCCCGGCTTTGAGGCAATCAAGGCGACTGTCAAGGAGAAGATGGAACTGTTCGGTTCCGTGGGCAAGGCCTGAGATCTGCTATAAGCTTCCTTGCTGAAAGCAAATTCGAAACGAAGTAAATGATGCAAAGATAAAAACTCCCCGGAAATTTTGATCTTTGATCATTGTTTCCGGGGAGTTTCTGCTTTTTTACTTGAAATAATGGATTTAAGAATTCGCTTCCGCTTCTGCTGTCCTGATCATTTTTAATCCATGGAACCACAGAGGAATGATCACGAATGCACTGAGCAGATCAGCAAGCGCCTGTGTGGCTGCCACACCATAAATACCCATGGTCAGACTTGCGATAAGAAGCGCGGGATAAAAACAATATCCCTGTCTCGCAAAATTGGATATCAGCGCCAGTTTTGCTTTTCCGATCCCCGCGTAGAACATATTGACCTGAGAGCTGAGACCGTGAAAGATCAGACAGACGGCTTGCAGACGCACACACAGCATTCCCAGTTCCATCACTTCCGCATCCGCTTCGGAGTTAAACAGCAGGATGAGAGGATTGGCGAAAATGCAGATGATGCCGCCGATGACCAGGGAACCAATGCAGACTACCAGGCAACTGAAGGTAAAGCTTTCTCTTACGCGTTTCCAGGCCTTCGCGCCCCAGTTGAAGCCTACGACAGGCTGATAACCCTGTCCGAAGCCCAGGATGAACGCAAAGGGAAATTCCATAATACGATTGGCCACGGACAATGCGGCCAGAGCGGAAGTGGAATAACTGCCGGCCACTCTGTTAATGACGACGGAAGCAATGACCTGCAGCAGGGTACGGAAGAAGGAACTGGAGCCGATGGTCAGGACTTCTTTTACGTCATTCAGTACGATTTTGAATTTTCGTATGGAGAGGACGACCATGGTGTTTTTGCGGATATAGGGCCAACAGAGAATGCAGAAGCTGATGATTTTGGAAATGGCGGTCGCCATGGAGGCGCCGGCCACGCCCAGGTCGAAGTAATAGATAAATAAAGGATCCAGGAAACAGTTTAAGATACCGCCAAAGCCGATCCCGATCATAGCGTAAGTGGCGCTGCCTTCACTTTTCAGACACATGTTTAAGACTACACTGCCGATCATAAAAGGAGCGGTATACAGGACATAAGTTCCGTATTAGACAGAATATTCTGCGCATTCCGGGGTCGCACCCAGCCAGTACACAGCCTGATTTAAGAGCAGTCTGCCAATGACCATAAAAATACATCCCAGTCCGATTCCGCTGAAAAAAGAGGTGGATAATACCCGGTTGGCCTGCTCCTCTTTTCTGGATCCCAGAAGTCTGGCAATATAACTGCAGGCGCCCGCGCCCAGCAGAGAACCAATCAGGGATATCATACGTTCCATAGAACTGTTGACGCCTACCGCGGCGGTGGCGTTGGTTCCCAGTGTGCTCACAAAATAGGTATCCACCAGATTGTAAATCGTGGTGATCAGCTGCGCCATGATCGTGGGAACTGCCATTTTCGGGATCAGAGTCTTAATATTTTCTGTCAGCATTATCTGCTGGCGAGCTTCTTTGCTGTTCTGCTTACCTGCTGCTTTCATTATAGTACCTCCTGGTTGGATATCTGTCTATTCCGTTATAATTTTTTCTTAAAATTATAGCAATTTGGCAAAAAACAATCAATTCGGATTTCGTGGATTTTCTTTTCCAAAACAGAAAGATTGCCGCATGTGCGGCTGTGGGAGCTTTCACTGTTTCCAATTCGGAAATCGGGAAAGCGAAAAAGATGAATTGATTATGGCCTGAGTTATATTTTATAATTTGGTAAATGAAGACAAGGAGGAAAGATGAATGCCGGATAATTTAGAAAAAAGCAATATGCAGATGGGCGGCGGACCTGGCAGGCGGGGAGATTTTAATAATGGGATGCCCAGACCGGAGGGGCGTAATTATAGTTCTGATGATTTTACCAGGAAATATCTGGATTCGCTGCTGGTAGAGATGCGCCTGATCGATTCCGATCTGGCGTCTACGGATATGAATTTCTTTGGACATGAAATGAAAACGCCTGTTATGTTTGGCGTCATACATGGATATGACAAGGACGGAGTTCGCCAGAAGGAGCAGGCGGATGCTGCGGTTGAGACGGGCGCCGCGCTCTGGATTGCGGCGCGTGTCCCGGAGGAAGAGAAAAACATGCTTGCCGCGGTTAACAGCGGAGCCAGGGTAGTTCATATATCCAAACCATATCGGGATAACGGATATTTGATCGACAGACTCCAGAATATGGCGGCATATGGCTGTGTTGCTGTTGGATCGGATATTGATCATGCCTATGCCAAAGACGGAGATTATGATCATGGGTTTGGCCCAAAGTCTGTGAAAGAGCTTTCACAGATTGTAAATGCTTTAAAGGTGCCTTTTATCGCCAAAGGAGTGCTCAGCGTTCAGGACGCGCTGAAATGTCAGGAGGCCGGAGTTGCCGGTATTTTGCTGTCACACCATCATGGGATCATGGACTGTGCGGTTCCGCCGGTGATGCTGCTGCCGGAGATTCGCAAAGCTGTGGGACCGGATTATCCGATTTACGTGGACTGCTGTATTGATACCGGTGCGGATGCGTTTAAAGCCATGGCGCTGGGAGCCAGCGGCGTCTGTACAGCGCGTGCGGCCATGAAAGCTTTGCCGAAAGGAAAAGAGGAAATGGTCAGATTCATGAATGGAATGACTGGAGAGCTGCGGCACTTTATGAACAGAACTTCCTCACCGGATATTCACCACATCGATCCTTCGGTAATTCACAGAGTTGTTTTCTGATTTTAAGAGACAAAAAGGAAACACCCTTCCCTTTTTAGAAATCATAAATGAAAGATGTCCGTTTTAAACGGGCATCTTTCACGTTTCCGGCATTTCGTTCGATCTGTTGTATTCGCTTCATTCCGCCGCGATAAGCTCCAGCAGATAATCATACAGAGATTCTGTGGTCTTGTCCGATTCATAATTAAATACAAAGATACTGTCCGTCAAAGTCAGGACGATCGCTTCCTTAGCCGCGGAGGTGACACACAGCTGATATGTCCCCCACAGATCATTCTCCCAGGTGCCGTAATCCTGCCTGAATCCGTCATTGCCGGATACGCAGGCGCCGTAGTCCGGGGATGTGACAAGCTCAATACTCAGAATATCTTCATAATATACAGTATACACGGTATCATCGGCCGCTGTCATGGTCAGACCGCTGCCCGTCCAGGCGAAGGAGGCGGCGTTGATCTGCCCCAGGTAGGTTAACAGCAGGATAACCAGAATGATTACCAGCACGAAGAGGGAGTTGAAATTCGTGCGCCTCTTTTCCTGCTCGTATGTATCATCCATGCGGTCTCGTCTCATAGAGCGCTCCATTCCCTGTAGTGCGGGAGGACGCCCCGCCTGTCCAGAAAGTCCATAATTAACTGGTCTAACCGAGAATTGCCGTTTTCAAAGGGACGGCATGGATCGTCAAGCTCCATATAGGCAAAACGCTCCCCACTTTCCGGCCAGAAGGGCAGACCGTCACCATTGGGATCGCCTGTTTTGATGAAGTTTGCCCAAAAAGAACTCATGACATCCGCCAGTTCAAAATCGATATTCTCCCAGGGCCTGGCAGGAGGAACACTCGTCTGAAGAGAATGGAAAGTATACCAGAGTTCGCTGGAATGCCAGCTCATGAGAACATCCCGATCCCGATCCGTGTTGGCGTCCTGCGGACGAGTGGGAGTGATTCGGGAGAAAAGATAATTAAAGGTCTTTTTCCCCGGGGCAGCCTTTGTGCGCCATTTTCCAAACCAGCCATTGACGGTCAGACCGCCGATGCGCTCGCTTGCACCAAGTCCAAAAGAGGCAAGACGCCGGGATTCTCTGTCTACATTTTCATCAGTTACCTTTACCAGGTTTTCAAAATCGTACTTGTCGTAAAGAGGACCCAGCAACTCTCTGCAATACGCATAAAACTCAGAAGCCTTAGTAAAACCGATTTCTCCGCGCTTGACGCCTGGCTTTAAATGGCTTTCTCCCAGATTACTTCCGGCAAGGAAGTCGTATTCTGATGTGACTTTGTCCATGCTGTCCTCTGTATGCATGTCAGGAACAAGATCTCCGTCATATAATAAACTTCCGGGTAATCTTACGCTGCTGTCTCTGGGCAGCAGGCGATATGGGTCAATCCCGCGTAGTTCTTCAATGGGCGTCGATGGATCAATGCCGATGGAAGACAGATATTCTGTCCATTCCGTTTCTCCGTCTGACAAAGTCTTATATGTTCGAATCCAGGGCAGCCCGCTTTGGTTGATAACGCGTTTAATATGTCCCTTGGCAAGCGGGGTGAAGGCCAGGGAAATCGCTTTTCCGTTTCCCACTGATTGCCCGCCAACGGTAATGCAGCAGGGATCTCCGCCAAATCCTTCAATGTTGTCAATTACCCATTCCAATGTTTTCATGTCATCCATCAGAATGTAATTTCCGCTTTTACCGCCCTGCTCGGCGGAAAGCTGCGGAACAGCCATATAACCGAATATGCTCAGTCTCTGTGCCACAGAGACTACAATTACGCCTTTTTTGGCCAGTTCTCTGGGATCAAACTCTCTTTCATAGGAATACCCGTGATCAGAACCACCACCGTGAAACCACATAAAGACAGGCCGCTTTTCCGACGAGGAACCGGCGCCTGTTGTAACGTTCAGATACAGACAATCCTCAGCCATGGGCCGGGAACCCGCGTAATAAAAATCCGTGGCCCAGGGCTCGGCGTTCAGATCCCCTCCTGTGGGCTGAATGCAGACAGGGCCGTAGCTGTCACATTCCCTGATCCCTTCCCAGGCGTCCGGATCCACTGGTGGACGCCAGCGCAGTTCCCTGATGGGCGGAGCTGCATAGGGGATTCCCTTAAACATGGTGACGCCGGCATACTCTCCGGTGCATTCCACTCCGCTGACCAGGCCGTATTTTGTTTTCACGATACCGATGGACATATCAACTTCCTCCTCGTTTGTTTTTTATTTTAACAATAAATGATACATTTAATCAATTCTGATTTAGTGCGAATTCCTGCGGAAATTGGAATTGATTACGGATTCGGGAAACACACATTATTAATAAGCGTGATGAAAAGCAAAGAAGCAAAGAAGCCATTGTTTCCACTTGAGAAAGTATTTTTTCGAAAAAGTCGAATTGATTGAGGCGCGGATTTATTTAAAATAATATTGTAACAAAGTTTTCAGGTATATAAGATTTGAAGAACGAGGATTGCTATGGTACAAGCTACTACAGGAAAAAGAAAAGCAGGGAAGGATCTGACAGAAGGGCCTATTTTGAAGCTGCTTCTTTCATTTGCACTTCCGATTATTGCAACAAATTTAATCCAACAGTTATATTCGCTGGTCGATCTGATGGTAATAGGACAGTATGTGGGAAGCGTCGGAACAGTTGGCGTATCAACGGGCGGAGAAATCTCCGATATTATGACCCCTCTTGCCACGGCGCTTGCTTCCGCTGGTCAGGTATATATAGCGCAGCAGGTAGGACAGAAGGATGAAGAGGGCGTCAAAGAAACGATAGGGACACTGCTGACAGTCATGCTGCTCATTTCGTTTGTGCGTCTTGGCATATGTGTTATTTTTTTCGGGTCAGATTCTGACTCTTTTGAATTGCCCTGAGGAAGCGTTTTACGCAGCCAGACAATACATGATTACTTCTATCGGCATGCCGTTTATTTTTGGTTACAATGCGGTATGCGGCATGCTGAGAGGCATGGGAGAATCCAAGCGCCCGCTGGAATTTATTATTGTCGCGGCAGTTGTCAATATTTTTCTGGATATTTTGCTGGTTGCGGCTTTCAAGCTGGATGTGGTCGGCACCGCGATCGCTACCATGCTGGCGCAGTTTGGCTCTTTCGTGGCGGCTTTCCGTTACATGTATGTGAACTCTGCAAATAAGTTACACTAAAATTCATTGAAATGGTGAAAAAACCCAAAAATAAAGGGTAAAATTGAACCTTAAAAAAAGTCGTTTTAGTGTAACTATTACACTAAAATAGCTCTGTCAGGATCATCTTATATCCGCATAAATATTGGATTTTCTAAATTTAGTGTAACTTTCATGCAAAGTTCACAATGTATAAAAACCGTGAACAGTTTGATTTTGAATTAAAGCTTTCATACTTTAAGCTGAGGTGGAAACCTTTAAGGATTATGCTTATGCTTGGCATCCCTCAGTTCGTCAGAGTGATTTGCGTACGGTTTTCCATGCTCTGGGTGAATTCCAACATCAACTCGTTTGGTCTGGTTGTATCCGCGACCAACAGCATCGGAAATAAGCTGAATAAATTCCTGGAGGTCTTTGTCCAGGGTGTCGATCAGGCCAGCGGCGCAATGATAGGACAGAATCTCGGTGCGCGGAAACTGGACCGCGCGAAGAAAACAGTCTGGATCACGCTTCGCTGCACACTTGTGATAGCTGCTGTTCTGATTGCCTGCGTGAATCTCTTCCCGACACAGCTGTTCAGAATTTTTACAACGGATCAGGAAGTGATTCAATATGGTATTACTTATCTTAGAATTTTATCTGTCGCTATTTTAATGGGCGCGCTGATCGGGCCTTTCAATTCTATGATTTCAGGTTCCGGCTTTCCTACACTGTCCCTTGTGATCGGCCTGTTGGACGGCGTGGTATGCAGGATTGGCCTCAGCTATATTTACGCGAATGTTCTTGGCCTTGGCGCGAACGGATATTTCTGGGCAAACGCAACCTGCCGGATACTGCCGTGTCTGGTAAGCATTACATATTACGCGAGCGGCAAATGGAAGACAAGAAAGCTTTTGTCTGAAAGATAATCTTAAGAAAGCGGCCAGATCTGCTCCGGCATGACTGTCGGATACAGAGGGCTGAATATATGGCGAACGGCAGAAAGCCGTTCGCTGAAAAATGATATTAAGAGGAGGAAATTATCATGAGCAATCAAATTTTATGTGGGGCTGCAAAAGCGAAAATTTCACCGCCCGATGAGGTGCTGACACGGGTCAGGGGCTTAATGTGGGCCAAATTCTGCGCGGTCGCGGATGACATTTATGTTCGTACGCTTGCACTGAAATCCGGGGAGGATACGGCTCTGTTCGTGGAAATTGAGGTGGATAAGGCGCCCTACCCGGCGGAAGTCCTGAAGGCGATCAGCGATAAATATGGGATTCCGCAGGAAAATATCTTTTATTTTTCTACCCATGTGCACTGTGTGCCCTCCACGGGATACAGACCTCATGAAGCCCATAATGATACCCATGTTGTGGGAGGCGATATTGACGCGGCAACTACAGAGTATGAACAGTTTATCGGTAAACAACTGATGCAATGTGTTGACGAGGCTCTGTCGGACATGAAACCGGCTAAGATTGGATATGGCTTTGCTCCCAGTCAGTGCAACGCCAACAGAGAGAGACCGATCGCTGTTCTCAATGACGACGGTCAGGTCGTGTACGGCTACAGCGCGGGTCCGAATCTGTTTGGCCCCGCGGACCGCAACCTTTATGTTGTGGAGATCAAAGACCTGTCCGACAGGCCCATGGCGTTCCTGGTGAATTACGCGGTGCATAATGTCACCATGTTCCAGAATCATTATGATGAGGAGGGCAATTCTGCCGTGTCCTGTGATTTTGGCGGTATGCTCAGCCAGTTGATTGAGCAGCAGTTTCCCGGAACGGTGGCTCTGTGGTCCAGTGGCGCGGCAGGGGATGTGAATCCGCTGAACGTAGGCGCCAAGTACAAAAAGGATGACGGAAGCGGAAGGCCGAAGGAGTATATCGCCCAGAGAGCAAATATGATGGAGCTGAGCACCACGCAGCTGGGGGATTTCATGAAAATCGAAAAAGCGATTGACCGCTTCTTCTCCGAGGGAACGATAGGTTGCGCGGCGGACTATACAGAGACTCCGGCGCGGAGAGTCATCAAAGAGGGAAAGCCGCCGAAGGTCGTCAGAATAGAGGAAGGGGACGATGTTCCGCCTTACAGAGTGAGAGTTCATATCACCCGTATCGGGGATCTGGTCTTCTGTGAAATTAACGGGGAATTGTATTCCTCGCTGGGGCAATCCATCAGGGAAGCTTCTCCTCTGAAGGATCTGATCCTGATCACCCATGACTCTACCATGCTGGGAGATCCTGGGTATATTCTTGACGATGACGCCTGCAGAAATATGCGCAACATTCCGGAGGGTGCTCCTGGGCCGAAGGGTGTCGGCATGGAGATGAAAGAAGGGTATATCAGGGACGCGTTGGACACAAAGGCGAGAGAATTAATCAGACAGACTTTATAATGAGCTGAATTTTGGGGGTCGAATGATGGTTTGGCCCCTTCAGCGCAAAAAGAGGAGAAGAACAATGCCAGAGAGATTTAGCAATGAGGGAAAACCGGTGCTCAGAGACCTGGATAAGATTACGGAAGATATGATGGGCCCAGGGAAATTTAAAGAATTCAGTATTTTTATTGACCCGCAGACAACTCCCACCTTTTTGAAGGCAGGGGATAACAGAGTAGCGCCGCATTTTCCAATTATTTATGAAATCGCGGACCATACCTATCAGATCAATGAGTTTGGTATGGCAAATTTTTATGTTCTGGTGGGAAAAGAGCGTGGGCTTGTGATTGACTGCGGCTGCGGATCTGTTGATTCAAAAGCAATCATTGAGCACTTATGCACAAAACCCTATGATGTGGTCATCACACATGGTCACGGCGACCACTGCGGCGCCATGTGCCAGTTTGAGAAAGTCTGGATGTTTCCGGCGGATTTTGATAAGGTGCACAATAATTTCAGAGTCAATCAGCAGTTGTGGGAGAATCCCAATATCTGGCGCAGTATGCCGGCTGAATTCCCTGACGGAGAACGTGTTGAGTATGAGGGTGTGCGGGGCGGATCAAAGGATTTCTATGATTTCTCAAATCTGACGTTTATGGGAATTGATGAGGACCATCTCCCAGAGCTGTGCGCGCTGGAGGACGGACAGGTCTTTGATCTGGGGGAGAGAAAGGTGACTGTCCTGAACATCCCGGGTCATACAGAAGGGTCGGCCGTTTTCATAGATCCGAAGAGCAGAATTGCTTTTACTGGCGATTCTGTGAATGAGGACTTTAATTTAGACGGGAATACTCCGGCGAGAAATGTGGAAATTTTATCAAAGCTTCTGGACTATAGGGACTATTTTGACAGGATGTACCCCGGACATACGGCGATCGGTTATAATACGGCGAATTTCAGCAAAAGTCCGGCTCTCTTAGAGGATGCGATTGGGGCCTATCGGTCCATTGTGGATGGCACGGCGGTTTATGAAACTCGTAAACGCAGAAACAGAGAAGTAAAGGTCGCTGTGTATGGGAAAGCGGGCGTCACGGTAAAGGAGTAAAAGAGATGATCAATGATCCGGTTGTTGATACAAAATACGGTAAGATAAGAGGAGTGACGCATAAAGGAAAATATTTTTCTGTGTGTTCCTACAGGGGAATTCCTTATGCACAGCCTCCTGTAGGAGATCTTCGCTGGGCGCCTCCGGTCAGTCCGAAGCCCTGGAGCGGGGTGAGAGACTGTACCGGCTATGGACCCATCTGTGTGCAGCCGACGATTGGTATGATGGCTGAGCCCTGGGGGACAGATTTTTACTACGCGGGGCTTCCGCCTATGAGTGAGGATTGTCTGTATTTAAATGTGACCACCGCGGCGGAGAGCGCGGATGAAAAACGCCCTGTATTTATCTGGCTGCACGGCGGCGGCAGTGATCACGGCTTTTCCTATGAACCGGAATTTAACCCTGAGGAACTGGCTTTAAAGGGCGTTGTGGTGGTGACTGTGGGCCATCGCCTGAGTGTCTTTGGCTATATGGCCCTTCCCCAGATTACGGAGGCATATGGGAAAAGCGGCAATTACATTCTCATGGATGATATGAAGGCTCTGGAATGGGTGATTGAGAATATTGAGGCCTTTGGGGGAGACCCGGATTGTATTACTGTAGGAGGACAGTCTGCGGGAACGGCCAAAGCGGTCACGCTCTCCTGCACCAGTCTGGCAAAAGGCCATATCAGAAGAGTGATCAACGACAGCGGGCTGTGCTGGTCCAGGGACAGTAAAACCCTGGAGGAAGCTTATGATGAGTGAGCGAAGTATCTTACGGAGATTGGCATTAATCCCAAAGGAAGCCTGGAGGAACTGCGGGGTATATCCGCGGAAAGGCTTCTGCCCACGTCCAGAAAACATATTCCGGGGAATCTGGTGGTAGACGGGGATATTGTCCCCAACGTGAAACTGGAGGATACCCTGGATTTATACCAGAGTGAACTGGATTTTATGTCAGAGGTCAATCTCGGGGAAATTGCCATTTGCCCGGGACGTCAGAGAACAGAGAAGGGGTTTGCGTCCGCAGCAGAGTTTTATTCTTGCTGCCGTCAGATACTCGGCGACCTCTATGACCAGTATCACTTTGAAGTCCTGGCTCCCGTTACAGAGGAGAATGTGGATGCAGAATCCAGAAGACTTGCCGCCTATGGGCTTCATACCGGCGATAAGATGGGCAATCTGGCGGTCAATCGCAGATTCTGTGCGTATCGGAGGGAGCGTGCCCGCGATAAGGGAACCTATACGTATTTGTTTTCCAGGGTTCCTCCCTGTTCAGAGGAGGAGAAGGAGACGCAGAGAGATGCTTCCTGCCTTTTGAGCTGGCATTCCAGTGAACTGTGGTACAATTTTGCCTCTCTGAGAAAAGACGTTCCTCCGGCCCGTCCATGGGAAAAGGTTGATTTTCAGTTGGCTGACTGCATGAGCAGCTACTGGGCCAATTTCATAAAGACAGGGAATCCCAATGGAGAGGGACTGCCTTACTGGGGTCAGGGTCCGGATGGTTTCATGGAATTGTGCGAGGAGCCACATATGAGTTCCTGGAACACGGAGATACACAGTCTGATTGAAGAGTTCCTGGAGCCTTATCGTGTATTCCCCAGATGAATCAACCATGACTAATTGACAGAGTATTTTTCCCCAATATTGCGTGTTGCAAAAAAATATATTTGGTTGTAAGATAAATATATTTACTATTGCTGCCAAAGGAGAAAGCGTAGGTGTACAAAAGCTTTATTGGGGGGTATGTACTATGACATTTGAGGTGCTTGAGTGCTTCGCGGCCATTGCGCAGGGAGGCACGTATTTAAATGTAGCTGAGGATTTTAATCTGTCACAGTCTGCTCTGTCCAAAATGATCAGGAAGATGGAGGATGAATTAGGAACGATGCTTTTTGATCGTACTGGAAGGTCAGTCAAACTGACGCACAGCGGGGAGCAGCTGCCGGCGGATTATCTGGATATGGAGCCCTATTATGTTACGATGAAGATTCACATGAAGGAGATGTCGTCGAAATACCGTATCCGCGTTTTCATGGGGATGCCGGGGTCGGTTCTGAATATTAAAAATATTCTGGAAATGTTTGTGCTGAAGAACCCACAGATACCGATTGAAATTGTTGAAAGCCAGACAAACCGGATCTCTCAGGGGAGACATGCGATCCGTCTGGCGGAAGCGAGCATGACGATTATTCATAAGACCTTTGAGTGCAGGAAGGATTCCTACAAGGTACTGGTACAGAATGATCCGCTGCTGTGTCTGCTGCCGCCGAACCATCCGCTGGCTCAAAAGGACAGCATATCCTTAGAAGATCTTCTGAAAGAAAGAATTCTGGCCAACAGCTGGACCAGAGATATTATCAGTGAAATCTGCAAGGATTTCAAGGTTACATTTTTGAATGTCAGGGAAGTGAACCAAGAAAAGCGGGGCAGTGTTTTATGGAATGTCAGCGAAGGAATGGGGGTAACCCTGTTCTATTTCAGTGATGTGAAAGATATCAGCGTTGCCAATATTGCGATGAGGCCGGTTGATTTCAGGGATCAGACGCCGATCATTCTCTATATGAATGACAGGGCAAAGGAATTGAAAAACTGCGCCATACTGCGGGATTATATGGCGCAGGCCCTGAAAAAGGAATGGAGTGAGAAGAAAACTCCTTTGATTATCAAGTGAATAATATTCGGCCTGCCTTGAAACGTGGACATGAATTCTGAAAATACAGGGCAGGTTTTTTACCTCAAAATTATCAAGGTACCTTGATAATTTTGCAGTAAACGACTTTTTTGTCGTCAGAAATGGATATTTCTGTACAGGGGAGGGTATTTATGTGGAAATATATACGACGGTATCTTTTTTTGCGGTCATCGCCGGCATCTTTATGATTGGCGAAGTTGTCATGGAACTGCTGCAGCCCAGCATTCTGAGCGAAATTGTTGATGAAGGCGTTCTGGGCGTCTCAAATGGCGGCGTGGGAAATATGACAGTTATTTTCCGGCTTGGCCTGAGGATGGGACTGGTTGTTATTGTAAGCGGCTTCTGCAGTTCCATGAACAATGTGATGGTCCATTACTCAACGCAGAATATGGGCAATGACATGCGCAAGGACGCTTTTTCAAATGTGATGGATTTTTCCTTTTCACAGATGGACCGATACGGAACGGGTACGCTGGTGACCAGGGTCACAAATGATATCACACAGATTCAGAATTTTATTGCCTTGTTTATCCGCGGCCTGATCAAGACAGGCTTAAGTCTGTTTGGAAGTATTTATTTTCTGTTCCGGCTTGATGTGACCTTCGGGCTGGTCACACTGGCCTCTTCCCCGTTTATTATTGGCATTATGGTTTTCTGTCTGTGTAAGGGGAATCCCTTATTTGTAAAGCTGCAGGCCAAACTGGATCAGGTAAACGCAATGATGCAGGAGATATTTCCGGTATCCGTGTGATCAAAGCCTGTGTGCGGGAAGCGTATGAGTGCGCCAGATTCGGTAAGGTGAACGGGGAGCTGACGCATACGCAGCTGAGCGTGCTCATCATTTTTGCTCTTATGAATCCGACGGTGAACGCGGTGATGTATCTGGTGGTGGCCGGTATTTTATATCTGGGATCGTATAGGGCGTCAAGCGGTGCTGTCACACCGGGTGTCATTATGGCGGCTATTTCCTACACGACGCAGCTGCTCAACAGCATTATGAGCTCCACTATGCTGTTTCAGCAGATTTCCAGGGGGATGGCGTCCTGGAAGCGCGTCAGACAGCTTCTGGAAAGCACTCCCCAGATGGAAGACGGTACGGCGGCAAAAGGCGCCGAGACAGGTACCCTGGAGTTCAGAGATGTAAGCTTTTCGTATCCCGGAACGAATCAGATCATACTTCAGCACATTAATCTGAAAGTAAATCAGGGAGAGACCGTGGCAATCATGGGAAGCACCGGATGCGGGAAAACCTCCATGGTACAGCTGATTCCGCGGTTTTATGACACGACGGAGGGAAAGGCGCTGGTGGATGGCGTGGATGTGCGGGATTATCAGCAGAAAACACTGCGCGACAGAATAGGAATTGTCTTGCAGAAAAGCGAACTGTTCAGCGCAACCATAGCCGATAATATCCGATGGGGGGATCCGCAGAAAAGTGAGGAAGCGGTGATACGGGCCGCGCAGGTCGCACAGGCGGATGACTTTATACGCTGTGCACCTCAGGAATATCAGACGCCGGTCTCTGAAAGGGGGACCAGCCTTTCCGGCGGCCAAAAGCAGCGTCTATCCATCGCCAGGGCTGTATTGAAATCTCCGGAGATTCTCATTCTGGACAATTCCACCAGCGCGCTGGATTTGAAAACGGAGGCGGCTTTTTATGAGGCGCTGCAAAACGCCCTTCCGGATACTACCAAAATCATTGTGGCCCAGCGCATAGCGTCTGTTCGGCAGGCGGACCGGATTGTGGTTCTGGATCACGGAGAGATCGCGGCAATGGGGAGTCATCAGAATCTGCTGAGAGACTGTCAGGTTTATCGCGAGATTTATTATTCTCAGATGGGAGAGGAGGAGGCTTATGGGTGAAAAAACACAAACCCTTGTGGGACGCGGCCCGGGTATGGGAGGCATGCCCAATCGTTTTGCGGAGGCGGAGCACGCGGATCATGTAATGGCAACGCTGGTCAGGCTGGTGAAATACTTTGCCAAGGAGCGCTTTATGGTCATCGCGATGCTGGCGGTGGTCATCGGCAGAACATTGTGCGGTATTGCGGGGCCTTCTCTGCAGAGCAGGGCGATTGATATCATAGCGGGGGAGAGAACAGGAAATTTTACGGCTACATTGTCAGCCATGCTGGGAATTTATCTGTTATACAGCGCTGGTCATCTGGCGCAGGGCGTGATCAGCGCCCATCTGAGTCAGCGGATTGTCAGGAAAATGAGAGAGGAACTGTTTGAAAAGCTGATGGGGCTGCCGATACGGTACATGGACACGCATTCTCACGGGGACGTGATGAGCCGCATGACCAATGATATAGAAAATATTTCAAACACGATTTCCTCCTCTCTGTCGTCCCTGTTCTCCGGAGTGCTGACGGTCATCGGAACGGTCAGCATTATGTTCTGGTATTGCTGGCAGCTGGCGCTGCTGAGTTTTACGACAGTTATCCTGACGTTGATTGTGACAAAGGTTCTTTCCGGCAGGGTGCGCAGATATTCCAGAGAGCGGCAGAAACTGCTGGGAAAGCTTAACGGAACTGTGGAGGAGATGATAAGCGGATACCATACCGTGGTGGCCTATAATCACCAGGAGATCACTCTCCGTGAGTTTAAAGACACCGCGGACACCCTGACAAAGGCCGGTGTGAGAACGGACGCCTTCAGCGGAGTGATGGGACCTATTATGAATTGTGTCAGCAATATCGGTTTTGTGATTATTGCGGCATTCGGAGGATATTTTTCACTGACCGGCCTGATTTCCGTGGGCGTGATTTCCGCTTTTATCGTTTATGCCAGACAATTTTCCCATCCCATCAATAATCTGGCCTCTGTCTATGGTCAGATGCAGACGGCGATCGCGGGGGCGGAGCGGGTATTTGCGGTTCTGGATGAGAAAAATGAGTATGCGGGCGGGGAGGATATCCGTCCGGCGAAGACGATAACTCTGGAATTCAGAAACGTGAATTTCGCGTATGTCCAGGGCAATCCCGTGATACGGGATTTCAGTCTTACGGTTCCCGCAGGGAAAAAGATAGCGCTGGTGGGAGCTACCGGCAGCGGGAAAACTACGATCGTAAATCTGTTAATGCGGTTCTATGATATTGACAGCGGACAAATTCTGGTGAATGATCAGGATATCCGGGAGGTTTCGCGTACAAGTCTGCGCCGCCAGATCGCCATTGTATTACAGGACGCGGCGCTCTTTTCAGATACCGTGTATCATAACCTGACCTATGCCAATGACAGTGCGGCGATGGAGGAAATCGAGAAAGCGGCAAAGCTCAGTCATAGTAAAGACTTTATTGATCAGCTGCCGCAGGGATATGATACGGTTCTGACGAGGTCGGGAGAGAATATCAGTCAGGGAGAGCGGCAGCTGCTGACCATTGCCCGTACCTTTGTGGCCGATCCGAAGATTCTCATTTTTGATGAGGCCACGTCTAATGTGGATACGCGGACAGAGAAGGTGATTCAGACTGCCATGCAGCAGATCATGCGGGACAGGACAAGCATCGTGATCGCGCACAGGCTTTCTACGATCCGGGAGTCCGATATCATAGTGGTCATGGATCAGGGGCGGATTGTGGAGACAGGAACCCATGCTTCCCTTCTGGCGGACAAGGGGAAGTATTATGAACTCTACCGGACACAATATGCAGGTATGAAAACCTGATTTCCGGGAGACGTTGGACAAATTGCAAAAAAAAGTAACCGTATCAGAGCCTTCCGGCTGTCAAAATGCTGCTGCATAAAGACAGCCGGAAAGCTTTTTTTCGTCAATGTTTCCTGTTTGGAAAAGAAAGTCCGCGAAAATTAGAATTGATTGAGGAATGTAAATTTAGTAACATCAGAAAAAGAAAAAAGTGTAAAAAAATTATAATTTTTTGGGGACAGCATGATCTGCCGACTATGGGAAGTTGTGCTGACACCAGACACACGTAACTTTTAATTTTGGCAATGAGAACGTCCGGCAGGCAGACCGTTTCGTCTGACTGAACGATCTGTTTGTCAACCAACACATTATTTTCTTGAACAAATAACAAGGAGGAATGAAAATGTTAACGAGAAGAGAGTTCCTGAAGGCGGCAACAATTGGAGGTACCGGCCTGGCGGCAATGGGTCTGGTGGGCTGCGGCAGCAGTTCCAGTTCCACTTCCAGTTCCAGCGAAAGCAGTTCTTCTTCATCTTCAGAGGCGGAGAAAACTACTGAGACGGTACAATCCGCTCTTGAATCGGGACAGAGCAGCGGATCTGCAGAGATGGATACGGAGGCGGATTACAGCAATCTCACAATCGGCGTCTCAGCAATGGACAGCAGCCTGAGCCCGAACATGATCACGCAGGATTTTAATATTATGATATATGGTTCTCTTGCCACCGTAGATCATACAACAGGAGACCTGGTGGCACTGATGGGAGACCTGACGCTGGAAGACGACAGGCAGACCATCAATTATGAGATGTATGACAATGTTTATGACAGTGAGGGAAATCACATCACCGCCAGCGACGTCATCTTTTCCTGGGATAACGCGAGCGCGCTGGGGATGACCTCCGTTTCCAAATTCGACAGCTGGGAGATGACGGGTGATTACAGCCTGGTATTCCATCTGAAGGATCCGATGCCCATCAGCGGAACCTCAATGCAGGTTTTCATTTATAATCAGGAAGCTTATGAGGCAAATCCGGAGGGCTTTGCTTCCAACCCGATTTCAGCCGGCCAGTATAAGGTGAAGAGCTTTACCACCGATTATGAATTGATTCTGGAAAGAAATGAAAATTTCTGGCCCACAGATGAGCAGAAAGAAAAAGTGGAATCCGTCCTTGGCAAATACTGGACGGCAAACTGGGATACCATCACATACAAAGTGATTTCGGAGTCCACGCAGATCACTGTAGCGCTGGAGATGGGGGGATCTGGACTATACAACATCGATGTCCACCGATGACCTGGAGCTTGTGAAAGAGGGCGGGGAGTTGTCGGATGATTATTATATTCACAATTATGTGAGCGGTATCACCTATTGCTATTTCTATAATACCGATGAGTCCAGCCCCTGTTCAGATGTGCGGGTGCGGCAGGCGATAGGATATGCCATCGATACGGATTATATTATCCAGGTTGTCTGGACCGGGGAAGCGCAGGCGACCCATGAGGTTGGAGCGTCTTCTCTGCAGGATTATGACCCCGCGTGGGACACTGAGGATAATTACTATCAATATGATGTGGATAAGGCCAAGGAATTATTGGCGGAAGCCGGATACGCGGATGGACTGGATCTGGTGTTGAATACAACATCAGGGAATTCAAATCTGGCGGTTGTGCTGCAGGCACTGCTGGCTCAGGTGGGCATTGATGTGGAAATCCAGATTATGGATCAGGCTGTGGCCAATCAGTATAAAGAATCGGATCACTCCTGCTGGGATATCGGCATAAATCAGGTAGGATCGGAAGACTTTATGTATAACGCTTTCGATAAAGCTTATCCGCAGGATAAATATTCCTGGGAAGGCACAGCGGGATATTGGGTAGATGAGGATCTGAAGAATATGATCAGCAATCTGCTGAGCGTGGAAGGACATTCGGATGAGGCTCTGCAGGAAGTGCATGAGTACACGGTAGGCCTTGCCCTGATGTATGGAATTGCCAATAAGTATAGTAATATGGTGCTGAAGAGCGGCCTGATCCCCGTATTATCCTCAACGGGACAGAATATTTACTATGGAGCCTTTTACTGGTCCGCGGAATAAATATGTATAAAGAGACCAAAGCTCTGACAATTTGTATCAGTAGGATGCGGTGCCGTCTGAACCCCGGGGCGGCACTGCATTTCAATCAAACTTACGCGAGGAAATTAGAATGTGGAGATACGTAATTAAAAGGTTATTTACGACCATTGTGGTAATTTTAGTGGCTGCTATTTTGATCTTTACGATTATGAATGTGGTGCCGGGAGATCCGGCGGCGGCTCTGCTGGGCTCGGATGCTACCTATGAAGAGATACTGGCCAAAAGAGAGCTGATGGGACTGAGCGGCCCCTTCCTGGTAAGGCTGGCTCGGTATTTATATAATTTCTTCATCAAATGGGATTTCGGAAACTCATGGTTCTATGAAACTCCGATTATGAATGAAGTTTTTACACGAATTCCAAGGACAATTGTGATCAGCTTTTCTCATCTGGTGATGAGCGTATGCGTCGGTCTTCCGGTTGGTATTCTGGCCGCAATGAAGCGAGGCAAATGGCAGGATCGGGGTGTTCTGTCGCTGGCGATGCTGTTCCAGTCTATCCCCGGGTTCTGGCTTGCAATGGAAATGATCGTACTGTTTTCAGTTAATCTTGGCTGGCTTCCGGCTTCCGGCATCGGTTCCTGGAAGAATTATGTGATGCCGATCCTCGCCGGTGTATTGGGCGGATGGTGCGGGACTGCCAGACAGGCGAGGCAGTCCATGCTGGAGGTAATGAGAGATGATTACATTACGACAGCCAGAGCCAAGGGCGTGGCGGAGAATAAGGTAATCACTCATCACATGTTGCCAAACGCCCTGATGCCGGTTATCACTTCAATCGGCGGGCAGGTGGGAACCCTGGTGGCAGGTTCTCTGTTCATGGAGAGAACATTCTCCATTCCCGGTGTTGGAATATACATGCTCAACGGCATCAATAACCGTGACTATCCTGTAGTGGAAGCTGTCACGATTTTCATGGCCGGCATCAACGCTCTGGCCATGCTGTTGACAGACTTGGCTTACGGCTTTGTGGATCCGCGAATCAAGGCGCAGTATATTTCGTCCACCAACAAAGGAAGGAGACCAAAGAAAAATCATGTTGAAGAGTGATAAACAGCAGACAGAGGTTCAGGTCAAGAGAAAAAAGCAATCTCAGATTGTAATGATATTTAAGCGGATCCTCCGGGACAGGGGAGCCACCTTTGGAATGATCATCGTACTGATTTTCGTCTTTATTGCCATATTTACTCCCCTGCTGGCACCCTATGATCCCTATGAGCTGGATGCAACGGCGATGCTTGAAGGCCCCAGTTTAAAACATTGGATGGGAACAGACGAGTTGGGACGTGATGTGTTAAGCCGTATGATTTATGGCTCCAGATACTCTTTATCTCTGGGGGTTCTGGGTTCCAGTTTGGGCCTGGTTGTAGGAATCATTCTTGGATCAATGGCCGGATACCTTGGAGGAATTGTGGAGACCATTATCATGCGTATCTGTGATATCATGATGTCCATTCCCGGCACGCTGATGACGATTATTGTATCCGCTGTCCTGGGAACAGGGTTTATGGTGACGGTTGTAGCGTTGTCAATCGGGGGAACTTTCGGCAGATGCCGTATGCTTCGAGGACAGATTTTGAGAGAAAAGGGAAGAGAATATCTGGAGGCGGCGCGAGCCTACAATTGTGGAACTGTCCGAATCATGTTTTCACATCTGCTTCCGAATGTAATCTCTCCGCTGCTGGTAGGCTTTACGATGGGTATTGGCGGCACCATTACCGCAGCCGCGGGCTTAAGCTATATCGGACTGGGCATCCAGCCGCCGACGCCGGAGTGGGGAGCCATGCTGACCGCAGGCAGAGATTACCTGAGAAAAGCACCTACATTGATCCTGTTCCCAGGCGTTGTGATCTGCATTTTCTGCTGGTGTGTAAATCTGTTCGGCGATGGTCTCAGGGACACTATGGACCCGAAGCTGAAAAACTGATGGAGGCTGTGTTGAAATGGATGATTTTTTGACAGCAAAAGACTTGGTAGTTGAATATACCTCCGCAGGAGTTCCTATCAATGCGGTGAATGGAGTTTCCTTTTCACTGAAAAAGGGATCAACGCTGGGACTGGTGGGAGAGACCGGAGCCGGCAAAACCACAATTGCGAAGGCGATTATCCGTGTGCTGCCCGAGATGGCAACTAAAAAATGCGAAGGGGAAATTATTCTTGACGGGGTCAATCTGCTGAACCTGCAGGAAAAAGAAATGCAGAAACTGCGCGGATCGAAGGTGGCTCTGGTCAGTCAGGATCCGATGACGGCTTTAAACCCTGTGCACTCTGTGGGAGAGCAGATCATGGAAGCCTTACAGGTTCATGATGAAAAGCTCAGCAAAAAGGAAGCGATGGGGAAAGGTATGGAGCTGCTGGAAATGGTGGGCATCTCCAGAGATCGTTTTCTCAATTACCCTCATGAATTTTCCGGCAGCATGAAGCAGAGAATTGTAATTGCCATTGCTCTGGCCTGTGATCCGGAGTTGCTGTTGGCTGATGAGCCCACCACAGCGCTGGATGCGACGATTCAGGCACAGGTTCTGGATCTGATGATGAAGCTGAAAGAGGAATTGGGCACATCGATGATTCTGATTACCCATGATCTGGGGGTTGTGGCCGAGTGCTGTGATGATGTGATGGTGGTCTATGCGGGCCAGGTTGTGGAATGCGCGGATAAGATGTCTTTATTTCATAATCCATCGCATCCGTATACGGTTGGGCTGTTTAATTCTCTGCCCCAGTTCGCGGGGGAGGACAAACGGCTTCACCCGATTCACGGGCTGCCCCCCGGATCCCTCAGACTTGCCGACAGGATGCTACTTTAGCCCAAGATGTCCTTACGCGGATGATAAGCGCAGGTCTGTAATGCCGGATTTGCACGAAGTGGCTCCCAGTCATATGTGCCGCTGTCACAAAAAAGAAGGAGGAACGATCGGATGACACCTGAAGTTGAAGTGAGGCACTTGAAGAAGTATTTTGAAGTTCATGGCGGGCTTCTGCACGCGGTTGACGATGTGTCCTTTTCCATTCAGAAAGGGACAACCATGGGTGTCGTGGGAGAATCCGGATGCGGCAAGTCCACACTGGGACGAACAATTATTCATCTGCTGGAAAGTACGGATGGCCAGATCTTTCTAAACGGGGAGGATGTAACCTTTGCAAAGAGAAAACAGCTGAAAGAACTCCGCCAGAAAATGCAGATTATTTTTCAGGATCCGTATTCTTCCATTAACCCGCGTATGTCTATTGAGGAGATCATCGGGGATCCTCTCAGAGGATATGGATATAAAAAGAAGGAGCTGAAAGAGAAAGTAGCTGAACTAATGGAATATACCGGCGTGGAGGAACGACTGAGTACCGCCTATCCACATGAGCTCGATGGAGGGCGTAGACAGCGTGTGGGAATTGCCCGTGCCCTTGCCCTGGATCCTGAGTTTGTAGTCTGTGATGAACCGGTATCCGCTCTGGATGTATCCATTCAGGCACAGGTGCTGAATCTGCTGATGGATTTGCAGCAGCAGCGAAATCTGACGATGATGTTTGTCACCCATGATCTGAGTGTGGTGAAGCTGATTGCGGATCATATCTGTGTGATGTATCTGGGACAGCTGGTGGAGATGGCACCTACGGATAAGCTGTTTGCACATAGACTGCATCCGTACACAAAAGCGCTGCTTTCCGCGGTTCCTTCCATTGATGCAGATCATCCGGTGCAGAGAATACTGATCCACGGGGAGCTGAGTTCTCCTATCAATCCGAAGCCCGGATGCCGGTTCGCGGCAAGATGCCCCTACGCGACAGATCAATGCAAACAGCCGCAGACACTGGAGGAGCTGGAAACAGGTCACTATGTATCGTGCTGCAGGGCCAGAGAAATTAACTGAGGCTGTGCCTTACAAGGAGTATATCAATGAACAGCTGGACGGCAAGAAACTATAATCGCTATTTTGATGGTTTCAGTGAGAGGGATGTAGTTACGGCAAAGGGAAAAGTGAAAACGGAACGCATTTACGCTGGTGAATATTTCCGCGAAAAAGCTTCCGAGGAACAGTGGAAGAGAAGGAAAGCTCTGGTTGGAGTGGGTTATTGCGCCAGCATTCTTATCTTTTTGGTTTCCGGCACGATCGATTGCAGTGCAAACAGTACCTGGTATGTCATTCTTTTCTCCGGCATCACCCTTGCGGTTATGATTCTTGCCACCATGAATGTGTATACAAAGGTGACCGCTCCCAGGGACATGATTGCGAGGGTATTTCGGTCCGCTGCGGAGCAATACCGCAAACGGATACGTCTGATGGCGGTCTGTATGCTGCTGACCGGGTTTGGAGTCTTTGTCAATTTACTGATTCACCTGTTTTCTGTTCAGATGAATTCTCTACTGTGTTTTATGGGGTATACGGTCTCAGGACTGATCATGTACCGGCTTTATACTTTTGAGGATAACAATATGTATCAAAAAATAGAGAATAAGGTGCGGCTTGCGGAGCCTAACGACTATATTCAGATTACATATTGAAATTCATTTTAAGAGCGAAAGGGGAGAATGGTAAGAATATGTTATTGTGTGGAAGCGCAAAAAGCTGCATTACGCCAGGGAAAGAGTTTCTGGAAAATCTGCGCGGCCTGATGGGAAAAAAATTTGTAGCCGTGGAGGATGACATTTATGTAAGAGTGCTGGCGTTGAAACTTGGGGACAGGACATGGCTGATCTGCGGATTTGACCTGGATAAAGCACCCAACCCTCAGAGCTCCATTGAGGCGATTTCCAGAGAATTTGATATTCAGCAGGAATACATCACTTTTTATGGAATTCATACACACACAGCTCCTGCCCTTGGAAACCGGAGTGGTGAAGGATTCAACAATGTGAAGAGGCTGAGCCAGACCATTTCCGAGACAACAGAGCAGTATGAGCAATATGTCTTTGAGAAGTTGAGGGAAACTGTGAGAGCCGCACTGGACGGAATGATTCCGGCAAATGTAAGGTATGGACGTACTCTGTGCGGATGCAATGTCAATCGGTGCATGGATTTTTACAGTGTTGATGAGCAGGGGAATCTGAGCTTGGTGATTCAGGAAGACCCCAATCCTCTGGGACCCGTTGATCATTATGTTTATGTAATACAGTTTGAAGCTTATGACGGACGTTTCATAGGATTTCTTGTGAATTATGCCGTACATAATACTGTCATGTTCATGAACAGTGCGGATTCGGAGGGAAACTGTGCTGTCAGCGCGGATCTGGGCGGAAATGTCAGTAAAATGATTGAGAACAGATTTCCGGAAACAGTTGCGCTGTGGTGCAGTGGCGTGGCCGGAAATGTCGCTCCATTGCGTCCTTCGATTCGTATGCATCAGGAGCCAGACGAGGAAAATTATCAGTTCAGCTACAGACAGAAAAAAACAATATTAAAGCAGATGTGCGCAAATCATTACGCTGCTGTGATGGAAGCACTCAATGAACTTTCGGATCCGCTGAATCCTGAGAGAATCAGCGCCGGCGTTTACTGGACGAAGACACCCTCCAGGACCATTCTTCGTGATGAGGACAGCGCAGGGAAGACAGTACATATGCTTTCTGTGAGTGATGATGCCGGTTACTTCATCCGTCTGCATTTAACAAAACTGGGGACAATGCTGGTGATAGGTATCGGAGGGGAGTTGTATTCAACCTATGCATTGATGCTTCAGGAACGCTATTATCAGTTGCATGTTATTGTCATTAATCATGACGCAAGTATGATCAGGGATGCGGGATATATCGTGGATGATGAAACCTGGGATCGGATAGACTATCTGCCATTGAGTTCCTGCAGATTACCGGGAACACCGCCAAGATTCGAGAAGGGGTATGTGGCGCAGGCTATTTTTGATGCCGTTGATGCATTTTTGGCGGAGAGTGAGGAAGAACAGAATGGATGATAAATTAATTTTTGTTCCGAATCAATATGAGTTAAAGAAAGAAAGACTTCTGGGGCCTTCTCTTGACTGCGAAGTTACTTATAAAGAATATTTATTGATTCCATATTGCGCAAATCCGGTAAACGCGGACTATCAGTCTATGAATGTATATGTGCCAGTGGCCGTGGACGGCGTGGAAACAGATATTTCAGACGCCCCTGTTTTGATTGACAACCATCTGGGAGCGTATAAATCAACCAATTTGCAGGCGGAAAACGCGGGTATTTTTCCTGGACCCGGGGGACAGGAAAGACGCGGTAATCATGGCGACCCCAGAGGGCATGGAGGTCCGAGTGGCGCTGCTGACGACAGCAGGCGCAAAAAATACGATAAGCCTTTTTCCAGGCTTTACTATGCGCTTTCCCGCGGGATTGTGGTTGTGACGCCAGGAGCCAGAGGCCGGGATAATGTGAATGAAGATGGCACGTTTTTTGGAAAAGCGCCTGCCGCGATTGTGGATTTGAAAGCGGCGGTTCGCTATATCCGCCATAACAGGGATACCTTTCCGGGAAATGTGGATAAAATCTTTTCCAACGGCAACAGCGCCGGAGGGGCCATGTCCGCCCTGCTGGGCGCTTCCGGGGATTATCCGGGATATGAGAGCTATCTGAGTGAAATCGGCGCGGCGCAGGAAAGCGATTCTATCATGGGAACCATCTGTCATTGCCCCATTATGGATCTGGATCACTCGGACGCGGCCTATGAGTGGATGTTTGGAAAATATCCCGGAAGGGACGGAACCCTGGAGGATCAGACAAAATCAGAGGAGCTGGCCGACATTTATGCGGACTATCTGCGGGAACTGAACTTGCAGGGTCGGAATGGATACGGGACACTGACGGCGGATAATCTGGGGGAGTATATTGTGAAGGAATTTATGCTCTCATCAGCGGATCGCTATTTAAATGAAGACTTAGGGCCGGAAGAGAGGGACGATTATCTGAGGAAGAACCCATGGATTCAGTGGGACGGTCGGCACGCGGATTTTCATTTTGATGCTCTGACGGCACATATAGGAAGAATGAAGGCCCTTGGAAGCTTTGACGGATCCAGAACCGGAGAGATGACGGTTTTCGGAAACAGATTTGTAGACGGGCGCCATTACACGGAATTTGGAGCAAGACAGGAGGATCCGAAGGGGAAGGTAGAGCCGGAGGTTCAGGAATTGGTAAAGCTGATGAACCCCATGTTCTTTGTCCGGACCGACAATCCCGGATGCTGTAAGCACTGGTATCTGTGTGTGGGGAGCAAGGATCCTCATACCTCTCATTCTGTATCTGCCGTGTTCCAGACCCTTCTGGAAAATAAGGGGATGGATTCGTCACTGGTGTATCTGTGGGATTACGGCCATGTGTGCGATGATGATCCGGTGGAAATGATCGATTGGATATGGAAGGTTGCTCAAAACGGATGATTACTATTTCAGACAGGAGGAATAAAATCAATGGAAAAAGCGAGAATTGCAATCTGCGGCAGCAGGGTCAAACCGGATAAATTCGGCGGTTTGATCAAAGAATTCGAGGACAGTGAACTTGTGGCTGTATGGGATGACCAGGATATTGAGCGCTGTGAGAAGGTATCCGCAAATTTAGGGGTACCTTTTGAAAGAGATGTTGATAATCTGATGAACAATTATCAGTTGGACGGCGTTGTGATTGTTTCCGAAAACGCTTGTAAAAAAGATTTGATTTTGAAAGCGGCAGAAGCAGGAATCAGCGTTTTTGTGGAAAAGCCTTTGTGCACTTCTGTTGAGGATGCGAAGGAAATACAGAAGGCAGTCCATGAGAGCGGTATTAAATTCTTTATGTCTGATCCCTTTGTTCGCAGGGGCCTGATGAAAATTAAGCAACTGATCGAGCAGGGCGAATTGGGGAAGATTACCGGCGCCAGGTTCCTTCTTGGCGTAGGAAACGCGTTAAATGGTCACGTAAATTATAACAAAGAGAAAAGTCTTGGCGGCATCATGGCAGATGTTGGCGGGCATATGATTCATCAGGCACATTATCTGTTTGGAAAGCCGGAAGCATTGAGCGCTCAGCTTTCCTACTGCAGTGAAGAGGCAAGAAAGAATCGCATCGAAGAGAATGCGGTTATTGTCATGAAATATCCGGAGGATGTACTTGTAACGCTTAACTGCAGCTGGGTGAACGGCGCAAACATGGAAGAAGCCGAGGTTTATGGCTCAACAGGTGTTGCCATTATTCAAAAGGCACAGGATGGAAATTCGCCGGCGGATGAGGTTGTGGTGATAAAACGCGGCAGAGACGAATCGTACACTTATGAATTAAAGGATATGCCTGAAGCCCCAAGACAGCATGTTCACTATTTTGTGGATATGCTTGTGAAGGATTTGCCGAATGATATTGTGGGCGTGGATCCCCTCAGCAACAGCGGAGTGTCCATAGACAACGCCGTTGAATTTGTGCAGATCATTGACGCAATCTATAAATCCGCCAATAAAGGGTTCCTTGCCGTATAAAGATATATGGAATCCGGCGATCAGAGAGGACGGGCTTTGATGATGGAGAAAAAGTGGCATATAGAGGATAAGGGGAAATATATCCTGGTGATCAACGAAGGGGGCGCAACCCTGGGATATTCTAAGAAAAACGAGATATCCATTCTTGAGGACGATGGATACGCCTTTAAGGATCTGAATCAGAATGGCGTCCTGGACCCATACGAGGACTGGCGTCTGCCTGTAGAGGAAAGGGTGCGCGACCTTTTAAAGCAGATGGATCTGGACAGTAAACTTGGTCTGTCCCTCCATGACGGCATGTTCATGGTGATGCACATGACGGAGGAGGCTCTGGCCTCCAACCGCAATCTGCGGGCCAGAGTGGCGCTGATGGGAAAAACCGCGGAGGAGCTTGCGGTGATGGATCCCACGGAGCCAACGGACTACCATAAAGAGCTGATTGAGCATGATGAGATGAGATGCTGGCTGATGGGAGCCATTGAAGGCCCTGAGTACGCGGCGGAATTTAATAATAAAATTCAGGAGATCGCAGAAGGTCATAAGTATGGGATTCCTGTATATTTCAGCACAAATCCAAGAGCTTTTCAGGATGCTCACAGCGACACCACCAACAGAGATGTATCCAAATGGCCTTCCAATCTGGGAATGGGCGCTACTTTTGATCCTGGCGTTGCGCAGCATATGGCGGAGTTGGTCTCTCAGGAATACAGGGCCATGGGGATTACCATGGAGCTGGGACCGCAGATTGATCTGGCCAGTGATCCCAGATGGAACAGGATGAACGCCACTTACGGCGCGAACGAGAAGCTGAATGCGGATATGGCCCGGGCGGTTTGCGACGGCCTGCAGACGACTGTGGGCGAGGCTGACGGCTGGGGGAAAGACAGCGTACTAGCCATGTGCAAGCACTGGCCGGGTTCCACAGGTGAAGGCGGAAGAGAATCGCATAATGAGTCTGGGAAATATTCAGTTTATCCCGGCGGAAATTTTGAAAAGCATATTTTCCCATGGACTGGGGGAGCGTTTCAGCTGAATGGCCCCACCGGACAATGCGGAGGTGTCATGTCCGCCTATGATGAGATCTGGGAAGTAGGGGGCGAAGAGGCAGAGATCAGCGGCGCCAGCTTTAACAAATATGTGGTGGAAACCGTGCTGCGCAGACAGAATGATTTCAGGGGCTTTGTATGCACCGATTTCTGGATTACTGGAAATAAGAAAAAAGAGCGGACCACCCGTCCGCAGGTGAACGCCTGGGGCTATCAGGATGTGACGCCGGAGGAACGGGCCTTAAAGGAATGGGAAAGCGGCGTGGATCAGTGCGGCGGGACCAATGAGATTGAGATCATGAGAGGCGCCTACCAGCTGGCGCAGAAGAAGCATGGACCCACATGGGCCGACAATAAGATAAATGAGATTGCCTCCAGAGTTCTCACCTACGGTTTCCGGGTCGGAAGCTTTGAGAATCCCTACGTGGATAAACAGCATGCCATGGAATTTGTGGGCAATGAAGCATTCAGGGAAGAGGGACTCAAAGCCCACAGAAAGTCGGTGGTCCTGTTGAAGAATAAGGGCGTTTTGCCGTTAGACAAAAACAGTAAAGTGTTTGTGGCGGATAAAGGAAGAGGCGGCGTTCCTGACCGGGCCGGCCATGTGGACACCATCACCGTGGAGAAGCCGATAAAAGAAAATGAGCTGAGAGAGTTCTGCAGTCAGGCCGCTGCGCCCAAGGAGGCGGATTGTGCGATTGTCTTTATGGATACGCCAAACAGTGGCAACGGATTTGACAGAAAGAACAGGGAAATTGTGCCGATTTCACTGCAGTACAGGCCCTACACCGCTCTCACCGCGAGGGAGGAGAACATTGCGGGCGATTACGTGGATGGCGTAAAGGAGAATCGAAGCTATCGCGGAAAGAGCACAATTACCTACAATGAATATGACCTGGATAATTTGCTGGAAGTAAAAAAACAGATGGGCGATAAGCCGGTGATTGTGGTGCTCAACTGCACAAATTCTGTTGTTCCTTCGGAATTTGAACCTTATGCCGACGCCGTTTTGGTTACCTTCTCAGGAACCCCGAATAAAGTTGTACTGGAAGCGCTGACGGGTGCGTTTGAGCCAAGCACTTTGCTGCCATTCCAGATGCCGGCCAGTATGGAGGCAGTGGAGGCGCATATGGAGGACACACCGGGAGATATCTGCCCATATACAGATTCGGAGGGTCACAGCTGGGATTTTGGATATGGGATGAACTGGGAAGGCGTCATCGCGGATCACCGCGTTGATAAATACAGGTGACATAGCCGGAAAGGAATTAAGATGCCAAAAACATACGCATACATTGGAAACTGGAAACAGCCCAATGAGGATCTTGCCGTCGGAGTGACGGTCGCTGCATATCATGAGGACACAGGCAGTCTGGAACTGCTCAGCCACTGCTTCCCGGAAATCAATTGCGGAGCTACGTGTGTCAATAAGGAAAAGGGAATTTTATACTGTGTCAATGAAGTGAACATTGTCCCGGGGGAGACGCTGGGAGGGCAGGTATTTGCCCTGAAGATGGATTCTCATACAGGGATGCTGACGGAGATTAATCATTCGCCTTCCTTTGGCGGTATGCCTACCTATTGCGCTCTTTCCTCTGACGGCAGCTATCTGGTGGTATCCAATCACGCCAAACGGAATTCCATCATGAAAACCGCGCTGGATGAGAATGGAAAATACCAGATTGTGTTGGAATATGACGAGGCGTCTGTCGTTCTCTTCCGATTGAATGAGGACGGAAGCATCGGGGAAGCCTGTGATGTGGTGCGCCATGAGGGCAGGGGACTGCTTCCCAATCAGCAGAGTCCTCATCCCCACAGTGTAATGAAGTCCCCGCTTTATGATATCTTCATAGTTTGCGATAAAGGGAATGATTCGGTTTACAGCTATAAAATCGATCAGGAGAACGGGAAGCTTGTGCAGTGTGATTGCATCAAAGGAATTGCGGGGAGTTCTCCCAGATATAGCACTTTCCACCCGACGCTGCCTTATTTTTATTATAATAACGAGACTAAACCGGTGGTTGGCGTCGTCTGCTATGATGAAGAGGGAAGACTGACTCCGGTTCGTTATAACAAGTGCACTGGGGACTGCACCGGCAAGGTCAGAGGAATGCAGTCGGACATTCGCATCGACGCCCAGGGGCGCTATCTCTATGATCTGGTGAGAGAAACGGGCAAAATTGTGGTATATGAAATCGATGAGATCAGCGGCATACCGGAATATGTGAGGAATATTGTCTGCGCCTGTAAGAACGGCGGGCGGGGGTTGGCATTGTCTCCTGACGGCCGTTATCTGTATATGGCGGCCTGCTCGGAGCCCGTTGCCCAGATATTTGAGACGGATGAAGAAGGTCATCTGAATGCTGTGGGAAGCTTTGAGGATGTGGCGCCTGCCAATGTGATCTTTTATACGGCTGAGGAATGAAACAGACGGATGAATTATAACCGGAGGCAAAGGAGCTTATGAAAATACAGGACATTATCAATCGCATCATTGCGTATCACCCGCCCTTCAAGGGGGAATCCTCTACAGATGTTGTAAAATACGGTAACCCGGATCAGGAGTGTACCGGTATTGTGGTCACCTGTTTCGCTTCCGCCAATGTGATACGGGAAGCAATCAGGCTGGGCGCTAATTTCATTATTGTTCATGAGCCTCTTTTTTGGAGCCATGAAGAAAATATCGATGATATATCCGAAAGCCGGATTTTACATGCTAAAATGCAGCTGCTCGATCAGGGAGGAATTGTCGTGTGGCGTGATCATGACCATATGCATGGACAAGGTCGTGGCAGTGACCGGAAAAATCTGGATGGCATGTTTGATGGCATTATGAGAGAACTGGGGTGGGAACCGTATCTGCTGGATTCGGATTTGAAGCCACTGACATTTAAAATGCCGCCGACGGATGCGACAGTGTTAGGGCGGCAGTTAAAGGAAAATATCGGCTTAAACGGAATCAGAATTATCGGAGATCCGCACACAAAGGTGTCTAAAATTTTTATCTGTGAACATATCGGGTCAAATGACCGGTTCGCGGCAGATAAAATTCTGCGTACAGAGCTGGAAGAGTTTGACGCCTTAATTCCTTTGGAAGTGATTGACTGGACGCTGTGCGCGTTTGTGAGGGATTGCTGCCAGCTGGGAACTCCTAAGGTCATTTATAATATTGGCCATTTCAATTTTGAAGAACTGGGAATGCGCTATATGGCAAAATATCTGCCCGGTTTACTCAATGGGAGCGTGCCCGTCCATTATGTGCAGTCAGGGGATGCTTTTGATTTTATCCTTTAAAAGAGGAATGCCGGTATGAATGAAAAAATAGAAGGAATTATCTTTGACCTGGATGGAGTCATCTGCTCTACGGATCAATATCATTATCAGGCATGGAAGTCATTGGCAGACAGCCTGGGTATTTATTTTGATAAGAAGATAAATGACAGACTGAGAGGCGTTTCGAGGGCGGAGAGTCTGGAAATTGTGCTGGAAAATTCCGATAAAGTTTATTCGGATGAACAGAAGGCCGCTCTGGCTGAACGGAAAAATGATATGTATGTGCAGCTAATCAGGCAGATGACACCGGACGATTTATCCGATGATGTCAGAATGACGCTGCAGGAGTTAAGAAGACGCGGTTATCGTTTGGCGATTGGCTCTTCCAGTAAAAATACCAGGACAATCTTAAGACAAATCGGCCTTGGAGATTTTTTTGACGCTGTATCAGATGGAACAAATATCACTCATTCCAAGCCGGATCCGGAAGTGTTTTTAAAGGCCGCGGAGATGCTGCGGTTAAACGCAGGCAGTTGTATTGTCGTGCAGGATGCGCGTGCCGGCATTGAGGCTGCCGCAAATGGCCATTTTTACAGTGCCGGCGTCGGCGAAGCGGCCACAGATCCACGTGTCACGTGGCCAATCAGAAAAATTAGTGATTTACTTGGAATTGTGAATTCACAAAGCAGATCATAATAAAACAGGAGAGCGGTAATGGTTGACAATTTATGTTTTCCTGTGGATCAATATACGTTGAAGACACAGGAACTAAAATACGAGGGAAGTATGTTGGCGGTCACATATCGGGAGTACAGGATGGTAACCTATTGTGCCAATCCCATTGACCCGGATTATCAGGGAATGGATGTGTGGGTGCCTGTCAGCGTGAACGGGAAGGATGTGGATACATCTGATCCCCCGATTCTGATCAATAACAGCATTCAGGCATATACGTCCTGGAATATCAGGACCGGAATTCCGGGGCGTCCCCACCCTGACGTCAGAATGCCCAGTCCCGGGGAGCATGGCGGCCCCGGAGGACCCGGCGGCGGGCCGGATGACGGCACCCGGCATGTGAAAACGGACAGAAATTTTCTGCCGCTTTACGCTATGTCCAGGGGGATTATCATTGTGAAGCCTGGCGCGAGAGGACGGGATAATCGGGACGCAAATGGTATTTATTTTGGAAAAGCTCCGGCTGCAGTGGTTGATTTGAAGGCTTGCGTACGCTATATCCGTCATAATAAAGGCGTTTTCCCTGGAAATACAGATAAAATTTTTTCTAAGGAAACGCTGATTAAATCAACATTTTAGCTATCCATCACCCACCATC
>JAJQFS010000047.1 GCA_021200995.1 Lachnospiraceae bacterium | reverse complement strand
TTGACAGTTTCTGTTGTTCTTCAAGGAAAAAATCTAGCACGAAAATTAGCACTCGTCAACGCCGAGTGCTAATTGTTTATGGTTTTCATGAAATTTTAATAGGAATGCCCCGTCAGCAACCGTATGCTACACCATCTCCCGCAGCAGCACCTCCAACTCGTCTTCCTCCTGCGCCGTCAGGCCCGCTCCCCGTGAACGTTTTTTCTTCTCCTCACGGCGCTTCGGCTGGGGCATATCCTCCACCTGGCTCATCGCCTCATTTAATTTCAGGCGCGGTACGAGATGATTCTCGAAATATTCCACCAGTTTCAGACGCAGCAGCTCGTACTGCCCCTGCGCGTCGAACAGACTTCTGACCGAGAAAAACAGATAAAGTTCCAGCGCGCAGATCCCATAATAAGGCAGCGCCGCTGTGAACGGCTCTGACAGGGCCAGAACCTGAAACGCGCCAATACCCGCGCCGATTACACTGTAAAATAAAAACTGGATGCTCCACTTTCCAAAGGTCCGGCGGCTGAATCCGCAGATTTTTTCTTTTGCCAGGCAATTATCCACAAAAACAGGAATATCCGCGACCTCGCCGTTCATATGATAGCACTGGACGAATTTGGAGTGAATGGCTTTCAGGGTTTTGTGGGAAACGGTGGACATATTTTCCGCGCCGCGTAAGAGGCTCTTATCGTGCAGCCAGAGGGCAAGCTGCATGAGCAGAGACAGGAGGAAAAAAGCTGCGATCCAGGCGGAGATATGGCTTTGCTTTAAGAGGATGTCGAACATGATATGTACCTTCTTTCTGATAATTGACAGTTCAATTGTCCATTTCATTATAGAAGATACATCCCTGCTTGTCAGTTTAAATGCATCGACAAATCCCGCAGGATTGCGCCCGGCAATATATAAACTGCTTCACTCATACGTGCCAAACACTCCGATGAGCCGATGGGCGTAACAATCGTGTTCAGCAGAGGCTTCCACGATTGTTAATCGTCTCATCTTCATGGCACGAAAAATCGCTCAGCAGTTTATATATTGTCGCGCTTACTCTATGAAATAGTCAACAGCCGGTTTGCTCTGACCTGTCAGGTTCTCTGAGACCTGACCATCCATACAGGTAAAGTTAGCTGAACACCGGGACGGCGAAAATGCATTGAAATAAAATCTCCATTGACTTTACGCCCCGCCTGGTTTACATTAATAAGCAGAGAAACAAAGAAAACACGCTCAGAAAAAGAAAGGGATTTATCATGACATACTCTTACAAGACAAGCGGCACCTGCTCCAAACAGATCGACGTCGAACTCGAGGACGGCATCATCAAAAAGGTTGCCTTCACCGGCGGCTGCAACGGCAACACCAAGGGCATCAGCTCTCTGGTCGTCGGCATGAAGGCGGAGGACGTGATCGCCCGCACCCGCGGCATCACCTGCGGTCCCAGACCCACCTCCTGCCCGGATCAGCTCTCCCACGCGCTCGAGGAGGCCTTGGCCGCGGCACAGTAAGCCGGATGCATTGACTTATCAATCGGTTAGTCAACCCTGGTGACCCGACTCATCACCCAGTAAATCAACCGGATGACCACGGACAGCCCGAATGCCAAAAGAGCTGTCCGCAATCATTTTAAGGGACATTTTGTATGAAAAAAATCGTGCTCACCGGCGGAGGAACCGCCGGTCATGTGACGCCGAACATCGCCCTTCTCCCGCACTTAAAGGAAGCCGGATATGAAGTTTTCTATATCGGCTCCTACGACGGCATTGAGAAAAAGCTGATCGGCGATTTTGGCTTGCCCTATTATGGCATCTCCACCGGAAAACTGCGCAGATATTTTTCCTGGAAAAACTTCTCCGATCCGTTCCGCGTGCTTAAAGGTTTTTCGGAAGCCCAAAAAGCGTTAAAAGAAATCCGCCCGGACGTCGTCTTCTCCAAGGGCGGTTTTGTCAGCGTTCCCGTAGTACGCGCCGCGGCAAGCCTGCACATTCCCTGCATCATCCATGAATGCGATATGACGCCCGGCCTGGCCAATAAACTCTGCATCCCCGTGGCGCAGAAGGTCTGCTGCAACTTCCCTGAAACCGTCTCCATGCTGCCTGCCGACAAGGCGGTGCTGACCGGCACCCCCATCCGCGAGGAATTATTTCAGGGAGACAGGGCAAAAGGACTTTCTCTCTGTGGCTTTACTGATGCGAAACCCGTTGTTATGGTCATCGGCGGCTCACTGGGCGCGGTCCATGTCAACGACCTCGTGCGAGCCGCCCTGCCTGAGCTGTTAAAGGATTTTCAGGTCGCGCATATCTGCGGAAACGGCAAGGTCGACGAATCACTTCAGGGCATGCCTGGCTATACGGAATTTGAATATGTCAAGGACGACTTAAAGCACCTCTTCGCCGCCGCCGATGTGGTCATCAGCCGCGCCGGCGCCAACGCGATCTGCGAGCTCCTGGCCCTGAAAAAGCCAAACCTCCTGATCCCACTGCCCGCGAGCGCTTCCCGCGGCGACCAGCTCTTAAATGCACACTCCTATGAGGCGCAGGGCTACAGCGTCGTCAAAGAGGAGAGCGAGCTGACGCCGGAAATTCTGGCGGATACCGTGAGACAGCTATATCAGAACCGTGCCTCTTACGTAAACGCCATGGCCAACAGTACTCAGACGGAAGCAATTTCCACGATCATGGGACTTATTACCCGGATATAAACGCACACCACACGAGGACGGCAAATGCTGTCCTCTTTTTTCACGAAACGATCTGCCGATGCTCGATGCTCAGCTGACCCTATCCCCTTCTTCCTCCTCCAGTTCCAGTTCGGCAAACTCCTCTCCATCAAAGAAATCCTGCACCTCAATTCCCAGCCCCATGCAGAGCTTTGCCAGGGTATTGACGCCGGGGTTCTGACTCTTCCCATTTACAATGCTTTTGATGGTGGAAATATGGACCCCCGAACAATTTGACAGCTGATACAGGCTGCATCCCTTCTCGTAACACAGCCTGGTCAGACGCTTGGCAATCGCCTCCTGTGATTTCATAGCTTGTGCACCCCCTCTGTATCATTGCCCTACAGAGCCTTCTTTGGACGCTTTCAGGCTTTCTGCTCTTTTTTCTTTATCATACTCTTTTTTCTTTCCTCACACGGACGATATATCGACCCAAATTTCAATTTTCCGGATTTTTTCAGTATGTTTATAACCAAAATTGATATTGACGCGGTTACTAAGCACTGGCATCGTCTGACCGGCAGTGACCTGCACAGCATGCGTGCCAGTCTGCGGATACAAATGGAATACTCTCCAGTTCTTAAAATAACGCTTTCCTTGATTTTTACGCGCGATTCCTGTATAGTGGATGAGAAATGTAGTGGAATTGCAGATAATAACAACCATCAGGTCTTTCAAATACCTGTATACTTGTTATTATACTCCCATTTTGATGAAAGCACTTGACCGGACAGTGTCATGGAAAGGAAATTATGTGGTATTTTGACAGTGATTATCTGGAGGGCGCGCACCCGAAAATTCTGGAGCGCCTGCTTGAAACAAACCTGGAACAGACGCCTGGGTACGGGGAGGACCGTTATTGCGCTTCCGCAAAAGATAAAATCAGAGCAGCCTGTGACTGCCCTGACGCGGACATCTATTTTACGACCGGCGGCACCCAGACCAATGCGCTTGTGATCGACAGCCTGCTGCACAGCTACGAGGGCGTTGTGTCCGCCCAGACCGGACATGTGAACGCGCATGAATCCGGCGCCGTAGAATTTACCGGACACAAGGTGCTCACCCTGCCGCAGTATCAGGGGAAGATTTCCTCCGCCGATTTATCCGCTTATCTGGAGAAATTCTGGAAAGACGAAAACCGCGAGCACATGGTATTCCCCGGCATGGTCTATATTTCCCACCCCACCGAATATGGCGCTCTGTACACAAAGGCGGAACTCACTGCCATTCACGACGTCTGTGCCGCATATCACATCCCGCTTTACTTAGATGGCGCGAGACTTGGCTGCGGCCTGATGAGCCGCGGTACGGATGTGACGCTGTCTGATCTCAGCCGCCTGTGCGACGTCTTTTATATCGGTGGCACTAAGGTGGGCGCGCTTTTCGGTGAGGCTGTCGTTTTCACACACGCGAATACACCGGCCCACTTCACCGCGCTGATCAAACAACACGGTGCGCTCCTGGCAAAGGGCCGCATGCTGGGCATTCAGTTTGACACCTTATTTACCGATGGATTATACTATGAAATCAGCGCCCACGCCATCGAGATGGCTGGGCGCCTGAAAGATCTGTTTGTGAAAAAGGGATACGAGCTGTTCATGGACTCCCCCACGAACCAGCAGTTTATCATTCTGGAAAATGACCTGATTGAACGCCTGAAAAAAGAAGTTTCCTTCAGCTACTGGGAGCCGTTCGACGACCACCGTTCCGTGGTGCGCTTTGCCACAAGCTGGGCGACCAGTGAAAAGCAGCTGAAAGCGCTGGAGCAATTGATCTGACAGATATCCAAAAACGAAGATCCCCTGATCTCTATTATATGAATCAGGGGATTTACGATTATCATCCTATATAAAGACCACCCGTCAGGTTAAACACATGACCGGTCGTAAAAGATGCCTCCTCGCTCGCGATGTAGGAAATAAGCGCGCCAAACTCCTCTGATGTCCCTATATGACCAAGCGGAATTTCTTTGAGCGCCCCTGTCACATCATAATCCTGCGGGGTCTTCGGCGTATGGTCATTGACCAGTCCGCTTCTGGCGATGCAGTTTACGGTAATGTGCTCTGGCGCGAGCTGTCTCGCCAGGGCGTACGTCATGGAAATCACCGCGCCCCTGGCCACGCTGTCCGCCAGATGCTCTCCTTCATATCCATTCAGCGCCCCGGCAGTCGTCGTAAGAATGATTCTGCCGGCCTTGCTTTCTCTCAGATAAGGCAGCACCGCCTGCACATTCCGAAACGGCCCGATCGTCTGATGAATCAGCTTTTCCTGCAGTACCTCCGGATCAATTTCATCTACCGGTTCTGGCGTTAACAAACCTCCCGTATTGCTGATGACCACGTCCAGGGAACCATATTTGTCAACAATCTCTTTACAGAGCTTATCAAGCCCCTCCTGATTGCTCGCGACAGTCACCTCTCCTCTGCTGCCCTTCAGCGATTCTTCTATTTCCCTGGCGTCCTTCAGCATATGGCTCGTCATAATCACGTTCATGCCGCTTTCCGCCATCATTCTGACCGCTTCACGTCCGATCTGGCCTGTTGCTCCTGAGAACATACATGTGCGTCCTTCCAATGTCAGCATACTCATACCTCCCTGTATTCTTCTTACAGAAATTTATTCTCAATCCATTTGTCTACATAATCAAACCAGGTTTATTACTGTATCCTTCCCTCTGCTGGGCAGACTTAGAACTTTTGCCCATTAGAACGTGCGCTCACCAAGCATACCTAAATGGCAGGAGAAACATTTTTGCATCTCCTGCCTTTTTGATTCTGTATCTCTTTTTAGTGTCAGTGAAATTTATTTCTCATACAGGAACTTCTCCGGCGGCTCCACATGGAAGTCCTTCGCCAGCTCTCTGAATTCATCCGGCCGAATGGTGTTAAGCTTGTTCGGAGTCATCGCCAGCACCTTGCAGAGAATCTCTGCGGATTTCTCTACTGTATGCATCAGACCGAAGGTCTCATCAAAGGTGGAGCCGGAGCAGAACACACCGTGGTGCGCCCAGATCGCCACATTGTACTCCTGCATCTTTTTGGAAGTCTCGATGCTGATCGCTTCTCCGCCGGGAACCATCCAGCCGATGACGCCCACGCCCTCCGGGAAGACCACCGGGCACTCGGTCGCCATCTCCCAGAGCTCTCTGGTGAAGACCTCGTCCGTCAGCGGGAGCACAAAGGTCAACGCGATGGTGTTCGTGGGATGCGCGTGATAGATGACGCGGTGCGCGCCGTTCGTCGTCTTCTTTTTCACCTCATGGTTCATCAGATGCGACGGCAGCTCACTGGTCGGTCTGCCACCCTCTACGAGACCCCAGCGGATGCGGTAATTCTCGCCGGCCTCGTCCAGCTCGATGATGCACAGGCAGGCCTCCGGATCGACCGGTACATTGCGGAAAAACTTGCCGCTGCCGGTTACCGGGAAATACTCTCCGCCCAGACCCGGCACATGCGCGCCGATCGGCGTCCACGGCGCCTGATCGTTTAAACGCTCCTCTACGCTCTCCACCTCATGCTTTGTCATGCGGTAGGACAGGTTGCCGCCGTTTCTCTCATGCCATCCCAAATGGAAGCCGTCGTCCGCCATCTTGATAAAGCCCTGCATAAATTTTGTGTCCAATACCTTCATAATTTACCCTCTCCTTTTTCATGAAATTTCCCGTTTTGTGTGGGATTCTGCCTGAAAATATTTGTTTTATGTTGTAACTGCATTATAATGCGCGTGGTTTTTATTGGCAATATGTGGTTTTGCCGGTTTCCTGTTCCTTTTATCCCTGTTTTTAGGCATTTTGATGAAAGAACAGCGCCTTCAGTCAAACCACTCCGGAACCGGACTTTCCGCATGTCTTACATTTACCACCGTTTCAGGCTGCGGCGCGTCCTTCGTTTGTGGATCAAAAAAATCATGAATCAGTCCCTTGATAAACTGATTGGCGGAAAGACCGTTCTCCTCCAGATACACCCGCATTTTCTCATAGTCCGCCATGTCCACCGGCGTATATTTGATCGAGAGCATCTTCGTCTTTTCATCGTACTTTTTCTGCGCGGACTTCTGTGCCGCGGAGGTTTTTACATTCTCTTTTTCCATTGCTTTCTCCTTAAGCTTTATTCACCAGGCATTTCCCGTCCACAATCACCTTCACCACGTTCGTCAGATTGATCATCGGATCGCCGTCCGTGATGACCACATCTGCATCCTTGCCCACTTCCAGGGAACCGACTCTGTCCTCGATGCCCAGGTGCTTCGCCGGGTTGATGGTGATTGCCTGAAGTGCCGCGAACGAATCCATGCCCTCTTTCACCGCGTAGCCCGCGCAAAGCGGCAGATACTGTTGCGGAATGACCGGCGCGTCCGTAATGATACTGACCTGCAGGCCGGCCTTTGAGAGGATCCCAGGCGTCTTAAAGCTCTTATTCACCAGCTCCACCTTCGTCGCGTTGCCCAGGGATGGTCCAACCGCCACCGGATATCCCGCTCTGACCAGCTCATCCACAATCAGCGCGCCGTCCGTGCAGTGCTCCAGCGTCACTTTCAGGTCGAACTCCTTCGCGATGCGCAGAACTGTGCAGATATCGTCGGCCCTGTGCGCGTGTACCTTCAGGGGAAGCTCTTTGCGGATCACCGGAAGCATGGCCTCCAGCTTCATGTCGAACTTCGGTTCCTTCGACGGATCGTCTCCCGCCGCCTTCAGCTTCTCATCATATTCCCGCGCCAGAAAGAGCTCCTCTCTTAACTTCGCCGCCACAGTCATTCTGACACTGCAGCCCTTTTTGTCATAGCAGCGTTTGGGATTCTCGCCGAAGGCCGCCTTCATGGCTACGGGGTTTTTGACCGCCATGTCGTCCACGCAGGTTCCGTAGGTCTTCACCGCGAAGAAAGTGCCGCCCAGAATATTGGCGCTGCCGGGGCCGGTTCCTACCGTGGTCACGCCGCCTTCCAGCGCCATGCGGATCGCCGCGTCGAAGGGATTAAAGCTGTCGATCCCTCTTAACTACGGCGTGATCGGCTCTGACATCTCGTTATAATCCTTATCGCCGCTCTGCGCGTAAGGATCCGGTCCCAGGTGGCTGTGCGCGTCCACGAAACCCGGATAGACCGAAAGGCCCTCCGCATCGATGACATCCTCATCCGCCTGCGGCGCAAGACCCGCGGCAATTTCCTGGATTTTACCGTCGCGAATGAGGATGTCCGCAATATACGGCTCCTCCTGAATCGCGTCATGTACCATTCCGTTTTTGATCAGCATCTTGTTCCCTCCCTGAACGTATTATTTTTACGGATATTCCTAAAAAGAATTATATCATGATTATCCTAAAAATCCAGTAAAATACTACAAAAAGAGCCGGCTGTCAGTCGAATTCCATGACAGACAGCCGACTCTTTTATTTCATTTCATAAATCACAGCACAATCGCGTTGATCGTCTCAATCAAATCCACTACAGAGGATCGAAGCACCAGCGACACCGGCTCGCCGTCGATCACAGCCAGACAGTACGTGCCGTCGTAGCGGTAAAGCTCTACTTCCACCTGCTCATAATTGTCATTCTCTAGATATGCGATGAAGGAAGTCTCCAGCTCTCCTGTGGCTTCCTCATCCGTAAAGCTTTCGGCGCTTACCGCCTCAATCACGTCTGATAACGTATCGCCGTCCACCTCCACGCGATAGTTTTCAATATCGTCGTCCTCTTCCAGGTCGTCAGCGCTCACCACTTCGCCGTCATAGTAGTAATAATACAGCCGGACGGTTTCCTCGTCATCCGAATTCTCCTCATTGATTTCGGTGTGGATGGTGTAGGTGGTTCCGTCAATGGTAAAGTCAAGCTGGTACACATCCTCGAAGTTTGCCGCCAGCACCTTAGCATGGCGCAGGTCATCATAGCCGCATGCGATCAGGTAATTATATCTGGTAGAAGTCAGCTCATAAATAATCTGCGACTCGTCCACGCGGACATACATGGTGATTTCAGACAGATCGACTTCCTCATCTTCCTCCAGCTCTTCCTCGGCCGCCGCCAGTTCCTCCTGATTGATGCCGATCGAAAGTGTCACTGTACGGGTCTCTTCCGTCTCCTCGCCGTCCTCATCCGTCACAGTATAGGGATATTCCACTGTAATCACCAGTTCCGGATCGTCAAGGCCATACTCCGTAAGTTCCTCTTCGGTCACATTGTAGGTCACATAATCACTTAAAATCGTATTGCAGAAGCTCGTCAGATAACTTGCCACGCTGTCTGTGTCGAGCGGCAGGTCGCCGTCCTCCACGAAATACACGTCATCCGTGCAATACGTGTTCGCGCTGTCCTCCTCGTAGTAAATCGTGTAATTCTGCGCGCCTGAGAACGTAATAGAATCTGCCTGTGAAATGGTGTCAATTGTATCGTGCAGGATCATGTCGCTCAATTCCAGATTATAGGAATCATACGGATCCACCACCGCCAGGTACACATTTCCGTCGCCGAACTCGATATACCGTTCTGAATCCAGCGAGCTGAAATTGCCCAGATTAATTTCATATACCGTCTCATCCTCAAGCGTGACAGAAATGGTGCAGACCGGGTCATCCAGGCCATACTGCTCGTAATCCGTCACATCCTCGATGATAAAATCAGCTTCATACTCCGCGAAGACGTTCAGCAAATCAGTGATTTTATCTGTGCTGGCGGGAAATGCCTCATCATCGTCATAAATCCACTCGCCGCTCTCCGTATCCAGGTGGAAGGCGAGACTGTTTTCCTCCGTCTCCCAGGACAGAGCTGTAACAGTTTCCGCGTCGATGTCCGGCACAATTTCATTGCTCGTATTGATTTTCTCCTGCTCCTCATTATAGCGGGACACGGCAAAGGTCGCCACGCACAGCACAGCCAGAACGCCCAGCAGAATATAGATTCTCTTAGCTCTTTTCATTTTGCAGGCTCCTCCTTCTTAACAATACGCATGCGCCGATTCCCAGATAAATAAGCGGGAACACGCCGATCATCACGACCTTCAGCATGGAAGCCGTCGCGTCGCTGATGGTCAGATAATTATAATCCAGAGATCTGCTGCTGATGGCCAGCGCCTCACGCTCCCCGACCATATCGGAAATCACATTCAGCGTCAGATCCACATTCGCGCCGGAGGAATAGGAATTATAGGAATCCTCCAGGAACCCCGCGCCGGAAAACCAGACCAGCTTGCCGCCGTTATTCGTCTCGATGGAAACGCCCACGGCGAAGGGACCATCAATGTCGCCGTCCTCCTCCTCGTAGGTCGTCAGGCTATAGCCGTCCACCTTACTGAAGGCCGATTCAGATGTAGTCAGAAGCTCCGTCACGGTGCCGTAGGTCTCGTCGTCAGAAACGGTCAGACCGGAAGCGATGGACATCACCACATAATAATTTTCCTCAATCAGCGCGTCCGTCACATCACTGCTTTGGATATTCGGCAGCAGCAGATAGGGATAATACACATAATTGGTCCGCTCTGCCTCGATCACAACGCCTTCTTCCACGGTCACGCCGTAATATTCCAGAAGACTGTTCAAATTGTCAAAAGTCTCGCCGTCCACCGGCCCCGCGATGACAAGCAGGCTGCCGCCGTCATACACCCAGTCGGAAAGCATTTCAACCTCATCCTCAGAGAGATCGCTCTGCGGCTCATAGATCAGAATGCAGTCAGCGTCCTCCGGAATCTCATCTACCTGCAGAAGTGAGAGGGACTGTGTCTCAACATTCGACTTCTCCACCTGTTCCGCGAAAGTTTCCGGCAGATCGCTCTCACCGTGTCCTTCCAGGACGTACATGATGGGCAGCTCATCGCTGATCACGTAATCGATGGCGGAGGTGATGCAGCCCTCACCGTCAAAGGAGCTGGTCATGGACATGCCGTAATAACTGAGCTCTTCCTCATAAATATCCGACCAGGAAATATAACGGTATTTGTCCCCGCACTCCACCACCAGGCTGTTGTTGGTCACCGTCTCATCCGTGTACTGTGCGGCGAAGGTTGGATAGACGTCCGGATTTCTCTTCACCACTGTAATATGATCGGAGAGGCTTTCATATTTCGCCAGCAGATTCTGCAGGATGGAGTTCTCCGAACCGGACTGCACGATCCAGTAAATCGTGATATCGTCCTCCAGATTATTTAACACCACCTTGGTATTGCTGGTCACGGAATACAGCTGCGCGGAGCTGATATCCAGCTGCGTCAACGTAGACGGCAGGGTCGTGGCAAACACATTGACCACAATCAATACCGCCAGCACGATAGCTGAAATCAACAGCGAATAGCTGCCGCCCTGAAACGCCAGGCGGTTCATCGTGCTTTTGTCGGCTTTATTCTTTTTTTCAGCTTTATTCTGGCTCATCAGTTATACCTCCTCTTCTCCAGGGATTGTACGGATAAGAACAAAAAGAAGATAATCACTGTGATGTAATAAACGATGGCGGTAATATCAAAGAGGCCGTCAACAAACGCATAAAAGCGCTCAAACAGTGACAGCTGTGTCATAATCTTTGGCACCAGCCCCTCAAACAATGTGTCATCATACAGATAGGTCACCGTGATGACAGCCAGAAAAGCCAGGCCGATGCCATAGGTCAGATTTTCGTTCTTTGTCAGATGATTGATCAAAAAGGCAAACAGCGCAGCGCACACACAGAGCACAATGGCGCTTCCCAGGGCCGTCGAGGATACGTACTCGGCGATCGTCACACTGTAATAATTAAATAAAACAACCGCCACACCGACGCCCGCGGCAAAGCCCTGATTCTCCGTCAGAGAAGAAATAAACATACCGACCGCAATTAATGCCGCGCCCATCATGAAAAACGCGAACAGCGAGCCATAGGAAGTAGGCAGATACACGTCGCCGTACTGCGCGAAAATCAGGGGATAAAGACCCACAATCAGAAGCGGGATCAGAAAAACGGTGAGCAGGGCCAGATATTTGCCGAGGATAACATCCGTCGTGCTCACCGGCAGGGCATAGAGCAGCTGGTCTGTCTTCTGCTTTTTCTCCTCGGCGATGGTCCGCATGGTCAGGATCGGGACGATCAGCACCAGCACGATGCAGCCGAAGCCCAGCACATACTCAAAGTTGGAGACCGCCGCATTGATATTGTAAATCATGGAACCGATGCCGGTGATCATTAACAGAAAGGCGCCGAAAAAATACGCCGTGAAGGAATGAAAATAGCTTCTTAATTCATGTTTTAAGATTGCAGTCATTGCTTAGTCGCCTCACTTTCCTCAGGGTTTGCTGCCGCGGCATCGCTCCTTGATTCATCCGTCTCAGCCAGCGCCGCTTCAGCCGTCTTTAAGGCAAGATCCAGGTCAGAAGCGTTCTTCTCTGTCTTATCCTTTCCACCCTCAGGATTTGCACCTGACTTCTCTGCCTTCCCAGTGTCCGCCTCTTCTGTCAGCTCCAGGAAGACGTCCTCCAGATTTGCCTGCTTTAAGGCCATCTCCAGCAGAACCACATCATTTTTGGCAAAGGCGGAGAAAACCGCGCGGGATGTATCATAAATATTATCCGCGTTCGTCTTGATGTGCGCTGTCGTGTAATCGGCGGCCTTCTCAGAGAACGTGACCTCCGTAATATGCTGTGCCCCTTTTAAAATTTCCTTTACTTCCGTCTCATCCGCGTCCGCGGTAATCGTGATTTCATTGGGAGAAAGCAGCTGACTGGTCAGCTTTTCCGGTTCGCCGAAGGCCACCAGCTTTCCATGCGAGATAATCATGATCTCATCACAGATTGCCTGCACCTCCGAGAGAATATGGGAGCTTAAAATGACCGTGTGATGCTGCCCCAGCTCTTTGATCAGGTCGCGGATCTCAATAATCTGGATCGGGTCCAGGCCCACCGTCGGCTCGTCAAGAATGATGACCTTCGGGTTGCCCAAAAGCGCCTGCGCGATTCCCACACGCTGCTTATAACCCTTGGAGAGCGCGGAAATGCGGCGATTCTGCATATCCGTGATCTTCGTCTGCTCCATGACCTCCTCAATTTGCTGCCTTAACGCCGCCCCTTTTAATTCCTTGGCTTCGCCCACAAATTTCAGATATTCCGCGGGCGTCTCATTTAAGTACAGCGGCGGCTGCTCCGGCAGATAGCCGATCAGCTTTTTGGCCCGATCCGCCTCCTCAAAAATGTCGTGTCCGTCGATTTTGACCGTGCCGTCGGTCGCGGACAGACAGCCGGTCATGATATTCATCGTGGTTGTTTTTCCTGCGCCGTTGGGGCCTAAGAAACCATAAACATGCCCTTCATCAATTTCAAAGGAAAGGTCGCTGACGGCTGTAAAATTACCGTACATTTTGGTCAGATGCTCAGCCGTTATCATACTAAAGCCTCCTGTTTTCCTGTATCATAGATATAGGTGTGATACCATGGATTGCTTCGCAAAAAAACGCTCCCGCAATCCCCCCTTGTATCATATATACTCACATATTGTAATTCGGGTCTTCGACACTTGCTTAACCTGAAAATGTTCTCAAAGCCTTGATTTAG
>JAJQFS010000048.1 GCA_021200995.1 Lachnospiraceae bacterium | reverse complement strand
TTGTCCTTATTCCTACAATAACTAAAACGGGTGTCCTTCATGATTTAAATTAAAACCACTCTACATTACCTAAAAAATCCCAGGCCGGGAGCTGTTTGCTCCCGCCCGAAGCTGTCTGACTAAGTATCACCTACCGCACATTCCCTACAAAGAACAATGCCACGGTGCCCGGTCCGGTGTGTGCCCCGATGACGGGACCGATGTCTGTGATCATCTCTACTTTTGCGCCGCAGATCGTTTTTATACTCTCAGCCAGCTGATTTGCGGTATCCTGACAGTCAGAATTACAGATATAGATCGGATACTTCTGAAGATCCACCGCGGTTTCTTTCAGTTTATTCGCAATTCCGTTGATCGCGTTCTTTTTGCCGCGCACATTTTTAACGCCTACCAGGTGCCCCTCATTGTCCACATGCATCAGGGGTTTGATGTGCAGCGTATCCCCGATCCAGGCTGTGGTAGCGCTGACGCGGCCGCCGCGCTTTAAATATTCGAGCGTATCCACCGTAAACCAGTGGCAGATCTTTAACCGCATCGCTTCCGCGTAAGCGGTAGCTTCCTCAATGGAGGCCCCGTTTTCTTTCTGACACTTTACCAGATAGACTAAAAGTCCCTGTCCGGTGGAGGCACACAGCGTATCCACAGCCATCAATTTCCGTTCCGGGTACTCGGCCTTTAATTCCTCGACAGCCATTCTGCCGGCATTATAGGTGGAGCTTAAGCCGGAGGAAAAACCGAGATACAGAACATCTTTTCCGGCCTCCAGTTCTCTGCGGAAGCGCTCCTTAAACGTCTCAATGTTGGTGGCCGCCGTCTGTGCCGTCTTTCCCTGCCGCATGTACTTATAAAAATCCTTCGCGGGAATCGCATCATTGTCATATTGCACGGTTTCCCCGTTAAAATGAAAAGTCAGACTTGCGGTTTTTACGCCCCAGCTTTTCGGAACCTCAGCCGGCGTATCGCACGCGGAATCCGAATAAATTGTATAATCACGCATAATATCTCCTCCTTTTAAAAAACAAACGCCTCGTCACAAGGTATTTAATAACCGATATCGCAGAGAATAAAACGACGTCTCTGTAATTATATATAATACAGGATGCATGAAATGTCAACCGCTTTTACCGAGGGCCGCCGGACGACTTTTGTCCTGGCGAGCGCCTTTTGTGCATCGGTGGGAGTGATACCATGCATGATATGTGCCGCACAATGAAACGAGCAGGACAAAAGCCGTCCGGCGGCCCGACAACGCAGCTGCAATTCCAGCCGTGCTTAAACCTCTCTGATACCCGATATCTCCGTCTCCGCCACCATGGAATAATTCGTATAATACACCACAAACCCCGGCTTCGCCCCGTTCGGTTTTTTCACATGCTTTTTCTGAATATAATCCACCTCCGCCTTCCCCTGCTCCCTGTTTTTACTGTAATAAGCCGCCAGCCGCGCCGCCTCCTCAAACGTGGCGTCCGGAATATTCGTCTCCCCGTTCGTCTTTACCAGCACATGGGAGCCGGGACAGTTCTTGGCATGGAACCACCAGTCGTTGCCCTGACCTTCCTGAAAGGTGAGTCTGTCATTCTGCAGATTGTTTTTCCCCACAAAAATATCATAGCCGTCGCTGCTGACATAGTGGTAAGGTTTATTGACAATTTTGGGCTGTTTCCTGGTCTGCGCGCTGCCCTTGCGGATATGACCGGTCTGTTTTAATTCCTCTCGGATTTCTAAGAGATCTGCCTCACTTCTAGCCAGATCCAGCGCGGTCGCTACACTCTGCAGATATTCGATTTCCGCTTTTACCTGTGCCGTCTGTTCTGTCAGCGCTTCGCTGGTGCGCTTTAATTTGGCGTATTTCTCAAAATATCGCTTCGCGTTGTCCATCACCGAAATATCAGGATTTAAGGGAACCGTGATTTCTTCATTATTATTATAATAATTCGGCGCCTGGAAGCTTTTGCTTCCTTCCGGGACAGAGTAGCCGTAGGCGGTGATCATTTCCCCGTAAATTCTATATTTGTCCCGTTTCTCCGTGTCCTTCATCTGTGCCATCTGCAGGTCGAATTTTTTGACATTGCGCTCTAAGGCGGTCTGCACGATTTTGCGCAGGTCGGCGGAACGCTGGCGGATGCGGGTAACGGTATTTTTTTCCGCGTAGTAGTCCGCGAGCATGGCGGAGACGCTGTCGTATTTTTTCTGGGCCTGTTCGGGATAAAGCGAGCATGGCAGGACAAAGTAATCCTTTGGTACACCGTCCTGATACACAATAGCGGGAGAGAAGAGGCCGCTCTGAATCTGATCCATCATTCTCTGAAAACAATCTTTCAGTGAAAGAAACTGTGCTTCTGACAGTGCGCTTGCGGGCAGATCGGCGTCAATACCTGCCTCATGGCACAGCTCCTGTGCCATAATGGGGCTGAAACCGGTATAGCTTTGATAAACTGCTTTATAAACCGGCACGGGTTTCGCCGCGAGCAGCTCCCCGAAATCTGTACAGGCGTCCGCGTCCAGAGGATTTCTCTTTTCCTGCGTCATGGGAATGAAATACTCCCGGCCGGGCAGTACCTCGCGGACGGAGCTGACCGCGCCGGAGATATGCTTGATGCTGTCGATGATGGTATCGTCGTCTTTTAAGAAAATAAGATTGCTGTGCTTGCCCATCAGCTCGATGACCAGGGTCTTTAAGCACAGATCGCCCAGCTCGTCAAGGTGCTCGACCCGGACGTGGATGATGCGCTCCAGTCCTGGCTGCGTGATGGCTGTGATCCTTCCGTTCTGAATATGCTTGCGCAGCAGCATACAGAAATTCGGGGCAGTCACAGGACTTGGTTTATTGATATCGGTCAGATAAACCAGGGGAAGGGAGGCGTTCGCCGACAGCAGCAGGCGGTACTGTCCCTGAAGGGTTTTGATGGTGAAAAGCAGCTCGTCCGCTTCCGGCTGCGCGATTTTGCTGATTCGTCCGCCTGTCAGGGTGTCGTTTAATTCTTTTGTCAGACAGGCGATGGTGATTCCGTCAAATGCCATATGGGTTCTCCTTTTTGGCTGTAAGAAGTCAGGTATTATCATAATACAATTCCGGCCGAAAGACAATCATCTTTCTTTCGCTTGACTCTGATTTGCGGCTTTGCTATACTTGAGGAAATTTTTTGAAGATGCGATTGTGAAAAGGATAAAAGGGGAATGATATGCTGAGCAGCTTTTTATATGCAGTTGTGGAGATGTTCGCGGAGGTTCACGGCAGGATTCTGTCGCTGAACGACGCTTATGAGTATAATTTCAGTGATAAGGAACTGCATTTTCTGGTGATTGGCCTTCTGGGGATGGCGCTGATTTTTGTGATTTATCCGATCTTTAAACTGCTGGCGGCTACCGGACATGTGATGGTCATCAGCTGGGTTTATGTTTTTACGTTGATCATTGTCGTGACCTTTGCCATTGAAATCGGGCAGCGTGTGACAGGAACCGGAACCATGGAGTTCGCGGACATTATGTTCGGTGTGGTCGGCTTTCTTTTTATGTTTTTTATTTTCTCCCTGATCAGAGGAATTTATCACGGGATTCTGGAACTGATCCGCTACTGTATCAACAGAAAAAGGAGAAAGGATACGGACGGAAACCGGACGCGGAATGCTGACAGAGATGAGACACTGGATACAGAGTTTAATGAGAATATACAGGAGAATGAGTGGGAGAAATGAAGGCTCTGACGGTGGTCTTTTTTCTTCAGACGGGCTGATACATCACGTTCAGTAATACTTTTCTGTTGAAATTTCCCGGTATTTGTCTTATAGTGAACAGGAAATCAGCAAATAAACTGCGGTGTATGCGAGAAAGGACAGGGCACAATGGCAGATCTGGATAGTACGCGTTATGTGAAAATCGATACGGACCCCCGCATGGGAGCCGAGATGGTATTGGCTACAGTGTATGAGGCCCTGGTTGAGAAAGGTTACAACCCCATCAATCAGCTGGTGGGATATATTATGAGCGGCGACCCGACCTATATTACCAGTTATAAGGGCGCCCGCAGTATCATTACCAAGGTGGATCGCGAGGATCTGCTGGAGGAACTGCTGAATCATTACATGGGATAAAAGGATATTGCATATATATGAGAGAAATCATTTCTGTTCGCGGCGGACGAAGACTCACGGGAACGGTGGATGTTGACGGCTCCAAAAACTCCGCGCTGGCCTGCCTGGCGGCCGCATGCCTTGTGACAGACGGCGGAACAGTTGTACTGGAGAATATACCAGCTATTTCGGATGTGGCAGTTATGTGCGACATTATCAAAAGCCTGGGAAAGGATGTCTCATTTTCAGATGGAAGAATCAGTGTGAGCGGCGAATTTCAAAGCGTGGATGTCCCGAAAGCGCTTGCGGGTAAAATCAGGGGTTCTATGTATTTCCTCGGCGTACTGGCGGCTACCATGGGTGAGCTGCGCTGCGGGTTTCCCGGCGGAGACCAGATCGGGGAGCGCCCCATCGACATCCATCTCGCGGGACTTAAAAAAATGGGAGTTGACTGTGAGGTCTGTGACGGAATTGTGGAAGGAAGAGTCACAGACAGGCTGATTGAAAGCCGCATATATCTGCGGTATCCGAGCGTCGGCGCGACTTGCAATCTGATGCTGGCGGCGTCCAGAGCGCAGGGCCGGACGATTATTGAGAACGCTGCCAGGGAGCCGGAGATCGTGGATCTGGGCAATCTGCTGTCCGCGATGGGCGTCAGGGTCAGCGGCGCGGGTACGGACAGAATTACGGTGACGGGCACGGATGTTGTGCGCGGCGGCATCTTTTATGAGATTATCGCGGACCGGATTGAGGCTGGCGTGTTTGCCATCGCGACGGCGATCTGCGGCGGGAAGGTGCGCCTGCATAATATCATTCTCTACCACAGTTTCCCGCTGATTTCCCTGCTTGGAGAGTGCGGCGTCAGGGTGGAAGAGGATGACAACAGCATTCTGATAGAAAGCGATGGCAGACTTCATCCTTTCAAAGTAGAGATGATGCCGTTTCCGGGGGTCGCTACAGATTTACAGCCCGCGGTAGCGGTGATGGCGTCCTGCACCGAAGGCGGATTATCCACCATCGTAGATTTGGTATTCCAGAACCGGTTTCAGTATATCGAGGAGCTGAGACACATGGGCGCGCGGATCGAGCATATGGGAAATACCTTAAAGATCAGAGGCGGCGTCAGTCTTCACGGCTGTCGGATTGCGGGCAACGATATCCGCGCTGTTTCGGCTTTGCTGCTGGCAGGGCTTGCGGCCGAGGGTGTGACGGAGATTGAGGGTGTGGAGCATTTAAGACGCGGCTACCCGCAGATTGATGCAAAGCTTCGTGAGCTGGGCGCAGATGTGGAGATCAGGCAACTCGCGGAATAAAGAGGTGAGACTGTTTGTCTACTCAGCCTGCTCTGCTTCCGGAAGCAGCCGAATCCCGTTGACCTCGATATCTGAGCTGACCTCGATCAGCAGATAGACGCGGCCGTCGATTGAGGTCGTTTCCACCAGGTCAGAGCGTTCCGGGTTTACCTTGATGACGACATCCGGCATTTTCACTTCAAAATTTCGGGAGGCGGTGATATTGGAAGCTAAAAGCTTCGCTTCGCTTCCGACCGTTTCATCATAATGCTGCTCAAAGCTGTTCAGCTGCGGCTCGTTCAAACCGCTTTTGGCCAGCATATTTGTGACCCCACGCTTGTCTAATGTCAGCGGTTCGGGGTCTTCTTTATGCTCTTCGATCATATCATACAGGGTATCGTGAATATTTTTCACAACCTTAAGCTCTCCGCTGTCGCCGAGTGTCTCCTGCAGCATGGTCTGAAAGGCTTCTTTCTGTACGCCGGCTGTGATGGGCATGGCGCAGCCTGACAGGTCATAGACGAAATCCTCGTAAGCTTTTTCGGTATCTTTGGTGAAATACAGGCAGCTGTGCAGATCGGTGCTGCGGTCTGTGAAGGCAGGAAATAAAAAGGCGTGAACAGGGGCGTCCACCACCCAGTCGCAGACCCGGTCCGTGAACAGATTCTGCGCTGGCGCGTAAGTCAGTCCCGGTTTGGAGAGCACCACCGGACACAGGCAGCAGAAAATACAGTGATAGACCTCGTCGGAGGCGTCGTCCAGATCAAGGTTGTCGCTTCCGCGGCCGGGAATGTCATAATTCACATCCGCCAGCAGGATCAGATAATTCTGCGTGCAGGGATAGCTGTCTATGATCTTGTCATAAAATTTTTCCAGCAGCTCTTCGTCCTGTAAGTGGCTGTCTCTCAAATCCAGCAGAAATCTCTGTGCCCCATCCGAAAACTCACTCTCAAGCGGAAAGTCCAGGGTAATCAGATTTCTGCCCAGGGCGCCGGACAGGCCCTTCTTAAACAGCTGCAGGTAGCGCGACACCTCTGCCTCCGGCAGGATGCCAAGAGCTTCGTTCATCTGGGAGATCTTGTTTTTTTCACCGCCGACATAACAGGTTGCGATACGGGAAACGGCGCAGTTTTTGTCTGTAAACAGTTTTTTGACTTCGCTGACTTCTGATTTATTCATGATGATACCTCCGGCAACAATTTAACATAATTTTCAGAATCTCTCAAGAAAAATCGAATAATGCAGATTGAAAACAGAGGCGTTTTATAGTAAAATCCAGAGGTACAGATTTTGTATACTTCAATAAAGGGAGGATTTGCGATATGATGAACATTCCGAAGGTGAAGCTGGGCATTGTGGCGGTCAGCCGTGACTGCTTCCCCATGACTTTGTCGGAAAGACGCCGCAAAGCGGTGGTGGAGAGCTATCAGGCACAGTATGGCGATATTTACGAGTGCCCGGTCTGTATTGAGAATGAGCTCGACATGAGGAGAGCGCTGGCCGATGTGCAGGCTGCCGGAGTCAATGCGCTGGTTGTCTATCTGGGCAACTTTGGACCGGAGTCCAGCGAGACGCTTCTGATCAAGGAATTTCAGGGACCGGCCATGGCGGTGGCGGCTGCCGAGGAGACCGGAGAGGATCTGATCGACGGCAGAGGCGACGCATACTGCGGCATGCTGAATTTCAGTTACAATTTAAAGCTGCGCAATCTGAAGGCATACATACCGGAGTATCCGGTGGGGACAGCCGATGAGTGTGCGCAGATGATTTCCGAGTTTGTGCCGATTGCCAGAGCCATCATCGGGCTGAACAGTCTGAAGATGATTACCTTCGGACCCCGTCCGCAGGATTTCCTGGCCTGCAACGCTCCGATCAAGCAGCTTTACAATATCGGTGTGGAGATTCAGGAAAATTCTGAGCTGGATCTGTTCGAATCCTTCCATAAACATGCCGGTGATCCCAGAATTGCGGATGTCGCAGCCGATATGGCTGCGGAGCTGGGAAATGGCAACAGGATCCCGGATGTGCTGGAGCAGCTGGCACAGTATGAGCTGACGCTTCTTGACTGGGTGGAGGCCAATAAGGGCAGCCGCGACTGCGTCGCCATCGCCGGCAAGTGCTGGCCCGCGTTCCAGACCCAGTTCCACTTTGTTCCCTGCTACGTCAACAGCCGCCTGACCGGCAGAGGCATTCCGGTATCCTGCGAGGTGGATATCTATGGCGCTTTAAGCGAGTTCATCGGTACGGTCATCAGCGAGGACGCGGTTACATTGCTGGATATCAACAATTCCGTACCAGCTGACCTGTATAAGCAGGATATCCAGGGCAAATATCCCTACGATATCAAGGACACCTTTATGGGCTTCCACTGCGGCAATACGCCTTCCTGCAAGCTGTCCTCCTGCAATATGAATTTCCAGCGCATTATGGCCAGGTCACTGGGCAAGGATGTGGCGAAGGGCACCCTGGAGGGAGACATTGCGCCCGGCGATGTCACAATCTATCGTCTGCAGTCCACCGCTGACGCGAAGCTGCGCGCATACGTAGCGCAGGGCGAGGTCCTGCCGGTTGCAACCAGATCCTTCGGCGGTATTGGCATTTTCGCCATTCCTGAGATGGGACGCTTCTATCGGCATGTCCTGGTGGAGAAAAATTACCCGCATCACGCGGCTGTTGCTTTCGGACATTACGGCAAGACACTGTATGAGGTGTTCAAATACCTTGGCGTGGATGTATCCGAGATCGATTACAATCAGCCGAAGGGTGTCAGATATCCGACGGAGAATCCCTTTGCTTAAAGTTGGCTGCCCGGGTTTTCACAGAGATTTTCGGCCTTGAATCGATACGTCCGGCCTGTGAAGTTTTGCAAAGAAAGACCTTGAAAAAACACAAATATGTGGTATCATAGGAGAAGTGACATTCTGGCTCATGGCTGGCTGCAGTCATGAGCCAGAATGCTGTCCGGTCATCTGATTTTTTGCGGAGTGGATGACCGCTGACAGGCAAATCTGCTGACGGACCTGTCGGGCCGGGCATGTAAAAGAGGTTCATGCAATGAAAAAGAAAGATAAGGCAACACCTGAGACAACAGAAGAAAAAAAGGTCGTCACCAGATATGACCGGAAGATGGAAGAACGCAGAAAGGCGGAAGCAAAGGCGAAGCGTGACGAGAAGTGGTTTCGCATTGGCTGTGTCATAGCCGCGGTTTTAGTGGTTGTTTTTCTGGCGTACAGCGTAATCAGACCAATCGTGGAGAAATACGCAGCCGTGAACGAGATATATATCACGGTTGGAGATTACGAATTTACGCAGCAGGAATTTGATTATTACACATACACCGTGTATAATGAATGGCTTGACTATTATGGCTCCTATGCTTCTCTGTTTGGGCTGGACACCAGTACGGACATCGCCAATCAGACCTATTCGGATGATATGACGTGGAAGGATTATTTCGAATCGGAGGCGGCGGAAGTCCTGATCCAGTATGCGGCGCTGACGGACGCGGCAAATGAGGCGGGATTCGAGTACGAAACCGAGGATGATTACACATCCTTTGTGGAATCGGTCGAGGAAGCTGCCGCGGAGAATGATCTGACTGTTTCCGCATATTATAAGGCGGCTTACGGCCAGTATGCCACCGCGGAAGTAGTGGAGGAGCAGTTCCGTTTCTGTGCCTACGCGTCCGGATACTATAATGAACTTTATGACGGCATTGAGGTCACGGATGAGGAGATCGTGGAGGAGTATCAGGCTGATCCGTCCGCTTATGACTATGTGGATTATCGCGTCTTTACGCTTTCCGCGGAGTATGAGGAGGAAGCGGACGAGGATGCCATCACACAGGCCATGGAGGAAACCGGTACACTTGCTGAGGAGTTCGTGGAGCGTCTGGAGGACGGTGAGGACTTTAATGAGCTGTGTCTGGAATACTGCGGGGAGGATGATGAAGCCACTTATGAGGACGACGGCTCTCTGCTGGAGGCAGTCCGTTACAGCAGCGTTTCCTCGGCATACGCGGAATGGCTCTTTGACGATGACAGGGAAGCGGATGACGTGGAAATCGTGGAGGACGAGGACAGCTATACTTATACCATTGTTCTGTTCGTCGACAGGTATTATGACACAGAGATCAATGATGAGATCTATGACAATATTTTCAATAACAAGCTGGACGCGCTTATGGAAGAGCTGACCGCGGACTATAGTTATACCTTCTCCTGAGCCTTATAAAAAAGGAACTGTCGCGAAATGGTATGCTGCTGAAAGCTTCGCCACAGTACGGCGCGGGGAGGTGGATCTATGAGACTGCTGAAAGATCTGAATTATAAAAAAGCGATTACCAACCGCATCGTTGTGACCGCTCTGATGGTTGTCCTGGAGTTCATCCTTCTTTTGTTTCTTTTCTGGCAGGTGCTTCGGTTTTCAGCTCTGATTCTCTTTTTCTTTTATTTGCTGAGCAGTGTTTATGTGATTTATCTGGTCAGCAGCAAAGGGGATCCGGCGTTTCGAATCGGCTGGATAATTGTGATTCTGATTCTGCCGCCGATGGGAAGCCTTTTATATCTGCTGTGGGGAGATAAGCGGCCCACAAGGCGCCTTTCGGCTAAAATCAACGCGCAGGATGAGCGGATCTTTCCGTATCTGAAGACGGATCCGCAGGTGGTGCAGACGCTTCAGAGGGAGGATTCGAGAGAGGCCGCCACCATTCATTATATTCAGAATATATCCGCATATCCGGCATATCAGAATGTGAAAACGACATATTATCCCAGCGGAGAGAGCGTTTATGAAGCCATGCTGGAGGATTTAAAAAAAGCACAGGAATATATTTTTCTGGAGACCTTTATCCTGCATGAGGGGGAAATGTGGGGGACGATTCTGGAAATTCTCGTTGAGAAGGCAAAGGCCGGCGTGGATGTCCGGATTATGTATGATGATATGGGCTCCGTACCCCTTCTTCCCATTCATTATTATAAGGATGTGGAAGCACTGGATCCCCATATCCGCTGCGTGTCCTTCAATCATGTGGTGCCGTTTCTGGCGATGGTCATGAATAACCGCGACCACCGAAAGATTATGGTGGTGGACGGCAAAGTTGGCTATACCGGCGGCGTGAATCTGTCAGATGAATATATCAACCAAAAGGTACGCTTTGGCCACTGGAAGGACAGCGGCATCCGTATAGAGGGTGCGGCTGTGGATAATCTGACGGCCATGTTCCTGGAGCTGTGGAATGTCTCAGGCACAGAGCAGCTGGATCCGGCCGTATATCTGGGAAAGCCGCATGAAACAGTACAGGAGGGCGACGGATTTGTACTCCCCTATGGGGACAGCCCGTTAGATGATATCCGGGTGGGGGAGGACGCCTATCTGGAAATTATCAACTGCGCCACGGACTATCTGTATATTATGACGCCATACCTGATTCCCAGCGCGGAGGTGGGAAACGCGTTGTGCCGCGCTGCCAAGCGGGGTGTGGACGTTCGAATCACCACGCCGGGCATCCCGGATAAAAAGACGGTATTCCGCCTGACCCGCGCCAATTACAGATCGCTGATGAACGCGGGCGTGAAGATTTATGAGTATACGCCGGGCTTTCTGCATTGTAAATCCTTCGTCAGCGATGATAAGACAGCCGTTGTAGGGACGATTAATGTGGATTACCGCAGCCTTTATCTGCATTTTGAGTGCGGCGTATGGATGTATCAGTGCAGGGCGCTGCTTGATGTGAAGGCGGATACACTGGATGTGATGAATAAGGGGCATCGGGTGCAGGAGGATGAATTGACGCAGTCCTGGTTTGGAAAACTTTTAGACGGTCTTCTGAATGTGATGGCGCCGCTTTTGTAGGAGGATATATGGCGGAAAAATTAACCGATAAGGATGTAGCCCGCATTCAGGCGGAGATTGAGGAGCGAAAGCTTAAGGAACGCCCCAGGCTTTTAGAGGCGGTAAAGGAAGCCAGAGCTCAGGGAGACTTAAGCGAGAACTTCGAATACACTGCCACGAAACGGGAGAAAAACCGTAATGAGAGCCGCATCCGCTATCTGGAGAGAGTATTGAAAAACGCGCGGATTGTGCAGGATCACGCAAAGGACGATGAGGCGGGCATTGAAAAGACCGTGCGGGTTTTGTTTGAGGATGACAACAGTGAGGAGGAGTACCGGATTGTGACGCCGATCCGCTGCAATTCTCTGGAAAATAAGATCAGCATAGAATCACCCATCGGAAAAGCACTGATGGGGCACAAGGCCGGAGAGCGTGTGGAAGTCGCGCTGCCAAACGGGAGCAGCTATACGCTGCGCATACTGGAGATTATCAACACGGTGGACGATGGAACAGACCGGCTGAGAAGCTATTAAAGAAGCAGGAACGTGATAAAAAAGCGGATTTGTTCGTTATAGCGAAATCACTATATATAAAAGTCCTGCTCAAAACGGCGGGAAATAAAGATAAGGGAGAACAGAAAATGGCTTTACTTGAGAGATGGAATAAAATCGCGATGGACGAAAAAAAGGATCAGGCTTCCTGGAATAAATTCTGGGATGAATATTTTGAGATTGAGAAAAATATTTATGCCGAAATCCTGAAAACGCCCAATGAGCCGGTGAGCGGCACGGTGAAGGAGCTGGCTGAAAAATTCGGCGTGGATATTCTGACTATGGCGGGCTTTCTCGACGACATCAATGATTCGTTAAAAGAGAAAAACCCGATCGATACCATGGAGGAGGATACCGTCGTCAGCCTCGATTACGACACAAAGCTTCTTTATAAAAACATGGTGGCGGCCGGCGCGGACTGGCTCTATAATCTGGAAGCCTGGAATGACATCTATGACGAGGAGACCAGAAAAGCGCTCTACAAGGAGCAGAAATCCTCGACAACCATCGTGAAACCGGAGAAAATTTATCCGAATGATCCTTGCCCCTGCGGCAGCGGCAAAAAATACAAAAAATGCTGCGGCAGAAACGCTTAAAAAGCCGGCTTACACATAAAACAGAAAATCCTGCGCATACTGTTTGTGACATCGCAGAAAGATGTCAGGGAGGACAGGATGGCAAGATTAGGATGTGGAGTCACAAACTGTATTTATAATCAGGCGCACTGCTGCTGTAAGGGCGATATCATGGTAGGAACCAGGGATGCTTCCAGGGAGACGGAGACCTGCTGTGAGAGCTTCGCGGACCGGAGAGAGGATTTCTACGCGAATGTGGTGGAGTGCCCGCAGGAAAGAATCCATGTGGACTGTGAGGCGGTGAAGTGTCGTTACAATGAGAACTGCAAATGTATGGCGGAACAAATCAGCATCTGCGGCGACAACGCGCACAGCTGCGGAGACACACTTTGCGCAACCTTTACAAATTCCTGAAGTACAAAAAAAGTACAAAATAAGCAGTCGGGGATGTCAAAATTTTATTGACAACCCCGATCTTTTATTGTAAGATACCTGAGTGTGTGAAAAGTCACATGAGAACATCAAGCAGAGTATCCACTCTCACCCTGCGGCAAATGCGCTTCAGGTGTTTACATTTTTTACAGATCGCGTCAGGATTCTGTGGATTGTCAGGTGGATAGTTTGTCTTGCTATCCGCTATTTTTTTGCGGGAATTTGGGGAGGGTAAAGTTATTAGCAACAATAACGAATGTCAGATCAACGAGCAAATTCGTGACAAGGAGATCCGTCTCATAGGCGAAAACGGGGAGCAGCGCGGCATCATGTCCGCGAAGGACGCACAAAAGCTTGCGGAGGAAGCGGGCCTGGATCTGGTGAAGATCGTGCCGAACGCCAAGCCGCCTGTCTGCAGAATCGTAGATTACAGTAAGTACAAATACGAGCAGGCGCGCCGTGAGAAGGAAGCGAAGAAAAAGCAGCGCGTGACGGAAGTCAAGGAGATTCGTCTGTCTCCCAATATTGACACGAATGATCTGAACACAAAGACCGCCGCTGCGAGTAAATTCCTTTCAAAGGGAGATAAAGTGAAGGTCACTCTGCGTTTTCGCGGCAGGGAGATTTCCC
>JAJQFS010000066.1 GCA_021200995.1 Lachnospiraceae bacterium | reverse complement strand
AGATAATAGCCGCAAGACCACCCGCGCCCTGGGCACGCGCTCCGATTCCAGCGCCAGATACGCGACGGGCGTGGATGAATACACGACTGTGATGGCCATGAAGCGTGCCCTGCACCTGATCGAGGAACTGGGCTGCGGCAGGGTAACCTCCACCCATGTGGATGTCAACACCGGCAACAGTGTGGAGCCAAGAGAGATGAAGGCCAGCATTGCAAAGGTCAACGGCGTCCTGGGCATCACCGTACCGAACGACGACATCCTGCGCATTCTGACAAACCTGAATTTCCAGCCGACGATTGATGGCGATGAGCTGACGATTCAGATTCCGGCCTACCGCGAGGATATGGAGTCCTACCCGGATATTTCTGAGGAAATCATCCGCATGTACGGCTATGACCACATCGTACCCACCTTCATGCCCACCGCCAAGGTGACCATGGGCGGCAAAAACGCAAAACAGAAGGGAGAGCTGGCCTTAAAGAAAGCGGTCTGCAATACGGGCGCTTACGAGTGCATGCACTATTCCTTCTTCTCTCCGTCGGATCTAGATCTGATGCGCTTTGCTAAAGATGTGCCCGAAAGACAGGCTATTCCGATTTTGAATCCGATCAACGAGGACATGTCCCTGATGCGCACTACCCTGGCGCCGCAGATGATCGAGGCCATGGCCCGCAACCAGAAGCGCGGCAACTTAGAAGGCAGGCTCTTTGAACTGGCCAACCGCTTCATCCCGAAGTCTCTGCCTCTGACGGATTACCCGGATGAGAAAAAGACTCTCTGCGTGGGCGTGTTCGGTGAAAAGGAATCCTTCTTTACCCTGAAAGGCATCGCTGAGGCGGTGGCGAAAAATCTGTACGTCACCTTCTCCTACGCACCTGTCACGAAGCCTTTCCTGCATCCTTACCAGGCTGCGGAGGTTGCCTGCAATGGCGAGGTGATCGGCTATCTGGGCACCGTCTCCTATGAGATTCAGAATGAACTGAGCATGCGCACCCCGGCCTTCGTGATGGAACTGGATGTGGATATTTTATCAAAATACTATGAGAACAGGCCCACGTTTGAGCCGCTGCCGAAGTTTGACGAGCAGAAGAGAGACCTGGCGCTTGTGATGGATAAGGATATGACCTGCGGTCAGATTGAGGAAGCCATCGTAAGCTGCAGCAATCTGATCCGTGAGATTAAGCTCTTCGACGTCTATGAAGGCGGCCAGGTACCGATGGGCAAAAAGAGTATGGCCTTTAGCGTGACGTTCCGCCCGAAGGACGAGGAACTGACCAATGAGAAGGTGGATCAGATCGTGGCGAAGATTTTACGGAAGCTGGAGCACACGATGAATGTGACGCTTCGCTCATAGAAAGAAGTCGGTTTTCATGAAGTATGTTTTGAAAGCAATTGCATTTGCAGAAAGGAAAATATGCAGAAAGTAAAGTCAAGTCAATATTTGCAGCGTGTCAAACCACTGTTAAAAGCCCTGCTGAACGCGGCCTTAAAGGAGTACCCCTACGTCTCCATCCTGGCGGTGGATGCCCAGTCGGAAACATACCGTGTGACCACGTCGGTAACCTCCATGGGTGAGGACGGCCTGCTTTCCGGCAGAGGCTTTGTCATCAAAGTGTATGACGGACAGGCTTACGGGGAATATTCCTTTAATGAGATTGCGGAAGATCAGATTCCGGATATTCTGGCGCACCTTAAAAGCGTGACGGCGCTGAAAGAATGCGAGGGCGTGGAATGCTTAAGTCAGTATAAAATGCTTGCGGACGAGCCCTGCGTGTTCGCGGAGAGCACCGAATATCAGCTGAGTGTGCAGGAGTTGGGCGATGAAGAGATACTGCGCAGGCTGACCGCGTTAAAGGATCAGTGTATGGCTTATGACAAACGTGTCATTCAGGCCAGTGTGACGCTGAGTTATCAGAAATATTCCAAGCTTTTCCTGTCGCCGAACCGCGACATGGAACAGAACGTTATGTGGACCAACGGCAGCATGTCGATCGCGGTACAGAAGGACGGTCAGGTGAAATACAGCTACCAGGGCTTTTCCAACCTGGGCGGTGCGGAACTGCTGGATGCGATGGCGCCCACCATTGCCAGAATTGGCAAAAACGCGGTGGATCTGCTGGAGGCTGAGCCCATGATTCCGGGCGAGTACGACTGCATCTGCCCGCCGACCGTGACCGGAATGATTGCCCATGAGGCGTTTGGACACGGCGTGGAGATGGATATGTTCGTCAAGGACAGAGCGCTGGCGAAATCCTGTGTCGGTGAATATGTGGCCTCCCCGCTGCTCACGATGCACGACGGCGCTTCCATGGAGAGCAGGCTGGAAACCGCCAGCTATTTCTTTGATGATGAGGGAACGCTTTCCACGGACACAATTATTATTAAAGACGGTGTATTGCAGACCGGTATTTCGGATGCGCAGTCCGCCATGAGCCTGGGTACCACGCCCACAGGCAACGGCAGAAGAGAGAGCTATAAGCGCAAGGCTTACACACGCATGACCAACACCTGGTTTGAGCCGGGAACGGACAAAGTGGAGGATATGATTGCGTCCATTGATTACGGCTTTCTGCTCGATGATCCGGCCAGCGGCATGGAGGACCCAAAAAACTGGGGCATCCAGATGATGGTCAATATCGCCAGAGAAATTAAGGACGGAGAGCTGACCGGCAAAATCTATTCTCCGGTGGTGCTGACCGGCTATGTGCCGGATTTACTGAAATCCATTACCATGATGTCAGACAGCGTTAAGCTTTGCGGCTCCGGCTTCTGCGGCAAGGGTTACAAGGAGTGGGCCAAGGTTTCCGACGGCGGTCCGTATATCAAAGCGCGGATCCGCTTGGGATAGTTCCTGGTTGCTCTGTGAAGAATAAACTCGTCGGAAAAGAGAGTGACGCTGTGTTATATGGCTTAAAAAATAAGCTCTACTGCCTGAAAATGTAAATGAGTTGACAAGAAGATGATACCAATGTTGATAGAATCATAGAATCGGGTAAAGCAGCAAAATAGGGAGAACAGGATGATCGATCAGATTTTAAAGGTATTAAAAGAGCAGCGGATTTCGGAATATCTGCTCTGCGACACCATAAAAGAAACCGTTGAATTATTTTTCATCAAAAAAGACCTGGACATGCGGCGGGCGGAGAATGTGCACAGCTGTACCGTCACTGTCTACCGCGATTTTGAGCGGGACGGTGTTCGCTGTAAGGGTGAGTCGAGCTTTGTGGCGGAGCCTTCCACGACTGAGGAGGAGCTGAAACAGAAATGCGCGAAGGCCTATCTTGCCACCGGCTTTGTAGGCAATCCTTGCTATGAGTTGCCAACAGGCGCAAAAGAAGACTGCGTAACCGTAAAAAGCGATATGACAGATCTGTCATTGGAGCAGGTTGCCGGGACAATGGTAAAAGCGCTGTTTGCCGCGGATCACGATTCACAGGCCTTTTTAAACTCCGCGGAGCTTTTTGCGGAGAAAACCACCTGCCATATCCTCAACGCGAAGGGCGTGGACGTCAGCTATATCAAGTATAATGTGAATGGTGAGCTTGTGGCGCAGTGCAAAGAACCGCAGGACGTGGAAACGTACCAGCATTTTTCCTACGATGATTTAAAGACGAAGGAGCTGACGGCACTGGTAAGCGAAACCTTGCAGATGACGAAGGACAGAGCTGTGGCGACAACCGCGCCGGCTACCGGCGTATATGACGTGATTTTGCCGGATGAGTATGCGGCGACGATTTTTGATTTTTACAGGGACAGAAGCGATGCCGCTTATATTTACCAGCATTACTCTGATTATAAGGCTGGAGACTTTGTGCAGGGCGATCCTGAAAAGGTGACGGGCTGTCTTTTGAATCTGGATTATGTGCCGACTGTGCCGTTTAGCCCGGAGGGCCTTCCCATGAAGCAGCTGCCCTGCATTGCCGACGGAGTGTTTCAGAATATTCAGGCTTCTGTGCGTTTCGCTTATTATCTGAACGTGCCCGCGACCGGACAGTACAGAAAGCTTTCCTGTGCTCCCGGAGAGGAAACGTTTGAAGAGATGAAAAAGCGCCCCGGTCTTTATATCGTGAATTTCTCGGATTTTCAGATGAATTCCATGAACGGGTATTATGGCGGGGAGATCCGCCTGGCGTATCTCAACGACGGGGAGAAGATTACGCCGGTCACCGGCGGCTCCATCAGCGGCAGCATTTTCGAGGCGCAGAAGGATTTTGTCTTTTCCAAAGAGACGCAGGATACCTCGAAGTTTGCCGGTCCAAAGGCGGTTCTGCTGAAAAACGTGAATGTCGCAGGGAGGTAAATATGTTATGAAATAAATCATTCAGGCAGCTAATCCCACCGGTTTCATCTGCTGGAAAGATGATATTGGTGGGATTTTTTTGCTTTCCCTGATCCTTTGCCTTTTTCAGCATTTAATACCACCATACCGGTATACATGTGCCAAAGGCCTTTACATTTATTTATAAATGTTTTATAAAATAGGCATGAATGCAGACGGCGCTTTTTCCTGACGGCAGAAAAGCAGGCGTGTCCGCATTGCGAGGGGGAAACTCTTAAAAACCGGGAGATAATGGGTGAAATGAATAAACAAAAGCTGATCGCGGGTACAAAGGGGTATCTGACGATCACGGCCGCGGTCGTGCTGATGGACATTGGGACTTATTTTTTCAAGTTTCCCAATCATTTTTCGTTTGGAGGTGTTTCCGGCCTGTCGGTCGTGTTAAGCGAGGTGCAGACGGGGCTGAGCGCGTCCCAGGTGAACCTGATTATTAACATGCTGCTGCTGGTCATCGGGTTTGCGATTCTGGGCAGGGATTTCGGAATGAAGACCGCGTATGTGACAGTTGTGTCATCTGTGCTGCTGAATATTTTTGAGGCGATATGCCCGATGGAAGAGACGCTGACGGATCAGTCGATGCTGGAGATGATTTTCGCCATTATGCTGGCGGCGGCATCGTCCGCGTTACTTTTTTATGAGGAAGCCTCCGGCGGCGGTACGGATATTATCGCCATGATTGTGAAAAAGTATTCTACCATGAATATCAGTACGGCGCTTATGGTGGTGGACGCTGTGATTGTGGCGGTTTCCTTTCTGGTATTCGACATGGAGACCGGCCTGTTCTCCATCTGCGGTCTGGTGGCGAAGACGCTCTTCATTGACGGCGCGCTGGAGCGGCTGAAGCTCTGCAAATATGTGACGGTCGTCTGCAATGAACCGGAGCCGATCTGTGATTATATCCGGGACGCCCTGCATCGCGGCGCTACGCTGTACCAGGCGGAGGGCCTTTACAGCCATCAGCATAAGACGGTTATCCTCTGCGCTTTAGATCGCAAGCAGGCGGTGCTTTTACAGCGGTATATTCACAGGGTGGAGGATACCGCGTTCCTGATAATTACCAAGAGCAGCGAAATTATCGGCAAGGGATTTTATGAAGGCACGTAAGGAATATGGAACCGTTTACAGAAAATGAAAACCCCGGGCAGAACCAGCCTGGGGTTTGATTATGCGTGGTATCATGCTTTGTAAAATGCGCAGATATCGCTCAGACAGCAGCGGTCACAGTACGGCTTCGTCCGCGCGGTGCAGACCGCCCTTCCATGATCCACAAAACGGTGGCAGAGATCGTTACCCTCTTCGGGCGGAATAATTTCCCGCAGAGCCTTCTCCACCTTTGCGGGCTCCTTAACCCCGTCCACCAGGCCAATGCGGTTGGCCAGACGGATGCAGTGCGTGTCGGTGACGATCGCGGGTTTACCGAAGACGTCCCCCAGGATCAGGTTTGCGCTCTTTCGGCCCACGCCGGGAAGCTTTAAAAGCTCCTCCATGGTATCCGGCACCTTTCCGCCGTAAACATCCCGCAGCATCTTCATGCAGGCATTGATGTCCCGCGCTTTGCTGTGCCCCAGGCCACAGGGCCGCACGATTGCTTCAATATCCGACACATCCGCGTCAGCCAACGCTTCGATGGTCGGATATTTTTCATACAGTCCCTCCACCACGACATTTACTCTGGCGTCGGTGCACTGCGCCGCCAGCCGGACGCTGACCAACAGCTTCCACGCGTCGTCATAGTCCAGGGTGCAGTTCGTGTCGGGGTATTCTTTTTTCAAGCGTTCAATGACTGTGAGCGCCAGTTCTTCTTTTGTCATGGAGTTTCTTCCTTTGTATTGTTCTTTGCGGCTATTATATCATGAGCAAAGGGCGCTCATGATCCAATTCGCCGCTCGCCACGAGTGAGCACGCTCCCTCGGGTTCGCTTGCGCTCATTATACCAACTGCTTTTCATGAAAGCAACCATTTCTCCGTGTACATTTGATGAAGAAATGCGATGACATAACCTTGAAATTCTGGTACAATACATTCAGCCAGTTCCAATTGATCATGCAGGACTGATTGAATCGGGGAATTATGGACAGAAACCAGATTTTTAAGATTTTGGAATATAGGAGCATGTGTATATGAAAAATGATATTTTCACATTAGAAGAAATCACTGAAATCATAAAGCCGATAGCACAAAAGTATCATGTAAATGCGATTTATCTGTTTGGCTCTTATGCAAGGGGAGAGGCAACCTGTGACAGTGATCTTGATTTCCTGGTATTTGGGGGGAAGCAGTTCAAACTGACTATGATTTTTGCACTTGCCGAAGACCTGAGGGATGCTTTTCAGAAAAGTGTGGATGTCTTTGAGATTCATGAGGTTAATCAGGAAAGTGCTTTTTATCACAACATTATGAAAGAGAGGCTGCTGGTCGCATGAAATTATCCGATGATCAAAGAATTGAGAAAATTCTTGAATATGCGCAAAGACTGAATGAGTATATAGAAAAAGAAAAAATCGGGAAAGAGGATCTGATAAAAGAGTATTCTCTGCAATGGCTTGTAACGACTCCGCTATACAATATAGGGGAACAGGTGTATTACTTATCTTCTGAATATAAAGAGCAGCACAGTGATATTCCGTGGTCCATGATATCTGGATTAAGGCATCGCCTGGTACACGATTATGACGGCACAAACTGGAATATCATTGCGGATGTAGTATTTGAGGAATTGCCTGAATTAATCGCTCAACTGGAAAGAATATCATAGGATTTGGATAAACGAAAGACAAAGTAGACATTCCATTTATCAGCTCAGGAGGTACCAAAGATGGGCATTGTCGTCATCGGAGCCGTCTTCGTCGACATCAAAGGCTTCCCCAAAGATAATTATATTCCCACCGGCCGCAACGCCGGAACCATTGAGTACATTCACGGCGGCGTCAGCCGCAACGTCGTGGAGAACATCGCCAACGTGGAGCTGCGCCCCACCTTCATCAGCCTGGTGGACAATACCGCCATGGGCGCGGACGTCATTCACAAACTGCAGAGGCACAAGGTGAATACGCACTATATCCGCACGGTTCCCCAGGGCATGGGCACCTGGCTGGCCGTCTTCGACACCACCGGCGACGTGGCCGGCTCCATCTCCCAGCGGCCAAATCTGATGCCGCTTTTAAAGACCCTGGAGAAACATGGCGATGAAATCTTCGCGAACGCCGATTCCATTGTAGTGGAGATCGACATCCACAAGGAAATTGTCAAAAAGGTCTTCGAGCTTGCGGAGAAATATCACAAAAAAGTCTACGCCATCGTCTCCAACATCAGCATCGCCATCAAGCGCAGGGACTTCATCAAACAGCTGGACTGCTTCGCCTGCAATCAGCAGGAGGCCGGGATTCTTTTTGCGAAGGACTACAGCGATATAGAGCCGGAGCAGATGGAGGACGCGCTGGCCGAGCAGGTCAAAAACGCGCAGATCCAGTCCATGGTCGTCACCATGGGCAGCAAGGGCAGCGTTTACGTGGACCAGGATGGTAATAAAGGCTTCTTCCCCGCCATGAAGGTTCAGGTCAAGGACACTACCGGCGCGGGCGACGCCTTCTGCTCCGGCCTGGTCATCGGCCTCACCTATCACAAGACGCTGCAGGAAGCCGTGGAGATCGGCACCCGTCTGGCCGCTTCCGTCATCGTCTCCAGCGAGAATGTCTGTCCCCGTTTCCTGCCCAGGGAGCTCGGCATCGACATTGACGTGCCGGATGATGCTCCGACGGAGGAAGGATAATTTTCCTTGCCAAATGACCGTTCATTTTGTATGATTGAAAAGTATGAGCAAAATAAAGATAAAAGGAGCACTCCATGCCTAAAAGAACCGACATCAACAAGATCCTTATCATTGGCTCCGGCCCCATTATCATTGGCCAGGCCTGCGAATTCGACTACTCCGGCACCCAGGCCTGCAAGGCCCTGCGTAAGCTTGGCTACGAGATCGTCTTAGTCAATTCCAACCCCGCTACCATCATGACCGACCCTGAGATGGCTGACGTCACCTATATCGAGCCCCTGAACGTGGAGCGCTTGGAGCAGATCATTGCAAAAGAGCGTCCTGATGCCCTTTTACCGAACCTTGGCGGTCAGTCCGGCTTAAACCTCTGCGCCGAGCTTTCCAAAGCCGGCATTCTGGATAAATACCACGTCCAGGTCATCGGCGTCCAGGTGGATGCCATTGAACGCGGCGAGGATCGCATTGAATTTAAAAACGCCATGAATGCCCTCGGCATCGAGATGGCCAGAAGCGAAGTTTCCTACAGCGTGGACGAGGCGCTTGCCATCGCGGACCGCCTGGGCTATCCGGTGGTGCTGCGTCCAGCCTATACCATGGGCGGCGCCGGCGGCGGCCTCGTTTATAACAGAGAGGAATTAAAAACCGTCTGCGCCAGAGGCTTGCAGGCCAGTCTGGTGGGGCAGGTCCTGGTGGAGGAATCGGTTCTTGGCTGGGAAGAGCTGGAGCTGGAAGTCGTGCGCGACGCGGACGGCAACATGATTACCGTCTGCTTTATTGAAAATATTGACCCCATGGGCGTCCATACCGGCGATTCCTTCTGCGCGGCTCCCATGCTGACCATCTCCAAAGAAGTGCAGGACCGTTTACAGGAGCAGGCTTACCGCATTGTGGAGTCCGTGCAGGTCATCGGCGGCACCAATGTGCAGTTCGCCCATGATCCGGTCAGCGACCGCATCGTTGTCATTGAAATCAACCCACGCACATCCCGTTCCTCGGCGCTGGCCAGCAAGGCCACCGGCTTCCCGATCGCCATGGTGTCCGCCATGCTGGCGGCAGGGCTTACCTTAAAGGACATCCCCTGCGGCAAATATGGCACCCTGGACAAATATGTGCCGGATGGCGATTATGTCGTTATCAAATTCGCCCGCTGGGCCTTTGAGAAATTCAAGGGCGTGGAGGATAAGCTCGGCACCCAGATGCGCGCCGTGGGCGAGGTTATGAGCATCGGCAAGACTTACAAGGAAGCTTTCCAGAAGGCAGTCCGTTCTCTGGAGACCGGCCGCTATGGCCTGGGCCACGCCAAAGACTACGATCAGAAATCCAAAGAAGAGCTCTGCCGCATGCTGGCAACCCCCTCAAGCGACCGTCATTTCATCATGTATGAGGCACTGCGCAAGGGCGCAACTGTCGAGGAAATTTACAACCTGACTTATGTCAAGAGATATTTCATCGAACAGATGCAGGAGCTGGTGGAAGAGGAAGAAGCCCTGGCAAAATGCAAAGGCGGCCTGTCTGAGGATGCCGCCCTGATTCACGCCAAAAAGGACGGCTTTTCTGATAAATATTTAAGCCAGATTCTGGAAATCTCCGAGGATAAGGTGAGAGAACGTCGTCTGGCGCTTAACGTGGAGGAAACCTGGGAGGGCGTCCATGTCAGCGGGACACAAAACAGCGCCTACTATTATTCCACCTACAGCGGCGAGGACAAAAATCCCATCCGCACCAACAAGCCCAAGGTCATGATCCTGGGCGGCGGCCCCAACCGCATCGGCCAGGGGATTGAGTTCGATTACTGCTGTGTTCATGCCTCCCTGGCGTTGAAAAAGCTTGGTTTTGAGACCATCATTGTCAACTGCAATCCGGAGACCGTTTCTACAGATTATGATACCTCCGACAAGCTCTATTTTGAGCCGCTGACGCTGGAGGATGTGCTCAGCATTTACAGGAAAGAACAGCCCGTGGGTGTGATTGCCCAGTTCGGCGGTCAGACCCCATTAAATCTGGCGGCAGACCTGGAGCGCAACGGCGTCAAAATTCTTGGCACCTCCCCGGCGGTCATCGACCTGGCGGAGGACCGCGACCAGTTCCGCGCCATGATGGAGAAATTACATATTCCCATGCCGGAATCAGGCATGGCGACCACTGTGGATGAGGCACTGCAGATTGCCAATGAGATCGGCTATCCGGTGATGGTGCGCCCCTCCTATGTCCTGGGCGGCCGCGGCATGGAGGTCGTTTACGATGATGAGAGTATGGCAGGCTATATGGCGGCGGCCGTGGGCGTGACGCCTGACAGACCGATCCTGATCGACCGCTTCTTAAATCATGCCATGGAGTGCGAGGCGGACGCCATCAGCGACGGCACCCATGCCTTTGTGCCTGCCGTGATGGAGCATATTGAGCTCGCGGGCATTCACTCCGGCGACTCGGCCTGCATCATTCCCTCGGTGCATATTTCAGAGGAGAATTTGCACACTATCAAGGACTATACCAAACGGATCGCGGAGGAAATGCATGTCCGCGGCCTGATGAATATGCAGTACGCCATCGAGAAGGGCGTTGTTTACGTGCTGGAAGCCAATCCCAGAGCCTCCCGCACTGTGCCGCTGGTCTCCAAGGTCTGCAATATCCGCATGGTGCCGATTGCTACGGACATCATTACGTCAGAGATAACTGGCCGCCCGTCTCCGGTACCGGCTTTAAAAGAACAGGATATTCCTTACTATGGCGTGAAGGAAGCGGTCTTCCCCTTCAATATGTTCCCGGAGGTAGACCCGCTTTTAGGACCGGAGATGCGCTCCACCGGCGAGGTACTGGGTCTTTCTACCTATTATGGCGAGGCTTGCTATAAGGCGCAGGAGGCGACTCAGACCAGATTGCCTCTTGGCGGCAGCGTTCTGATTTCTGTCAACCGCAGGGATAAAGAGGAGGTTGTGGAGATTGGCCGTCTCTTTGCGGAGGATGGTTTCAAAATCTATGCCACCGAGCACACCTGTGAACTTTTGCGGGAGAACGGAGTGGACGCGATTTATGTGAAAAAGCTTCAGGAAGGCCGTCCGAATATTCTGGACATGGTCACCAACGGCCAGATTGACCTCATGATCAATTCCCCCGCGGGCAAGGAGAGCGCTTTTGACGACAGCTATCTGAGAAAGGCCGCCATCAAGGCGAAGATCCCTTACATCACGACAATCGCCGGCGCGAGAGCGGCCGCGAAGGGCATCAACTATGTCAATCAGCATGGATGCAGTGAGGTGAAGTCACTGCAGGAGATTCACAGCCTGATTAAGGACAAGGAGTAAGAGGAAAAAATATGGCACAGATTAAGAGTTTCAGGGCAATCCGCCCTGTCGAGGCCAAAGCGGCCGAAATCGCCGCCCTTCCTTACGACGTCTACAACCGGCAGGAGGCGAAAGCGGCGGTGGGGGGCCACCCGAAATCCTTTTTAAATATCGACCGCCCGGAGACACAGTTTCCGGACGGGTACGATATGTACGCCCCCGAGGCTTATGAGAAGGCCCGTGACATGATCCGGGGGATGATCGAAGGAGGTGACTTTGTTCAGGATGAAAAGCCCGGCTATTACCTCTATGAGCTCACTATGAACGGCCGTTCTCAGACCGGCATCGTGGCTTGTGCCGCCATTGATGACTATAGGAAATGAATACTTAGATTTTTCTTTTTCGTTAGATCTTGCTTCTATTTCTCCACAAGGATTATTAGAGGACATGTTCCGTGCAGGCACGTTTGGAAACACAACGGATGCTGAATGTACAGCTGGAAGAATCGTTGCTGATACCATCCAAAACGGTGATAAAGGCAGAAATAAGTATGTATCTTATTTTCGATTATTATTTCCCTCATGGAAAACTTGGAAGTCGTGGAAGCCGTATTTGAGCGACAAACCGTGGTTGCTTCCAATAGAATGGGTGCAAAGAATAGGACGGTATTTACGGGGCGAAACATCTACAAGTAGTTTAAATGAAATTGATAAAAGTTATGAATTGGCCGAGGTTCGGCTTACACTACTGAAAAAGTATGGAGTTATATAAGGTAATAAATGTGAAGAAAATGTAAAGGCAGATTTGAAACGGAGATGTCCTAATTAGAGAGGGTGGCAACATGAAAGGCATTATATTGGCAGGCGGTTCTGGAACTCGCCTATATCCATTAACAAAGGTAACTTCGAAGCAATTGCTTCCTATATATGATAAGCCGATGATTTATTATCCGATGTCTGTTCTGATGAATGCGGGTATTCGAGATATTCTTATCATCTCCACACCACAGGATACTCCTCGTTTTGAGGATTTGCTCGGTGATGGGCATCAATTCGGAGTGAAGTTGTCCTATGCAGTACAGCCTTCTCCTGATGGATTGGCGCAGGCTTTTATCATCGGCGCAGACTTTATCGAAAATGATACTGTGGCTATGGTACTGGGTGACAATATCTTTGCCGGTCATGGTTTGAAGAAGAGACTGAAAGCCGCTGTGGAGAATGCTGAGAATGGAAAGGGAGCTACAGTGTTTGGATACTACGTGGATGACCCGGAACGGTTCGGCATTGTCGAGTTCGATAAAGACGGAAAGGCTGTATCAATTGAAGAAAAGCCGGAACATCCGAAAAGTAATTATTGCGTGACCGGTTTGTACTTTTATGACAACCGTGTGGTGGAGTATGCCAGAAACCTGAAACCGTCAGCTCGTGGTGAGCTGGAGATCACAGATTTGAACCGTATCTACCTTGAAAACGGTGATTTAAATGTTGAACTGCTCGGTCAAGGCTTTACTTGGTTAGACACGGGAACACATGAGTCTTTAGTAGATGCCACAAACTTTGTGAAGACCATTGAGCAACACCAGCACAGAAAGGTTGGGTGTTTGGAAGAAATAGCATATCTGAGCGGTTGGATCAGTAAAGAAGATGTATTGGCTGTGTACGAAGTACTGAAGAAGAACCAGTACGGACAGTATTTGAAAGACGTATTAGATGGAAAGTATCTTGATGTGTTGCATTGAGCATTAGATCCAATGAAGTACACACAGATTCTATACACACATATTTTATATGCAAGAAAGAGGAACAGAAAATGGTAATCATAGTAACCGGTGGAGCTGGATTTATAGGAAGCAACTTCATATTTCATATGCTTGATACATATCCTGATTATCGCATTATCTGTTTAGATAAGCTGACATATGCAGGTAATTTGTCGACCCTTGCGCCTGTGATGGACAAGCCGAATTTCAGATTTGTGAAAGCGGATATCTGTGACAGGGAGGCAGTATATAAGCTTTTTGAAGAGGAAAACCTGATATTGTGGTCAATTTCGCAGCGGAAAGCCATGTTGACCGTTCTATTGAAGATCCGGGCATCTTTTTACAGACCAACATTATCGGTACCAGTGTTCTGATGGACGCCTGCCGGAAGTATGGCAATACACTGTGAACTTTGCATGAAAGTTACACTAAATTTAGAAAATCCAATATTTATGCGG
>JAJQFS010000027.1 GCA_021200995.1 Lachnospiraceae bacterium | reverse complement strand
CTTTTCCACCGTATCCTGCGCCTCAGCCAGCATCTGCGGCTTCTCGGCAGGCACCGTCATGTCGGAAATGGAAACCGTCAGGGACGCTTTGGTGGAATATTTATATCCGATGGCTTTGATGTCGTCAAGCACCTCAGCGGTTCTGGACGCGCCATGGATATTGATCACCTTCTCGATGATCTGCTTCACACCTTTTTTATTGACCATGAAGTCAATCTCCGGCAACAGCTCGTTACCCGGAACACTTCTGTCCACAAAGCCTAAATCCTGCGGAATGATTTCATTGAAGAGCAGACGGCCCAACGTGCAGTTGATCGTGCCCGTCATGGTCTCGCCGTTAATCTCTTTACTCACACGCACATGGATTTTGGAGTGCAATGTGATGACATCATTCTCATAGGCCAGGATGGCTTCATTTAAGTTCTTAAAGGACTTGCCCTCGCCCTTGACGCCCTCTCTCTCCTGGGTCAGGTAGTAAATGCCCAGCACCATATCCTGGTAAGGCACCGCCACCGGACCGCCGTCGGACGGCTTCAGGAGGTTATTGGGGGAAAGCAGCAGGAAACGGCACTCCGCCTGCGCTTCCACGCTTAAGGGAAGGTGAACAGCCATCTGGTCGCCGTCGAAGTCCGCGTTGAACGCTGTACAGACGAGCGGGTTTAACTTGATGGCCTTGCCCTCAACAAGAATGGGCTCAAATGCCTGGATGCCCAGTCTGTGCAGAGTGGGAGCGCGGTTTAACATCACCGGATGCTCCTTGATGACATCCTCCAAGACATCCCAGACCTGGGTGTCCATTTTCTCCACTAATTTTTTGGCGTTTTTCACATTCAGGCTGATGCCTCTGGCGACCAGCTCCTTCATCACGAAGGGCTTGAACAGCTCCAGGGCCATCTCTTTGGGAAGACCGCACTGATAAATCTTTAACTCGGGGCCGACCACGATAACGCTTCGGCCGGAGTAGTCCACACGCTTGCCCAGCAGGTTCTGACGGAAGCGTCCGCTCTTTCCCTTTAAGAGGTCGGAGAGGGATTTCAGCACCCGGTTGCTGGGGCCTGTCACCGCGCGGCCGCGTCTGCCGTTGTCGATCAGCGCGTCCACAGCCTCCTGCAGCATGCGCTTCTCATTTCTGACAATGATGTCAGGCGCACCCAGCTCCAGAAGTCTGGCCAGACGATTATTTCTGTTGATGATACGGCGGTACAGGTCATTTAAATCGGAGGTGGCGAATCTGCCGCCGTCCAACTGCACCATGGGGCGCAGATCCGGCGGAATCACCGGGATCACGTCCAGGATCATCCACTCCGGACGGTTTCCGCTCTCGCGGAAAGCCTCCATCACTTCGATTCTCTTGATCAGCTTCGCTCTCTTCTGACCAGTAGCGGTCTGCAGCTCTTCCTTTAACTCGGCGGATTCTTTTTCCACATCGATTCTGGTCAGCAGTTCCTTGATTGCCTCCGCGCCCATGCCGACACGGAATTTATTGCCGTAGGTGTCGCGCGCGTCCTGGTATTCTCTCTCGGTGAGGACCTGCTTCTCCTCCAGATTGCTCTCGCCTTTGTCCAGCACGATATAGCTGGCAAAGTACAGCACCTTCTCTAAAGCCTTCGGCGTGATGTCGAGCATGGTGCCCATGCGGGACGGAATCGCCTTAAAATACCAGATGTGAGACACCGGCGCCGCCAGCTTGATGTGGCCCATGCGCTCTCTTCTGACGCTGGACTTCGTCACTTCCACGCCGCAGCGGTCGCAGACAACGCCCTTGTAGCGGATCTTTTTATATTTGCCGCAATGGCACTCCCAGTCCTTGCTGGGTCCGAAAATTTTCTCACAGAACAGGCCGTCCCGCTCCGGTTTTAATGTCCTGTAGTTGATGGTCTCCGGCTTTGTCACCTCGCCTCTGGACCATTGCAGAATCCGCTCCGGAGAAGCCAGACCAATTTTAATCGCATCGAAAGTCAGCGGCTCATACGCTTCGTTTTTTACTTCCGGCATTTTGACACTCCCTTCTGAAATATGGATATCGGTTACCGGCCGCGCCGCGGCCGGCGGTAAGCTTTTTATAAAACTTTATTCATTGTCATAGTCGTCCGCCTCAACGTCGTCCGGCTCGTCAACCTCTTCCTCAATATCCACTAACTCTCCGCTGTTCTCATCAAACTCCTGCGTCTGATATCCGCTGGAAGAAAGCGACTTATCATCGTAGTCGTAGTTGCGTCTCTCGCCTTCCATCTCAAAGCGGTAGTCGGTATTGCCGTAATCGATATTTTCCTTGATCTCCACCTCGGTGCCGTCCTCGCGCAGGACCTTCACATCCAGCGCCAGCGCCTGCAGTTCCTTTAAAAGTACCTTGAAGGACTCCGGAACACCGGGTTCCGGTACGTTTTCGCCCTTGATGATCGCCTCGTAGGTTCTGACACGGCCGACCACATCGTCGGACTTCACGGTCAGAATCTCCTGCAGCGTGTAGGCAGCGCCGTAAGCCTCCAGGGCCCAGACTTCCATTTCTCCGAAACGCTGGCCGCCGAACTGTGCTTTGCCGCCCAGAGGCTGCTGCGTCACCAGGGAATAAGGACCGGTGGAACGCGCGTGGATCTTATCGTCAACCAGGTGATGGAGCTTCAGATAGTGCATGTGGCCGATGGTAACCGGACTGTCAAAATACTCGCCGGTACGACCGTCGCGCAGCCTGACCTTGCCGTCTCTGGTGATCGGCACGCCCTTCCACTCCTCTCTGTGGTCCCTGTTGTCAGACAGATACTGGAACACCTCCGGAAGGAGCTCTTCCTTGTGCTTTGCCTCAAATTCCTCCCAGGACAGGTTCACATAATCGTTCGCCAGGTCCAGGGTGTCCATGATATCGTCTTCCTTCGCGCCGTCGAAAATCGGGGTCGCGACATTGAAGCCCAGCGCCTTGGCCGCCAGAGACAGGTGAATCTCCAGCACCTGCCCGATATTCATACGGGAAGGCACGCCCAACGGATTCAAAACGATATCCAGAGGACGTCCGTTCGGCAGATACGGCATGTCTTCCACGGGTAGGACATGGGAAACCACACCCTTATTACCGTGACGGCCGGCCATCTTGTCGCCCACGGAAATCTTTCTCTTCTGTGCAATATAAATGCGGACGGACATATTCACGCCCGGTTTTAACTCATCGCTGTTCTCTCTGGTGAAGACCTTGGCGTCCACAACGATACCATATTCACCGTGCGGCACTTTCAGCGAAGTATCGCGTACTTCTCTGGCCTTTTCCCCGAAGATCGCTCGCAAAAGTCTCTCCTCCGCGGTAAGCTCGGTCTCGCCCTTTGGCGTCACTTTACCTACCAGGATATCTCCGGTGCGCACCTCCGCGCCGATGCGGATGATGCCTCTCTCGTCCAGGTTTTTCAGCGCGTCCTCGCCGACGCCCGGAACATCTCTGGTGATTTCCTCCGGTCCCAGTTTGGTATCTCGGGCCTCAGTCTCATATTCCTCAATATGAATGGAGGTATATACATCCTCCTGTACCAGACGCTCGCTCAAAAGTACGGCGTCTTCGAAGTTGTAGCCTTCCCAGTTCATAAAGCCGATCAGCGGGTTTTTGCCCAATGCCAGCTCGCCCTCGGAAGTGGACGCGCCGTCGGCAATCACCTGCCCCGCGGCCACTCTGTCGCCCTTAAAGACGATGGGACGCTGGTTGTAGCAGTTGGACTGGTTGGAGCGGGCGAATTTGGTCAGGCGGTATTCCAGATGCTCGCCGTCGTCCGCGGTCATTTTAATCAGATCGGCGGAGACATAGTCAATCGTGCCGTTTTTCTCCGCCACAACACAGACGCCAGAGTCCACGGCTGCCTTCTGCTCAATGCCGGTACCCACTACAGGCGCCTCGGTAAAGAGAAGCGGCACAGCCTGACGCTGCATGTTGGAGCCCATCAGGGCACGGTTCGCGTCATCGTTCTGCAGGAATGGAATCAACGCGGTCGCCACGGAGAAGACCATTTTCGGGGAAACGTCCATGTAATCAAACATGGTCTTCGGATACTCCTGCGTTTCTTCACGGTAACGGCCGGAAACGCTGTTTCTGACGAAATGTTCCTCCTCGTCCAGGGCCTCATTCGCCTGCGCTACGTGGTAATTCTCTTCCTCATCGGCAGTCATATAGACCACCTCATCGGTGACTCTCGGATTCTTTGGATCGCTCTTGTCAATCTTACGATAGGGCGCCTCGATAAAGCCGTATTCGTTGATCCGCGCGTAGCACGCGAGGGAGTTAATCAGACCGATGTTGGGACCTTCAGGAGTCTCAATGGGACACATTCTGCCGTAATGAGAGTAGTGTACGTCACGTACCTCAAATCCGGCACGGTCACGGGACAGTCCGCCGGGGCCCAGGGCGGAGAGACGTCTCTTATGCGTCAGCTCACCCAACGGGTTGTTCTGATCCATAAACTGGGACAGCTGGGAGGAACCAAAGAACTCCTTCACCGCGGCGGTCACCGGTTTGATATTGATCAGGGACTGGGGCGTCACCTCAGCCGCGTCATGGGTGGTCATTCTCTCACGGACCACTCTCTCCATGCGGGAGAGGCCGATGCGGTACTGATTCTGCAACAGCTCGCCCACCGCGCGGATCCGGCGGTTGCCCAGATGGTCGATATCGTCATCATTGCCCACACCGTACTCCAGATGCATATTATAATTGATGGAAGCGAAAATATCTTCCTTGGTCACATGCTTCGGCACCAGCTCGCTCGCGTTGCGCATGATCGCCTCGGCCAGAGCCTCCTCGTCGTCTCCGTTCTCCTCCAGAATCTGTGCCAAAAGCGGATAATAAACCTTCTCCTTGATGCCAAGGGCCTTCGCGTCGCAGTCCACCCAGGCATTGAGGTCCACCATCATGTTGGAGAGGACTTTGACATTTCTCTCCTCGGTCTGTACATAAACATAAGGAACCGCAGCGTTCTGCAGCCGGTCAGCCAGCTCTCTGGTGACGGTTGTACCCGCGGCCGCCAGGACCTCACCGGTCGTCGGGTCCGCCACATCCTCGCTTAAGACATGGCCGGTCAACCTGTTGCGGAAAGAGAGCTTCTTATTATATTTGTAGCGTCCTACCTTGGCCAAGTCATAACGCTTGGGATCAAAGAACATATTGGTGATCAGGCCCTCGGCGCCTTCCACGGTCAGCGGCTCGCCGGGACGGATCTTTTTGTATAATTCCAGTAAGCCTTCCTGGTAATTGGAAGCGGAATCCTTGCCAAAGCTTGCGAAAATCTTGGGCTCATCGCCGAAAATCTCCAGAATCTCATCGTTGGTGCCCACACCCAGAGCGCGAATCAGCACCGTGATCGGCACTTTTCTCGTCCTGTCTACGCGCACATAAAACACATCATTCGAATCCGTCTCATACTCCAGCCACGCGCCGCGGTTCGGAATCACCTGGCAGGAATAGAGGGTTTTGCCCAGCTTGTCATGGCCGATTGTATAATAAATGCCCGGGGAACGAACCAGCTGGCTGACGATTACACGCTCCGCGCCATTGATCACGAAGGTACCAGTCTTCGTCATCAGAGGCATGTCTCCCATAAAGATTTCATGCTCCGCGAATCCGGCCTCCGGCCTCGCGTTATTATGAAGGCGTACCTTTACCTTTAAGGGAGCCGCATAGGTGGCGTCTCTTTCCTTGCACTCCTCGATCGTGTATTTCTTTTCAGATTCGCACAATTCATAGTCAACAAACTCAAGACTCAGAGAATCATCATAGTTGGTTATGGGGGAGATATCGTCAAACACCTCCTTCAAGCCCTCTGTCAGGAACCAGTTATAGGAATCCTTCTGTACCTCGATCAGATCAGGCATTTCCAAAACTTCTTTTTGTCTTGAATAACTCATACGCATGTTCTTGCCGGTTGCAAGCGGACGTATTCTGTTTTTTTCCATTGACAATCACCCCGTTCTTTCTTTTCGCCTGCCCTTTTTGCTCACAAGGGCAGACTCCTCAAGCATAAAATTCCAATATAGCCTAACAAGTTTACTACAACCGCCATGGCAAGTCAAGGAAAAAATTATTAAATTTCAGAGTGAAATAATATTTTTGTAATAAGTGTTCGCAACTGACACAGGCCGGGCAGTGAAAACACTGCCCGGCCCGGTTCCGGTTTCTTTGCAAGTCGATGTATCAATCGAACTTTCTTATTTGATGGTAACAGTTGCGCCGGCTTCCTCAAGCTTCTTCTTGATGTCCTCAGCCTCTTCCTTGCTGACGCCCTCTTTGACGATCTTCGGTGCGCCCTCAACCAGGTCCTTTGCCTCTTTCAGGCCAAGGCCGGTGATGCCGCGGATTTCCTTGATGACGTTGATCTTCTTATCGCCGAAAGCGGTCAGCTCTACGTCAAACTCGGTCTTCTCCTCAACCTCTTCCGCAGGACCTGCGGCGGCAACTACAACGCCGGCAGCGGCGGATACGCCAAACTCGGCTTCGCAAGCCTGTACTAACTCATTTAACTCCAATACGGTCATCTCTTTGATCGCATCGATTAATTCCTGTGTTGTTAATTTAGCCATTTTATTTTCCTCCAATGATTATTTTTGAGCCTGTATTTTTGATCATGATACGGTAAATACAAAACCGTAACGACAACTGCTCCTTACTCCGCGGCTGCTTCCGCGGCGGGTGCGCCGTCTTTCTCCGCGATCTGCTTTAAGACGCGCGCGAAGTTCGCAATCGGGGACTGCATAGAACCAAGCAGTCTAGAAAGCAGTGCGTCTCTGGACGGGATGGCCGCGATGGCTTCCATTCCCTTCGCGTCATAGACCTTACCCTCTACAACGCCCGCCTTGATCTCAAGATTTGTCAGCTTGTTTGCCTTGACAAAGTCGGTGATGACTCTCGCCGGTGCGGTTGCGTCCGTGGTGGATACCGCGATCGCGCTCGGTCCGTTTAAATACGGTGCAAGCTGTTCAAAATCCGTACCCTTGAACGCGAAATTCATCAGCGTGTTCTTGTACACCTTGTAGCTGACGTTCTCCTCACGCAGCTTTCTGCGCAGCTGAGTGTCCTGCTCGACGGTAAGTCCAAGATAGTCCACCAGCACAACGCTCTGCGCATCCTTGACGGTCTCAGAGATCTCTGCGATGATCGGCTGTTTCAATTCAACTTTCGCCATTTGATTACCTCCTTGTAGAATGTGCCGAAAGAGATTGCGATACAGAAATAAAAAATCTCCCCGCAAAGACAGGGAGAGACTGATTTTCCATACTCTTTCCTCGGCAGGCGGTCTGTGCGCTTACGCCGCAGTATGCGGCACCTGCTGTCTTCGGCTGTTCTGGTATCATATCACGGGGGCTGACATAAAGTCAACCCCTGGATGATATTTCATACATTTTTTGAAGCGATTCTTTATGAATACTTCGCGGTGCTGATCTTCACACCGGGGCCCATGGTGGAGCTGACAGTTACGCTCTTTAAATACTGACCCTTCAGCGCGCTCGGTCTGGCCTTGGTGATGGCATCCATGAGTACGTTGTAGTTCTCCATGAGGGCTTCCTCGGAGAAGGACACCTTTCCGATCGGGCAGTGGATGATGTTGGTCTTATCCAGTCTGTACTCGATTTTACCGGCTTTCAGTTCCTTGACCGCCTGGGTCACGTTCATGGTCACGGTGCCGGCCTTCGGGTTCGGCATCAGGCCTTTGGGTCCTAAGATCTTACCAAGACGGCCAACCACGCCCATCATGTCCGGGGTTGCCACAACCTTATCAAACTCAAGCCAGCCCTCATGCTGGATCTTCGGGATCAACTCATCACCGCCCACGAAATCAGCGCCTGCGGCCTGCGCCTCCGCTACCTTGTCGCCCTTGGCGAATACCAGGACACGGATGCTCTTACCGGTTCCGTTCGGCAGCGCAACGGCGCCGCGGACCTGCTGCTCAGCGTGACGTCCGTCACAGCCGGTTCTTAAGTGGATTTCCACTGTCTCGTCGAATTTTGCGGGCGCGGTCTTTTTCACCAGCGCGATCGCCTCTGCGGGCTCATAAACGGCTGCTCTGTCGATCTGCTTCGCAGCCTCTGCATATTTCTTGCCGTGTTTCATTCTCTACCTCCTATGGTTCAAACGACAGTTTCTGTCTCCCATTTTCCTTTATTCAGTCTTTTACTTCAATACCCATGCTGCGTGCGGTGCCGGCGATCATGCTCATGGCTGCCTCCACGCTTGCCGCGTTTAAGTCGGGCATCTTCATCTCCGCGATTTCCCGAAGCTTATCTTTGGAAATCGTCGCCACCTTGTCCTTGTTCGGCTTGCCGGAACCGGACTTGATGTTGCACGCCTTCTTTAATAAAACCGCGGCGGGCGGAGTCTTGGTAATGAAACTGAAGCTTCTGTCCGCATATACCGTAATCACAACCGGAATGACCACGTCACCCTTATCGGCTGTGCGGGCGTTGAACTGCTTGGTAAATTCAACGATATTGACACCGTGCTGACCCAGAGCCGGGCCTACCGGCGGCGCTGGCGTTGCCTTGCCAGCAGGAATCTGTAATTTGATATAACCTGTTACTTTCTTTGCCATAGCGGCACCTCCTGTTTAATGTGGTTTTTGGCGCAGGGCGTTATGCTCTGCTCCCACAGCCCCGAAAACGGGGCTACTGCTGCTTTATCTTATCATCCGCGCCTGTACAGAGCACAGATGTAAAACAAACGAATTTAATCTAATTTTTTCACATCCGCCAGTGAAACGTCCACAGGCGTCTCTCTGCCGAACATATCCACTGTGATGGTAACGGTCTGTTTGGCGATGTCCACCTTGCGTGCGACGCTGACCACGTCCTTCCAGACGCCGGCAATGACGACCACACTGTCGCCCTCCGCGAAATCGACGGAGACCTTTTTCTCCACCTCGCCGGCGATGCCCAGCGCGCGCATCTCAGTCTCGGTCAACGGCACCGGTTTGCTTCCCGGTCCGACAAAACCCGTCACGCCTCTGGTATTGCGGATGACAAACCAGGTATCATCGTTCATCACCATTCTGACCAGCACATAACCGGGGAACATCTTGCGCTCCACATGCTTGGTGACGCCGTCCCTGATCTCCTCGGCCGATTCCATGGGGATCATGACCTCACAGATCTCGTCGCTTAAGTTGCGGTTGGCGATGGTGCTCTCAATGCCGTCTTTGACTTTATTCTCATAACCGGAATAGGTGTGAACAACATACCATTTTGCTTCTGATTCTGCCATATCGCTCCCCCTGTTCAGCCTATAATGAAACTGATGCCGTACTGAATGATCATATCCAGCACCGCAATAATAACGCCTACTACTACGGAGATGCTGATGACTGCGGCGGACTGTTTTACAACAGTGTTTCTGTCCGGCCAGGTAATCTTTTTGAATTCCGCCTTCACACCTTTAAAAAAGCTGTTTTTCTGCTTTTTCTCCGGCTTTTTGTCCTTTTTTTCAGGACTCCTGCCCGCTTTCTTTTCCACCTTCTCGCTCATGCTAAAACCTCCGGAACTGCATTATTTGGTTTCCTTGTGAACGGTGTGTCTTTTGCAGAATCTGCAGTATTTTTTGATTTCCATTCTGTCCGGATGGGTCTTCTTGTCCTTGGTGGTGTTGTAGTTGCGCTGCTTGCACTCGGTGCAGGCCAGGGTGATTCTGGTTCTCATGGTGTTACCTCCATTCATTTTATCGTTCATTTCACAGCCGCTTTCTCCACATGCGCAAAAGCGTCCAGCAAGCTGTCCGACGCGGTAAAATACACCGCTCATCTTTTTGCTTATGTGGAGGCAGTGACTGATTCTCAGTCAGCCCGGAAGACATAACCAGCCCCTTACAAGCAAAAGACGCTTGACGGCTCTGATTATGTCTTCCAGACCGGCTGTGAATCGTAACTTTTAGAGCACAAAAAAAAGAGCTCTGATCTCTTCATTGACAAATCTAGCACAATCCGCTAGTATTGTCAATGATAATCTTCAGATTTTTCACGTGAAGGAGATACTTTTTTATGAGACACGCACTGGTATTACAGACAGATTTCGGGACATGCGACGGCGCGGTCAGCGCCATGTACGGAGTGGCCTTCGGGGTGGACCGCGACCTGTATGTCCGCGACCTAACACACGAGATTCCGCAGTACGACATCTGGGAGGCGTCCTACCGTCTGATTCAGACCGTCACCTACTGGCCGCAGGGCACCGTCTTTGTCAGTGTGGTGGATCCGGGCGTGGGAAGCGAGCGCAAAAGCATCGTGGCCAGAACCGTGAGCGGTCACTATATCGTCACCCCCGACAACGGCACCCTGACCCATGTCAAAAAGCTGATCGGCATCGATGAGGCCAGGATCATTGATGAAAGCGTCAACCGCCTGCCCAACTCCGGGGAGAGCTACACCTTCCACGGACGGGATATCTACGCTTACTGCGGCGCCAGGCTGGCCGCCGGCATCATCGACTTTGCGGGAGTCGGACCAGTCATGCCGCCGGAAGAGATTGTGGAACTGCCCACCGTCCCGCCGGTATTGGAGCATGATAAGGTGAGCGGCATCATCGACGTGCTGGATGTTCGATTCGGAAGCCTGTGGACCAACATTCCCAGAGAGACCTTCCTGCATCTGGATGTAAAGCACGGCGACCGGGTGGAAATTGCCATCTCCAACCAGACCCGCACGGTATACAAATATATCATGACCTACGCCAAAAGCTTTGCCGACGTATGCATCGGCGAGCCATTATTATATGTAAACAGCCTGGACTGCATGGCGGTGGCCATCAACCAGGGCAGCTTTTCCAGAGCATATAATGTAGGAACAGGCACGAACTGGAAGATCGTGATCCGTAAGGCGCCGAAGATTATTTATGAATAAACTGTGCATTCTTTTTCAGAACCGACATGACCCGCAGGCTTCCTTTCGAGAAGTCCGCGGGTCAGTTTTATTTCATAACCTGAATATACAGCATCTTAACGATTGTCATCTGACAGAGGAATTCTATAAGTCAACCGGCAAATATCGCTTACGACAGCTTACAAATCTTCCTGTCATACGTCATAATTCCGTTGACTTCCTCCTCCACATCGCTGACCTGTGTATAAACGGCGCCGGAGAGCCCCTGCAGCATAAGCGCGTCAGTCTCGGTTCTCAGCTTTGCAATCGCTTCCTGGTAATCCTCCAGCGTATCATATTTACGGTAGCCATAAATGCGGTCCGTAAAGCTGTGCCCATCCACATGATGGGCGAAGCCGCCGTACTCCGAGAGCACCCAGGCCCGTCCCCGCTTGTCCTTCCTGGGCTCCAGCGCATGAAAATAATTGTGCTCGCTCAAAAAATCCCCCGCGCCGCGGTCAAACCAGCCGCTCGCGGAAACGATCAGACGGGAAGAGTCTTTGCCGCGGATAAAAGCGGTGGCCTTTTGAGAATCAAACTGGCCCCACCCCTCGTTAAAGGCAACCCAGACCGCGAGGGAAGTCACCGGTTTCAGCGCCTCAATCGTCTCAGTGGTCTCCCTGTACCATTCCCGGCGGCCGTTTTTATTTTTCCTGTGAAAAAGGCCGTGCAGTGAGTCCGGGACCAGGGTGCCGATCCGCGGAAAACCGGTGGGCAGATAACAGACCAGCAGCATATTCATCGGTTCACCGCCGCTCACCATATCCTGCCAGACAATCACGCCCTCACGGTCACAGTGATAGTACCAGCGCTGGCACTCCACCTTGACATGCTTGCGCAGCAGATTATAACCGCAGCGCTTCATGGTACGGATATCGTGCAGCAGAGCATCGTCCGACGGAGCGGTATAAAGGCCGTCCGGCCAGTAGCCCTGGTCCAGCACACCATTTAAAAAATACAGGTGATGATTTAGATAAAAGCGCGGATTGCCCTTCGGATCCTTCTCGATGGTGAAACAACGCATGCCGAAGACGCCCGAGACTTCGTCCTGACAAATCGTGATTTTATATTCATATAAATAAGGCTCCTCCGGCGTCCAGGGACGCATTTTATCCACATGATAGACAATAATAGCACTGTTTTTTCCACATGGCCATGTGTAAACGGTGGTTTTATCCTCACAGGAGAGCTGGAGTTTCGCGCCTTTTGTGACACAGATGTCATTTAAGGTGACAGAGATTTTTACCTGCTGCCGGTCAAAGTCCGGCTCCGCGTAAAGTGAGCGGATGTAAAGCGCCGGCGTCCATTCCAGCCAGACGCTCTGCCAGATGCCGCTCTGACCAGTGTAAAACATGCCGCCGCGCTTCAGAGTCTGTTTGCCGCGGTTATGATAAGAGGTGTCGGTCTGGTCGAACACCGCCAGGGAAATGTGGTTACCCTCCAAAGAGTCTGAAACCAGGTAATCCGTAATATCCACCGAAAACGGCGTATAACCGCCGCTGTGAGTCAGACCGCTCTTTCCGCTCTCTCCAGCCTTCGTTTTCGTGTCGTCAGCCCGTGCCGCTGCTGCCGCATCCATGGCAGAGGAAAGCGTATCCTCATACCACTTCCCCCGCTCCAGGCATGGAACCTTCACGCCGTTCACATACACACAGCAGGCAAAATCCACCGCCCCGAAATGCAGAAGCAATCTGCCATTCTCAGAACCTTCCTTTAAAAAGTCCTCCGGTAAGGTTTTATGATACCACAGAGTCTGAGTGGGCAGAAGCTGCCGCCCCACCTCAGAAAGCACACTCTCCGGGGAAAACGGCACCAGAATCTCTCCCTGCCAGTCATGATTCTGCGTATCCGCCTCCGGCAGGTTCGTTCCCTCCTCAATGGCATACTCCCAGTAACCGTTTAAGCTGCGGTAGCTCTCCCTCTGCAGGTAAGGTCTGGGATATTCTGTCAGCACGCCTGACGACTTTTCTTCATGCGACATCTGTGTCAGTTTTTCACCCCAGTCCGTATAAAGCTGATAAGTCTGATCCTCGGCATGGTATTTGCTGATGCTTCTTTTCATGTCCGCCAGTCTGTTTTCCATCTTGTTTCTCCCGTCCCAGTCAGATGAAACACTTTTTCCGATATCCGCCTTCCGCTTACCTCTCCTCGTTCTCCGGCCGGAAAGTCCGCGCGGACGCTACCGCCTGCTGCCAGCCCCGGTACTTCCGCTCTCTGACCGCCTCGTCCATAGCCGGTTCAAAAACCCGCTCGACCTGATTGCTGGCAATGACCTCCTCTTTATCCTTCCAGAAGCCCACCGCCAGGCCCGCCATGTAAGCCGCGCCCAGAGCCGTCGTCTCACTGATGCGGGGCCGGATTACAGGGACATTCAGAATATCGCTCTGAAACTGCATGAGCAGGTTATTGCGCACCGCGCCGCCGTCCACCTTCAGGGCCGTCATGGCGATGCCGCTGTCCTTCTCCATGGCCTCCACAATATCCCTGGTCTGATACGCCAGCGATTCCAATGTCGCGCGCACGAAATGTCCCCGCGTAATTCCCCGCGTCAGGCCAAAGACCGCGCCGCGGGTCTTATCATCCCAATAGGGTGCGCCCAGTCCCACAAAGGCCGGGACGATGTACATGCCGCCGTCATCCTCCACCAGATTAGCTACAGTCTCACTGTCCGCTGCCGTTCGGATCATCTCCATGCCGTCGCGCAGCCACTGCACCGCACTGCCCGCCACAAAAATACTGCCTTCCAGAGCGTACTCGACCCTGCCGTCGATGCCCCAGGCCAGAGTGGTAATCATACCATATTGAGAATGCGTCGGAATCGTGCCCGTGTTCATTAAAAGGAAGCAGCCGGTACCGTATGTATTTTTGCCCATGCCGGGATTAAAACAGCCCTGGCCGAAAAGCGCCGCCTGCTGGTCGCCCGCCACACCCGCCACAGGCACCTCAAGCCCGAAGAAATGGTGCGGCGCGGTAAGCCCGAAAATTCCACTGGAAGGCCGGACCTCGGGCAGCATTTCACGGGGCACGTCCAACATGTCAAGCAGTTCCTCATCCCAGCGCAGATCGTAAATATTGTACATCAGAGTACGGGACGCGTTGGAATAGTCCGTGGCATGCACCCGACCGCCAGTCAGCTTCCAGATCAGCCAGGTATCCACCGTGCCAAACAGTAGTTTTCCCTGCCTCGCCTTCTCACGGCTTTCCGGCACATGATCCAGAATCCACTTCACCTTGGTCCCGCTGAAATAAGGGTCGATCAACAGCCCTGTTTTCGACCGGATCATCTCCTCTTGTCCGTCCGCCCGCAGCTGATCGCAGATATCCGCGGTCTGCCTGGACTGCCAGACAACCGCATGATAAACAGGCGCCCCGGTTTCCTTATCCCAGACCACAGCCGTCTCCCGCTGATTGGCAATACCAATGGCTGCTACATCGCGCGGTTCAATTCCAGCCTTGCGCACGGCGTCCATCATCACATAAAGCACCGTCAGCCAGATCTCATTGGCGTCCTGCTCCACCCAGCCCGGATTGGGGAAAAACTGGGTGAACTCCTTCTGCGAAACCGCCACAATATTCGATTCGTGGTCAAAAACGATTGCCCGCGAACTGGTGGTTCCCTGGTCGATTGCCAAAATGTATTTTCCCATCAGAATTCCTCTCTTCTTTTACGCCTGTTTTCTTAAAACAATAAAGCGGTTACCTGATCAGTTCATACGCTGCCACATAAAAGGTATCAGCCTCGATCGGAGAATATAATCCGATCATTTCATATCCGCTGCATCCGGTAATCTCCAGCACTTCTTCCAAACAGCTGGCATTCTCTGTCAGGAGTAAAATGTTGTCATCTCCTTCAAAAGTCTGCTCGCGCAGCCAGTCCATTAAATCCACGTCCACTATATAGGAAGTCTCATAATTTATCAGAAAATTCACGCAGATACTCTCCGTATACCAGGGCATGTTCTTATAATAAATACAGATGGTATCGCTCCCACGCTCCTCCAGATAGTCTATTGTACTTTTATACTCTAAAAACAGATAAGATGGAGCCGCGCAAAAGAAGGAAACATAAGCGTCTGCCGCAACAACGGCCGCGGCAACGACAGTCTGAACCGCTGCGCTTTTTAAAACAAAAGAAAGACCGGCCCACAGCGCAATCCACGCAAACGGGACAAGATTATAAAGATACCTGTCCACAACCGTGGACGAGTTGCTTAGAGCCACGATCACAAAGCTGCACAGGGCTGGCAGGAAAAGCAGAAAATACCCCTTCAGCCACTGGTATGATCTTTTCCGGATGCTTGTTAAGATCACCAGGAAGACAGTCATCGATGCTATAACCAGAATGCAGTAAGCCAGTTTTCTGTTTTTAGAAAGTTCCTCTATGTATAATCGGGCATAGTCCTTCAGACGTGCCAGGGCGCTATCTCCGCCCACCAGATTGGAAAACGCCGACGTCCCGCTCGTTCCGAACAGATGACAGATCAGGACGCCTCCCCAGATACTATAATAAATACCCCCGGTCGCAACCGCTGAAGCGACAGCGTTTCCCAGTTCCTTCCATCTTTTTTCACCGCATAATAAAACGGCAAAGAGCAGACAGATAAAAAACGCATAAACGAGAAAATAATAATGTGTCAGAGCGCCCATACAAAGTGTAAAAGCAAGCATCCGAAGATACTTTGCGCTGCTGTGCAGATACAGTTCATAAAGAATTGCCGTCAGCATAACTGTAAAAAGCGTCAGCGCCATATACATCCGAAACAGCATAAACATGGAAAAGAAGCTGGTACTCAACCCATAACTGAGCGTCAGCGCATATGCCGTCACCCGCCCAAATTTCCGATAACTAAAGGCAAACAGGCAGAAGATTGTCAACACAGCAAAGAACGCATTCACTGTAAAGCCGGCATACATCAGCGGAAGATCCGGCGCAATGGAACAGACCGTATGAATAAAGAAATAATAGAGCGGCGGATGCACATCCCAGATCTGATTGTAAAGCACAGAACCATAGCTGAAGGGATGGCCGGTCACAGTAAGGTAATCACTGTATCGTTCCGGACTGGCTAGAATACCTGACCCGTCAGCCGGCCTTTGCAGGAACGGCTGGTAATAGCTGTTTGCCAGCCCGAAGGTATAGATTTCATCTGTAAACAAAATGCACTTCTGAGAAAGATACCAGGCGCCGACTCCCAATATCACGATCAGAATTCCTCCCAGAACCGCAATGTCTACTCTGGATATAGACTGCTTGGCAGTCGATTTGACCGTACTCCCACCTTCCCATGAAAAACGGAGCAGGCATAAAACAACGCACAAGAAATAAACCGAAGCGATCCCAACTGCCACGGAATAGCTGGTGAGCAAGACGCCGGTAAGACTGCTGCCGTTTACTAAAAGTGCATTGTAACAGACCGCAGCAGAAAAAAAGCGCTATGAAGCAGGACAGAAAAGCGATTTTCACATTCAGATTTTTCAATAAAAATGTGTGAATGTCCTGAAAATAAGATGAAACAAGAAGCAGAAGCAGCATCAGAACCATGCCCACAGCCGCTGTTTTCTGTTCATACACATTTAAAAGAACAGCCGCGCACCCGGACAGAAAAAACAAAATGTTATGAAGCAAATTCCTGATACTGAATCTGCGAAGTAATTTCACCATGTAACCCCCTCTTTCGTATAACGCCTTTATATTATCAGACATGATACCATGGATTGCTTCGCGAAAAACGCTCCCTCAATCCATGACGCCATTCGGAATCCGCACAATTTGTCCTGAAAAACGGCCAAATTTGCTCCTTCCCCCACAGGGCGCCCTACGGGTGTCATGTCGTTGCGGTCCCCAGGGTCATAAATACGAATGCAAGCATTCGATTTCTGGCCTTTTGTCCCTTGTATCATTTTATCTATCGCTACATAAAAAGCAACCTTGTCCTTCAACACCCATCTGCTGCAAGCGACTGTCTAGCGCAGAAACATCTTCGTCAGCGCCATATAAATCTTTTTATAAGGCTGGTACCGCATCGGCATGTCAATCCAGGTGTATTTTTTCAGAATACTCTTCTCATGGCTGAAGGTCTCAAAGCTCTTGCGGCCGTGATAGGCGCCCATGCCGCTGCCTCCCACGCCGCCGAAGCCCATCTCGGAGGTTGCCAGATGGAGCACTGTGTCGTTGATACAGCCGCCGCCGAAGGAAACATATTTCACAAAGCGCTTCGCGACGGATTTTTTACTGGTAAAAATATAAAGTGCCAGGGGTTTCTCCCGCTCTTTAATAAAACGCTCCGCCTCCCGGATGTCATGATAAGTCAGAATCGGCATAATCGGGCCGAAGATTTCCTCCTGCATGACCGCGTCGTCGGGCGTCACGTCCACCATCACTGTAGGCGCGATGCGCAGAGCCTCCGGATCGGAGTTGCCGCCGCAGATGACCTTCTCAGAGCTCGCCGCGATCAGGCCGGTCAGGCGGTCAAAATGCTTCTGATTGATAATCTTGCCGTAATCCGGGTTTAAGAGCGGGTCTGTACCGAACTGCTTTCTGATCTGTAAGCGGACCAAGGCAACAAATTCGTCCTTCACCTTCTCGTCCACCAGCACATAATCCGGCACCACACAGGTCTGGCCGCAGTTTAAATATTTGCCGAAGACCAGACGCTTCGCGGCAAGCTTTAAGTTCGCGGAGCTGTCGATGATGCAGGGGCTCTTGCCGCCAAGTTCAAGCGTCACCGGCGTTAAGTGTGCTGCCGCTTTCTCCATCACAAGCTTCCCCACCGTAACTCCGCCGGTAAAGAAAATATAATCAAAGTTCTGATTTAAAAGTTCCGTGTTCTCAGCGCGGCCGCCTTCCACAACCGCCACATATTTCTCCGGATAGATTTCCGAAATAATCTGTTTAATCACAGCGGAGGTCGCCGGTGAATAAGCGGAAGGCTTGAGCACGCAGCAGTTGCCCGCCGCGATGGCGCCCACCATGGGCTCCAAACAGAGCATGAAGGGATAATTCCAGGGAGACATGATCAGGACACAGCCGTATGGCTCCTGGACGGTGAAGCTTTTCGCGTGGAAATTGGCCATACTGGTCGGCTTTGTCTGATTTCTGCTCCATTTGCGCACATGGCTGAGCTGATAGGACAACTCGCTTAAAGTCATGCCGGTCTCGCACATATAGGTCTCCGCCGCGGACTTTCCCAGATCCTTTTTTAACGCCTCATTGATTTCGTCCTCATGTTTTATGATCGCCTTTTTTAACCGCTTCAGAGCGGCGATGCGGAAATTGACATCCAGGGTTTTGCCGGTGTCAAAAAACGCTTTCTGTTTTGCTACGATTTTACTGATGTCCATGCTGTATTATACCTCCTGTATCACGCTCTGATATTTCCTATTACGTAGTACATCTTCTCCAGCTCCTTCGCACTCATCTCCCTGGGCACCAGATAGAGCGGGTTGCTCTCCTTCGCCGCGTTTTTCGCCATCTTCGGGATGTCCGCTTTGCGGATGCCATCGATATGGCGCGGAATGTTCATGGAGTCGTTCATTTCCCTCACCCAGTCGATGAATTTCTGCGACGCAAGGATGTCAGAGTCCTTCTTTTCCGCGATTCCGCACTTTCTGGCCAGGCGTCCCAGCCGCTTTGCACAGCTTTCCCCGTATTCCTCCAGAAAATACGGCAAAATCACCGCGTTTGCCAGGCCGTGCGGTACCCCGTACTCACCGCCCAGGGAATGCGCCACGCCGTGAACATAGCCCACATAAGACTGCGTGAACGCAATGCCGGCACAGTAAGCCGCCCGCAGCATATTGGTCCTGGCCTCCACATCCTGTCCGTCGTCGTAAGCGCGTTTCAGATACTTACGAATCAGCTGCACCGCCTCCACTGCCATCGCCCGCGTATGGCGGGTCGTGCTCCTGCCGATATAGGCCTCAACCGCGTGCGTCAGGGCATCCATTCCCGTGGTGGCAGTAATGCTCTGCGGGAGCCCCAGGGTCACATGGTAGTCCAGCACCGCATACCGCGGAATCAGGGAAAAATCATTGATCGGATATTTATGATGCGTCTTTTCATCCACCACGACAGCCGCCAGCGTCGTCTCGCTACCCGTCCCGGCCGTAGTCGGCACCGCAATGAGCGGCGGCAGCTTTTTCATCACCTTTAACAGACCCTTCATCTGATTGACCGACTGGCGCGGTTTCACAATCCGCGCGCCCGCCGCTTTCGCGCAGTCCATGGAAGAACCGCCGCCGAAGCCGATGATCGCCTGACAGTGATTATCCAGATATCTCTGTCTGGCCGCCTCCACATTCGCAATCGTGGGATTGGGCACCGTCTCATCATACACCGTGTAAAAAATATCCTGCTCTTTCAGAGCTGCCTTCAGCCCATCCAAAAGCCCCAGCGAACTGATGCCCTTATCCGTAACAATCAGCACACGGTTAAGCTCCCGCTCCTTTAACACCCTCGCAATTTCCGGCATGCCGTTTAAAATCTCCGGCTCCCTGTAGGACAGAAACGGCAGCGCCACCCGGAAACAAAACTGAAAGGTTCTGCAATATGCTTTTCTGAATATATTCATAAATTTACTTCCTCCGAACAGCCTTTTCTTACTGTAAATATATTTATCATACGCCGGTTTGAGATTGATTGCAAGGACAGGCTTCTGCTTCTGGTTTTGAATTATTTTTTATCTTGTATACTAGTTGACATTTTGTACTGATTATGTTACGTTATCCCTGTAAAAGGTCATTACAATCACATTTCAAAATTATATAAAACCATTCACACACAAAGGAGGGTTTCACATGAAAATGACATTCCGCTGGTACGGCTCCAAAAGCGACAGCGTCTCCTTAAGCCAGATTAAGCAGATCCCCGGCATGAGCGGGCTGATGGGCTTTCTGGACTATAAGGCGGCCGGAGAGGTTTGGACCGAGGAAGAAATCAAAGCCTACATCGACGAGGTGCACGAAGCAGGTCTCGAGTGCGAGGTGATTGAGTCTGTCAATGTCCACGAGGACATCAAGCTGGGCCTGCCCATGAGAGATCAGTACATTGAAAATTACCGCATCACCATCCGCAACCTGGCGAAATACGGCGTCAAGGTGATCGTCTATAATTTCATGCCGGTCTTTGACTGGCTGCGCACCGACCTGGCCCGTGAAATTGAGGAGGACGGCTCCAACAGCCTGTATTTCGACGAGGCGGAGTTAGGCGATATGGGTCCGCTTGATATTGTGCGCAATACGATTGATAACTGCAACGGCTTCTCTCTGCCGGGCTGGGAGCCGGAGCGCCTTTCAGAGCTGGAAAAAACGCTGAAGCTGTATGAAAGCGTCACACCCGATGATCTGCGGGCAAATTATCAGTATTTTCTGGAGGGCATCATTCCCACATGTGAGGAATGCGGCATAGTGATGGCCTGCCACCCGGACGACCCGGCCTGGCCGATTTTTGGTCTGCCGCGCATTGCCCACAGCCAGGAGGATTTTGATAAGATTATCAAGCTATATGACTCCCCCTGCAACACCGTCTGCCTCTGCACCGGCTCTTTAGGCTCCAATCCGGACAATGACATTCCCGCCATCATCCGCCATTTCGGGGAAATGAACCGCATCGGCTGTCTGCATGTGCGCAACATCAAATATCTGGGCCATCATAAATTCCGCGAGGCGGCGCACCTGTCGAGCACCGGCGACCTGGATTTATTTGAAATCATGAAAGCGGTCTATGAGACCTGCCCGGACACTTATATCCGTCCGGACCACGGACGCATGATCTGGGGTGAGGTTGGAAGACCCGGATATGGGCTGTATGACAGAGCGCTTGGCGCGACATATTTAAATGGACTGTGGGAAGCGATCTGTAAGATGAACTGTTAGAAGGAGAATGATATGTTACATTTAAACCATGAAGGAATAAAGAACCGCGCCGCCTGGGCGGCCGCCGACATCACCCTGCCGGACTACGACTGGTCGAACATGTGCGCCGCCACGAAGGAAACCCCGACCTGGGTGCATTTCGGCGCGGGCAACATCTTCCGCGGCTTCATCGCGGGCCTTGAACAGTCCCTCTTAAATCAAGGACTGGCCAAAACCGGCATCATCGCGGCGGACACCTTTGACTATGAAATCATCGATAAAATCTATGACCCCTTCGACAACATGACCCTGATGGTCAGTCTGCTGCCGGATGGATCACTGAAAAAGGAAGTCATTGCCTCCATCGCCAGGGGCTATCGTGCCGGGGCCGCTTACTCCGATGACCTGGCTGCCCTCAAAGAAATCTTCCGCAATCCGTCCCTGCAGATGGTCAGCTTCACCATCACGGAAAAAGGGTACGCCCTCACCAACATCAAGGGAGAATTCTTCCCCTTTGTGGAGGCGGATTTTGTAAACGGACCGGCGAAGTGCTCCCATGCCATGTCGCTTCTGACCTCCCTTTTGCTGGAGCGGTATAACGCCGGTGGTAAGCCGCTTGCCTGCGTCAGCATGGACAACTGCTCCCACAATGGAGAGAAGCTGCGCGCAAGCGTCATGACCGTGGTGGAGAAGTGGCTTGCAAACGGCCTGATTTCACAGGACTTCGCAGACTGGGTACGGAATGAGGAAAATGTCTCCTTCCCCTGGTCCATGATCGATAAAATCACACCCCGTCCCGCCGCAGTGGTGGAAAAGGCTCTGACTGAGGCAGGAGTCGCCAACATGACGCCGATCATTACTTCCGAGAACACCTTCATCGCGCCCTTTGTCAACGCGGAAGAGCCCCAGTACCTGGTCATCGAGGACCGTTTTCCCAATGGTCGGCCGCCGCTTGAGAAGGCCGGCGTCTACATGACTGACCGCGATACCGTCAATAACACTGAGAAAATGAAGGTCACTACCTGCTTAAATCCGCTTCACACCGCGCTGGCTGTCTACGGCTGCCTGTTAGGGTATTCGACCATCGCGGAGGAAATGAACGATCCGCAGTTGAAGGCTCTGGTGGAGAAAATCGGTTATACGGAAGGACTGCCTGTCGTCGTGGACCCGAAAATCTTAAGTCCAAAAGCTTTCCTGAAGGAAGTCCTGGAAAAACGCCTGCCCAACCCGTTCATGCCTGACACCCCGCAGCGCATCGCCACTGACACCAGCCAGAAGGTGGGCATCCGCTACGGCGAAACCATCAAAAGCTACGCGGCCAGACCTGACCTGGATCCGGCCAGCCTGACCTATATTCCGCTGGCGATTGCCGGATGGCTGAGATATCTGCTGGCAGTGGATGATTAGGGAAACACTTTCGAGTGCAGCAGCGATCCCATGCTTGCTGCGCTTAAGGAACAGTTATCAGGCGTAAAATATGACGATCCCGCCAGCCTGGGCGACAGTCTGAAGCCTATTCTCTCCAATACTCTTCTCTTCGGCGTGGACTTAAACGCGGTCGGACTGGGAGAAAAGATTGAAGGAATGGTAAAGGAAATGCTCACCGGCCCCGGCGCAGTGCGCAGAACGCTTTGCAAATATCTTGGATAAACGCAGAAAGTTACAGAAGATCCAAATTTGACAATCGCTAAACCGGTCTGCTATACTTGGTCGATATACAGACAGGTAATCTGTTTGAGCCCAGGAGAACATGTATATGCATATTTTAGAAAAGCTCCCCCGCGAGACTGGTCGCGACTATGCCCTGCGTAACCTGAAAGCCAACATTATATCCTTAAAACTGGCGCCCGGCAGCCGCATCAGCGAAAATGAGCTGGCCGCTGAGCTTGGACTCTCCCGCACCCCGGTGCGGGAGGCCTTGATCGACCTTTCCAAGGTCAACATCGTCGAAATTCACCCGCAGAAAAAAAGCACGGTTTCCTTAATCGACTACGATCTGGTGGAGGAATCGCGCTTTTTAAGGAACGCCGTGGAACCGGAGGTAGTGGAGCTTGTCTGCGAAAAGGCTGACGAAAACGATATTTTAAAGCTGAAAGAAAATCTGAAACTCCAGAATTTTTATCTGGAAAATTTCAACGCGGAGCGTCTCCTTGCCCTGGACAACGCGTTTCACGAGGCTTTATTCGAGATTGCAGGGAAACAGCAGATTTTCTCCCTGATTCAGAACATTTCCATTCACTTTGACCGCGTCAGGAGCCTCGCCCTTTTCTCCGTCAGTGATTTAAAAATCGTCGAGGATCATGAAAAAATCGTGGAGGCCATCTCACAAAAAGACGCCTCCACAGCCCGTGAAATCATGAAATTACACCTGAATCGTTATAAAGTAGACGCGGCGCAGATTCGTGAGAAGTATCCGCAGTATCTGAAATAAATCTGAACAGGTCCGCCTGCTGTAACCATAAAGCAGGCAAACTGTTCTATCGTTTGGGCGGGAAAATCCCGCCCTTTATCATTTCCTACAGGTACTGCTTTAATCCGTCCGCAGCGCCGTTGCCGGATCCTTCTTGGCCGCGGAAGTCGAAGGAATCAGGCCGCCGATCAGCGTCAATACCATACTTAAAACAACCAGGATCGCCGCATACTGGGGCATCAGTATCGCACTGACATCGGTAGTGCCGGCAAAGCGGTGGATCAGGTAATTAATCGGCACCAGCAGCGCGTAGGAAATCCCGATGCCAATCAAACCGGCACTGAAACCGACGATCAGGGTCTCTGCGTTGAAAATCGACGAGATATTGTTCTTGGAGGCGCCGATGGCGCGCAGGATACCAATCTCTCTGGTGCGCTCCAGCACGGAAATATAGGTGATAATGCCAATCATGATGGAGGACACAATCAGGGATACGGACACAAACGCAATCAGCACGTAAGAAATCACGTCAATGATCGTGGTGACGGAGGACATCAGCATGCCAACCGTATCCGTATAGGTAATGACCTGCTCCGACTTGCCCTCATCCTCCATTCTCTGATTATACGCGTCCAGAATATTGATCACCTCATCCTTGCTCTTGAAATCCTTCGGATAGATATCGATCTCGGACGGATTGGCAAAATCCAGGTAGCCGAAGGATGACAGATTGCTGTCATAACTCGTGGACGAAGAGAGAGACGTCAAGAGCTCCGCCAGGCTATCACTGTCTAAATTGAATTCAAAGGCTTCTGACAAAGTGTCCGCGTCAATTTCAAACGCGGTCTCCATGCTGTCCGCCATTTCCTCCATCATCTGAGTCATCGCGGTCTCGATACTGTCTGCAATCTCGTCCATGATTTCCGTCATCACTTCCGTCATGGCCTCCGTGATGGCTTCTTCGATCGTCTCCATCAGCTCGTCCATGATTTCCATCATCTGTTCTTCAATAGCTTCCGCAATGATATCCATCAGCTCTGCCATCATGCTGGTGATAGCCTGCTCAATGGCGGAAGTCAGTTGATTCTCAAGCTCCGTGGTATCGATCATACTCATTATGCCGCTCATGAGAATCTGCGTGGCGGTATCGCTGCTCAGATAATCGGTAAAGCTTAAGCCGTTTTCTTCCATATAGGAAGTGAAGTCTTCTGTCAGTGCGGTCATGAGGCTGGTGAGTGCGTCTGTGTCGACAGTGATATTGCCGGTAGAGGATGATGCATCTCCACCTGGCTGTGTGCCGCTGCCACCTGTATCGCCGCTGCCGCCCGTATTGCCGCTGCTGCCCGTATCCTCACTGTCGTCGTTTCCATCTGTTCCGCCAGTCGAAGACAACTGCGTATAGGACGGCGCAGATGTTGTCATTTTGCCGGCAGAAGAGACCGCTGCGGTCGTTGTGCAGGATAAGCTTGTAAGCGTAACGGTCTTTGAGACAGAGGCCGTTTCATTGCCCGCATTATTTTCACCAGCACCATCGCTGTCCGTAGTATTATTATCATCCGTAGTAACGTTACCACTTGTTACAGTGTCATCTGTACTAGTGCTGCCCGTATTGTCGCTGCCTGTACCATCGTTGTCGCTTCCTGTGTCGCCGCCACTTCCTGTGTTATCGCCACTTCCTGTGCCGTCGCCGCTTCCTGTGTTATCGCCACTTCCTGTGTCGTCGCCGTCGCCCGTATTATCGTCACCGCCGCCAATACCAGACAGAATACCGGATATCATCTCATTTCCATAATTCGTCATCCACTCACTCAGCAGCTCCTGCGCGCCATCCGTTTCCATATAATCAGCAAAGATATCCTCCAGGCTGGAATAACCATACTCCTCCGGCACATACTCCCAGTAGCCTTCCATCAGCGCTTCCATCAGCGCTTCCGTTTCCTCGTCCGTCGCGTTAAAGGAAATACTCGACATCAGGCTCTCCATATCCAGGCCGCTTAGGTCCAGTTCCATCTCCATATTGCTCAGATCCAGGCCGCTCAAATCCATCTCCATGCCGCTTAAGTCCAGATCAAACTCGATACCGGACAAATCCATGGAATCCAGGTCAATCTCCAGAGAATCCAGATCCAGAGCATCCGTCAGACTGTCCGTATCCAGCAGATCCTCCAGATCTCCAAAGTCAAAAGCCGACGCCAGCGTGTCCTCATCTATCGTCAGGATAGAGCTTAAATCAAAATCGCCGCCATCCTCGCCGAACTCCTCCCCGGACAACACATTGATATCAGGACTTGCCATCTGCGCTTTCACGATCTCGCTGGCAGCCGCTTCTTCCACAATATGCTCAATCAAAGACGCGGGATAATTGATGCCGGAAGACAATGCCTCACTGGACGCGTCTTCCATTGGCTGTACAATACCGACGATGGTCAGCTCCTCCCCGTTCGCGATCACTTCATTCATATAGGATGCGTCGTCGCTCTTATCCACCCAGAGGCCATACTCACTGTCATAGGAATAGCAGTCCGCGCCCACAATCAGCTGAAAGGAAAGTCCCAGAATTTCATCATAACTGAATGTGTCCTCAATGGAGGTGACAGAAACATCCTCTCCGTCCTGATACCGCTCAATCATATCTTCAAGATCGCTGTAATCCTCGAGTCCCACCATATACAACATCAGATCGCTGACACTGCCGGAAGAGGTCAGCACCAGAACGCACTCATTATAAGACTCCGGCCATCGCCCTGCCTTTACCTCATACTGCGTAATATAAAGCTCTTCATTTTCCGGCATCTCATAGAAAACATTCATGCCGGATACGTAGGACGTCATCAGGCTCATATAAGAAGAAAGGGAAGACGACGCGCTGACACTGCTTGTAGAAGAAGCGAGCGTATTCGGATTAATCTGCCTGTAGCCATCTCCGTCCGCAATATAAATCTGTGGCTCAATGTCGTAAATATATTCAATTCCCTTCACATAATCCTCGATGCCACTCTCCCCGCTCTCCAGATATTCCTTCAGCACCGCGATATCGTTGCTGCTGATGCCGGAAAACATGGCGGAAAGCACTTCTGTGACTGTAATCTCATCTTCGTTTCTTACCGTCAGGGAATCCACAATATTATCCTGTGTACTCATGATGGACGTCAGATCAAATCCGCTGGATGTAATCTGCACAGGATATTCAGACATCGTCTCTTCCTCAATGTTCTGAATATAGTCATTGACGCCGGTGGAAATAGACAGAATCAAAGCGATGCCGATAATGCCGATCGACCCGGCAAAAGCGGTCATAAAGGTTCTGGTTTTCTTGGTCGCGAGGTTGTTTAAGGAAAGTGACAGAGACGTCAGAAAAGACATGGAGGAATGCCCCATGTTTTTGTGCTCCGGCTCGGCGAGGGCGGCTTCATCCACCACATACGGGTCGGAATCGCTCTTCGGTTGCCCATCCTGGATGCGGACGATTCGGGTAGCGTACTCTTCAGCCAGCTCCGGATTATGGGTAACCATGACCACCAGGCGGTCCTTCGCCACCTCTTTTAAAAGCTCCATAACCTGGATACTGGTCTCGGTATCCAGCGCGCCGGTAGGTTCGTCGGCCAGAAGAATGTCCGGATTATTGACAAGCGCACGAGCAATGGCCACACGCTGCATCTGTCCGCCGGACATCTGGTTGGGCCTTTTGTGCATCTGGTCGCCCAGGCCCACCTCTTTAAGCGCCTCCTGTGCGCGACGTCTTCTCTCAGCCTTGGAAATACCGGAGATCGTTAGAGCCAGCTCTACATTGGACAGGACGCTCTGGTGCGGGATCAGGTTATAGCTCTGAAATACAAACCCGATCGTATGGTTTCTGTAAGAATCCCAGTCCCTGTCCGTATATTTCTTCGTGGATATTCCGTTGATAATCAGATCGCCGCTGTCGTACCGATCCAGACCGCCGATGATATTGAGCAGCGTGCTCTTGCCGGAGCCGCTGGGGCCTAAAATCGCCACAAATTCATTGTCGCGCAGGTTTAAGCTGACATCATTTAAGGCAGTCTGAACCAGATCGCCGGTTTTATATTGTTTGCAGATATTATGTAATTGAAGCATGACTGTCCTTTCAGATCATTCCGTTGCATAAGACGACACTTGTTCTTGTGCCATCTTAACACAAAAAATTCACAAAGACAGCCTCTTTTGAAAATTTAATAGATGTGTCAGGTTTTCTTTAGAATCCGACAATTTTAATTTAAATGTTAAAGGGACAGAAACCCTCTCAGTTCCCGCCGAACAGCCAGTCCGTCACGGAGGATGCTCCGCCGCCAAGGTTCTGCAGCGCCTCGACGGCGTCATTTAAATTTTCGATCGCCTCGGAAAGCTCCTCTGTGTCCAGTCCCTCCACTGCCTCATTGATGGCGTCCACGTCCAGGGAATTGACGGTTTCGGCAAGTTTTTCCCAGTCAATATCGGCCTGGACAAGTTCATCCGAAGCGATTTCCAGATTTGCGATGGCTTCATTTAACGTATCCGTGTCCATCTTGGAAAGCTGTTCCGTCACAGGCTCCACCACGGTCTGTACAGTCCGCTGAAAATAAAAGACGACTCCCACCAGGCAGAGGGTCAGGAGAATGGAGACAGCGGTGAGGATGCGGGTAAGGCGCAGTTCTCTGCGCAGTTTATCGATCAGTTCTGTTGCGTCATTGTTCATGAAACTGACTCCTCGCATAAATTTACGAACGCATTCCGGAAAAGAACGGCTCGTCACTGACGTAAAGACTCGCCTTATCTTTTCGAAATGCGTTCTCGTAAGATACAAGTTCCTCCTAAGTACGGTAAAACGCTTCCGCGTAGCGCACAGTATCCATCGCGTCCTTCGCGTAATAATCCGCGTGAATCATATCGGCGTATTCCTGCGTGAGGACGGCGCCGCCCACGACCGTTTTTACTTCGGGGAGGGCTTCGTGCAGCTGGCGAATGGTCTCCTCCGTGGCAGGGACCGTGGTCGTCATCAGGGCGCTTAAGCCCACAAGCTGACAGCCGGTTTCACGAGCCTTCTCCACCACCGTTTCGGGCGCGACGTCGCGGCCAAGGTCATAGACCAGAAAGCCATAGCTTTCCAGCATTACTTTGACAATGTTTTTGCCGATGTCGTGGATGTCTCCCTGAACGGTGGCCAGAATCACGGGTCTGACACTTCCGTCACTTTCACCTGTCTGCGGCAGGGCGGCTTTCACGATCTCAAAGGAAGCCGTGGCCGCCTCCGCGCTCATTAAAAGCTGCGGCAGGTACATTTTTTTCTGTTCGAAGGCCTGGCCAACGACATTCAGAGCGGGTATCACGTGGTCGTTGATCACGGACAGCGTCTCTACCTGTCTGATCAACGTGCGTGTCTCGGCCTGCGCCCGTTCCTTTAAGCCCATGCGGATCGCGTACTGAAGAGGGCTCTCCGCGGCTGCGTTCGCCGCGCCTGATCCCGCGGTCGTTTTATCATCTGCCGCGTTACCCGTGCCGACATCCGCATGCCCGGCTGCTGCAGAGAATTTATCGCTCGCACCTCCGGTGCTCTCTCCTGGCAATCCTTGCCCGGATTCACTCTGCATACGCCCCGCTTTTGAATTTCCCGCTGTAGCCGCAATCGCAGGATGCGCCGCCGCGTACGCAATATAATCCGTGCAGTTTGCGTCAATGGCCTTAAGCGCCCGAAACGCGTAATACACATCCATCATCGGTCCGGAGAAGGGATTCATGATCGCGCAGTCTAAGCCCGTCTCCAGCGCCATGGCAAAAAACGTGGAATTGATGCGGTCTCTCGTCGGCAGGCCAAAGGAAATATTGGACACGCCCAGACTAGTCCCGAAGCCACACTCTTTTAAAAGGCGAATGGCTTCCAGCGTCACTCCGGCGCTTTTTGCGTCCGAGGAAATGGTCATGGCAAGCGGATCCACGATGAGCTCCTTTTTCGCGATGCCGTATTTTGCCGCCTCCGCGGCCACCTGCTCGGCAATTTCCACACGACCTTCAGCCGTTTCCGGGATTCCATCCTCCCCGATCGTCAGCACAATCAGCGCGCCGCCGTATTTTTGCACGAGCGGCAGCACAGCCTTCATGCTCTTTTCGCTGCCATTGACAGAATTGACAAGAGGCTTTCCATTATATAAGTGCATGGCTCTTTCCAGAGCAGTCGGGTCAGAGGTATCAATCTGCAGTACCGTGTCGCTGACCGCCTGCACCTGACTGATGACCGCGGACATCATCTCAGGCTCGTCGATTTCCGGAAGCCCCACATTGACATCCAGCACCGGCACGCCCGCGTCGCTCTGACGGATCGCCTCCTGTAAAATATAGTCGAAATTGCGGGTGCGCAGCGCCTCCTTTAACTTCTTTTTGCCGGTAGGGTTGATGTGCTCGCCGATGAGGACCGGCCCGTTTTTCAACTCCACCGCATGCGTATAGGAGGAAATCAGGGTGCGTTCTTTTTGCTCAGGCAAATGATACGGCAAGTCCTTCGTCGCCTCGATCACCCTGCGCATATATTCCGGCGTGGTGCCGCAGCAGCCTCCCAGAATCGTAGCTCCTGCTTCTGCGATCTGCACCATATATGCCGCGAACTGCTCCGGTCCGATATCATAAATCGTCTGCCCATTCACCACGCGGGGAATGCCGGCGTTCGGCGTCACGATAATGGGAACGGAAGCATACTCGGCAAAAACCGGCACTAAAGAGAGCATCTGGTCCGGCCCCAGGGAACAGTTCATGCCGACCGCGTCGCAGTGAAGACCCTCCAGCATGGCGATCATCGCCGCCGGATCCGCGCCGGTCATCAGTTTCCCGCCGGAATCAAAGACATTGGTGACAAAGACCGGCAGATCGCAGTTTTCCTTCGCCGCCAGCACCGCCGCTTTGGTCTCGTAGCTGTCGTTCATAGTCTCAATCAGAATGCAGTCCGCGCCGCAGTCCGCCGCGACCCGGATATTCGCCGCAAAGACAGATACCGCTTCCTCAAAGGGCAGGTCGCCGATGGGCTGAAGCAGCCGTCCCGTGGGACCCACATCGAAGGCCAGATAACGGTCCGGATAGTCTGCAATCGCCTCTTTGGCACAGACAAAGGCCGCCCGGATCAGTTCCTCATAATTGTCATATTTCAGACAATTGATGCCAAACGTATTGGTGGAAATGACCGTGCAGCCGGCTTCCAGATAGCTGCGATGAAGTTTGATGATTTCTGTGGGATTTTCCAGATTCCAGAGTTCGGGGCCTTTGCCCCCGGACAAACCGGCGGCCTGGAGCATGGTGCCCGTGCCGCCGTCCAGGTAGATTCGTTCGTGTTTGATTCGCTCGAGTATTGGTATCATCTTTTCATTCCTCATGAAATGGTTCACCGAAAATCCTTTATTCTGCATTCAACCGTTCCGTACCTTATCACTGACATGGCAACCCTGTCTCAACAGCTTCTGATTCCTATCACTGCCGTCACCGATTTCGTGGGATACATAAAATATGCCTCCGACAGAGTGATTCCCAGCAGCTTCTGCGCGTTCACAAACTGAAGGAAGCCCGGCTGAATAGACAAAGGGACATCCCCATAGCCCGGAGAAAAACGGGGTGCGCAGGAAAGCCCGCTCTCCCCCAGCACCTGTGTCGCAATCTCCACATTCGCCAGGTCACAGAGCGCCTCCGCCTTTGCCGAGGCTAACGCGTTCACAATGAAATGTCTGGCCGGGGAAGTCACAGAAAGCCGCTTCATGAGCCGGTCCACGCCCGCGCCAAGCGTCGCGGCAAACAGCACCGCCTCCTCACAGCCGCGCAGATTTAACGTGAGTGCATGGCTGTGGAAGACGCCGAAGCCCAGGTCCAGCTCATCCTCCCCAGGCCGCGTTACCTTCGTCTCACGGAAGCAGTAGCGATATGTCGCCGCCTCACGTAAAAGCGCCTCGCACTCCTCACGCAATCCCGGCTGAAGCGCCGAAACCGGCTGTCCTAAGCGGGCGGCAAACTCCCGTTCATTGATATGGATCTGCTCAGATGAGATTTCCCGTAAGCAGATGTCCATCAGATGATCTCGCTTAAATTGGCCTGCAGTGCGGCCGCCACATCCGGTTTGTTCATGGAATAGACGTGCACCGCGTTGATGCCATTGGCGTACAGGTCGATGATCTGCTCGGACGCGTAAATAATGCCCGCCTGCTTCATCGCCGCCGGTTTATCGCCATAGCGGTCAATGATATAACGGAACCGCTGCGGCAGAGAATTGCCCGACAAAGCGATCGACCGTTTAATCTGCTTCGCGTTGGTCACAGGCATAATGCCTGGAATCACCGGCACCGTAATCCCCGCCTCCCGGACGCGGCGCAGGAAATTATAAAAGATATTATTGTCAAAAAACATCTGCGTCACCAGAAACTGACAGCCCGCGTCCACCTTCTCCTTCAGATGACGGATATCCTCCACGCTGTTTAAGCTGTCCGGATGCACCTCCGGATAGCAGGCGCCGCCGATGCAGAAGTCGCCCGCCGCGCGGATTTCACGTGTCAGCTCACTGGCGTAGTGATAATCCAGGCTGGTCATGTCCAGCCCCTCCGGAATATCACCGCGCAGGGCGAGCACATTCTCAATGCCGCGCTCTTTTAATTCCTTAAGCTTCTCCGCCACATCCTCTTTCGTGGAAGAAACGCAGCTTAAGTGCGCCAGCGGTGTGACGCCCTTCGACTGCAGGAACTGCGCGATTTCCATTGTATACTGGGAAGTACCGCCGCCCGCGCCGTAAGTCACGCTCATATAGCTGGGGTGCAGATCGACAATCGCACCCGCCGCCTTCATCACGGATTCATACGTCGCGCTGGTTTTGGGCGGGAACACTTCAAAGGAAAGGCTCGGCTTGTCGCCGGTAATAATATCAATGATTTTCATATTGGTAAACCTCACTGTTTTTGTATATTTTACTGCAGAATCACGCACTGATTCCCTCTGGATTGAAAGACGCTCTCAAAGGCGTCCCGGTTGCATTCTATCATCCCGCTGATCGGGTCGGCGATCATCACCGTATCCTCGTCATAGCCGATCAGAACCGCTCCGTGATCGTTGGTGCTCCATTCTACATATTCACCGGATTCTGTATACCAGCCGGAGGTTTCCGCGCGCGTCGCCATGCCGATGGCCACCCAGACGACCACGGGCGTATCCTCACTGACCAGCTGATACAGCTCCTCTACTGACGTTCCTGTCATATCCACTGCCCGCATGCTGGAGCCGGCGTCCTGAAGATAACCGTCGGCCGCCGTCACAATTGCCGTTGTTCCGCAGATATAGCCGCTCCCAAATGGATCTCCCACAAAATACACATTCAGATCCGGCCCGTATTTCTTACCGTCGTTTCCATAGTAAAATGTCGCGTCAACTGTCGGCAGGTATTCCGAGGCCATGGTGGTTTTATCCACATCAAAACCGTAATACTGCAGCACCATGGTCAGCGCCACAACCTCACAGCCGGTCGGCAGCTCCGGCATCTGGTAAATAATCTCAAAATCCTCAATCTGATACGCAGAGGGTGCTTCCTTCCCTGCGCTGACAGTTTCCTCACCTTCCACCTGTACATTGGCGGCCGCCTCTTCCCCTTTCGAAGTTTCCGGCAAATCCTGCACCGTTTCTGTCTGGGAAGCCAGGGTATCCGCGCTCCCGGAAGCCGCCGTCTCATTTCCCGATTCCTCTCCGGAACCGGTCTGATCCTCCGACTCCGTAAAGTCCAGCTCCACAGGCTCGACCACCGTCGTCTTTTCCGACGCAAAAAGGCCGCCTGCCGCCTCTGTCAGACCCCGTACCAGCCCGCCGACAGTCTGATCACTGAAATTCAGATACACATGCAGACCGACCGCCAGAATCACAGCCGACGCTATAATCATCAGAATCTTCAGTAGTTCTCTTTTCATCCATACCCCCGCATGTTTCACAAAAATGATAAGCATGAATCAGTATATCCACATGGCCTTCTCAACCTAGAATACACCCATATTAAAGGCTAATTGTGTACATTTTATGAATAATTTGTATCTGAATTATGAAGTCGCGAACGCCGCGCCCAATCCTTCTGCAAGCAAAACAAATCATCCGGCCTCTTTTCATGAAACCGGATGATCTGTTCATTATGTAAATAATAAAGGAAGGGTGTATGCTATTTTTCTGTCAGCAGCTTGCGCGTTTTCCACTTGCCGCTGATATAATACCCGATGCAGATGCACCCGGGCAGTATTCTGGAGCAGGCCACGCCCCACCACAAACCGATATAGCCCATCTGGAACACATTCATGAACAAAAGTCCAAGGCCAATCTTACAGATTACGCCATCCAGCGTGCCCAGAACAAATCCCAGCTCCACAAAGCCGCAGCCGGTTACCATAGCCTGGAATGAACCGGTAATGGCGGAGGCGAAAAAGTGAATACAGAAGATCCGCAGGAAGGTTGCGCCCAGCGCAATGACCTCCTCGTCCGTGGTAAGCAGAGCAAATATCTGATGTGGGAACAGAAGGCACAGAGCCGCGGAAGCAGCCGCGCAGACCACTGCCGAGGCGGCGGTACACAGCGTCGTCTTTCCCGCTCTTTCCACCTTTTTGGCTCCCAGGTTCTGCCCCACCATGGAGGCGGAAGCCGTGTCGATTCCCTGAATGAACACCTCCAGGAACTTCTGCAGCTTGTTGCCCACACTGTTGGTAGCGGATACCACAAGTCCATAAGAGTTCGCGCTCGCGTTCACCCACAACATGCCCACACGCACCAGCAGACTTCTGGTGACCTGCGGGATACCCAGTCGGATCAGTACCTTCAGGATATCCATATCAATTTTAAAATATGACAGTTTCAGTTCAAAATCAAAGCGTTCCCGCTTCGACCACATAAAGGCGAAGGCCGCGGCAAAAGATCCGAACTGAGAGGCCACTGTGGCGATAGCCGTGCCTGCGGCGCCCATCTGGAAAACAGCCACTAAAATGACGTCGAACACAATATTGACGCCTGCTGCCACCAGGATGAAATACAGCGGCCACTTGGACTCGCCCATTCCGCGCAGGATGCCGCACACCGCGTTATAACCGAATACGAACGGCGTACCTGCTGCGGTAATGATCAGATAAACAGTAGCTGCCTGCAGCGCTTCCTCCGGGCAATTCAAAAGCTGTAAAATCTGCTGGCTTAACAGAATGGCTCCCAACCCCAATATTACGGACAGGCCCAGCATAAATGTCAGAAGTGTGCCGACCGTCTTTTTGACCTTCTGTTCTTCTTTGGCGCCAAACAGCTGCGCAATGTAAATCTGTCCCGCCGCGGAAAAGCCCATGGCCACAGGAGAAAGCATATCCGCCACTTCTCCGCCCGTATTCACACCGACGGTTCCGATACTTCCCACAAACTGACCGATCGCGATCACGTCTACAAGGGAATACAGCTGCTGCACGAGATTTGTCAATACAATCGGAAGCGCAAAGACAATCAGCCCTTTTAAAATCGGACCTTCCGTCAGATTCGTTCCGACGTTTCCCTTACTTACTTTCTGTTCCAATTTCAGACTCCTTTAAATCTGATACCTCTTTCTGTATCATCTGATATTACTGATACGGATTTCTTACACTTCTTCCTGACGGCTCCAGCGGCCGAAGATCTCCCACATCCGTCTGCGCACATCATTCGAGAATGGCTGCAGAGAACCGTGAACATTCAGCCTTGGCAGATAAAGTCCCGTCAGATAGTGCTCGAAGCCATGACTGATGGATATCACTGAGCAACGCCTCTTATCCACTGCACCGTAATATTCACTGTACAGCTCAAACGGCTCAAAGATCAGGGAATATTCCTCAGACAGGATGACATGCGCCAGATGATATTGCTGCACATGCTCAAACTCTCTTAACTCCCTCTTACGCCTGATGGGGCCTTCTCCATTGAGCTGTCTTAAGACAGCCTCCTCATCAGAATTTAATTTCTCCGGAATATGCAGCGTCTCCATCGTAACCTGCATGTCGCTTCTTTCGATCACGGCCTCCTCAAAGCGGAAGCTGACAGGCTTAGCGTCCTCCGCTTTTTGTAGCTTCAGCTGACGGTCAAACTCCTGATGAAGCAGTTCCGCAAGCCGAACCATCTCCGCATAATCCCGCCCTTTTCTCACAAAATGGGGACTGGTATCTCCGGCAGGCCCTAACAGGAAGGTAAAGAACTCGCCCGGATATTCCCTGCGCAGCATTTCGATACAGTATCCCGGATACTCCGCCGTGAAATCATCTACCCACAGATCCTTCGTCGTTGGATGCACATTGTGTATCAGGAAAGTCAGAATGCGTTTGCCGTCTCCATACAAAGAAAGTGTCTCCGCGTAGACATGAGGCGTGGTATAATCCATCACGCGGCTTTTGCCCACCTTGTCAAAATATTCATACTGATACAGATAGCGGACATCCATGTATTCCTTCAGTTCAATGGTCCCGACGCCGTGACGGATCACATCCAGTACAAAATCCACGTAGGCATCATCTGTCGTCATGCAGGGACAGTTGTGGCAGTGTGTCACCGAACAGATGCAGTGTATTTTCTGTCCCAGAACCTCCTCGATCACCTCTGTGACCTGGTCCTCTCTCTTTTTCCACAGTTCCACCGTATCAATGGACACATGATAGAACGGAATATCATCGTCCGGCCAGATCGCGATAATCCGGCAGTGCAGGTCGTCGGAAACCGCCTGATGCTTTTCTTCACGCAGCATACGGTTCACCGGAAACGTGGGGTTAATATTAAACTGCTGAAAACCGATTTTCATTGTCATCTACCTCCTGTAAGGAGTTCTGCGGTACACATTGCTCAGATTATATTTAATCGTGGAGCCATGTCGGATATTCATTGCGTACTGCACCATCTCCTCGCCGTTTCTGACCATTTTTTTGATAGAATCCGCGTTTTTCGGGTCTTCCATAATACGATCCAGTGCTTCCAGCTGATTTTTTAACATCACGCTGCTCACATCTAGCATTCCGTGACCCGGGAAAAGACCCTCGATCTCATCCAGACGGCTGACCACATACTGTACATCTCTCCACATGGTCTCAATGGTGCAGTTCTCAGCGCAGGGATCGCCGGGATAGGAGCGCCCTGCGCCGCCTATATCTCCGGTAAACAGGGTATGGTTATGTTTATCCAGATACGCGCATTGTCCGGCGGAATGTGCGCGGATCGGCATCGCTTCCACCTCGTACCCATCACCCAGGTCAAAAATATAACCGGACGGAATGGGAATCAGCTCATAGTCCTTATAGGTAATCAGATCCGCACGGTCAAACTCCGTATAGATGTTTTTTCCATTTTCATCAAACAGATAATCCCAGATATGCGGATTCATCGCGCGATAGCGCATAGAATACTCTTCATCCTGATGGCAATAGCACTTATCAAACTGCGCATTGCCGTAAGCGTGGTCATAGTGATGGTGCGTATTGGCGACAATGATTTCCTTATCCTTGTCACCGATCAAATGCTGTACCAGTCCCTTCAGATCGCCGACGCCGAAACCTGTATCGATCAGCAGTGCCTTCTCCGGTCCGTTGATCAGATACATCCACAAATCCCCCGCGCCGTCCATTGATTCCTGGAACATGGCCCAGGTATTCTCTCTGACCTTATAAGCCTCCACATAGGGGTTAATCTCCGGATAAAACTCCTTTAAATTGCTGGTCTCGCGCAGCATCTTCAGATACGGCCAGCGATCCGGTCTCTCGTCCTCCCACAAAATACGATGCGATTTTAAATCCGATTTAATATAGCGATTTGGTTTTAATGTTCCACCCGGCATAACAGGTATCCTCCTTCCAATTCATTCAGTCTTCGTCTTCATCATCTACAGTCTGAAGCAGTACTTTGACGTCTGCAACACCGTTTTTCCCCGTTTCCACCAGTTCTTCCAGATTCAGGCCGTCCTCACGGCTGTTGAGTAACTCCAGGAAAAGTGGAAAATTTGCTCCCGCGATACAGTCCACCTTTTCTCCCAGTCTGGTCATCGCCTGATTGCAGGGCGTTCCACCAAACAGATCGGCTAACAGCAGCACGCCGTCGCCCGTATCCACTTTCGCGATCGCTTCCTCCATTTTTACGCCAAAATCGTCCGGCGCATCCTCCGCACACAGGCAGCAATACTCCAGCTGCGGAATATTGTTCCCGAAGAAAAGGGTGGCGGAATTCGCCATTCCCTTCGCCATCTCCCCATGACTGATCAACACGATTCCAACCATTTCTTGTTCCTCCCGTTTTATTCTGTTCTATTGCCATCCTTGCGGATCAGTTTTCGTGATTTATTTCTTTTTGGATTTGCCGCCCTACACAGCCGCGGCCTCCTCTTTGACCTCGTCGTCCACAACCCTTTCCTTAATGGAAAAGCGGTCAATGACAATCTCCATATGCTCGGCGATCTTCAGTCTGGCAGTCTTTTCGCCAACCGAAATCAATGTGCCGTATAGACCGGACTGCGTTAAAATAAAATCGCCCGGCGCCAGTTCATTCTGCATGTTCAGGATTTGCTTTTTAATTTGATTATAATGAATTGTAGAATAAATTACATACGCAACGAAAAACACACCCAGAATCAATATAAATTTGATCCAGTCCGGCAGCGAGCCCAACCATGTCAGCATCTTTCTACCTCTTTATTTCTTTCTGTTATGAATATAAGTTGTTTTCAGTCCGTTACTGTTTTCCTGCTTCATTTCCGCCCTTTTGAGTGCGAACGCTCTGATCAGCAAAACGACGGCCATAAGACACAAAATGACTACCAGTGCTGTCGTCAGAAGGAGATTGCGTTCAGAATCTGTTCCCTGAGTAAGCGCCCACAAGCCTACACCTTCCATATTCAGATTGACCAGCATTGCCAGCGCACAGCCCGCGAAAATCAGAATATACAGACCAATCTGTTCAAAACTCAGTTTTGATGTCCCCTTTAAGACCCCGTTTCTCTCCGTGTTCATGTTCTCTGTTCTCTTCATGGTTCTTTCTCCATTGTCTGCCGGTTGTTTCCCGCGAGATACCGGACTGGTTTAAATCTTTCTTAGACGGACTATTTTGAAAAAGGGGCCGCACATCTCGTTTCCATGTGACAGCCCCTCAATTCAGATTACACTACGCCTTCACAGCCTCTTCCAGCATAGGCATAAACGGAGAAGGAGTCTCGCTTGGAACCATCTGTGCGTACATTTTGTACCCCAGATCATTCAGCCGTCTGAAATTCGTCACATCCTCTTCCGTGACGCAGATATTCCTGCTCACCCTCTTCTTGCCGGCGCCGTTAGACATATTGCCAACTGTGATATCGCACTCCAGCTGATAGCCGTTGTCAATCAGATCCAACAGGCACTGCGGTGTCTTGGTTACAATCGTGATCCGTTCTTTCCCATATCTGCCGCTCTGCAGATTGACCGCGGCTTTCTCCGCTTCCAAAACGCTGAGCTTCACGCCTGTGGGACAGGCAATCTTTAAAACCGACTTTAAGACCGGGTCATTCGCAGACTTGGCATCAATCACCATGATGCGATGGCAGTTCCATGCCCCCTGCCACAAAGTGGCAACCTGACCGTGAATCAGTCTTTCGTCTATACGAATAGCACATACTCCCATTCTGTTACCTCCTGTCTCTTCCTTACAGAATACCGAAGAATGTCAGTACGATGCAGATCAGGATGATCAGCCACGCCATTCTCACGGTGGTCATCTTCTTGGAGCCCAGACCCTGATAGATGCCGAAGGTTACCAGCACCGGCAGCAGATACGGGAAAATCGCATCCAGGATATCCTGCACGGACTGAACGGCATCCCCATAAGCATAAGTAACCGGTACACTGATTTTAACCGTGGACGGGATCATACAGCCGACCACAACCAGACCCATGATGGTCACAGCGCTTGTCAGGCCCTTAATCATACTCTGCTGTCCTGTAATGAAGGAAACGCCCTGTTTGTAACCGCTCATGAAGAACCAGTAACGGACAAACACATTGAAAATGATGGATGTAATGATGCAGAGGATCAGGCCTACCGGAGACCCTTCCAGTGCCATATAGCCGGCCAGTGAACCAAGGATTACCTTGTTGCTGACCTTGAAGATGGAGTCGCCCAGTCCGGCGAACGGGCCCATCAGACCGGTTCTCAAAGCAACCGCGGTCTCGGTCACATCCTCTTCTTCGCTCTCCTCCAGTGCCAGAACCGCGCCGTGGATGATCTGTCCCATCGTGTTCTCCGTATTATAGAAGGTGGACAGATATTTCTGCGCCTTTGCGGCTACTACTTCATCGTCATTGTCATAAATTGTCTGCAGCGCAGGCGTGATAAATTTAGTAAATCCGGCAGACTGCATGGTCTCATAGCTGAAGGATCTCCACTGATAACACATACTGCGGATCATCGCCTGACGTATGTCTTTCTGTGATAATTTACTCATCGTCTACACCTCCCATCACCTGAATATCCGCGATCTTCTGGTTATTGTAGTAAGCGATCATCGCCAGCGCGATACCGACCAAAGCCGCGCCCAGAGCGCCAATGCCGAGGTACGCATACAGCACGAAGCCGATGATAACATACTGGAAATTGCCCTTCAGGTTCATGGAACGAAGCAGAATGGCAAAACCGATAGCCGGCAGCATGTTGCCCGCGTTCTTAAACCCGGACAGAAGCCATGCCGGAATGACATTGTTGATCAGTTCAACAACCGGAGAACCGAAGATGAAGAGGATTAACAGCGGGATTGTCGCGTCCAGAAGAATTCTGGGCCAGAGGCCGATGTCGATCCAGCGAAGCGCGCCCTTGATGTCCTTTTTGTCCAGAAGGTTCTGCGCCTTGTGCAGGAAAAACGAACCGCACATTTTTGCCAGCACGTCCAGTGTGGATGCCAGGGTAGCCACAACGATACCGACCGCCATACCTGTCTCCAGGCTGGTCACGGCGCCGAACGCCACACCAACCACAACACCCATGTTGTAGTTCGGTACGGTGGAACCGCCCAACGGGTTTAAGCCGATGTTCATCAGCTCATAGGTGCCGCCCAGATAAAAGCCGGTGGAAATGTCGCCCATAATGGCGCCCACAACCAGGCCGTTGAACACAACGCCGCCGGCTGTCAGGGAAAGACCTGTCGCTGTGGTCAGCCAGTTGTAGGCTGTAAACCACACTATCACAAGTACAATCTGAGGAATTGTAAACATAAATTGATACCCTCCTTCTCATATGGATTTGAAAATTCCTCATACCTCACAGCGGACAAAAATTCTGTCCCATTCATTCGTATCGTCCGCTGCTCGTTGTTGTCATTATAAACAGATATTTTCCCTTTTCGGTTTTCGTTTTTGCATAAACATTAAGTCAAAATCTGATAAAATTTGTGTAAAATTTTCATAAATCAGAAAAAACCGCCGTCTGTGTTTTGTCACTTCGGGTGATTCTTTCCTCGTTTTCGAAAATATTTCCGTTTTTTTGCTATGATTTATCCGTCTGCGGATACAGGATTTCCACCGGTGTCCGGGAACTGTCATATAACAGCTCGTCGGCAGTCAGCGCGCTAATATGAACAAATCTCTGCAGCAGATTGTTCAGAATATGATTATCCCGTTTACTGCGCAGGCGGTTATAGCAAACAAAAATCTGCGAACGGCTCTCATTCCAGCGAATGGCTTTGTGATTCAGAAAAACCGCGATTTTCTGCTCCTCCCAGCCCTGCGTCAGAACCGGAAAAAACACAACGCCATTCGATCTCTCCAGTTCGATGTAAGCATCATTTTCCCTCAGATATGTCACTGCCTCCTCTTTACTGAAGGTGCGATTGCTTCGCCAGGTACAGATTTCTTCCGCCAGCCGTTCAAAAACTTCCTCTCTGGACTGCAGAAAGGCTCTGCGAAAACACTCGTTTTTCAAAACCATCAGCTCGCATTGTTTTTGCAGTTTCAGCAGATACTCGTCCAATTGGGCACTGCGCGAGTTTCCCAGTAAAAACTCCACCGTCAGGATCGGCATCTCATACAAATCTTCAATCAGAAATCCTCTTCTGCCCTTTTCCAAATCAGTCACCATCAGGTCATAGTCTTCCACGTTTTCGGGCCTCTCGTTGGTCTCAATCGGGGTGACCAGTCCGATTTCCTCCCTATAGTTTTTGCGGATGCTGGCCGCAATCCCGCTTGCACAGGTATAACCGTACTGGGTTACCACCAGAATATTCTGCGCGTAGTAGCAGTAGGTATCATTTTTCCGTGTACGGTGAAAGAGATAATACGCGCTCAATGTGTCTTCTTTACTAAGCCGGATGCCATGTCTCTCTTCATAAAATCTGGCAAATAACAGACAGGCGTCTGAAGAACCGATCCCCTTCTTTTCAACAGCTCCCACACACTCTCCATCCTGGTACACGCCATAGATCAGTCTGTTTCTCAGTGCATACAAAAAACAGATGCAATCCCGTACAAAAATATCATCATACAGTGCTCTGTCAAACCCCCAGCGCTCCGTCATAAGGCTGATCAGCTGCTGTGTCTCGTCGTAAAGCTCCTGATACTCCCTCATCAATGGCAGTCTGGCATTTCTTGTCTCATAAGCCAAAAGCAGGACAGCCGTTCCGATTACGTCGTTCTTAGCAATCTGTTTTCCAAAGTGTTTTCCCTCTCTGGCACACAATTCCTGTGCAAGAACGTACTCCTGGGTATTCACAACCCGTTCTGTCTGCACCTGCGAAAACTGTATCTCGTCCGAATATTTCTGCCTGCTCATGCTTAACTGGATATAATGCACAATTTTCGGCAAATGTATAAAAGGAACCGTAAAATCCGTCTGCTGGTAAAGCGCCCTGTCCAGATCCTCCCGGATCGTTTTATACCGCTCTTCCCCGTCCTGCATGTAAAACATAGCCTTGAACGCATACTCACTGTGCGTTTCCGCTTCCACTCCAGTGATGTTTTTATAGATTTTATGCTGGTAGATCAGACACTGGCGAATATCCCATTCCTTTCCCAGAACCTTCAGTCCGCTGTCTCCTCTGCCGTTCGATAATGTCAGATGAAACCTGCCGATGATTTTGCGCACCGCATTCAGATCCCGCAGCAGCGTGCTTCTGGAGCAGTACAGCTCCCGGCAGAGACTCTCCACCGTCAGACTGCCGTCACTGCACAGGCATCTCCGCACCAGATAATAGACCTGCGGGTTTTCGGAAATATGAATCCGGTCACTTCTCCTGAAAAAGGTACGCAGCCTTCCCAGATTTCGATCTGCTTTTGCGGCGTCCACAACCTCCAGATAATTCCCGACGGAAGCCTTCGAGGCAACTCTGACCCCGTACCGACCCTCAATTTCCCCATTCAACAGCATAATCTCCTTGCGAATGGTATTTACTGCAGCGCCGCACTGGATTGCCAGCACCCTGTTCGCAACCGGCTGCTCCGCCTCTATTACGCACTGCAATATCGTTCTGTCCAGATCATTTAACACAGTATCTCCCCATCTCCTTCCTTCTCTGCGCTTATTTTACATTTATTTTGCAGATATGACAAGAAATTTTGACAGGAGACAAAAACAGGAACCGCAAACGCCGCGGTTCCTGTTTTTGTGAGATTGAGCGCTTTCATTAAAATCAGTTTTATGTTTACGAAAACCGAAAGCCCATGTGTCTGTGTCAGGCCTGGTTCTGATAGTGCAATACTCCTGCCCTCTGCAGAGCGACCATCACAGCCGGAATCAGCACCAGCTGCAAAATGATGCCCGGGATTGCGTTTAAAAGTGCACCCGCGATGAACATCTGCCAGGTGAAGGCGCTGCCGCCGACGCCCATCATGATAACGCGGACCACGCCCCAGACCACGCGGCCGATGATCATGGCCGGGATCAGACTCATATAAATGGAGGCCACGTTCTTTTTACGGAAGCGGGCATAAAGAAAGCCGATCACCGATCCATAGGTGGCCAGCTCAAAGGCCATGGCCAGGCCGGTCGGATAGAACATCGGCATGCCGAAAATGGCTCCTCGCAGGAGCGGTGTAATAAAGCCGACGATCAGGCCGTACTGCCAACCGCAGATCAGGCCGCAGAATAAGACCGGAATGTGCATCGGCAGCAGCAGGTTTCCGATCTGCGGAATGCCGCCGGTGATGGTGGGAAGGATGATACCGATAGCCAAGAACATGGCTGCCAGCACCATGTTTTGAATTTGTACATGATTTCTGTTCATTTTTCTCTCTCCTCATTTACTGATAAATGCAAAAAAGGCGCATCACCTTTCTTCTGAAAAGTCATACGCCTTCCTGACATATCATTCTGTGAAATAGAACTGCCGCGCCCTGTTTTCACGGACATTTGCCCTTTTCCAGGGCTTTCATGATTTCTCAGGGTACAACCGTTTTGGATGAATACCCTTTCGATCTCACCGGATCTTTTACCGCATGCATCTCTCCTGCACGCGCAGGCAGCGCTTCTGCGCCGCGGGCCCGCTTCCTGCGAACCAAAGACAGTCTAACATTCCCACTCAGGCTCTGTCAAGGGAAAATTCTCCGTTTTCCAAACCGGCACAGGCTGTTCTCTCAGACGCGCCGGAAACTGCCATCATTTCCCGGACAATGCTCCAATCTTTCTGTCAGCAGCACTTCCTCACTTCCTCAATCACTCCCTGCAGCAGACGACTGATGTTAAAATCGCTTACGCCCACCACGATGTTGTCACAATGGTTGATCGGAATGAGAATCTTTTTCGCGTTGCTCTGCCCGATGGCCGCCGCCATTTTGGGGGTAATCTCTCCATAAAGGGAATCCGCGATCACAATCCCGATCGGGCCAATGATCACATCCGCTTTTCGGCTGCAGACCACGACCGCGTTCTCTCCTGTCGCGGCAGTGTCCGCCCCTGCCTTTAACATGGCCGATGTCGCGGCGGAATTCGTCCCGACCGCGGTAATCACTCCCTCCGGGATATTCTGTTTGATAGCTGTTACCAGCTGGCGGCCGATGCCGCCGCCCTGCGCGTCTACGATTAAAATATTCATACAGATCCTTTCATCCGACATTTTTCTTGAAAATGTACTTTGTTTTTGCTAAAATGTACCTCAATATGAGGGGTAACTGCTCCCACAAATATGGGGAGATGTCTTCCCCACTGATGAGAAAGGTAAAAACGGCGCTGCCATATTGTGGTTTATGTAGCGGAGGTAGTACGATGGCAGATTCCAATATCACCAAAAAGGCGCTTGCCCAGGCTCTGCGCGAGCTCATGGGCGAAACTCCCTTCGAGAAAATCAATGTCGCGCAGATCTGTGAGAAATGCGGGATGAACTGCAAAAGCTTCTATTATCATTTCAAGGATAAATATGACCTGGTCAACTGGATTTTTGACACGGATTTCATCAGGCTGATGTCCAACTGGCCGCCTGATGACGAATGGGGTTTCATCGAGCGTCTCTGTCATTATTTCTATGACAACCGCAGCTTCTACCGCCGGGCGCTGATGGTGTGCGGACAGAATTCCTTCTCCGAGCACTTCAGGGAATTCATCCATCCCCTGTTAAAGGACCGCATGCAGGCAGTGTCAGGCCGCGACGATATTCACCCGATGTGCATCGATTTCATGACAGATGCCTTCGAATGCGCCCTGATCCGCTGGCTGACCGACAAAAACTGCATGCCGGCTGACCAGTTCATCCAGATTTTCCGGACTCTGATCGAGGAGACCGCACTGGATGTCTGCAGACACATGGATGCCTTTAATCAGCCGACGGTTTCTCCTTCGGAAACGCCCTCTTCAAAATCTGCGCCAGGTCATTCTGAAATACATTAAGCGCAGATTCCCGTGAACCGTTCAGCGGACCGCACAGATTTCCCTGCGCGTCAAAGTCCGCGAAGCACGCGTCCCCTGAAATAATCGCATCCACACGGCAGCTGTCATACCATGCCTCCCATGGAATCGTCCCAAAGAGCTGTTCATTGCGTGCCCGCTCCACATACGCGGCAGCCTGATTTCTCACCTCCTGCGCACAATCCGGCTTAGGCAGAAGCGCCGTCAGCACAGCGTGCACCTGCTCCGCGCTGTAAAACAGATCTCCGTTTGTGAGCATTTCCGCGTCCTGATCCCCATAAGTCTGATATGCCGCGTAGAGGTATCTTTTCTTTCTCAGAAGGTCAAACGCGGCCGTCTTTTCCTCATCATAACGAACAACCGGCATCATGTTATAGATCTGCGCGGCGTTGTCCAGGAAATCCTCCGTAACGCTTTCCGGCTCACAGACCGGCAAAAAAGCGCTGTCCTCATGCGTCTTCATCAAAGGCAGTATCTCCGCCAGCGGGCCATCCTCAAATAAAATCCAGGTATAAATTCCCAGTGCTTCTCCCTGCGAAAAGATATGGTCGTACAGCTCCGGTTTTTCTAACAGGACCTGCTGATCCAGGTGCAGAAAAACTGCCCAGGGGATATTAAAACCAAGCGCTTCCTCATTTTTTCGAATCGTTTTCGCGCCCTCTGTGCAGCTGTTGAAGCCTACGTTCATGCCAAGGCGCAGGATCCGCTCATGATCCACATGTGTCACAACGTCCCGGATCAGATCATAATAGGGGCTGTTCTCATTTTCCAGCATTCTCTGCGCCACGCCGAAAAAGTCATTTTTAAAACGGCCTTCCGAAAAATTCAGCGCCATGTCCACCAGTCTGCGGATGCTGCGCTCCGGAGAATCCTCGATTTCCTTCAGGGTATTTTTCACGACCGCCTCAATCAAAATGCGGTTAATTGTATTTGCCATTTTGTTCGTCCTCTGATTTTTAGTCCCTTGTATCATCATAAACCGCTTTGTTCTCTTTTTCAAGCATATTCTCCCGCTCCCCGAATGCAAGCGGCAATTTTGATTTTTGTCCCAAAAAACGACACACACAGTCATTTGTCCCAAAACGCAGATGTATGCTCTGTGCCCCATACCGCAAAATCACAGTGCGTGCCGATCCCTGTTCATCGGATATGAACTACCCCAGCGCCACATCCAGAATCATCATGAGCACAAACCCCACAGAAAAAGAAATGACTCCGATATTGGAATGCTCTCCCTGCGAAATCTCCGGGATCAGCTCCTCCACCACCACATACATCATGGCGCCGGCGGCAAAGCTTAAAAGATACGGCAGAGCCCACACAATCAGCCCAGCCATCGCCAGGGTCAGCACAGCCGCCAGCGGCTCCACCACGCCGGAGAGAAAGCCGCTTAAAAACGCTTTTGACTTGCTCATGCCTCGGGACTTAAGCGGCATGGCGATAATCGCTCCCTCCGGAAAATTCTGAATGGCAATTCCCAAAGAGAGCGCCAGCGCGCCCGCCGCCGTAATTTCACGATTTTGTGAGAGTGTGCCCGCATAGACAACACCCACGGCCATGCCCTCCGGAATGTTATGGATTGTCACGGCCAGCAAAAGCTTGGTCGTGTCCTTGAAATTGCTCTTCGGCCCCTCAGACTCTGAGCTGTTTAAGTGCAGATGGGGCGTTATTTCATCCAGAAGAAGCAGAAATAAAATCCCGACACAAAACCCGACGGCCGCCGGGAAGAATGCAAACTGCCCCAAACCTTCCGACTGCTCGATCGCCGGAATCAGAAGACTCCAGACGCTTGCCGCCACCATCACGCCCGCCGCGAAGCCCGTCAGCATCCGCTGTACATGAACGCTCATCTGTTTTTTCATCAGAAACACGCAGGCCGCGCCCAGCGTCGTCCCCAGAAGTGGTATCATCAATCCCAGAAAAATGTCCATTATTTATACGATCCTCTTTATTTTTATTCTTCACTTTCAAATCATGGCCGGGGTCCTGAGCAGATTCCCGCCTCTGACGCATGAAATCATTTACTATATTTTATGCAAATTATGACATACCGTGCATATTTACAGGCGCGGCTGCCGCATACACATCATATCTTATACGCGCAGGACCGTCAACGCATACTTTTTTGGGAAAACAAAAAATCCGGTGTAAAGCACCCGCAGGTACTCGCGCCGGATTTTTCTATTTCTATGTACTTCGCAGCCTTACTCCGCGCCTTTTTTCACCGCGGCGGCATGCTCCGCCTGGATGTCAGGGAAGTTGGAAAGCATGGGCTTAATGTCCTTGCCCTTGATTTTGCGGTCAACGTAGTTTTTCGTGATCTTCGCCACAATCGGGGAGAGCACCAGCACGCCGATCAGGTTGGGCAACGCCATCAGACCGTTTAAGGTATCCGCGATGTCCCAGGCCAGGTTATCGCCCATCACCGCGCCGCCGAAAATCGCAACCACGAAGATGATTCTGTAAACCATGGTGGCCTTTTCTTTGAATAAATACTCACAGGCCTTTGTTCCGTAATGGCTCCAGCCAAGAACCGTTGAAAACGCAAAGAGCGCAATGGCAATCGCCACAAAACCGGAACCCGCTATGCCGAAATGCAAAGAGAACGCGGTTCCCACCAGATTGGAGTTGGACAGCACCGTGCCGCCGTATTCCGCCAGCGTCTCGCCGGTCTCTAAATCCACCAAGCCGGAGGAAAGCACCGTAAACGCGGTCAGTGTACAGACAATAATCGTGTCCGCGAACACCTCAAAGATGCCCCACATGCCCTGCCGCACCGGCTCCTTTACGTTGGAGTTGGAGTGTACCATGACGGAAGAGCCAAGGCCGGCCTCATTGGAAAAGACGCCGCGCTTCATGCCCATGACAACCGCCTGTTTCAGACCATAACCGACGATACCGCCGCCGACCGCTTTCAGACCGAATGCGCTCTTAAAGATAGATACGAAAACCGCCGGTACCATGGTGATGTTGGTAATCAGGATAACGATAGAACCAATCATATGCAGAATCACCATGAAAGGCACGATTTTCTCCGTCACGGAAGCAATTCTCTTTAAACCGCCCACAATTACCAGACCCGCGACGATCATCACCACCAGGCCCGTCACCCAGGCCGGTACGCCGAAGGCGGACTTCATATTGCCGGCGATGGAATTGACCTGCGTCATATTACCGATGCCGAAGGAAGCCAGGAAGCAGAAGATGGAAAAGAGCACCGCCAGCACGGAACCAATGGTTTTGCAGCCCTTTTTCGCGCCCAGGCCGTCGCGCAGGTAATACATGGCACCGCCGGACCACTCACCCTGGCTGTTTTTGCGCCGGTAAAAAATGCCCAGCACATTCTCGGAATAGTTGGTCATCATGGAGAAAATCGCCATGAACCACATCCAGAAGACCGCGCCCGGACCGCCGGTCATGATCGCGCCAGCCACACCCACGATATTGCCGGTTCCCACTGTGGCTGCCAGCGCGGTGCACAGACTCTGGAACTGGGAGATCGATTTGTCCGTCGTATGACCCACGACCTCCTTATCCTTAAAAATCGCGCCGATGGTGTTTTTCATCCAGTGACCGAAATGACTGAACTGGAACACCCCTGTCAGGATGGTCATCAGCACGCCTACCACGATCATCAACACCAGCATGGGCGGTCCCCATACGACGCTGTTAATCGCTCCGTTTACCTGTTCAACAATCTGTAGCATAATAAACTCCTCTCGCTTTCGCTGATACTCCGTCCGATAATGTCATTTTCGAACGGTTGGCGGTATCATGAGGCCGCGCTTCTCCATGCAGTCAGTGAATCGTCTTTTTCAGCGCAAAAAACGTGGAATCTCTGCCGGAAATTCCACGCCCTCGTGATACAGTGTAAAAACATCTACGTCAGTTTATAACATTTTTAGAATTATTTCAACTGTTTTTTAGAAGTTTCTGAACTTTCAGTTACTACGAATATAAAATATAAATTTCAGAAATGAAATTTCAATGAAATTAATGTGTGCCTCCTTGACTGCAACATATGGATGTGCTATCTTTTCTATAACAAATGCCGGTTATTTACCAAAGAAAGGATGTTCGTTATGGGAAAAATTGAAAAGGTAGAAAAGCTTGTAGAAAAAGGAAAAACAGACAAACTCGCCGCAATGGCGCAGGACAAGGATAAGGAGGTTCGCCTGGCCGCGATCGAAGGGCTGGGAAAGATTCCGCTGACAGAGGATTCACAGAATATTCTGATCCGCATGATTGAGGATCCGGATCCGGAAATCCGCAAGGCGATTGTCACATCCCTCGGTCTTTCGGGAGACAGCTACGTGGAAACGCATCTTCGCTTACTTCTCTCCCAGGAAAAGGATGCAGGCGTGGTCGCCGCAATCAGGGAAGCGCTTGCGAAGATCGAGGCAAGGACAGGCGGAGCGGACTAAATACATCACTTTTATAAGGCGTATCACTTTTGTGAAAAGAGTGATACGCCTTTTTTTAATCTTCGCATTGAGTAAAGAGATTAATTGTTGTGGATCAAGCTTGACATATGACAAGTTGATGAATATACTATTTCCAGGAGGTTTTTTATGCAAAAAGATATCATAACCGAAAAACAGGATCTCACCTATTTATCCTGGACCAGGACCCGGAACTCCTCCGGGACAGCCGGATCATTCCTGAAAGCATACTCTGAGCTGGGCGGGAAAAAAACTTATTACAAGCTTTCCAATTACGACAATGTGCGTGGTGTAATCGGTCATGAATGTGTAAACGAGCTGATTGTGGACCGCCTGCTCACGATACTGGGCGTTGAGCACCTGCATTATCAACTGATTCACGCGGACGTCCTGATTCAGGAACGGCGGCAGGAGGTATTTCTCTGTGCTTCACAGGATTTCAAGAGACAAGGGGAAAGTAAGGTTGCCCTGGATGTCTACTATGACAGTGAGCACCAGAAGGGAGAAACGCCTCTGGATTTTTGTATCCGCAATGGCTGGGCAGACTATCTCTATACCATGTTTGCTGTCGATTATCTAATCCTGAACCGGGATCGTCACGGCGCGAATATTGAGGTACTTCGCGACAGCAGGAATCATTCCATCCGCCTGGCTCCGCTTTTTGATCACGGATTGTCTTTGCTGTTCAATTGCCTGACGGACGAACAGGTTACGGCCTGTGATGTCATGGAAGATAAGCTTACCAACACCTGGCTTGGCTCCCGGTCAACCTTCGAAAACCTGAAGCTGATACCGGCAGGACAGTTTCCGAAGCTGAATCAGCTGTTGCCAGCATACAAAGATATTCTCATGCAGGACCTGGAAGATGTGATTTCCCAAAATCTGCAAAATAAAATATGGGATATGATCCTGAAACGGTGGTATGTATATGAAAATATTCGCAATCAGGAGTGAAAGCACAGAAATGCAGAAGGATCTGGCCTGGCTTCTCTATTATGAAACAGAGAAACGTTTTTACATCGAACTTCCTGATCAGGCCGACGAGTGGGAGACCCCGCTGATTTTATCCTCCTTTGCCAAAAAAGGAGAAAAGACAGTCAATTCCTACTGGAGCAGGGTGTGGGTACAGCAGCGGATCGTTCCTCCGGACCGTCAGAATATAGGGCAGATCCTGAAGGATAACGGTCTGAAAGAATACGATGAGTACGAGCTGCTTTTGCTCTCCATGGGCAGGTGCGCGCAGGATGATTACCGTCTTTTCCCTGTAAAGGAGCAGGAACTGCCGCCGCAGATACAGGGACGCTTTGCCAAAAGGATCGAGGACGTGATTTCTCTGGGGCATAATACCCTGCTCGTTTTTTTTCGGGACGGGATGGTGCGCACCTGCGATCTGACCGCCTGGTTTCATGAGCATGATCGGTTTTCCGTTTTACTAAAAAGAAGCGATCTGTTTGACTGTGTGTGCATGGAAACAGGTGGGCATGGCGTCGCCTGGGATGAAAATCTGAGCATTCCGGACTATATTTTATATCAATACGGGGAAAGAGTTCCTCTGAGGATGGAGGACTTTCGTGCCTTCGCAGCACAGCGTATCATCAATGCCAGCGAAGCGGCGCAGATCCTCGACTGTTCCAGGCAGAACATCAACGACCTGATCAAACGCGGAAAGCTGCATCCCGTCAAGGCAACTCCCCGAAGCACCCTTTTACTGAAAAGCGAGGTTCTGAAACGGAACTGGCAGTAAGGATGTGAATCTTTTCCTTAACAATATACAGGCAGGCTGATCCTTTTACGAATCTGCCTGCCCTGTTCATGAAATGAAATTTACTGCTCTTTATCACTTTTGCTGCGCTTAACGACATTTCCTGTTCTTTAAAGCATTGACCGCTCTTTATGAGGCGGAAGCGTATTTCGCTTTGACATACTCGTCAATACTCTCCGCCGCGGTCCGGCCACCCTTCATGGCTTTTACCACAGTGGCCGCGCCGATGACAGCGTCGCCGCCCGCGAAGACGCCCGGATGGCGGGTTTCCCCGTCTTCGTTGGCCGCGACCACGCCGCGGTCCGACATCATTTCCTGCTCCTCGGCACCGAAGACGCTGCCCTCCGGCTTTGCGCCCAGCGCCAGGATGATCAGATCCGCCGGGACGACAAAGTTGCTGCCTTCCACGAGAACAGGTGCGCGCCTGCCGCTCTCATCCGGCTGGCCGGGAACGGTTTTCAGGCACTCAATGCCGGTCACGTTTCCGGTCTCATCCGTCAGAATGGCTGCGGGAGCGGCGTATTCACATAGTGTAACGCCCTCTTCCTGCGCCTGTGTCAGCTCCTCGATGGTGGCGGCGGAATCCGCAACGCTGCGGTGGTACACGATGGTCATGCTCTCGGCGCCCATACGCTTTGCCGAGTGGGAGACATCCATGCTCACATTGCCCGCGCCGACGATGACGACATGCTTCGCTTCTTTCAAAGCGGGCTCCACTTCACCCAGTCCCTCAACCGAGGCATTGATCTGCGCCAGATAGTCATACGCGCTGACCACCTGCAGTGCGTCGATGTTGGGGATATCGAGGGTGTTGCGCTTTTCCGCACCGACGCCGATAAACACGGCGTCATATCCGTCGGACAACAGGCCCTCCACCGTCACATCCTCACCGACCCAGGTATTCATGCGGAATTCCACACCGGCGGTCTTTAAATCCCCGATCAGGTTTTGTACAACCGGGCCCGGCAGACGAAACTGCGGGATACCGTAGGTCAGAACACCGCCCGGGCGATCCAGGGCGTCGTAGACGGTTACCGCGTAGCCCCTGGAAATAAGAGACTCCGCGCAGGCTAAGCCTGCAGGGCCGGTGCCTACGATGGCAACCACGCCGCAGCTGCCTGCAGCAGTTTTCACATCAGCCAGCCCCTCCTCCGCTGCAGAAGTAAGCTGTTCTGCTGCCGCAGAGGTCTGCTCCGCGTCCGCGGATTTTACATTTTTCTCATGCCAGTCCGCCACAAAGCGCTCCAACGCGCCGATCTTCACCGCCTCGCCCTTGTTGCCTCTGGTGCAGTGGCCCTCGCACTGGCGCTCCTGCGGGCAGACGCGGCCGCAGATGGCCGGCATACAGCTGCGCGTTCGAATGATCTCGTACGCCGCCTCAAACTCGCCGCGCGCTACGCACGCGATAAACTCCGGAATCCGCTGAGAGGTAGGGCAAGCCTCCATGCACGGGTGTTCACGGCAGTTAAAGCATCTCATCGCCTCGGCAACTGCCTGCTCTTTCGTATAGTTCCCGCTGGCCTCCTCAAAGTTGGTGCTGCGGATTTCGGGCTTCTGCGTCGGCTGCGGATTTCTTTTTCTATCATAATTAATCATGACTTTCCTCCTTGCTCGAAGTTCCTCTGTCGGCTGACTAAGGAAGCATAACGCTCCTCCGCGCCGGTCTCGGCACGCGTGAACAGCTCCTCCGCGCGATCCGGGAATTTCAGTTTCAGAGAATTGAACCGGACCTCGCCCATCATGAACTTCCTGTAATCGCCAAGAGACGCAGCGGAGTCGACAGACAGCGGGTTTTCACCCTTCGCGGCCAGGTCAGGATTGTAGCGCAGCAGGTTCCAGTAGCCGCAGCGCACCGCCTGACGCATTTCCTCCATGGACTTGTTCATGCCTGCTTTCAGGCCGTGGTTGATGCAGGGTGCGTAAGCGATGACCAGGGACGGTCCGTTGTAGGCCTCGGCCTCCTTCAGAGCCCGCAGGGTCTGCTCCGGGTTGGCTCCCATGGCCACCTGCGCCACATAAATGTAGCCGTAGCTCATCATGATGTCCGCCAGGCTCTTTTTCTTGACCGCCTTGCCAGAGGAAGCGAACGCCGCCACCGCGCCCATGGGCGTGGCCTTGGAGCTCTGACCGCCGGTATTGGAGTAAACCTCGGTATCGAAGACGAGGACATTGACATTTCTGCCGCTGGCCAGGACGTGATCCAGGCCGCCGTATCCGATGTCATAGGCCCATCCGTCACCACCGAAGATCCACATGGACGGTTTCGGTAGCATGTCAGCGTTATCCACCACAAACTTCGCGTCCATGTTGGCCTCCGCGATCTTCTCACATTCCTTAAGGAGCGCTTCGCCCGCGGGCTTAGACTGATTAGAATCCTCCATCACTTCCAGCCACTTCTGTGCGGCCGGGATGGAAGTCAGTCTGGATACCGCGCTCTTTAACTCCGCTCTTCTCGCGTCCACGGAAATCCGCATGCCAAGGCCGAACTCCGCGTTGTCCTCAAAGAGGGAATTTGCCCAGGCAGGGCCGTGTCCCTCGCGGTTGACCGTGTAAGGCGTGCTGGGTACCGAGCAGCCCCAGATGGAGGAGCAGCCGGTGGCATTGGCAATGTACATTCTGTCGCCGAAGAGCTGGGTGACCATCTTCGCATATGGAGACTCGCCGCAGCCCGGGCAAGCGCCGGAGAACTCCAACAGCGGCTGTTTATACTGAAGGCCCTTGATGGTATCCTGTCTGAACGGAACCTCTTTTAAGGAAGTCTCCGCAAAGAGATAATCGTACTTCTTCTGCGCGCTCTCCACGTATTCGTCGGAAACCGGCACCATGGTAAGGGCTTTCTCTCTTGCCGGGCACATCTGTACGCAGGAACCGCAGCCGGTGCAGTCAAGTGCAGAGATACCGATGGTATATTTCAGGCCCTTGCCGTTCTTCATCTCCACCGCGCCGTCCACATTTGCGGCTTCCTCCTGATTGAGGGCAAAGGGACGGATCACGCCGTGCGGGCAGACGGTCGCGCACCAGTTGCACTGCTTGCACTTCCCGGGATCCCAGACAGGCACTTCCGCGGCGATCCCGCGCTTCTCGAAGGCTGCCGTACCGGACGGAAGAGAACCATCTGCGGTTGCCAGGAAAGTGGAAACCGGCACCCGGTCGCCCGTCAGGGTATTCATCGGCACCAGGACGTCATTTAAGTAAGCGGTAGTCTGCTCATCGCGTCCGACAAGCGGCGCTTTTGCTTCCTCATCCTGCGCGTACTTCCAGCTCTCGGGGACGTCCACTTTGCAGACATTCTGAATGCCGGCGTCCACGGCCGCGCAGTTCATATCCACGATATTCTGGCCCTTACTGGAATAGCTGTGTACAATGGCTTCCTTCATGTAGCGGACGGCGTCGTCCACCGGAATGATATCCGCCAGCTTAAAGAACGCGGCCTGCAGCACGGTGTTGGTGCGGCGTGCGCCCAGGCCCACCTGTTTGGCGTATTTCACGGCGTCACAGGTGTAGAACTGGATATCATTCTCCGCGATATAGCGCTTCACAGCGGCGGGCAAATGGTCTTCCAGCTCCTTCCCCGTCCAGCTGCAGTTGAGCAGGAAGAAGCCGCCAGGCTTGACGTCCTGCACCATCTCAAATTTCTTTAAGTAAGCGGAGTTGTGGCAGGCCACAAAGTCCGCCTGCATGACATAATAGGTACTCTTGATCGGCGTGTCTCCGAAACGCAGGTGGGAAATCGTCGTGCCGCCGGATTTTTTAGAATCATACTGGAAATAAGCCTGTACATATTTATCCGTGTGGTCGCCGATGATTTTGACGGAGTTTTTATTCGCGCCCACGGTGCCGTCCGCGCCCAGACCCCAGAATTTGCAGGCCTTCGTGCCGGCCGGCGCCACATCCGGTTTGTGGGACGCTGTCAGGGACAGGTGCGTCACATCGTCGTTGATGGAGATGGTGAACTCCTTTTTCGGATTCTCGCTCTGCATGTTCTCGTAAACCGCCAGAATGTCCCAGGGCTGCGTATCCTTGCTGCCCAGGCCGTAACGGCCGCCGCAGACAAAGCAAGAGTCAAATTCAGTGCCTTTCAGAGCGCTGACTATATCCAGATACAACGGCTCGCCTACGCCGCCGGGTTCCTTGGTTCTGTCTAAAACAGCGATCTTTTTCACGGTCTTCGGCAGAACGTCCAGGAGATATTTCACACTGAAGGGACGATACAGGTGGACCTCCACGATGCCAGTCTTTAAGCCCTTCGCATTGAGGTAATCCACAATCTCCTCAGCCGCGTCGCAGACGGAGCCCATGGCAATGATGACCTCGGTCGCGTCCGGAGCTCCATAATAATTGAAGGGACGGTAGTCGGTGCCCAGGAGTTCATTGATCTGCTACATGGCATGATTTACCGTGTCAGCGGTTTCCAGATAAGCGGTATTCGCGGCCTCTCTGTGCTGGAAGAAAGTCTCCGGCTGCTCGGCGGAGCCTTTCAGATGCGGGTGATTCGGGTTGAGCGCGCCGGCGCGGAAACGCCGCACCGCGTCCCAGTCCACCAGGCTCGCCAGGGTATCATAGTCCCAGATGCGGATCTTCTGATACTCGTGAGAGGTACGGAAGCCATCGAAGAAATGCAGCATGGGGAGCTTGCCGGAAATCGCAGAAAGGTGCGCCACAGCCGCCAGGTCCATCACCTGCTGCACATTGTTGGAACAAAGCATGGCAAACCCGGTCTGGCGAACGCTCATCACGTCTGAGTGATCGCCGAAAATGCTCAGAGCATGTGTCGCCAGGGCACGAGCCGCCACATGGAAGACCATGGGGGTCTGCTCACCGGCGAGCTTGTACATATTAGGAATCATCAACAGAAGTCCCTGGGAAGCCGTAAATGTGGTCGTATAGCTGCCCGTTGAAATCGCGCCGTGCACCGCGCCGGCCGCGCCGCCTTCGGACTCCATCTCGATAATATTGACCTTCTCGCCGAAAATATTGCGGCGGTCTTCACTGGCCCACTCGTCCATACTCTCCGCCATGGGGGAGGAAGGAGTAATGGGATAAATAGCGGCTACCTCAGAGAACGCGTACGCTACATGCGCCGCCGCGGTATTGCCGTCCATTGTTTTCAATTTTCTCTCGATCATGCCGTTTCCTCCTTTCCCTGCTGTGTCAGGTCGAGCGCTTCGCGCTGCAGATAGATGTACTCCGGTACCGTTCTGCCCTTGATGACATCTCTCTGGCAGACATGCTGGCAGATATTACAGTCGTCACATTTATCCGGATCAATCGTAATCCGGCCTTCGTCACAGTAAATCGCCTCATTCGGACAGTTGCGCAGGCAGTCCTCACAGGCGATGCAGCCGGAGGAGCAGACCCTCTCGCGCTCCTCACGCGGCGCTTTGGACGCGCAGGGAACCGTCTTCACGCCCTGATACGGCTCAATACTGATCAGGCCTCTCGGGCAGGCATAAGTACAATCTCTGCAGCCCACGCACTTGGCTGTATCCACCACAGCCACGCCGTTCACCACATGGATCGCGTCATAGCGGCAGACCGCCGTGCAGTCACCGCAGCCCAGACAGCCATATGCACACAGATTGCCGTCATTCGCCGCCGCTTTGTCCGCCTGCGCACAGGAGGTGATGCCCTGTGCCTTTAATGCTTCCTGAATCCTTCCGTCGCCGGAGCAGTGCACAAACGCCACGGTCGACTTCAGCTCTCTCAAATCATGTTTCAGATCCACAATGATCTTCTTTTTGCACTTGACGGTGCAGGCCGCGCAGCCCACACACTTGTCATAATCAATCACCGCGTGCTCGTCGATCACTTTGACCGCGCCCTCCGGGCAGGCACGCTCGCACTCGCCGCAGGCGATGCAGCCGTATCCGCAGACCTTACGCACCTTCTCCTCATCCGGCTCCCTCGAAGAGCAGGGGATCAGATTGGTGGCATCCGCCGGTATCATGCGGATCAATCCCTGCGGACAAACTCCCTTCGCCGCACAGTCGCCGCAGCCGTCGCAGAGTTCCCGATCAATCACGACCTGGCCGTCTACCAGTTTCATCGCGCCTTTCGTGCAGGCCTTCACGCAGTCGCCCATGCCGACACAGCCGGACTTACACTCGCCGCGCACAAAACCGCTTTCAACCGCCTGCGCACAGCTTGAGACCGTGGCCGCGAAACGGGCTTTTCCCGCCGCGCTTCCGGCACACGCGATAAAAGCAATCTGCCGCGCCGCGTCCGCTTTCGCGTCATTTTCCTTTCCCATAAAAAACCTTCCTTTCCGTTTATAAAAAGATTTTTCTTTCCAGTATTTTCCGTATATTGATCCACCGTCATGCTCCTGATCCTGTCTGTGGGCGCAGTATGAGCCTCATGAAGGCCACCGGCGGCATATTGACTGCAAATTCATACTCCTGAGATTTCGGTCGAATTGACATAAGATTAACAAGCTTTTAAAAGATTGACACAAAATTATCAAAATAAATATGGATTTGTCGGAAAATACAGGTATATAATACGCTCTTTTTCACTTGAATGCAATGGAATCCGACAAAAAAGAACACCTTTTGAAAGATATTTTCTCTCAGAAGGTGCCCCGACAATTTTACCAAACATTCTTTCCATATTATGATTAAAGCAACAAAAGGGTATGATACCATGGATTGCTTTTATTTTTTATAGTTCACAATAGCCTCAAGCGGATACAGAAGCAGACCGGAGTTTCGCGCTTCCGCAGTCAGCTGCTCGTCAAATCCGCTTTCTGAAAACAAAGCGTAGGTAAACTTCGCAGTTTCTTTTAACGGCGCGAGCTTGGCGGCAGTATCGAGATATTCGGAATAGGTAAAAGGATGACCTTTGAATTTGCACTCGCCAACCAGATACTCCTTTTCATCCCGTCCTATTGCCAGAATGTCGATCTCGGTTTCTGCAACGGAAACACCGGTCTCAGCGGCCGGATTACGCACAGTCGTCCTGCCCATCCACCGTCCCATTTTAGAATAGCGGAACGGCAGCGCATTATCCCGCTGCAGTTCTTTTACAAATATCCTGCACACTTCCTCAAACGGCAGGGCGGCAAATTCATGAAGCGCCGGCTTCACAGCATATTCATATACCCCGCTCACATCGCCATCCTCCAGGTCGGAAATATTCGCAAAACCAAAGGTATACCAGAAGCGGAAAAAGTGATCTGTCAGCCGATAAGTGCCTCTGTTGGAATTGGCCTTTTCCTTAAGTTTTCTGTCCACAGAAAATTCCCTTTCCACAATTCCAAGCTCGATCAGATTTTTCAGATAAACGCTCGTCTTGGATGTGTCCTCAATCAAAGACTTCTGGCTGATCTCATTTAAGCGGGTACTGCCAAGCGCAACCGCTTCAATGACAGCATTGTAAATCGGCGTTTCCCGCAATTCCTGATGAAGCAGAAATTCCACCTCGCTGTACAGTGCGCAGCCCTTGGTCAACACATATTTCTGAATATTTTCATCGATGGAAAGCTCCGGATCCCACTGACTGAGATAATGCGGAATACCTCCCAGAACAGCATAGGCAATGACTTTATCCCTTGCCGAATAGCCGGGAAAAAACCGCGTCGCATCATAAAATCCCATCTCCTTCATCTTATAAATACCGGTAGCCCTGCCATAGAGAGGATTTTTCTCCGCGAGCAACTCATTTTCAATAAAACTCATTGCGCTGCCGCACAGCACAATCATAATATTACTGTCTTTGAATTCCGAATCCCAGAGATTCTGAAGGATAGAAGGAATGCTGGAATTGCCTCTGCACATATAGGAGAATTCATCTATAATCACCAGCTTTTTCTGATTCCCGTACGGAAGATCTGAGAAAGAATGAAATGCCGCCTCCCAGTCTTCAAATGCTGAGATATACTGACTGGCCGGAATATTCTCTTTTAGCAATTGCTTCGAGAATCTGTTCAGCTGCACTCTGTCGGTACTCTGTGTGCAGGAATAAAAAAAATGTGGTTTTCCCTTGCAAAACTCCTTTAAGGTTTCCGTTTTTCCCACACGCCGTCTGCCATAAAGGACTATCAGCTGTCCTTTCGTCTCCGTATATTTCTCTTCCAGGAATGTAAGCTCTGCTTCTCTGCCGATAAACATATGTGCCCTCCAGTATCAAATCTAAATTTGGCAAATCACGATTTGATATTATTATATCCCTCTATCATAAAAAGTCAAGGTCTTTAACAGAAAAGCGAAACGAGAACGATATGAATTTTTTCTTACATCCCGGATTTTTCCGTGCTAAAATAAACGGCGAGCCAGATCACAACACCCTTTGTTCATGCTCCGGCTCACACAAAAAAATCAGTGCGTGTAGCATACATACCGTTCGCAAGGCGTATCACTCTTTCTCCGGAAAGAGGATACGCCTTTTTTCAGGGAAAGTGTGACACGCTTTTTTTCGGGGATCAGTTCCTGTATGACCACAGCTGCACTGATTTCACGGAAAGGAAGGTTCATCAATATGCCAAAAACAAAAACTCAGGGAATCATCTTCGGACTAATTATGTCCTACGCGATGGCGTACGGCATGGAGGTCTACAACGTCGCTATCAAGGAAGGGGCCACGCTATCCGCTGGCGGCCTCAGCAATATGACGAATATCGTCTTTTTAGACGCGCTCATCGAGGCGTCCTACATGGGAATTTTCGTCTTTATCATTTCCAATCTGTATGGAAATCGTTTCGGGGCTGCCTTTGCCGCGAAGCACAGCGACCCCGAAAAAGACAATCCCTATGTCTGCCAGCTCCTGCGCCAGGGCGCGACCGTCGCCGTCATGTGTCCTTCCATGAGCCTGATTGCCTCTCTTTTATTCAATATTGCGCTGGCCGGCGCGCCCATCACACAGCTGCCCGCCATCTGGGTCGGCACCTTGTTAAAGAATTTCCCGATGGCGTTTTTCTGGAATTTCTTCGCGGCCGCGCCATTTACGCACTGGGTGTTCGGGAGGATTTTCGCGAAAAAATGAAAAAGTCAAAAAACAAAGATACTTTTTATCTGTATAGGAGTAAAAACTTCTTGATTTTTTAAACTTTTTCGGCTAGAACGGGCGTAAAGATCCCTCCTGTCCTGATACACTGTACCTGATAGGAGGGATTTTGCGAATATGCGGAATTTCGTTTTTATGCAACTGTAATTATCTGTTGTGTCTCCGCTTTGTGTGGCAGGCAGCTATGCCAGCTGCGCCGACGCCAGACAGAAGCAACAGTACAATCCATAATATCATCTGGCTGTTGTCTCCTGTCTCAGCTGATATTGTTGTAACGGAAACATCTTCCGTGGTTGATGTCTCACTGTCCGCACTTTCTGTTTCGACTGAACCGTCAGACTCAGTACTTCCGGTGGCAGAGATATCCGCAAGCTCTTTCGTTGCGGTGTACTCTACGCCGTCAAAGGTTACAGTTGCTGTGTAGATGGTCACGCCATTTTCCGTTGCGGTGGCAGCGGTTTTTACTTTGGATATCACTGTTGCAGTTACCGTCTGCACATCGTTACAATCCGTACAAGTGAAGCTGACTATGCAGCTCTTGCCATCCTCGCTCCAGGTGAAGCTCGGCTCGCTGTAGCTGTGTGCCGTCACGGTCAGGGTGTAGGAAGCAGTCGCTTCATTATAATTGCCTGTGGATGCAGCAGTTGCTGTGATGGTTGTGGAACCTGCACCTACGATTGTCACTTCACCGGTAGTTGCATTCACTGTTGCAACGGTTGTATCACTGGAGGTGTAGCTGATTGTACCGTCTCCGATGGTTTGAGTCAGAGTATTGGTGATGGCTGCATCATTGATATGCTTCGTCATGGTGCTCTCGCTGTAAGAAACAGACTGGTCTGCCTTGTTCACGGTGAAGGACACTTCTGCGGTTGCCGTTTCATTATTGTTATAAGTCACAGTGATGGTCGCGATATACGTACCTGTGGAAAGCCCGTCCTTTGGCTGAATCGTATATGTGGTGCTGTCTGTCGTATTTGCAGCAATCGTCGTGCCATCCGTCTTTTTCAGTGTGAAGGAATCCGCGTTTGCACCGCTGAGGGCAACGCTGGAAATTGTCGCGTCGCTGTTGCCGATGCTTGTAATCGTGATGCTCTCCTCGTCGGGCTGCGAGTATCCATAGGTCACATTAAAGACCGGAACGGTAACTCTCAGCGTGTAGGTGATGGGCTCGACCGTGTAATACCCTTCTGCGTTTTTGGTCGTGGTCAGTACGTAACCCCCTCTGCGCAATAGCTTGCGGAGAGCTGCGTGGTAAAATTGCCGCCGGAGATGACATAGGTGGCTTCTTTGAAATCAGGATACAGGTCGGGATCGATAAGCTCGGTTAGCCCTATAAGGCCCGTGTACGTCCCGCTGTTGATGGTGATGGTACCTGATGGCTTGGGGTCATCGCCATCCATGCTATTGTCGGTGGAGACGACGGCGAAGCCGGAGGTCGTGGATCCATTGTTGTACTGCTCGAAGGTGGGGGTTGTTCCCGTTGCGGTCACGGTGCAGTTGCTCAACGTCAGGTTGGTGTACTTGACCTCGATACCGGTCGCGCCGGAAATGGTGCAGTCGGTGAATATGGCCGTGTGGCATCCGGCGGCTGCTTCGGTGGTGGTGCTTCCCGAAATGTACACGCCGTCGGCATCGTCGTTCGCTGAAGTGCCTGCATCGCTGTCGCCGCCTACGATGGTGGTATTCGAGACGTAGCACTCGAAGCCGTAATAGGAGCCGTTGTGGTACAGGCCGCACACGGAGCCTACCAGCGAGCTGCCGTCAATGATCACCGTGTTGTCGTTGGCGAAGGAACCGACTGCATAGCTGCCGGAGATGCCGGAATCCAGGATGGTCAGGGTTCCGCTTTCCGAATAGGAGCAGACGTTGATGCCGTAGGCCGCCGCAGTCAAGCTTGAAAGCGTCAGGTTGCCCTCGCTGGCGACAATGCCCCTGGTCTCGACGCCGTCGGTCTCCGCCGGTGCCGTCACCTCGTAGGCTCCGTTCTGGATGGTCACGTTGGCTGTCGTTATGAGCGTGAACCGGTATATTCCGGTACCGTCGACGTTCACGTAGTTGTTGGTCAGCGTGTATCCGCCCAAATCCAGCGTGATGTCGGCGTTGATGACAAGCTGCTGGTTGACTTCGATGTCGCTGCTCAACGTTATGGTGTCGCCGTCCTGCGCTTGGCCGAGGGCAGCGACCAATTCGGTTTCCGTGCCGACCTCCATGCTGGCGGCAAATACCGTTGTGATCGGCAAAAGCCCCATCACAAGGCAGATTACCGACAGTAATCCTACCGTCTTTTTCCATATGTTCATTGATTTTCTCCTTCCTGCCAACTTTTCTGTAAACTTTCCCTCTGTTTTTCCAGATAGCAAAAGATTCCGTCAACGGTTTCTTTCGCCACCTGCTTAAAATCTATGGTTTTCACAAAGGCGATGGCTTCCTCGATCTTTTCATCCGGCACATAGTAAAGACGGAGCGTATTCTTAAGAAAAGCCTCCACTTTCATGTCCATGGAAACCCAGATACTGCACGGGGTAATCATAGACCCCCGCATGATCCCGCCCGTGGCGATCTCCAGCAGATAAAAGTCTTTCGTTTCCAGCTGCGGCAGCTGTTCTTTGAAAATGGCTTCCACTGTTCTTGTGACCTTCTCCTGTATCAAAACAGATGTCTTTGGCGAGGAGTATGCGTTATAATACACATCTTTAAGGTTATCATTCAGCTCCACGATATAAAGCTGCAATACTGTTTCCGCAGCGTACAGGAGAATTTTATCGTCTGTCCTCCCCGCAACCAGCTTTTCCGAAACGGCAAACTGCTGATCCAGAACGAGGCCAACCAGCTCATACAGCACGTCTTCCTTGGTTCTGAACTGTCCGGTGAAAGCTCCCGCACTGATACCGAGCTTCGTTATGATATGATTGACCGTGGTATTGGTGAAGCCTTTCTCCAGAAAGCTTTCCGCCGCTGCATTGATGATAATCTGCCTATGCAGTTCTCTTAGCTCCCGTGTAACCTTTGCCATACCCCTCCCCTTTCCAGCGCACGTCAGAATGGCTGAAAACGTCTTTCAAGGTTTATTCAGAATACATTCTCATACCTTTTTGAAGTATAGCAAAAATGTCTCGGACTTACAATAGTTTCGGAGAAAATTTACAAATTATTTTCACCCGGCTCCACTGTATAAAATGCCCTTTTGAAATACATATCCTCTGTTCTCATAGTTTCACTCTCCTTTTCTTTTCTTGGACATTAACTGAGCGCCTGGCCTGGACAAAAAAAGAGTACCTCTTGAAAGACATTATCTTTCAAGAAGGTACTCTTAACTATCTGGTATGAATAGTTTCAGCCATCTCAGATTATTCACAACGCTTCGTGAAACTTCGTATAAATCTACGAATTTGTTGTCATTTTGTTGTCATTTTCCATTTCCAGGTGTCTGAAACCCTTGATTTTAAAGGATTTATTGCTCGATGGTCTTCATCGTCGGACACAGGATTACATCCCGGATCGCCTGTGAATCCGTCAGCAGCATCACCAGTCTGTCGATGCCGTAGCCGATGCCGCCCGTCGGGGGCATACCGACCTCCAGGGCATTTAAGAAGTCCTCATCAGTGTGATTCGCCTCCTCATTGCCGGCCTCGAACGCCGCATCCTGGGCGGCGAAGCGCTCACGCTGGTCGATGGGGTCGTTTAACTCAGAGTAGGCGTTGCACATCTCCCAGGTGTTGATGAAGAGCTCAAAGCGCTCCACCTTGGTCGGGTCGGAGAGCTTTTTCTTCGTCAGCGGGGAAATCTCAACCGGGTGATCCATGACAAATGTCGGCTGCACGAGGTTCTTTTCACAGAACTCCTCGAAAAAGAGGTTGATGATCTCGCCTCTGGTGTGGCGCTCCTCGTACTCGACGTGGTGCTCCTTGGCCAACGCTCTGGCAGACTCTAAATCCGGAACGGTGTCAAAGTCAATGCCGGTGTACTTTTTGATGCAGTCGGTCATGGTGATGCGCTCGAACGGCTTGCCGAAGTCTATCTCTGTACCATTATAGGTAAACTTGCTGCTGCCGCAGACTTTCTCGGCCAGGTAACGGAACATGCTCTCTGTCAGCTCCATCATGCCCTCGTAATCCGTATATGCCTGATAGAGCTCCATCAGGGTAAACTCCGGATTGTGGCGGGTATCCACGCCCTCATTGCGGAACACGCGGCCGATCTCGTAGACACGCTCTAAGCCGCCGACAATCAGTCTCTTTAAATATAATTCCAGGGAAATGCGCAGCTTCACATCCTCGTCGAGCGCGTTGTAATGCGTCTCGAAGGGACGGGCCGCGGCGCCGCCGGCGTTGGACACCAGCATGGGGGTCTCCACCTCCATGAAATCGCGCGCGTCCAGGAAATTGCGGATCTCTTTGATAATCTGGGAGCGCTTGCGGAAGGTCTCCCGCACCTCCGGATTCATGATCAGGTCCACATATCTCTGGCGGTAACGGATGTCAGTATCCGTCAGGCCGTGAAATTTCTCCGGCAGAATCTGCAGACTCTTGGAGAGCAGCGTGACCTCATCAGCATGTACGGAAATCTCGCCCGTCTTCGTTTTAAAGACAGTGCCTTTGATGCCCAGAATGTCGCCCATGTCGTATTTTTTGAAATCCGCGTAGGACTCCTCGCCGATATTGTCGCGGGCCACATAAATCTGAATGTCGCCCTGGCGGTCCCGAATATTGCAGAAGGAAGCCTTGCCCATGACGCGTTTGAACATCATGCGGCCTGCCACGCTGACATTCTGCCCTTCCAGCTCATCAAAATGCTCCTTGATCTCCACGCTGTGGTGAGTCACGTCATATTTGGTGATCTGATAGGGGTCCTTGCCTCTTTGCTGTAAGTCCTTCAGCTTGTCTCTGCGAATCTGCAGAAGCTGGTTGGTATTGTCCTGCTGTCCTGCGTTCTGGTTCTGCTGTCCTGCCATAAAATCACGTCTCTCTTCTCTGCTTATAATGTCCCAAAATATCAATATTAATTAGGGAAACACTGAAAAATAGCACTTTCAGCTCAACTAACCATCCATGTGGAT
>JAJQFS010000090.1 GCA_021200995.1 Lachnospiraceae bacterium | reverse complement strand
GAAAGCCTGAAAGGTGAAAGACACAGTGACAGCCGGATTGATAAAGCCGCTGGATTCGAATATCTGATGAAAGTCAGATGTCTTTTTGAAAGGTACTAAAAAACTGATATTTCGTCTCAGATAATCATAAAAGAATCTTAAGATTCTCTGTGTTGCAGGCAAAATGGCGCTGTGTTATCATGAAACCTGATGAGATAATACAGTGAAATAATGGGGAGAGAAAAGATGTTTGCGAAGATTGTAATGTTTGTGTGCTGCCTGCTGTGTGCGGTTCCGTTCCTGATTATTTCAGCGTATAACCGGAACAACGCGATTACCCCGATCACTTTCTGGAGCGGCAGCGAGGGGAAACTGAAAAAGGAACTGCAGGATATTCAGGGCTATAACGGGGAAGTGGCAGCTGTTTACCGGAAATGCGCGCTGGCTTTTCTGATTGCCGGGGCAGGAGCATTGATCCATATGGCGGTCGGGCTGGTGATTTTGGTATTTGATTGTACTGTTGGGGTGTATCTGGTGTATCGCAGGTATAAAATGTTATTGCAGAAATATGCGGGATGAAAAATAGCTGTTCAGGTTTCATGGGATACTCAGGATGCATGAAAATAAAAAAGCAGAGCCAACCTTGCGGAAGGCTCTGTTTTTATAGTATGCCAAGTTCTGTGTTGGCCCATATAGGCATAACAGGAAAACTGCCACAGGGCGGAAGAACCTCTACCCTGCATTGAAGAGGATGGACAAGGTATCCGCGTGCTCCTCAAAAATGTCTAACAGGGTGGAATTCCAGTGGCGCGCGTCCTGCGTGCTGCTGCCGAAGACATAGTCCTCCTGGCCGTAGTCGATGACGTCGAAGCCGGGCATGGCCTTGCTGGCGCCGGCCGTACGGTAGGAGACCGCGTCTGCTAAAGAGAAGGAGACGTTGGTGATGTCGGAGTAATCCACCCAGCTGCTTAAGTCGGTGTCGGTGGCTTCCGTAGAGGTTCCATTTGAGGTCTGCGTTTCAGCTTCGGCGGCTTCGACTGTCACGCCGCCCGCGTATTCGGCGTACATCTGGTCGACATACAGCGCGAAGGAGCTGCTGAAAATTTCGGAAGGTACATGGCCGCCGTTCCACTGCCACTCGATCTCACAGTCTGTGCCGGCGTTCAGCTAGGCAATCTGGAGATTTAGAGAGGTGAACATGGACATGTTGCCCTCGGAGGCTCCCATAAGGATGCGCGCCCAGGCAGCGCCCTCGGTGTCCTCATCGCCGATATAGTTCAGCGGATTGTAAAGATAAACAAGATTGTTGCCGTATTCGTCCCCGGCTTCGATTTCCGCGATGTCGGCGGCGTATGCTTCCACCATTTCCTCGTAACTGGAGTAGTTGTTGGAGTCGACGGAACTGCCCGCGGCCTGCGTCGTGCCTGCGTCGGGGGTGCCGACATCCATGATGTCACCGCTGGTGTCCACGTTCTCATTGGTGATAGAGGAGGTGCCTGCAGTGCTGTCAGGCAGATCGTCTGTAACAGCCTTGCCATCGCCTGGCAGACTGTCAGTGTCGGCACCTGCGCCGATGGAAGCGCCATCCGGCAGACCACCGCCGGTCATATCGCCGGGCAGACCGGTGGTGATGTTGTCTTTGCCAGACGCTTCTGTGTCAGAACGGTCTCCTCTGCTGCCTGTGAAGTCCGCGGCGCCGTTCATGCCGCTGGGCAGCATTTCTGTATCGCCGCCCATACCGCCGGCCATATCACCCATACCGCCCATGCCTCCGGTACTTGAGGCCGTATAGCGCCCTTCAATAAAGGCTTCGGCCTTATCCTCGGTCGTCATGGCGGCCACTTCCTCGTCAGACAAAGCGTTTCCGTCCTCGTCAAACCAGGTCCAGCCGCTCGCGTAGTCGAGATTATCCAGATACCACTGCAGGTTGGAAATGAACTCCGCCAGATACAGGTCCAGATAGGTGCCGCCATAGCCGTTGGTATCGGCGTACAGGGTTTTATCATATTCAATGGTCAGGGCGATGGTGCTGTTTTGCGCACCGTCCCCGTCCAGGTCAAAGCCTACGGCGGCTTCCTCCACGGTCAGGTTCTGCTCATTGATATATTCCATATACGCTTCCGCGAGGTATTCCGCCAGCTGTGCCTGGAAATCAGAGCCGAATTCATAATCGACATCCATATAATATTCGAAGGCCAGCGCCATATCTCCCTCGTAGAGGGAAGTGATGGCACTGTAAGCGATGCAGCCCCAGGCGCCGTCGGACAGCTCCACCTCCTCGTCGTTGATGGTGACAGTGGTGGTGTAGGTCCCGTCGCCATTCAGGTAGCAGCCGACCGCGCCCACTTCCTCCTGATAGGGATAGAAATCGGAGTTATTGGAGGTGGCCGCGAACATGGTCGCGTGCGCGCCGCCGCCGGAACCGCCTGTAGAGACGAGATAATCTACGCTGCCGGGAAGGTTGCCCAGGAGAATGTTATATTTCACAAAGCGGGCAGCAGCCTTCTGGTCGGCCAGGCAGGAAGGCGCGTCGCCGGTGTAATAGGTATTGCCGTCCGCGTCGGTGGCGGTGTCCTGCTTGCCGCGGTTGCCGCAGGCAACGTTGATATAACCCTCGGAGGCGTAAGTTGTCGCTGCCTGGGTGTTGGTGGAGGAGGAGTAGCCCGCAGCCCCGGTGTTGAGAATCACCGGCGCGGTGGAGGCGGTATACACCTGTCCGTTTGTGCTGGTGATTTCGGCGTCGTAGTCGATCACCAGGCTGCCGTTGACTGCATCGGTATAGCTTGCCGCTGTCACATCCGCGGCTCCGTCACCGTCGGTGTCGATGCCGGTGACATATGGGCCGGGCACGCAGACGGAGACACCTTCCTCATCCTCGATCTCCGGATAGGCCACGGCGGAGACGATGGACATCACCCATGCGTCCGCGGAGGAGTTATAGCTCCAGGTATAATCTGTGTTATTGGCCAGATTCAGAGTGGCTTCGATGTACTCCTTGTCGGATACCATAGTCGCCTGTGTTTCCGCGTCGGCAGTATCGGTGACTTCTGCTTCTGCGTTTTCAGATACGCTGTCCTCGGATTCCACCGCTGAAGATGCACTGCTGCAGGCGACCAGGCTGAAGACCAGGGTTATGGAGCAGAGCAGCGCGATTATTTTTTTCATAAAATGAGACCTCCTTTTTGTTTTTTCTGATGCTTATTTGCAGCCATTTTCCCGCATATATGGAAAAATGGCCGTATACAGAAAATGTTTCTATCATTCTATCACAATTACCTTGAAAAAAGATTGAAGTCTTCCATCTTTTTTCAAGTTTTCTATGGTATGATACAGGAAAATATGAAGTAATTTGACAAACAACCTGTTATAATATATCCGGTTATCGTGTTCGGATATACACAACGAGGAGGAAAGGCAGGTAAAGATGGAAAAAACAAAATCACGCTTTATCATCATCGGCAGCGGCTGGAGGGCCATGTACTATGCGCGCATCGCGGCGGCGCTGCCGGAGTCGTTTGAATTGTGCGCCATGCTTTGCAGGAGCCAGGAGAAGGCGGATGCGGTTCATGTAGCGCAAGGAATTTATACGACGACATCCATTGAGGAATGCAGGCGGATGAAACCGGACTTTGTGGTGGTCGCGGTCAGCAAGGCTTCCATCGCGGAGGTGACGCTTGAGTGGGCCTCCTATGGCTTTCCGGTGCTTTGTGAGACGCCGGCGGCGCTGGACGAGGAGAATTTGTGCGGGCTTTGGGAGGCACATTTAAAGGGCGCGGTGATTCTGAGCGCGGAGCAATACACGCGCTATCCGCTTTACCAGGCGATGGTAAAGGTGCTGGACAGCAATCTGATCGGGGCGCCGGATGGCGCGGTGGTGTCGCTGGCGCATGGGTATCACGGCGCGAGCCTGATCCGCGCGTTTTTGCGGGAGGGCATGACGGCTTTTCGCGTTTCCGGGCGGGAGTTTACTTTCCCGACGACAGAGACACTTTCCCGGTATGAGCGCTTCACGGATGGTCGTGTGGGAATGAAGAAACGTACGACGGCGGTGATTGAGTTTCAGGATGGAAAAGTTGCGCTGTTTGATTTTGATTCGGAGCAGTACCGTTCGCCGATCCGCCATAATTATGTGAATATCCGGGGCTGCCGCGGCGAGATGAAGGATGAGGTATTTTATTATCTGGATCAGGAAAATCAGCCGGTTGAGGCAAGCCTGGAAGCAAACAGCCGCAGGGTGCGCACCGCGTCTGAGAATCCGAACCTGAGAGAGTTCGCGGAGGTGACAGGGATTACTTTTCAGGGAAAGTCGGTTTATACGCCGCCCTTCGGCCGCTGCGGCCTGTCGGAGGATGAGACGGCCATCGCCCTGGTGATGGCGGACGTGGCAGCCTGCGGTGCCGGCAAAAAAGAAGCGGATTATCCTCTGCGGGAGGCGCTGCAGGACTGCTATATGGCGATTTTGCTGGAAAAGTCCGTGAAAGAGGGGTGGCCGGTGGAGAGTAAGAAGATGCCATGGCAGGAGTGAGAGTATGGCGAACTAAAAGCTGACAGGAAAGAATATGATGTTCAGGTGGTATGAGAGGCAGGGCAGATTGTGCGTTGACATCGTTTTCCAAGCTTGTTATCCTGAATACAGAAATAAACGAAGAGGGGGTTATGTACTTATGACGGCAGGGCAGAAAAGAACAGGAAGCACCAAAATATCAGAAAGAACCAACTCATCGGGGATGACGGTAAGACGGCGGCTTTTCAGCCTGCTTCTGGCACTTGCTCTTCTGGCGGCGCTGTTTACCGGCTGCTCGGGATCAGGTTCAGACACGGACAGCGGCGAGGCGCAAACGGAAGCAACCGGCGACACCGCTTCGCAGGAAAACGGCAGCGGCGAAACCGCGGTGGAGTTAAATATCATCGACGACAATTACCGCAATTATTACGAAATCTTCGTCTATTCCTTCTATGACAGCGACGGGGACGGCATCGGCGATTTGAACGGCGTCACCGAAAAGCTGGACTACATCGCGGACATGGGCTTCAACGGCATCTGGCTCATGCCCATCATGCCGTCGCCTTCCTATCATAAATATGACGCGACGGATTATTATGACATCGATCCGGTTTATGGCACGCTGGAGGATTTCGAGAATCTGGTGGAGGAGTGCCACAGCCGCGGTATCCGCCTGATCATTGACATGGTGATCAATCATTCCTCCTCACAGCATGAGTGGTTTATCACGGCGTGTGAATATCTGGCGTCGCTTGGCACGGATGAGGAGCCGGATGTGACTGCCTGCCCTTATGTGGAATATTACCATTTTTCCAGAACGCAGGAGAGCGGCGTCTGGTACGAGATTCCCGGCGCGACTGCAGGTGCGGAGTGGTACTATGAGGGAGAATTTTCTTCAGAAATGCCGGATTTGAATCTGGAATGTGAGGCGCTGAAGGCGGAGCTGGAGAGCATCGCGGACTTCTGGCTGGAGCTGGGCGTGGACGGTTTCCGCATGGACGCCGCCATGCACTTTGACGAGACGGACGGCGAGTTAAACCGCAGTATTTTAAACTGGCTCTACACCTACTGCTGCGAGACCAATCCGGACTTTTACATGGTGAGCGAGGTGTGGGCGGGCAGTTCCACCATCGAGTCCTATTACTTAAGCGAGACGCCCAGCTTTTTCAATTTCCCGAATTCCAGCGTGGACGGCGTGATTGAGAAGACGGCTATGGGCACGGCCACCGCGGAGAAATTTGTGACAACCATGCTGACAGACCAGCAGACCTACTCGGCGGTGTACGCGGACTATATCGACGCGCCCTTCCTGACTAACCACGATCAGGTGCGCGTGGCCAACAACCTGCAGAATAACGAGAGCAACATGAAAATGGCCTGCGGCCTTCTGATGACCATGAACGGCAGCCCCTTCGTCTACTACGGCGAGGAGATTGGGATGAAGAGCAAGGGCCAGTCCGATGAAAATAAGCGCATCCCCATGTACTGGTCCGACACGGACACCATAGGGATGACTGTCGGTCCGGAAAATATGGAGCAGGGCATCACGTCTTCCTTCGCGGCGGTGGATGAACAGCTTGCGGACGAGACATCCATCCTTTCTTATTATAAAGAAGCACTTCTGATGCGCAATCAGAATCCGGAGATTGCCCGCGGCGAGATCACCATTGTGGAGGAGCTGACGGCGGGCGATACCGCGGTTATTTTAAAGACCTGGGAAGACAGCACCATTGCCATTCTTTATAATACGGACACGGAGGCGGTGACCATTGACCTGACGGGCACCGAGCTGGAGAGCATGGAGCTTCAGAACTGCCTGACGGTGGGAGAGGAAGAGATTACACTTACCGATCATACGGTTACCATGCCGGGGCAGTCGATCTGTGTATTGAGATAGATCATCCTCACAAAATATGGTAAGATTGCACAAAAACGGTTTTTTTCTCCAATTTTTGTTTAATTTACATAAAATGACATTGACAGATAGAAAAAGCAATGTTAGAATAGCTTAGACAAGCTGATTTGTCAAACATTTCACAAATTATGGATGTCGGAAACCCGGAATTTGTGAAGAATTTTCTGTAAAGGAGTGAAGAAAATGAAAAAGAAATTGTTAGCGGTACTGCTTGCCGGTGCAATGACTGTTTCCATGTTTACGGCCTGCGGCAGTTCCAGCAGCTCAAGCGAGAGCACTTCCAGTGAGAGCAGCAGCTCAAGCGAGAGTACGTCCAGTGAGTCGAGCTCTTCTGAGGCCAGCACGGAAGCGAGCACCACCACTTCGACCGGCGCTGGTGAGACGATCACCATCTGGGTGGCAGACGCTGTGACCAGCCTGACCCAGACCATGGCTGAGGAGTTCATGTCTGAGAACGGCTATGAGTATACCATCGTGGTAGAGTCCGTCGGTGAAGGCGACGCGGCTTCCAATATGATCACTGACGTAGAGGGCGGCGCGGATATCTATGGTTTTGCGCAGGACCAGCTGGCCCGTCTGGTGGCGGCAGGCGCTGTACAGCAGCTGACCGGTACCGGTTATGACACCACCATCGAAGAAGAGAACGGCGCCGGTTCCGTAGCGGCGGCCACCTTTGGATCCACCCTGTACGCGTTCCCGATGAGCGCGGACAACGGCTATTTCCTGTATTATGACAGCAGTGTCATCACAGATCCCACTTCCTTAGAGCAGATCGTTGCGGACTGCGAGGCAGCGGGCAAGAACTTCTACTTTGAGATCAATTCCGGCTGGTATCAGGTAGCGTTCTTCTTCGGCACCGGCTGCACCCTTACTTATGAGACCAATGACGACGGCACCTTCGCTTCCTGCGATATCGACTACGCTTCCGATGCGGGTCTTGTCGCATTGAAGGAGATCATCGAGCTGCAGTCTTCCTCCTCTTTCCAGAACGGCTCTTCTTTGAGCAGCGCTACTAATGTGGCAGCCATCGTGGACGGCACCTGGGATTCTGAAGCGGCGAAGGAACTGCTTGGCGACAATTACGCGGCAGCTGCACTTCCGAGCTTTGTAGGCTCTGACGGTGAGACCTATCAGCTGAGTTCTTTCAGCGGCTACAAGCTTCTGGGCGTGAAGCCTCAGACAGACGCTGACAAACTGAGAGCCTGCCTGGAGCTGGCACAGTATCTGACCAGCGAGGAATGCCAGCTTGAGAGATTCAATGAAGTGGGCTGGGGTCCCTCCAACCTGGCGGCACAGGAAGACGAAGCCGTACAGGCTGACGTGGCGCTGAGCGCTCTGACAGAGCAGTCCAACTACAGCATCGGCCAGGGACAGTATCCGGATGATTACTGGACCTTAGCAACCGCTCTTGGCGATGACATTATCTCCGGCAACATCACTTCTTCCACCTCTGACGAGGATCTGATGGCGACTCTGGAGGACTTCGAGACCAAGTGCATTTCTTGCGCACAGTAAGTTTCTTTACACTACGTAATACGATTTTTCAAAGGGGAGAGAACGAATCTCTCCCCTTTCACTCTTTCGGATGCCGGGCGCACGAACAAAATCGGGTATTTTCTTGCAAATCAGGGTTGTGTACCGGCAATTACGTAGAATGGGGGTACTATGAAAAAAGTTGCGGCATTTTTTCAGGCGATCGGCGCCAATATTAAAGATATCGGCGTGACGTTTAAGGAAGGCGGCTGGAAGACGAAGGTGTCCTTTGTGATTTTCGGTTTCGGTCCCCTTTTAAGAAAGTATTATCTGAGAGGCATTGCCTTTCTGGCGCTGGAAATCCTGTACATATGGTATATGGTCGCTTTTGGCACGTCCTATCTGGCCAAATTTGGCACGCTGGGTACCGTGGAGACCCATATGGATCCCACAACCTTTGTGACTGTTTATGGGGACAACAGCTTCCTGATCCTGTTATGGGGTCTGATGAGTGTGCTTTTCACCGTTTTGCTGATTGCCCTGTGGCGCATGAACATCAGTGAAAACCGCAGAGAGGAGCTGGCGGCGAAAGCCGGCAAAGAGGTTCCGACCATTCGTCAGGATCTGCATCAGCTCATTGACAGCAAGTTTAATTATACCTTATTATCTCTGCCTACGCTGGGCATTTTCCTGTTCATGATTCTGCCGATCATTTTCATGATCTGTGTGGCGTTTACCAATTATGACTTCAGCCATCAGGCACCGTCCAAGCTCTTTACCTGGGTAGGACTTTCCAACTTCGCAAATCTGTTCTCCTTCGGCGGAGACGGGTTTGGCGCAACATTTGCAAAGGTCCTGGGCTGGACAATTGTCTGGGCATTTTTTGCAACCTTCTTAAACTATTTCCTGGGTGTTGCGGTAGCAATCCTGATCAACATGAAGGGCATCAAATTCAAGAAGCTGTGGAGAACCATCCTGGTCATGACCATCGCGATCCCGCAGTTTATTTCTCTTCTGTATGTATCAAAGCTCTTCGCGGCGGACGGCCTGGTGAACTCTTATCTGCTGAAATGGGGCGTGATTTCGCAGGCTTTGCCCTTCTGGACCAATCCTACCTGGGCGAAGGTGACCATTATTATTTTAAACTGCTGGGTCGGCATTCCCTATCAGATGCTGATCAGCACCGGTATTCTGATGAATATTCCGGAAGATCTGTACGAGAGCGCCAAAATCGACGGCGCGAACGCATTCCAGATGTTCAGAAAGATTACGCTTCCCTATATGCTTTTCGTGACAGGACCTTATCTGCTGACCAGCTTTACCGGCAACCTGAATAACTTCAATATTATTTACCTGCTCAGCGGCGGCGGCCCCACCACGATGTCCATGTCGGGCGGCGCCGGCACCACGGATCTGCTGATCACCTGGCTGTACAAGATGACAGTCAACGATACCAATTACTGCATGGCGGCTGTCATCGGTATTATGGTGTTCGTCGTGACGGCAGTGATATCACTCGCAGTTTATGGCATGCTGCCATCCGTAAGAGATGAGGAGGGCTTCCAATAATGGCTAATAAAGCAAAACAGAGTGCCAAAGCAGCCGGCATTGAGATGAATAAGACCCATGTCAAACCGGGTCATGTGGTTGCCTATATTGTACTGATCCTGATCAGCGTCGTGTGGCTTCTTCCCTTTGTGGGAATTGTGCTGCAGAGCTTCCGTTCCTTCACTCTGGAATATGGCGGCATGGTAGATTACCTGCTTCCAAAGACCTTTTCCCTGGACAGCTACACCTGGCTGTTTTCCGGTGAGAGTCAGTTTCTGAAGTGGTATTCCAACACCGTGATCATCGCGTTTTTCGTGGCGATCGGCCAGACCTGTATGGTTCTGATGGTGAGCTATGCGCTCTCCCGCATGCGTTTTAAGGGCAGAACTCTCTGGATGCGGATCTGCCTGGTTCTGGGCATGTTCCCCGGATTCCTGACCATGATCTGCCTGTATTTCCTTTTAAAGCAGTTTGGTCTGACGCAGGCCGGCGCCATCCCTGGCTTAATCCTGGTGGGCGTCGCCAGCTCCGGCATGGGCTATTATGTCTGCAAGGGCTTCTTTGATACCATTCCGAAGTCCTTAGACGAGGCGGCCAGAATCGACGGTGCTTCCCGCGCGAGGATCTTCTTTACCATGATCATTCCGCTTTCAAAGCCGATGATCATCTACACTGCCCTGACCGCGTTCATGGCTCCCTGGAATGACTATATCTTCGCTTCCTACATCGCGTTTGGTTATTCTGACAGCTACAACGTGGCCGTGGCTTTGTACCGCTGGGTCAACACCAACGACTACCAGGGCTATTTTACGAGGTTCTGCGCCGGCGGCGTCCTGATCGCCATTCCGGTCACTATCCTGTTCCTGTGCCTGCAGAAGTACTACGTCGAAGGCGTTACCGGCGGCGCTGTGAAGGGATAGACATTATTTTTAAATCAACAAAAGAACTGCCCGTCATATATGACAGGCAGTTCTTTTGTTAAAGAGAAAAAATCCTGAAATTTCAGTGGAATTGTTTTCCAAATAGGTTTATGATGTGTTCTGTAAAAACAACGAACCCCACCCTCTGACAAGGAGATGAACCCATATGAAAATCGTGCTCCAGGACCTCACCAAGACCTTCCCCGCCCGCGGCCGTAAAAACACCGGCGAAGTGACCGCCGTCGACCATTTCTCCTTTGAAATACCCGACGGTGAACTCATCGGCTTACTCGGCCCCTCCGGCTGCGGCAAATCCACCACCTTAAACCTCATCAGCGGCCTCTTAAAGCCCACCAGCGGCAAACTCTTTTTCGGTGAGGACGACGTCACCGACCTCGCGCCAGAAAACCGCGGCGTAGGCCTCGTCTTCCAGAACTACGCCCTCTACCCTCACCTGACTGTGAAAAAAAACATCACCTTCCCCCTTGAGAATTTGAAGGGCGACCGGAAGCTGACCAAAGCTCAGATGGAAGAGAAGGCGTTGGAAGCCGCGAAGCTTGTCCAGATTGAGGATCTCATGGACCGCAAACCTGGCGAACTCTCCGGCGGCCAGCAGCAGCGCGTGGCCATCGCGAGAGCTTTGGTCAAAATGCCGCGCGTTCTTTTACTTGACGAGCCGCTCTCCAACCTCGACGCCAGACTGCGCTTACAGACCCGTGAGGAGATTCGCAGAATCCAGCGCCAGACCGGTATCACGACTGTTTTTGTGACCCATGACCAGGAGGAAGCCATGAGCATCTGCGACCGGATCGTCGTCATGAGGGACGGTCACGTCCAGCAAATCGGGCAGCCGCAGGCTGTCTACGATGATCCCGCCAACCTCTTTGTGGCGAAATTCCTGGGGACTCCGCCCATCAATGTTTTTCAGGGCAAGGTTTCCCATAACCGTATTTATATCGGCGATGAGACGATTATGGAAATCGCGGGCGTGGCCGATCAGGACCTGACCGTGGCCGTGCGCCCCGAGGGCTTTACGGTGCAGGACAATGGTCCTCTTACATGCAAACTGGATCGCCTGGAGGTGATGGGACGTGATCTGAGCGTGATCAGCGAAAATCCGGCCTGCGAGGCAGCGAAAGTGCGGTCCATCATCCCGGCGGAGACCGTTGTGGATACGCGCCGGCAGGAAGTGCGTTTCACGATCAAGCCGAACAAAATCTTCTTATTTGAGAAAGAGAGCGGGAAGCGCCTGCCTTTTACGCTGGTGGCAGGAGAAAAGGAGGCCGAACATGCTTGAACATAAAAGCTACAAGGCCTGGCTCTACCTTCTGCCCGCCTTCCTCTTCCTGGCCGCGTTTATGATCTACCCCCTGATCGACGTCTTTATTTACTCCTTCGAGGAGGGCTATAACTCGGCTTCCCAGACCTATTATGGAATCGGCCTGTATAATTATTCCTACGTCCTCCACGACACCTACTTCCTCCAGGCGGTGAAAAACACCTTCCTGCTGGTGATCATTACCGTGCCGCTGTCCACAGGTTTCGCGCTTCTGATTTCCGTGGCGCTGAATTCCATCACGCGACTTCGAGAATTTTTGCAGACCGTATATTTCCTGCCCTACGTGACCAATACCCTGGCCGTAGGCCTGGTTTTCATGATTTTATTTAAAAAGACAGCTTACTCCGACGGCCTTGTCAACATGCTGATTCAGTTCTTCGGCGGCAGCTCCGTGGACTTCATCGAAGGACCCTACTGGGCGAAGATGTTTGTCCTCTGCTTTTATACCATCTGGGTTAACATGCCTTTCAAGATTCTGATTTTGACCAGTGCGCTGGCCAGCGTGGATCCGATTTATTACAACGCGGCCCGCGTGGACGGCACACCAGCCCACCGGATTTTCTTTAAAATCACCCTGCCCATGATCTCCCCGATGATTTTTTACCTCGTAATCACCGGCTTCATCGGCGCGTTCAAGGCCTACTCCGACGCTGTGGCGCTCTTCGGCACCGACTTAAACGCCGCCGGCATGAACACCATCGTAGGTTATGTCTACGACATGCTCTACGGCGACAGCGGAGGATATCCTTCATTCGCTTCCGCGGCGGCGATTATTTTGTTTGCGATTGTGCTGACCATCACCTGTATCAATCTGCTGGTGAGCAGGAAGCATGTATATTATTGACAGGCATCATCTGAATTTGATGAGTTAGACGCAAGAGAGCAGGTTAGCCATTAGCAAATAATCTGTGCATATGCTCAAAGGAGTTTTTATGAACGACCACGAAAATTATGAAAAAATAACCCGCCGCGCCCGCGCGCGCCAGCACACCACCAAAACCCTGACCTACATCCTGCTACTCTTCTGGGCGCTGATGGTCCTCTTCCCCTTTTATTGGATGATCCTGACCTCCATCAAGAGCTACAGCTCCTACAACGCGGAGTACATTCCCTCGTTCATCGCGCGCTCGCCCACCCTGGAAAACTACGTGGAAGCCTTCACCACCGTGCCGCTGGCGAGCTATTTGCTGAACACACTGATTTTTACTCTGATTACCACGGCCATTATGCTGGTGGTGACAACCCTGGCGGCCTTCGCCTTCGCGCGTCTCGAATTTCCGGGCAAAAACATCGTCTTTACGCTCTTTTTGTCCCTGATGATGATTCCGAATGAGCTGGTGGTTATCACGAATTTTACCACCATCACGAACCTGGGCTGGCGCAACACCTTTATCGGCCTGATTCTGCCCTCCGTTACCAGCGTTTTTTACATTTATTTATTGAGGGAGAATTTCGCGCAGGTGCCGGACGAGCTCTACTACGCAGCCAAGGTGGATGGAACCTCTGATCTGCGTTATCTGCTTAAGGTGCTGATCCCCATCTGCAAGCCCACCATGATCACCATCGTGATCCTGAAAATCATTGAATGCTGGAATTCCTACGTCTGGCCGCGCCTGATCACGGACGATGAGGCTTACTACCTGGTTTCCAACGGCATTCAGGAGATTCGCGAGAACGGCTTCGGGAGGGAAAACATCCCTGCCATGATGGCGGCGGTGGTGGTGATTTCCGCGCCTTTAATCATTCTGTTCCTATGCTTCCGGAGGCAGATTATGGCTGGTGTGGCGAGAGGAGGAACCAAGGGATGAGATATACATTATCAAATCTGTTTCGTACAGGTATGGCGAGGGTTTCTCAAAGAGTTAAGAAGATGAGAGCAAATCGTTTGCGGCTAAGGGCGGAGAGAACAGTAAGAATGAAGAGAGAGGAAAAGCCGGATGCAAATTGTTTTCTATGGGGGACAGCAACGATGGTAAAGAGAATAGCGGTTCTTTCACTCGCTGTACTTACCTGCCTGCCTCTCACAGCCTGCCACGGCTCCCAGGAAACCGCCGCCTTCGAGCTCCCGGATGAATTCGATACCTCCCGCACCTATGAGATCACCTTCTGGGCCAAAAACGACACGAATAAAAACCAGACCGCCATCTACAAACAGGCCATCGAGGACTTCCAGGAAATCTACCCGAATATTACAGCAAATCTGAAGCTCTACACGGACTACAGTACGATTTATAATGATGTCATTACCAACATCGCCACCGGCACTACGCCCAACGTCTGCATCACCTACCCGGATCACATCGCCACCTACCTGACTGGCGAGAACGTCGTCGTGCCTTTGGACGATCTGATGACTGATGAAAAATACGGTCTGGGCGGCAGCGAGGTTCTCTTTGACGCTCCCTCTGTGGAAGAGATCGTTCCGGAATTTTTGGAGGAGTGTCTGATTGGCGATCATTATTACGCCCTACCCTATATGCGGTCAACAGAAGCCTGTTATATCAACAAAACCTATGTGGAGGCGCTCGGTTATACCCTGCCGGACGTCCTGACATGGGACTTCATCTGGGAGGTGTCCGAGGCCGCCATGGAAAAGGACGCGGACGGAAATTATGTCATCAACGGCCAGAAGACCATGATTCCTTTCATCTATAAGTCCACGGACAATATGATGATCCAGATGTTAAAACAACTGGACGCGGGTTACTCCACCGCCTCCGGCAGCATCGAAATTTTCAATGATACTACGGAGGAGCTGCTTTACACCATCTCGGAGCATGCCGCTACGGGCGCTTTCTCCACGTTCAAAATTTCCAGCTATCCGGCCAATTTCCTGAACGCTGGTCAGTGTATTTTTGCCATCGATTCGACCGCCGGTTCCACCTGGATGGGTTCCGATGCGCCGCTCTTAGATATCAGCGAGGATTCCCTGGTGGACTTTGAAATCGCGGTAATGACCGTGCCGCAGTACGACACGGAAAATATGCAGATGATTTCCCAGGGGCCTTCGGTCTGTATTTTTAATAAGGAAGATTCGCAGGAGGTCCTGGCGTCCTGGCTTTTCGTGCAATACCTGCTTTCGGACGAAGTGCAGATCGCCTATGCCGAGACGGAGGGGTATGTACCGGTCACGACAAGCGCGCAGAATTCGGATGCCTATCAGGATTATCTGAACCGCAGCGGCGAGGACAACGACACCTATTATGAAGTGAAAATCGCCGCCACGCAGATTTTACTGGATAATACGGAAAATACCTTTACCACCGCGGTTTTCAACGGCTCCGCTTCCCTAAGAGATGCCGCCGGGCAGCTGATCGAGAATGTCACCAAATCCGCGCGGCGTAAGGAAACCATCGACGACGACTATATGGAGCAGCTCTTTGAAGACATCACATCCCTCTACCGCCTGGATCAGATTTCCACCGTGGACGGGAAAGTGGAGCTGGGTCCGCTGCCCACGACAGCGGTTGCGCTGCTGGCGGCGCTTGCCGCAGCATGGATTTGCATAATTGGTTATTTTCTTTATGAAAGGCTTAAAAAAATTTCACAGAATCACTATTGAAATATCGAAATAAATCGGTATAATGAGGTTCGTAAAGCGTGGAGATATCTTTTCTCAGAAGATACTCCCTGAAAAAACGCGCGACAGCGCATTTGCTCATATGTGACAGTTTTTTGCAGTGCGCATACAGTCTGTATATGAGCAGGAAGGAGATTTTGTTATGAAAAAGAAGTTAGTACTGGCACTGGCTCTTTCCATGAGCCTGACACTTGCCGCCTGCGGCAGCTCTTCCAGTTCCAGCAGTGAGGAAGCGGAGGAGACCGTAGAGGAGAGCACCGAAGAGACAGAAGATGCCGAGGAGACTGAGGATGCCGAGTCTGAGGAGGCGGAAGCGGAGACTGAGGAATCTGAGGAAGTGACCGTGATGACCTACGAAGAGTATATGGCCGCTGAGGTGGACGATCCGGTAGTGGTTGAGACCTATGTACAGGCCATGCAGTCCTGGTGGGAGGACACCGCGACCCTCTATACACAGGATGAGGACGGCGCGTATTTCATTTACAGCGGCGCAATCTCTGAGGAGGATTACAACCTGCTCGAGGTTGGCACCAAGATTCGCGTGACCGGTTATAAGGCCGAGTGGTCCGGTGAGATCGAGATCGCGGACGCGACCATCGAGATTCTGAATGACGGTGATACTTACGTAGCGGAGGCCTTTGATGTGACCGACCTGCTGGCGGACGACAGCCTTATCGATTATCAGAATCAGCTTGTATCCTTCACCGGCATGACTGTGGAGCCCTCCACGGACGCCAACGGCAATGAGGTTGCCTTCCTGTACAACTGGGATGGCTCCGGCGAGGCCGGCAGCAACTGCGACCTGTATTTCAACGTGTCCGTGAACGGCGAGACCTACAACTTTACCGTGGAGTCCTATCTCTGCGATGAGAGCTCTGAGGTATATCAGGCCGTGACCGAGCTGGAGGTTGGCTCCGTGATCGACATGGAAGGCTTCCTGTACTGGTATGAGGGTGTGAACCCGCACATCACTTCCGTGACTGTGGTGGAGTAAGCCGCGTCTTTCCGAAAAATGCATATAGCACGAATCAACGGGGCTGTCGCACGATGCGGCAGCCCTGTTTGCCTTCAAAACTATGAAAAAACGGGCAGCATAACCCCCACGATAGGGTATCATTATCATAACACCAAATCTGAAAAACACCGGAATACGGCTGAATTTTGTCGTGTTCCGGTGTTTTTTTGGCAAAAAAATACTGTAAGTTCCGTACTTACAGAATCACATTTTCATTTAGCTTACAACTTTTCGGGAGGTTCGTCAATAAGTTTTTCTTCAGATTTCTGTTGTTTTGCCGACAATTTACGTAATTTCAGGCATTTACCGTTTTGCATGAAAAAGGAGACAGCGCAGGTTCGGCGTAATCCGGCCTGCAATCCGATAAGTGACCGGAAAGAAAAAAGGCGAGTGGTCAAAGTAGTGGTCAGGAATGATCAGTAAATGACCAGACCAGTAGTCAAAAATGGTCTGAAGATAATCAGGTGCGTGGTCGGGAAGTGGTCAAAAGATGGTCTGAAAAGTTATCTGAAAAGCCTGACAGCCGCATCATTTACAGTATTTTTTGCAGGATGTTCTGTAAGTACGGAACTTAGAGAACATCCTGCAGCGCGTTTCAAGCGTTCCTGAGCGCGATGCGGAAGAAGGAGCGGTCTGTGAATGTGCGCGGAGAAAAAGAAAGGGAAAATCGCACCCGGCTGCCGGATCGGCCATCTGACAGTGACCACTGATTCCGGTGAGCGCAAAAATTCGTACATCGTCTGGAACTGTCTCTGCGACTGCGGCAACACCATCAAACTGGACAAAAGAACGCTGGAACGGGGAACCGTCACCGACTGCGGCTGTATGACCAAAATCCGCCCCGGACAGCGTGACATCACCGGACAGCGCTTCGGCATGCTGACAGCGCAGTACTGCACAGGCAGCAAAGACAGAAGCGGCTCCTATATCTGGCACTGCACCTGTGACTGCGGCGGCGCGGTGGACGCCTCTCTCCATCAGCTGCAGGCGGGATACCGGAAGAGCTGCAGCTGCTTATCTCGCCCGCCTTTGGAGGATCTGACCGGAAAACGGTTTGGCAAACTGACCGTGACAGCATACGCGGGAAAACAGAACGGCATGCACCGCTGGACCTGCGTCTGCGACTGTGGGAAGGAAACCACCGTGGGGCAGACGCTTTTGCAGATGGGAAAGACAAAGAGCTGCGGCTGTGCCCGCTCCGATGTCATGCGGGCGAACCTGAAGCTGGTGGACGGCACCTCCGTGACGATGCTTCAGAGAAGCCGGAACGGACTGAGCCGTTCCAACACAAGCGGTTTCACCGGCGTGTATCAGAATAAAAAAAGCGGAAAATGGATCGCGGAGATCGTCTTTCAGGGCAAGATGTATTATCTGGGCTGCTATGAAAATAAGGACGACGCGGTGAAAGCCAGACAGCGCGGCGAGGAAATGCACCTGGATTTTCTGGACTGGTACTATGGGGAGCGGCAAAAAGAAGAAAATATCGGGAACAAATAGTTTTATTTTAAGGACTGTTTTGGAAAAGAATACGAACACCATATTAAATGCTAAACAAGTGTTATTCAGAACGAATATTTTGCTTTATTGCACAGCCTGCACCGGAAAAAGCTATGAACACTATAATAAATGCTACTTGCTTTTTCTTAATCGAATAAATTTGGAGGTATCAGAATGAGGGATATTGTTGACAGTTATGTGGAAAAATTTAAAGAGGAACGACGCAGGAAAATCCGGGTGCATGGATTTCTGCTTGCACTTGCCCTGGTTGTGATTGCCGGAATAGCATGGCAGTTACATTCTACCGGTGTCGCCCTGACCTACGATGTGTACTGTGGCCTGGAAGAACACCAGCATGACGAGAGCTGCTATGAGCAGGTGCTGGTCTGCGGGCTGGAGGAAACCGAAGGCGTGACAGAAACGGAAGAGAATCATACCCACGCAGAGGAGTGCTATGAACAGGCGTTGGTCTGCGATCTGGAGGAGCATACCCACACAGAGGCCTGTATGTCCGGTGAGAGTGATGCTGAAACCGCGGATGGAGAAACAGCGGACGGAACCACGGAAGAGATAGCAGATGCGGCTGAAGGAGAAGCGGATGCGGAAGGAGATACAGCTGAGGAAAATCTGGATCCTGATGGAAGCATTCAACCCGATGCAACGGAAGAAGCTGTTCTGGAGGGTACAGAGGAGGAGACCGTTCCAACCTATACGTATGAGGATGATACTTTAACTGTCACGGTCGTTCTGCCTGAAGACAGTGAAGTTCCTGAGGATGCCGTTCTGGTGGTAACGGCTCTGACCGAGGCGGACGACAGTTATGAGACGCTGGAGCAGCAGGCACAGGAAACGCTGTCCAGTGCAATTCAGAATATTCTCTTTTATGATATCAGCTTTTATACGACGAATGACGAATACATTCCTGTGGATGAGACTGCGCAGGTGTCGCTGGTATTTCAGGACAGCGCGCTGACTGAAAACACTTTTGTTATGCATTTCACTGAAGATGCCAATACTGGAGTGGAACTGGTCAATGCAAACCTGGCGCTGAACGAGGATGGCACTGTTTCTTCTATTACTTTTGAGATAGATGGATTTTCTGTAGTTGGCTTTGCAGCTCCTGCATCTAATGGAGAATCCTCCGATATTTATGTTAGTACTGCGACTGTAACGTTAGAGAGCAGTGGTACGGGACCGTTCGATGGTGACGACGAGGACGGTAATGATTCCAGTGAAAGCAATGATATCATTCGCAGTTTTGATTTGGCGATTTATTCTCTGACAGTAGACATGGACAGCTATACAAAAGAGAGTTATACGTCAGCAATAATCTGGGTTGAGATTACCCTCCAGGGAACGTCGATGGAAAATACATTTGACGAAGACACTTTAACTTGGATGGATTCTTATAGTGTTACCTATGCAGCGGATGGAAAGAGTAAAACTTTGCTGGGCTATTATACAGCAACAGCAGACGAATACGCGATACCGGGCACGGTGAATGATCTGCCGATCGGGATCCAGGTTCTGGCAATGGATGACGGAACCATTCTGCAGGCAGAGGGAAATGTCTGGCTGGAGGATGAGTGGGGAAATTATAGTGACGAAGTGCCGATTTCCTTACCGAAGCTGGAGATCTCAGCAAAGCTGCAGCTGAATGTGGAGTTGGTAGAGACAACAGAGGCTACCAGTTCGATTGAGGGAACATTTAATTTTAATACTTCTGACGAGTCCTATCTCAATTATGGCCTGGGGAATGTGTATGGGAATATGTATGGATATGGAATTATCCTGCAGCTGTACAACACAGAGAGTGGGAAGGGCATGAAAGGACAGGCACTCCCGGATGGAAATGATATTACTCTGACAGTGACACTAAGCAGCGCCTATCAAGTGGATACCTCTGGAGTTGATACCGAATATGCAGGAAAAACACTGGATTTGAGTACGGAGTTTGGTGGAAAATATCAGGTACTTTTTTATGGCCTTGAGGGAAATACGAGAAACGACACGCAGACAGATGGACGAAATCTGGTTACTGTAGAGGGAGAAACGCTGACCGATACATGTAGCAGAGATGTTCCTTTGAATGCTCCTGGTTCGTTAGGGGTAAATGCTGTGGAAAATGGTGGAACCTGGACGGCTGTTTCGCAGGAAGTTGAACAAGGCGGTACTACCATTAAGATTAAAGTGTCAGGCTATCAGATTACGCAGCTTCTTTTTCCATATAAAGCCTCATATGTCTCCGACATTACGTATTATGCGCAGGGGACAGATGTGGAGGATATCGATATTGCCTGTTTTTCTGTTGGTGAGCTATGGGTTTTTCAGCCATATGAATATACGGATGCAGACGGCAAATTGCATGAACTGCTGTATGAAGCAGGAGCAGGCACCTTTACGATTTCTGTGGCGGATGGTGTGGTAGATGGGAATGCCGGACAGTATGTCAGTGGTTCCTATGATTCCTATTCTGTTACCCGGGACGCAAACGGAAGTATCACAGCAGCCAGTGAGACGGCGGAAACTGTACAGGTCAAAACCCAGGAAAAAGATAATGATGATAAAAAAACCAAGAACAAGTATATACGACCGTCCGGTTCTTTCTCTAATCGTATTAACTATACAGATGGAACCTATGTAAGCAATAGTGTTCAGGGAATTAATGATGATTACTATACGGCGACAAACTATGCAATTTTGGGTGAGGAAGCTCTGGGTGTCGTGGGAGGCTTCCATTATACAGCGAAAACAAAATATAATCGGATGGCCGCAGCAAATGTCCTGGTGAAATTTGATGCGGACGCTTTGGAAATGGATGCGGTCAACACTTTCCAAAATAGTTATTATACGGGATTGTCTGAAAGCAATGCTACTGTCTTTTATGGCTATCTTTCTTCTGGGGAGAATTGGGAAAGTGATGATGAGATGCAGGCTGCTGATGAGGATGACCTTATCTGGTATTCGGAGCGGCAAAGCAACAAGAAATGTGTAGCTGTTCTGTTTGAATATCGGATGCCGGCGTCATCAATATCCTTGGTGTGGTGCCTGCCGCATATTCAGATGCATGTTCTGACCGATTCTTCCCTGGCGGATAATGTATATATGATTTGTCAGGTGACGAGGATGTGGACAGCCACCGATATCGTGGATGCATACAACGCTTTGACAACGACAACAGACCCGATCACGGTGGACGACATTACAGCGGATGCAGCCGGAAAAAGCATCGTGGAACAGATCATTCCAAGCGCCGTGGACAATTATTATACCTGTCTGGACAGCGACAATACGTTGAGTGTGAATCACGCTACAAGTACGCTTCTGGATGAAAGCTTTGGCTGGGGAAATGGAGGTGATTATAGTACTGCTGCCCCGGGTGATCATTATACAAAGACTGCTTATAATGCGGATGGGAGCGGCTCTTATACAGGGCATAACGGAGGATGGTATTATGGTGCAAGTTTGCTGATCCTTTCCTATCAGTCCTCTATCAGCAAGAGTATAGCACAGAAAGTGACGACTGCCGATGTGTCGTCTGGAGGTACCGTCACCAGTACAAAATCCAGTTATAGTTTGCATAATTCTGAGCGGATTGCAGACTATGTTCTGACAGGAACTTTTAAGATGACCAATTCCATCCAAACCTCGAGCAGTCAGACGACTACGGTCACCATCGTGGACACACTGCCTGCGGATATGACCTATCGAATTGATTCGGCCTATTATGGATTGGCGAGCTCCAATGGTAGCTTTGCAATAACATATGAACAAAACAGTACCGCTGGTCAGCAGGGAACAGTGACAGGAGGAAATGAGTTTATACAGGTTTCAACCAGTGCTGACCTGACAGATACGGGCAAGACAGCGGTGCTTTATGAGGAACTCAATAGCGATGGTACTACCACGCTTACTTTTGTTGTGCGGAATGTGCCGGTGCAGTCGGGCGAAGTGATAAGGATTTATTACAGTGTGGAGCTTGGCGATGAAACCGATGACAGTAAAGATTTGCAAAACGGAGCTCAACTGACGAATACGGCTACCATCCGTACAACGGAGGATTGTTCCAGAGCGTTTTCCACAACGACTCGGAATATGACGACAAATACCATTTCCATCTCGAAAATAGGATCGACGGCATTCAGTAAATATGCTGTAAAGCAAATGAATGAGGTCAACGAGGATTTGTCCTGGAGAATTATCAGGAATAATAACGGTAGTTATGAGGCTACTCTGAAGTTGGTCGATGCCATGCCATACAATGGGGATGACAGGGGCACAACTTATAGTGGATCATACACGATTTCAAGCTGGAGCATAGATACCTCAAAGATATCATATAGCGCGTTTTCGGGAGACGATCCTATTATTCTGTATTACACGACAGATTCCGCTTACGCAGGCTGTGTGCTTACCTTGAGTAATACGGCGGGAGAAGGGGAGGTTACCTGGGATACTGTAAAGAGTAATTGGAATGTGCTTACTATTACCCTGACAGGTACTGCAGAAAGTTATACTGCAACAGCAAACTTTTCAAATGTGAATGATTTCGTATATGCGTGGGCAGTTGGCGGTACTTTGCCGGCAGGAGAGAGCATTGACATCACACTGACCGTACATCAGGACAGTGCATCGGGCACGGACGAGCTGGTAAACACGGCATCTGCCTCTTCCGGAACGGACGTGTTTCAGCGCAGCGCTGCTGTATACCGTGTTGTACGCAGCGTTTCCGGGACAGTCTGGCTGGATGAGGATCTTGACGGCGGCATCGATGAGAATGAGCAAGTAATTTCCGGCGCGCGTGTAACCCTGCAGGTTCAGGATGACAGCGGAGACTGGGTTGACGCCAAAGATTTGTTCGGGAAATCCTGCGTGGCGACCACAGACACCTCCGGTCTCTATTCATTTACAAACCTGGCAGCGGGAACATACCGCATTCTGTTTACGGATGGCTCAAGCATGAATTATACGCTGTCGGAGCACAGTCTGACAGAAAAAGAAGCAGCGGGTATTGCTGCAAGCCTGAATTCCAAAGCCATTCAGGACACGGAAAATGACAGTCAGGGTGTGATTTCGGATATTGCGCTGCCAGCGGCGGAGGATATGACTGTCCGGGCTTATGCTCTCGGATACCAAAATGCAGGCTATACCAAAACTGTGGAGTTTGCTATAGAAAAGGTCTGGAAAAATACGGATGGGAATAATATTACCTCCTCAAAAACGAATGGCAGTGTCACTGTGCAGCTATATGACGGAAACGGCAATGCAGTGAGAAATGAATTGACATTAAGCAACGCCAACAGCTGGAAGGAAACGATTACGGATCTGCCTTATTATGACGGGACGGGACAGGCTGTTGATTATACAGTCTATTCTGTTTTGGAAGACGTGGTGGATGGATATAACACAACGTATAGCGAGGTTGATCAGATTGATGATAACAACTATGCTGTGACCGTAATTAATACAGCTGGCGTTGAACTTCCCCTCACTGGCGGAACCGGTACCTACCCATATGCAATGGCAGGCATGCTGCTGACAGGAGGCGCGGCTTACCTTTTGTATAGATTGAGACGGCGGAAGGAGCTTATGTATTAAGATGCTTTGCAGAAACTATCTGCTTCTGCCCGTCTGCTCATCAAAATTTTGAATGGAAAAGGAGAAAGAAATGAAAAGGTTGAAAAACTGGGGCATTCTGATGCTGTCATTGCTTCTTGCCTTCAGCATGTCCTGCACCGCGCTTGCCGCGGACGATGAAGGCACCATTACCATCAGCAACGCCACCATTGGTGCGACATATCATGTCTACAAGCTCTTTGATGCGACCTATGGTGTTTCTTATGAGAAGACCGACTCTGAAGGTAAAGTTGTCACTGATTCGGATGGTAATCCCATTATTGTCGTACCAACCGCCTACACTGCCACCGGAACACAGCGCGATGCATTGGAGGCTGATTCGGACAATGTGTTTGAGTTTATGGCAATTGTTGAGAATATCTATACCGTGACTTATGAAGATAACGGTACACAAGTTGAGAAGAAAGTTACCGGCTCTGAAAAAGATGAACTGGAAGCTGAACTGACAGCAAGTGGGTACAATATAATAAGTTCTGAACTGACAACAGTCGGAACCTATCAGGCGACAGTAAAAGATACTGTTACAGAGGATGAAGTCATTGCATTTGTCCAAAGTTATATCCGTGCTGTGGGCAGCCTGACGGCATGCAGCTTCCCTGGAGCTGAAGAAGTATATGGCAGCAGTAATGACGGAATTGAGGACAGCGTGGCGACCAAATCAACTGTGGTCATGAATAATCTTGCGTATGGTTATTATTTTGTAACCAGTTCCGTTGGCTCGGTGGTGTCTTTGGGTACTACGAACCCTGATGTTACGATTGTGGATAAAAACGATTCCACTTCAACATGGGATGATGACGGCCCGGAACCCACGGATCCCGATGATCCACTGAAGGATGTACTCGATTCGAACGGGAAGAGTATCAATGAGGAAGAAGTTTCTGTCACTGATGTTCTGACCTATTCCATCAGCTACACCAACAACTCCGGCGAGCTTCTGAGCGAAGTGATTGTCTATGACGCACAGCCGGAGGGAACAGCTTATGTGTCAGACAGCATCGATATTCAGGTTTATGATGAAAATAGTACTCTTGTAACATTGGAGAAGATACCTTCTAACCTGGATGATATGGTTGACAGTACAATTTATTATGCACTGGATGAGTCTGATGCAGACAATCTGACCTGGACGCTTAAAAAATCTGCCGGACGGCTATACATTGGAGGCTACCTTTGATGTGACTGTTCTTGAGATCGCTCTGAGCATCACGGATAAGACCATTGTCAATGATGCGGACCTGGACGTAACGCTCGGAGAAAATACATACAAGCTGAAAACCAACACGGTAAAAAACCCTGTGGACGATGAGGACGAGCCCCAAAAGGATGTGAAATCAGGCTCCGATGACCCGGCGAATGATGTGAATTCCGCTTCGATCGATGGCGTGAAGGTCGCCGAAGGCGATATCCTGACTTACACCATCACGTATGAAAACAAAGAAGCTGATGCCGTTGACGTGACAATCAAAGATGCGCCGCCCACCGGCACCGTCTACGTGGCAGGCAGTGCAGGCAGCACTCTGTCAGACAGTACCACTGTCACCATTGATGCGGATAATAACATTACATGGGTGATCAGGGATCTGGCAACTGGATCCAGCGTGACTGTCTATTTTCAGGTGGAAGTGACTAAGGCCGCTCTGAGCATCATAGATCAAACCATCGTAAATGATGCTGAGGTGAGTGACGGCAAGAATACTTATACGACCAATACTGTAAAGAATCCAACCAGCGATACACCCGAGAATCCGGGAGACGTCGGTAAGGTTATTATCAACGCGGACGGCACCGAGAGTACCGTCTCCACTGGAGCCTTTGGCGATACTGTGACCTTTGATGTAAGCATCGATGCCGTGAACCTGGTAGCGGATGAGGGACGTATTACAAATGATACAAACACGTATAACGATCAGGTAGCGTATTATTACATCTATGACCAGATGGATCCTGGCTTCACCCTGATGACCGGCAGTTTTACGCTCACCATCAATAACGTCACGTACGATATCATAAGTACCGGAACAGACGTTACAAGTGGAGCAACTACGTATACATTTGGAGCCGGCACCACTACTGTCGGAACCATGTATACTTATGTGAATACTGATGCGGATGGAAACACCATCAACACCCTGATAGGTGTGACTATTTATTGGGCAGATGCGGATGGTAACGGTCTTTATTCTGATTGTGAGATCCATCTGACTTACACCGCTACCATTAACGAAAATGCGGCGATCGCCGGCAGCGGCAATTTGAACAGAGCCATTTACGACTACTCTGTGGTAGGCCATGATAACCCTGAAGAGCCTGATCCTGAGGATCCGAAGTATCCCAGCGGCAGCGACCTTAATCATGAAACGGAAGAGCGTACAACTGTGACTTACACCTATGCCCTGGGCATTTATAAGATCAGTGCGGAGACCGGAGAGGCTCTTTCTGGTGCGGAGTTTACTTTTGCGGACGCGGGCGGCAACACTATTTATATGGCAGAAACAGATGTTGACGGTGTGTACAATTACTGCAGCGCAGGCACTACGGGCGCAACTGACACAGTTGTCAGTAATTCAGATGGTCAGATTATCATCAAAGGCGTCGATATTGGAACGTATACCCTCACCGAGGTGAAGGCTCCCAAAGGATATGTCCTGTTGACGGATCCTGTGATGTTAAAGGCAACCATGAGCTCCTCTGCCGCGACGACTGTTAAGAGCAGTACAACGGTCACCAGGATCTTTGATGCGATCACGGAAAGTGAGTTTGCTGCGTTCGCCGGAACCGTATATACCAAGGATGAAGATGGGACATTCGTGGAGACGGAAAAGCCTGCGGTTTATACCTCAGGACTGTATCAGATGGTGAGTTCCAGTACCTCGACTTCTGAAGATGGCCAGACTACGGTAACAGAAACGTATGCGATTGAAGCTACTTCTGTGACAATTGAAAACGCAGCCGGCATCTCCCTTCCCTCTACCGGCGGCATAGGCACGACAATCTTCTACATCATCGGCGGTATCCTTGTCTTTGGCGCGGTGGTTCTGCTCATCACCAGAAAGCGCATGAAAAAGATAGATTAATCCGTTTGCACATTTCAAAACAGCAAAAATTCGTTCCCTGTTCCGGCATTTTGGTCGGGACAGGGACCCGGCAGAACCCGATATACAGGAGGCGCATTTGAAAGCATGAAACAGGAAGGGAAGAAGCAGATAGCGGGTCAGAAGGACCGGCTGTTGACGGTCATCCTGATTGTAGTGTTAATTGTTGGGATTGCGATCCTGCTGTATCCCTCAGTCAGCAACTGATGGAATGCGCGCGCGATGTCCAGGGTGATCACTGATTACGGCGAAGCAGTATCGAATCTGGCGGAAGAGGACTACAGCGCATACTTCGAGGCGGCAGAGGCGTATAACGAGGCACTTTCGGAGGCTGGCTCCGCCGCGGCTCTGGCTGAGCCCTCACTGGTAGAAGGGTATGAAGAAACGCTGGATATCACCGGCACCGGTATCATGGGTTATATCACCATTGAAAAAATAGACGTGCAGCTGCCGATCTACCACGGCACGGACGCCAGCGTTCTGCTGGCTGGTGCGGGGCATCTGGAAGGTTCCAGCCTGCCAATTGGCGGGGAAAGTACACATAGTGTAATCTCCGCCCACAGGGGATTGCCCAGTGCCCTGATGTTCACTAACCTCGATCAGCTGGAGGAGGGAGACACCTTTACGATCACAGTACTGGACCGGGTTCTCACTTATGAAGTAGACCAGATCAGCATTGTATTGCCGGATGATGTGGAAAATCTGTATATCGAAGAGGGCGAGGATTACTGCACGCTGATGACATGCACTCCGTATGGCATCAACACGCACCGTCTCCTGGTGCGGGGGCGCAGGGTGGACACTGCGGAAACAACCCACATTTCTGTGACGGCGGAAGCGGAGGAAATCAATACGTTTCTGGTCGCTTTGTTTATCGCGGTGCCTCTGCTGATTATTTTGCTGATCGGTCTGTTCGTCAGCAGCCGAAGAAGCAAAACCGCACGTCAGAGCAAAAATAAAGACGCAGGCGGTAACATGAAAGATGATTTCACGGCATGTCCCTGAACACAGACACAAGAAGGGAGAATTACAGGCTCTAAGATGCGGACGTATGAAGAAGAATATACTGAAAACGGACACTCCGCAGAAAGGATATTGTTATGAAGAGGATGAAAAAACGGCAGGCTGTATCAGGAGGCTGTTTCCATGGTCTCTGGCCATGGCGATGACATTTGCCCTGTTGTGCGGGATGGGCATTACCGCGTCCGCCGCGGCCGACAGCCCGTCGCTGGACTGGACCTGGGACGGAAAAAGCTCCATCACCGTGGAACTGGAGGATGAAAATGATAACGTGGTGTATGATGGAGTTCTGACCCTTTATCAGGTGGCGCTCCTGGAGCAGGATAACGGAGATATGGTTTACACTTTCACCAGCGCTTTCTCAGGCTGCGGTGTTTCACTGGACGACGTGTCATCGGATTCCACCGCTCTTGCATCGAAATTGTCCGACTATGTGACCGCGCGCAGCATCACCGGTACTTCCGTGAACAATACGAACGGTACGGTTGTGTTTGACAACCTGCAGCTGGGGCTTTACCTGATTGTTCAGACGGTAGAGTCCAATGGGTACTACACGCTGAATCCGTTTGTGGTTTCCGTGCCGCTGGCTGTGGATGACAACTGGGTTTATACTGTGGATGCCAGCCCCAAGGTAGGCGTCCTGGCGCCGGTACCGGAAGAGCCGGAACCGGAGACTCCGGCAGAGGAAACATCTGAACCGGAAACGCCTGGCGAGGAAGCTGCGCCCATGACAGACGCAATTACCGAATTTACTGTCCTTCCCCAGACCGGGCAGCTGAACTGGCCGGTTTATGTCCTCGCGGTTTGCGGACTTTTCCTGATTGTGCTGGGCAGTGTGCTGGTCTGCGGTGACCGCAGGAAAGCGTCAGCCAGATGAGACGCAGGGCAGGCCGGATATTGATCAAAACAGGAACAGTGCTGATGATGCTGGCACTGTTCCTTTTCCTGTATAATCAATGGGACGCGAAGCGGGCACAGGATGCGGCGGAGAAAACCGCGCTTGAACTGGATGCGCAGATCGGGGAAATCTTTGTTTTGCCGGATACAGACAACGGCGGGGAAGACGGAGAAATGTCTGCACTGGAAATCGATGGCTACGACTATATCGGAACGTTGACCATTTCCAGATACGGGCTGGAGCTGCCGGTCATGTCGGAGTGGAGCTACGCTGGTCTGAAAATAGCGCCGGGGCGCTACAGCGGCAGCGTGTGGACAGAGGATCTGGTTATCTGCGGGCACAATTATGAACGCCACTTTGGGAAGCTGAAATACCTGGAAACCGGAGATGAAATCATTTTTACCGATGTAAATGGAAATGTATTCACCTACCAGGTGGAGGAGGTGATCACGCTCCAGCCGACCGATGTGGAGGAAATGCTGAGCCAGGAGTCCGGCGAGTGGGATCTGACCCTCTTTACCTGTACGGTGGGCGGGCAGACGCGAGTGACTGTCCGGTGCTCACTGACAGATGGATAGTTCTTAAATTTTGGAACATCAATCATCATAAAAATCACTTGCATTTCATAAAAAATCATGGTAACATATAGTTCGTCGTTGAGACCGCAGACGATATCGTGATTGCGTACAGCCAACCCCTCTGTATGGGGTGCTTCTGGACCTTTAGCTCAGCTGGTTAGAGCAACCGGCTCATAACCGGTCGGTCCTGGGTTCGAGTCCCCGAAGGTCCACTCGAGAGAATATCTGGCCTGGTGGCTCAGTTGGTTAGAGCGCCGCCCTGTCACGGCGGAGGTCGTGGGTTCGAGCCCCATCCGGGTCGTTGCCGAAGCGGAGAGCTGTGTGGCTGTTCATTCGGTTTTATGCGGTTCAATCATTGATACGCCGGCGTGGCGGAACTGGCAGACGCACAGGACTTAAAATCCTGCGAGACTAAACCCTCGTACCGGTTCGATCCCGGTCGCCGGCATATGCAGGAAGCAGCAGAGATACTGAGATGATATCTTTGCTGCTTCCTTATTTTGTACCTTAAAAGTATTCGCACACTCGAAGATATGGTAATATTTTCGTGTGACCAGGTGGTGACACGATAAAGTTTTGCTTCCATTATACTTTATCAAAAGACACTATACAGTCACATGGAGAGTTACAGATGGGCCAGCAAAAGATCATCATGGACGTTCCTGTCGGGCGAAATATCAAAAAGCTCCGGTTGGAAAAGGGAATGAAACAGACAGATGTGATTACACAGATGCAGCTTCATGGGAGTATGATGTCCAGAAGTACGCTGGCCAATATCGAGACCTGCCGCAGGAACATCAAGGCAAGCGATCTCACGATTATGAAGGAGGTTTTTGAAACCGATTACGATTCTTTTTTTGAAATAAAAGAAGAAGCATAAAAATAGAAAACAGGCTTTTTTGATTCCGAAAAATGTGCTATCATGAAACAGGCAAAGGCGAACCGTATTGGGCGCAGTTGCCTGTTTATTTGCTGTGAACACTTAGTGAGACGGAGCATGAAGCGAACGTCGAACTTAGTGAGAACGCATGCCGAAGTTCTTAGTGAAGTCTTTCATGAGCTTAGAACTTCGGTAACTGTGAACACTTGGAGCTATTATATTATGAAGAAAACAAAGATCCTCCTGTTAGGAGATCTGCACGGAAATATGACCGCCACGCTGGCGATGGAGCGCCAGATGCAGGACATGGAGCCGGACGAGGTCTGGTTCCTGGGCGACGCGGTCGGCAAGGGACCGGAGAACGCGCGGGCCTGCGACTGGGTGCGGGAGCACTGTCAGTATTTTGTGGGCGGCAACTGGGACTATGGGATCGCAGGAGACTGGCAGGCAGAGTTTTACCAGAAGCAGCTTGGTGAAGAAAGGTTGAGGTGGTTACGGGAACTGCCCACGGAGCTGGAGCTGACTGTCAGCGGTATCTGCTTTCGCGTGTTTCACGGGCGTCCGGTGACGCCGCAGTTTCAGGGCTTTGACGAGGAGTCTGTGCTTGCGCCGCATTTCCATGCGAACGGGAAGACTTATGGCGGGCTGATTTCCGCGGATACGCACCGCCCGTACATCCGGACGCTGCAGAACGGATATCTGATTAATACCGGCAGTGTGGGCAACAGCCATGGCGTGCCGAAGGCGCATGCACTGTTAATAGAGGGGATAAAGAACAGCCCGACAGAAGCGCCCATCACCTTTTCTGTAATCAGTGTTCCGTATGACAATGAGGCGGAGGTGGCGGCGGCCAGGCGGTATCCGGATCTGCCGCGCCAGGAGGCGTATATCAGCGAAATCCGCACCGGCGTTTATTCCCGGTGGGGGATGTAATGACAGAAACCGGGTATTGAGGGCGCGTATTTTGCGGAGTAATCCATAGTATCATACACGAAGATATATGACGGCCGGGTAGTGCCGGCTGATGAAAGAAACGGAGGAGAGCATATGTTTTCAGATCAATGTTATGACTGGGGCAGCAAGCGGTCTACGATCCGCGAGCTGTTCGAGTACGGCAAACAGCGGGCGGCCATTGTGGGGCCGGAGAATGTATTTGATTTCAGTCTGGGCAATCCGACAGTGCCCGCGCCGGATGAGGTGGCGCAGGCGATCCGGGAGATTCTTGAGACGGAGACATCCATTCAGATTCACGGCTATACATCGGCGCAGGGTGACGCCGGTGTCAGATCCGCTATCGCGGCGTATTTAAATCAGACTTACGGCACGAATTTCCACCAGGATAATTTTTATATGACCTGCGGCGCTGCCGCTTCCCTGTGCATTACATTCCACGCGCTGGTGGAATCGCCCGAGGATGAGATCATTGCCATCGCCCCGTATTTTCCGGAATACAAGGTCTTCGTGGAGGGCGCGGGCGCGAAGTTTGTGATGTGCGAGCCGGACATGGAGAATTTTCAGATCGATCTGGCGGCACTGGGAGAGAAAATCAACGCGCACACCAGGGCGGTCATCATCAATTCTCCCAATAATCCTTCCGGCGTCGTGTACACGGAGGAGACGATCACAAAGCTTGCCACCCTGCTGTCAGAGAAGTCGGAAGCGTTCGGACACCCGGTTTATCTGATCACGGACGAGCCATACAGAGAGATTGTCTACGATGGCATTCAGGTGCCCTTCGTGACGAAATATTACCGAGACACGATCGTGTGCTATTCCTACAGCAAGTCCCTCTCCCTTCCGGGTGAAAGAATTGGCTACATTCTGGTGCCCGATGAGGTGACAGAGAGCCGCCGCCTGTATCTGACCATCTGCGGCGCGGGCCGCAAGCTCGGCTATGTCTGCGCGCCCAGTCTGATGCAGCAGGTTGTTGCCCGCTGCCAGGGTAAGGTGGGGGATATCAACGCGTATAAGGTGAACAGGGATATTCTGTATGAGGGATTGTGCGGCCTGGGATATGAGTGCGTGCATCCGGACGGCGCGTTTTACATGTTTGTGAAGGCACTTGGCGGGGACTCCGAGGCATTTAGTGAGAAGGCGAAGGAGTATGACCTGCTCTTAGTCGCGGCGGACGGCTTTGGCTGCCCGGGATATGTCAGAGTGTCCTACTGCGTGGATAAAGAGATGATCGAGCGGTCGCTGCCGGCGTTCGCGAAGCTGGCGGAGAGCTACAGATAACGCAGGAGTAGTAACAAGCCCGTGGAATGAAATTTGACTTTCATTCTGCGGGCTTTTACGTTTCTTTGGGAACCGGAATGTTATTTCTGACAGGGATCATTCATGGGGCTTGCGATATGACATGTTATTTCTGACAGGGATTGCTCATGGATGGCCGCTTGTAAGACATAATAATATACCGGATACTCGTCACGGCCAGAATCCCAACGGCGATGCCCGTGGCGGCTAACGCGGTCTGGGCGCCGTAATAGGCGCAGGCCTCCTGGTCCTGCTGCACCATACTCCGCATGGTATAGAAAAGCGAACCGCCCGGTACCAGAGGCATGATGTGGGACATCATGAAGAGAGTGGAGGGCGCTTTGCGCCACCTGGCGTAAAATTCCGCAAGCGCGGTGCAGAACATGGCAGCCACCATATTGGAAAGTAAGGTGCTGGCGGTGCAGTGCATCAGCAGCAGATAGATGCAGTACCCGGCGGCGGATCCTACCATCACATAGGGGATTTTATTTTTTCTTAAATTAAATAAAAGGGCAAAGCCGACCGCGCCGAGCGAGGCGCTCGCGATCTGGATGATTGTGGATGCAATATAAGCTGTGTAAGAAGTCATATCCGCCTCCTATACCTGAAAAAGAATCATGGACAGCACGAAGCCGCAGGCGATGAAGACCGCAATCAGCAGGCTGTTGACTAACCGCAGGGTTCCCGACACGATGTCGCCGGTCATCAGATCCCGCAGCGAGTTGGTCAGGGCAAGTCCCGGAATCAGCAGCATCACGTTGCCGATCATGATCATGTCCATCTGCACCGGAATCGGGGAAATGTGCAGAAGGCAGGCACCCACACCGCAGGCGAAGGCCAGGAGAAAGATGCGGATCAGCTGGTTGTCCAGTCGCCGGTCCACAGATTTTTTCAGATAAAATATGTAGATGGAAATGAGGCCGCTGCATACGGCGTCGAGCCAGGTGCCGCCGAACATGAGCGCAAAAAAAGCCGCCGACATGATATAGCCGAGCAGCAGCTTGTACGGATTTGGCCGCTCCGCTTTGATTTCCGCGATCTGCTGCGTGATGTAGTCATATTCCGGATGGTTGGCACAGATGTATCTGGACAGGGTATTCAAGTCCTCCAGAACAGTGAAATCGTTGGAGGTGGAGAGCACGCGCCGGGTTTGTGTGACGATGGCGGGGCTGCCCTCCTCATGGGAACAGGTACTGATATCCATGCTGACAAAGATGGCGTTCATATAGGAGGTCACGTCCACCCTGCAGTCATAGTAGCTTTTACAGATGCGGCTGACTGTGTCCTCCACGCGGACAGTCTCTGCGCCGCTGATCAGCATTTCCTCTCCGATATCGAGCGCTGAGCGCACCACCAGTTCGGGATTCATTGCATATCTCCTTTGGATGAAAAGTAACTTTTACACAAAATAAAACAGCCGGCTTCACAGCCGACTGCCTTCTACGTGCGTTAGAGGATTCGAACCCCCGGCCTTTTGGTCCGTAGCCAAACGCTCTATCCAGCTGAGCTAAACGCACACGCGTGAGTTCCCTCACAGCACATCTATATTAGTACAAATCATTTTTTTTGTCAACCGGAAATTCTGAAACTTTTTTTTCGCAACTTTTCTTCGTTACGTTACAATTCGCAGCCGCTGCCCTCTGCATGCGCAATCTCGCCCGCTGCGCGTGCTTTCCCGCCCCTACAGGGCTAAGATTGCTTATGTAGAGGGCAGTGACTGATTCTCAGTCAACTTGAGTGATATAATCAACCCCTTACAAGCAAACTGCGCTTGACGTGTCTGCTTATATCACTCAAGCCGTTTGCGAATAGTAACCTTGGAGAGTCAAATCTGAAATCTTTCTAAAGACTTGGAGTGTTCGATTGACCGAAGGAAAGGATTCATATATACTCTATGAAGGAAAAGAAATCATGTCGGAGAACTCTGATTCATGACGAAGCAGGAATTTATTGACAAACTGAAAAGCGCGTTAAACGGCCAGGTCCCGGATGGAGTCATCTGGGAGAATGTACGCTTTTACGAACAGTATTTTGAGGAGCAGCGCGCAAAGGGCCTGAGCGAAGAGGCGGTGTGCGATCAGATCGGTTCGCCGAAGCTGATTGCCAGAAGCATCATAGAGGCCGAGAAGCACGAGACGGAATTTATCAACGATGACAGGACGGAGTTTGTGGACGAGGAACCGCATCCGCGCGGCAACACGCATTTTTCAGTGCACACGCGTCACCTGCCGGGCTGGCTTGTCCTGGTCATCGGCATTCTGATTCTGATGCTGGTTTTGCGGCTGGTATTTACCGCGTTCCGGTTTTTGCTTCCGGTGATTGTACCGGTTGTGCTGGTGATTATCGCGTACAGAGCGATTAAGAGATTTATTTCAGGCGCTTAGAAACTGTCATAAGATGGGTATATTTGTTTGTGCAGTTCATTCGTAATGAGATCTGCTGACAGATTTGATTTTATTTTGATTTTGTGGTATAAAATAAATCCGCGCGGACATACTACTCCTGTAACGCAAAGCCCCGCGTCGGTAATGCTCCGGAACAGACAGGCTTTTCAAAAGCCGGCTGATTTCAGGAAGGTCATTACGGACTGTGGGACAGGCTCCCCGCATATACGCGGGAATATTCAAAACAGGAGGCAGACAAATGTCCAACCAGGAGAATTCCAACTACGAGAATCAGCAGAACCAGCAGAACAAACAGGAGAACAGCTCCAAAAACAGCTCGAAGAACTCTTCCGAGAGAAATCAGGAAAAGAATACTTCTTCTCAGAGCAGCAAAAACTGCAAGTAATCTGCAAAGAGAATACAAAGGCAGGGGCGCCCGTGTGGCGCCCCTTTCGCATGTGCGGTGCACCTGAAGGGCGTCTCGAAGAAGAGGACCGTGAATAGCAACGTCAGACAGAAAAAATATTGACAGATTCCCGCCGGATTTGTATTATAAATGGGATGAAAACGATGGAATTGATGGCTCCCTGCCACTTTGGTATGGAGTCCGTATTAAAAAAAGAAATCATAGACTTAGGCTACGACGTGACGGAAGTTTCGGACGGCAGAGTGACTTTTACCGGAGACGCGGAAGCAGTGTGCAGGGCCAATATCGGGCTGCGCACGGCGGAGCGGGTTCTGTTAAAGGTCGGCAGTTTTCACGCGGAAACCTTTGAGGAGCTTTTTCAGGGGACGAGGAGCCTGCCCTGGGAGGACTATATTCCCGCGGAGGGACGTTTCTGGGTGACCAAGGCGGCCAGCGTGAAGAGTCAGCTTTTCAGTCCCTCCGATATTCAGTCCATTATGAAAAAGGCCATGGTGGAGCGGCTGAAAGGCGTCCACGGCATTTCCTGGTTTCAGGAGACGGGCGCGGATTTTCCGGTCAGGGTCTTTTTGTATAAAGACGAGGTCAGCGTGGCGCTTGACACCACCGGAGAGAGCCTGCACGGTTACCGGAAGCTCGCGGCCAAAGCGCCGATCGCGGAGAATCTGGCGGCGGGCCTGATCATGCTGACGCCCTGGCGTCAGGACCGGATTTTGGTGGATCCCTTCTGCGGCAGCGGCACCATTCCCATTGAGGCGGCGCTGATGGCGGCGCATATGGCGCCGGGCATGCACAGGAGCTTTCTGGCGCAGGGCTGGCCGCATCTGATCGAGAAGCGCGTCTGGGATGACGCCTATGAGGAGGCGCGGGAAGAGGTTTCTCTGGATGCGTGCGGCGATATTCAGGGCTACGATATCGACCCGAAGATGGTGGAGATCGCCAGAGCCAACGCGAAGGCGGCGGGCGTGGACCAGCTCATTCATTTCCAGGCAAGGCCTGTCAGCGCCTTAAGCCACAGTAAAAAATACGGCTTTATTATCACCAATCCTCCCTATGGCGAGCGCCTGGAGGAAAAGGAGACGCTGCCGGCACTGTACAGGGAACTTTGGGATCGGTATCAGAACCTGGACAGCTGGAGCCTTTATTTCATTACTTCTCTGGAGGATGTGGAGAAGATCCTGGGGCGTAAGGCGGACAAAAACCGTAAGATTTACAACGGCATGATTAAAACCTATTATTATCAGTACATGGGTCCGAAGCCGCCGAGGAAAAACCGCGGGCTGAATGAGGAACGCGGTGTCTGAGGCGCCAGGGTGAAGTGTAGCACGAGGAGCAGCGATTGACAGACAGAATTGACAGAATTATTTTCGCAACAGAAAATGCGGGGAAAATCCGGGAAGTGAAGGCCATCCTGGCAGACGTTGATGTGGAAGTGCTTTCTTTGCGGGAGGCAGGGCTTCACACGGATGTCGTGGAGGACGGCGACAGCTTTGAAGCCAACGCCGTTTTAAAGGCGAAGGCGGTGAAGGGCGATGCGCATACCATCGTCATGGCGGATGACTCCGGGCTGGAGGTGGACGCGCTGGGCGGCGAGCCGGGCATTTACAGCGCCAGATATATGGGTGAGGACACCTCCTACCGGATGAAAAATCAGGCGATCATCGACCGCCTTGCCGGAAAAACAGGGGCGGAGCGCAGCGCGCGCTTTGTCTGCGCCATCGCGGCTGTACTGCCGGATGGTGCGGTACTGACGTCCAGAGGTACGATTGAGGGGGAAATCGGGTATGAGGAGCGCGGCGAGGGCGGCTTCGGTTATGACCCGATATTCATGGTGCCGGAACTTGGCCGTTCCACTGCGGAGCTGACCGCGGAAGAGAAAAACGTAATCAGCCACCGCGGCCGGGCACTTGCGGATATGAAAGAGAAACTTCGGGGGCTTTTATGAAAATTCTGATCTGCTCTGACAGCCACGGCAAACATGCCGCGCTGATCAGGGCAATTGAAAAGGAAGGACCGTTGGACATGGTGATCCACTGCGGCGACATTGAGGACGGCGAGCAGCTGATCAGGGAGGCTTCTCACTGTCACCTGGAAGCGGTGGTGGGCAATAACGATTATTTCAGCAACCTGCCGAGGGAGGTGGTCTTTGAACTGGGAGGCAAAAAGGTGTGGCTGACGCACGGCCACAATTATTTCGTATCCCTTGGAATCGAGCACCTCAAAGAAGAGGCCATCCGCAAAAAAGTGGACGTGGTCTTTTTCGGGCACACGCACAGGCCCTTTTTAGAGGAGGAGGATGACATTCTCTTCATCAATCCCGGCAGCATCAGCTATCCCCGCCAGATTCCCCGCAGGTGCAGCTACGTCATGCTGAGTATTGATGCAAACGACCACTGGAAGCTGGAGCAGAAATACGTGACTTAACCAAAGTTACTGTGAATAGTAACGCGCAGTAACGTGACTGTGCTGAGAAATTTCAAAAAGTGCTTGCATATTCAAAAAAAATGTGTATAATAATAAAAGTGTTCCGCACAACAGCATATAGCGCTATCGCCAAACGGTAAGGCAACGGACTCTGACTCCGTCATTTTCCAGGTTCGAATCCTGGTAGCGCTGGATAAAGGTACCCCAGTGGATGTCCACCGGGGTATTTTTGTGCGCTGAAATGCGGATTTTTCCTTTAAATACGGGGGATTTATGGTGTGATAGGTTAATCCGCTGGTATTTGTTGAAATGGCGTATATCCGTATTCCTGTAAGGATGGAAATGGTGGAAAGATGGCTGCAGAGGCTTCTGCAGCCAATATATATGGCTTTATTACGGGACAGATGAACGCAAGATGAGGCTTGCATGGCAGGTTCTTTCTTTATATAATAAGGATAATCAGTGCGGACGGTAAACATAAATAATTTGAAAATCGCAGGAAAGTGCATAAGAAAGGAAGCACGATATGTCTGAAGACAGGGTAAATATTACACATATGCAGTGCCATGTGTTTCGTATGGCAGAGGTAAAGTGGGGCATTTCACCGAAAGAATGTGCGGAGATTTTCAGAAAATATAATATTCTGGGTTTTATAGATGAGTGCTATGGTTCTCTTCATTTGAGCAGTTATAAATGTGCGCTGGACGACGTAGAGACTTTGCTCCATAATCAGGGGGTGACAGTATGATACAGCTGCATGATGGAGATTTGGTTTACCATACCAGGAGTGATCGCTATGGAGACGTTAAAAGATAGTGTGATAACAGACAGTCAGGTGAAACAGAAACTCCGGAGACGTCAAAGGAATGAACAACGGTTAGAAGGTTGTATGATAGTTGAAATGGAATCTGTGAATGGATGGTAAGAAAAGAGGTGAGGCTATATTATGAATAATCAGACAACAGCAAATATGCAGGAAATTTTTGACAGGCTGCTTCCTGGCCTCAGGAATATTTTTGGCGAGGCTCTGGATCGGGTGATTTTGTATGGCTCGGTGGCTCGTGGAACTGCGACAGATGAATCGGACGTCGATATTGCGGTGATTGTTCATGATTACACGGATGAGATGCATGATCAGATGATAGATCTGGCTGTTGATCTTGAGCTGGATTATGATAAGGTATTGTCAGTGCTTTTAATTAATTATAATAATTTTGTAGAATGGGAGAACGTCCTTCCATTTTACAAGAATGTGAAGCAGGAGGGAATCACTTTATGGAGCGCAGCGTAAAGGAACTGGCGAAATATCGGTTTGAGTGTTGCATTGAGGCATTGGAAGACGCCAGAGTTATGTATGATGCAAAGAGATATAAAAATACGCTGAATCGGTCGTATTATTCTATTTTCTATGCCATTCGCTCTGTGTGTGCGTTGGATGGCTTTGATAGCGGTAAGCATAGCGGCGTCATTGCATATTTTAACCAGCACTATGTGAAAACCGGTATATTTCCTAAAGAAGCTTCCAAAGTAATTAAGCTGGCATATGAAAAAAGAGAAAATGCGGACTATCTGGATTTCTTCATTGTCTCAAAAGAGGAAGCCGCAGCGCAGCTTTCAAGAGCGGAACAGTTTAAAGAATGGATTGAAGCATATCTGAAAACAGAAGGGGTTTTATAACGAAAAGCCGAAATAAGAGTCATTTTCGCCCCGATAGGTCAATTCACAGGTCAATTTGAAATGCGGATTTTATCACTTTTTGATTGTAAAATATGTTTTATGGTGATAAACTGATTACAATGTGTGTTGGTAATTGCACAAAGTAAGTGGATTTTCTATGAGGAGGAAATGCGATGAAGCAGAAGCTGAGAAAATGGCTGTTCGTCCTGGCGGCGGCCTGCCTGATGGTTTCCATGGGGACGCTAACGGTCTTTGCCGAAAATGATAGTGATGTCAGTGATGACAACACGACGACCGTTGAATTGACCGTCACCTATGGGCAGACGGAAGCCAGGATAATGCTGGACATGATTAACACGTTTCGCACGGGAGATGATGCCTGGTACTGGAACAGTGACGATACGACAACGACCACCTGCACGGGTTTGAGTGAATTGGTCTACGACTATACTTTAGAGAAGGTTGCCATGCAGAGGGCGGCTGAGATCGCCCTTTCGTACAGCCATACCAGACCCAATAATGAAGGCTGTGAAACGGCCCTTTACGTGTACTATACGTTGGGTACTGATTTGTACGCCTATGGCGAAAACATCGCTGCCGGTTATAATAAATTAACAACTGCGGCGGCAGCTTTTGAAGCCTGGCAGGAAACGGATGAGGACTATTCCGGTCAGGGCCATCGCCGGAATATGCTGAGTAAAAACTTTACTGCGGTGGGCATTGCCCATGTAACCTACGGCAACTGTGAGTACTGGGTGCAGGTGTTTGGTACGCCCACAACGGTGAACACCACTGCTACTACCGCTAATGACAGTGAGGCCACCGTTACCATCGAGGTGTCAAATGCTTCTGTTAAAAGCGTAACCCTGACGGCGTCTTCCGCCTCCTATAATCTGTCCTGCGGAGACAGCGAGGAGTTGCCAACGGCTACGGCGAATTTAACTATGGAAGACACTTGGCCAAGCGGTGCAACGAGGAAGGTCACAGTCGTTTCACCCACCTGGAGCAGCGACACATCGATTGTTACCATTGATAGCGATAGTGGTAAGGTTATAGCAGCCACTGCAGGGTCAGCAAATCTGACAGTTTCCGCGCTGGGTAAAGATGTCAGCACATCTGTCACTGTGAGCCACAGTACCACTGAGATTAAGGACGCGAAGGCCGCTACCTGCACCGAGGCCGGCTACACCGGTGATACGATCTGCAGTGTCTGCAAAGAGATTGTCACTGCTGGTGAAGTGCTTCCCGCCACCGGTCACACCGCGGGCGAAGCCGTCGAAGAGAATAAGGTTGCGGTCGCCTGTACGAAGGCCGGCTCCTATGACAGCGTGGTTTACTGCTCTGTCTGTGGTGAGGAACTCAGCCGCGAAACGGTTACCGTTCCCGCCACTGGCCACAGTACCGAGATCCAGAACGCGAAAGATGCTACGTGCACCGAGGACGGCTACACCGGCGACGAGGCCCGCACTGTCTGCGGCGAAACGGTAGCGACCGGCGAGGAGGTTCCTGCCACTGGTCATACCGAAGCCGAGGCCGTTGTAGAGAATGAAGTCGCGGCCACCTGTACGGAGGCCGGCTCCTATGACAGCGTAGTTTACTGCTCTGTCTGCGACGCGGTATTGAGCCGTGAGACGATTGCTGTTGCTGCCACTGGTCACACCGCGGGTGGAGCCGTTGTAGAGAATGAGGTTGCGGCTACTCATACTACGGCCGGTTCTTATGAAAGCGCAGTTTACTGCTCCGTCTGCGGCGAGGAACTGAGCCGCGAGACGATTACCGTTCCTGCTGGCGGCCATACCGCAGGTGACCCCGTCATTGAGAAGGAGGTTGACCCCACCTGCACGGAGGACGGTTCATATGACACGGTGGTCTACTGCACCGAATGCAGTGAGGAAATCAGCCGTGAGACGATTACCGTTCCGGCCACCGGTCATACCCCAGCCGAGGCTGTCGATGAGAATCATGTTGCGGCCACCTGTATTGCAGCAGGTTCCTATGACAGCGTGATTTACTGCTCCGTCTGCGGCGCGGAGATCAACCGTGGAACGGTTACCGTTCCGGCCACCGGCATTCATACCTATGTGCTGGATGAGGACGCCTCCACAGCCGCCACCTGCATTGCGGGCGGCGAGAACGTCTATGTCTGCTCCGGCTGCGGGGACAGCTACAGCGTGACCGTTGACGCCACCGGCCACCACTATGAGGCCGCTGAGGTGGTTGAACCTACATATGCCGCCCAGGGCTACACGGTCTATACCTGCTCCGGCTGCGGCGAAAGCTACAGGGCGGATTACACCGATATTCTGGTGCTGGATGAAACGGACACGAGCCTGGACGTTCAGCAAAAGGTACAGAGCCTGACTGCTGTGCCGGAGGGCTTGACATCGCTTTACAGCAGCGTTGAGGCGCTGAAGGAGGCGCTGATCAGCCAGGTCGTTGTGACGCAGGGCTATACGGAGGAGAATACTGCCGTCTACGATGTGGTACTGCAATACCGGGTTAACGGCGGCGCATGGGTGGACGCCACAGAGGACAACTTCCCAACCTCTGGCATCACCGTAACCCTGTCTTATCCCGATGGAACGGACAGCAGCTATGACTTCATCGTTATGCATATGTTTACTGTTACCTCTCAACGGCTGGGCACTGTTGCCGGAAAGACAGAATTCCCCGCAGTCACGAAGACGGAGAACGGTCTGGTGGTAAATCTGACCGGCCTGTCCCCTGTGGTCATTGCCTGGAAGGAGTCAACGACCACCCAGAACTCCGCTGAAGAGGAGGAAACCACTGTCTCCTCTGCTGAAGTGGAAGAAACCGCTTCCTCTTCCAACGATGTGGAAGAAACCGTCACTTCATCTGACGGGACAACTGCTGCCGTTACCGTTGCTTCTGCCGATACCGGCGATGAGGCGAACCTGGCATTGTGGGCAGTTCTGCTTCTGATTGCCTGCGGCGGTTTGACGACAGCAGTCATCTGCATACGCAGAAAGCAAAATGAAATCATCCGGTAATGCCCTCCCTGTCTGAAGGACGCTGAAAGAATTATCTGGTAAATACAACTTTGAATACTGTTTTATAAATAGGCCAACGGATTCTGCCGCTGGCCTGTTTATTTTTCTGAAATACATTCCTTCAAAAACCGTCCCACGGTATCGGTGTTTCCGTGCCTGCGGGTCCATTTGTAACAATATTGTAACATTTCCGGAAATTGTATTGAGTTTTTGAGCCGATGAGGGTATAATGGCTTCTGTGAGTGTCCTGACAGGAGGGACAAAGGAGCGTGTATGTATCAGTTTGAGAGTCGGATCCGCTATAGCGAGCTTTCTGAGGACGGCCTTCTGGCGGTGCCGAAGATCGTGGATTATTTTCAGGATTGTTCGACCTTTCAGTCGGAGGATATTGGCGTCGGGCTGGAGTATCTGACGAATCAGGGGATTGCCTGGATCCTGTCGTTCTGGCAGATTCAGATACTCAGGCGGCCCGGACTTAACGAAAAGGTGACGATCGGCACATTTCCCTATGAATTCAAGGGCTTCCTGGGCATGCGTAATTTCCTGATGAAGGATGAACAGGGGCGGATGCTGATGCAGGCCAATTCCATCTGGTCGTTGCTTGAGACGACGCGCTTCCGTCCGGTCAAGGTGAATCCTGAGATGATTGCCCGCTACCCCATGGAGGAGAGACTTCCGATGGAGTACGCGCCGCGCAAGCTTGTGATGGCGGAGGGCGGCCAGCGGCTGGAACCATTGCGGGTGACACCGGATTATCAGGATACCAATCATCATGTCAATAATGCCCGTTATGTGACCATCGCGATGAACGCCCTGGAACTGATGGGAGAAAAGCCCGGGATTACGGAGCTGCGCATCGAGTATAAAGGCCAGGCGCACACCGGTGACCTGATTGTCCCTGTGGTACTGAAAACCGAAGCGGGCTGGCAGGTCAGGCTGGAGGACGAGCAGGGAAGTATGTTGATCGGCATGCACATTCTTTGCAGCTGACCCGCTTACACGCAGCTTATGCCGCTGCCAACAGGACTATGTGAATATATATGAAAATAATCTGCCGTTTTTCCTTGCCTGCGGCAGTGATACAGGAGTGATTATGTTACGATTAGGAGAGATACAGACCCTCTGCATCGCGCGCAGGGTTGATTTTGGCGTATATCTGTCTGAAGAGGGAGAAAACGAGGAGGTGCTTCTTCCTAAAAAATATATACCGGAGGGCGTACAGGTAGGGGACACCGTCAGGGTCTTTCTTTACCGGGACAGTGAGGATCGGATGATCGCGACGACTCTGACGCCGAAGCTGACCATCGGCCAGACGGCGCGGCTGAAGGTAGTGCAGGTAGGCAAAATCGGCGCGTTCCTGGACTGGGGCCTGGAAAAGGACCTGCTTTTGCCCTATCGCCAGCAGACGCATAAGGTCAGGGAAGGCGAGGAGGTGCTGGTTGGTCTGTATATTGACAAGAGCGGAAGACTCTGCGCGACCATGAACGTCTATCGGGAGCTTTCCACACAGAGCCCATATCAGATAGAGGACAGCGTGAGAGGGACGGTTTATGAAATCAATGACCGGATCGGCGCGTTTGTGGCGGTGGATGATAAGTATTCCGCGCTTATTCCGAAAAAGGAATTCTACGGGGTGCAGCTTTCGCCCGGCGACCAGGTACAGGCCCGTGTGGTGGAGGTCCGGGAGGACGGCAAGCTGAATTTAAGCGTTCGCCAGAAGGCTTACCTGCAGATTGAGGCTGACAGCAAACGGATTCTCACCCTGCTGGATCAGAACGGCGGCAGCCTGCCCTTCAACGATAAGGCCGCTCCGGAACTGATCGCCAGCCATACCGGCATGAGCAAAAATGAGTTTAAACGCGCCGTGGGCCATCTTTTAAAGGAAAAAAAGATCCTGATCACCGAAAAAGGCATCCGCAGAAGCTGAGCGAGAGACGTTTCGGTCTGATTTGGAAAATTTGTTAAAAGAAAATCGTTATTTCCAACAAAAAAGAGTTGATTTTTTTGCGCATTTTGTGTAGATTTGTAATTACAGAGTTACTATTCACGGTTAATCTGGGAACTGTAAACAGACCTGTCAAGCGTAGTGTGCTTGTAAAGGGCTGTTTACAGTTCTCAGATGACTGAGAATCAGTCACTTCCCCCCCACATAAGCACACTCGACTAACGTCTCGCTGAACGCGACATTCGCCTCATGAGTGCACAAGTGCCCTCACGAGTCTCATTGTATCGCGCAAAAAGATGAGCAGTGTTTTTACTGCGGTGCAAGACGTCCGGGGGACGTCTGTTCTGCACCGACCGAAGTGAAACGTAGACCAGACGCGAAGCGGCTGCTTTTGCGCATGTGGAGGGAAGCGTCTGTGAATATTCACGGTCAGCAACACAACAGAAAAATCAGAATGAGGGAATAACGACATGATATCCAACCAGATACTGCAGAATACAATCGACGGCCTGAAAAACATCGGCAGAGTGGAACTCGCCGTCATGGACATCGACGGCAAGGAAATCGCCTCCACCGACGACATGAGAGACTGCGCGGCCCGCTGCGCGGAGTTTGCCAAATCTCCCACGGAATCACAGGAGGTGAGCGGCCACCAGTATTTCAAAATTTATGATGAGTACCAGCTGGAGTATATTCTGGTCGTGCAGGGCACCGGCGATACCGCCTACATGATCGGCAAGATGAGCGCCTTCCAGATTCAGAGCCTTTTAGTGGCTTACAAGGAGCGCTTTGACAAAGACAACTTTGTCAAAAATCTCCTGCTGGACAACCTGCTTTTGGTGGATATCTACAGCCACTCCAAAAAGCTGCACATGCAGTTTGAGCAGCGCCGCACCGTGCTGCTGATTCAGGCGGACAACAGCAGAGAGACCAACATGCTGGAGCTGACTAAGACCGGCTTCGGCAACAGTCCCCGTGAATTCATCACCGCCGTGGACGAGAAAGATGTCATCATTTTAAAGGATCTGGCGGAGAACGAGACAAACGCCGATATCGACAAATACGCAGCCTCTGTGGTGCGCTACCTGGCGAAGGAGGGCGTCAGAAATGTCCGCGTCGCCTACGGCAGCTCCGTCGGCGAGATCAAGGACGTCAGCCGTTCCTACAAGGAAGCAAAAATGGCGCTGGATGTGGGCCGCATCTTCTTTGAGGAAAAAGACGTCATCGCTTACAGCCAGTTGGGGATTGGCCGCCTGATCTATCAGCTGCCCATTCCGCTGTGCAAGATGTTCATCCGGGAGATTTTCGGCGGCAGATCCTTCGATGATTTCGATGAGGAGACGCTGACCACCATCAATAAATTCTTTGAAAATAACTTAAACGTCTCCGAAACCTCCAGACAGCTCTTCATTCACCGCAACACATTAGTGCACCGCTTGGATAAGTTGCAGAAGACGACAGGCCTGGATCTGCGGGTATTTGAGGACGCCATCACCTTTCACATCGCGCTGATGGTCGTCAAATACATGAAGTACATGGAAAAAATGGATTAACAGGCGTACGATTTCCATCATGGAGCAAATGCGTGCCCGGGCACCCGCGCGGGCAAAAGTTTGCGCCGGGGGAAAGCCGCCGCTGTAAAGAAATGAGGAACCACAGTTTGAAAAAGAAAAATTCACGCAGCACAGTGAATCTGCGGGACGATGACGCGATCGTCCTCGATAATGTGACGCATATTTATACCAACGCCCCCGTCCTGAAAAATGTTTCACTCAGGATTAAGAAGGGCGAATTTGTATTTATCGTCGGTGTCAGCGGCTCCGGCAAATCCACCCTGATTAAACTGCTGTTCAGAGAGCTGGTCGCCACCAAGGGCGGCGTGTATGTGCTGGGGGAAAATCTGTCCACCATGAAGCACCGCAGGGTTCCGGCCTTCCGCAGACGTCTGGGCGTCGTGTTCCAGGACTTCCGTCTGTTGAAGGACATGAATGTGTATGATAACGTGGCCCTTGCCCAGCGCGTGACTCAGGTGCCGACCAAAAATATCAAAAAGAGCGTTCCAGCCATCCTGAAATATGTCGGCCTGGCGGGCAAATATAAGGTCAAACCCCGCCATCTTTCCGGCGGTGAGCAGCAGAGAGTCGCTCTGGCCAGGGCCTTTGTCAACCAGCCTGAGATTCTGCTCTGCGATGAGCCGACAGGTAATCTGGACCCGGCCAACAGCCAGGAGATCATGCGCCTGCTGGATAAATTCAATCAGCGCGGCACGACCGTTGTGGTCGTCACGCACAATAAAGAAATCGTGGATCAGATGCACAAGCGTGTGATCTCCCTCCACAGGGGCGTGATCGAGAGCGATGTGGAGTCCGGAGAGTACGAGGCGAAGGCGGAGTACGAGGAATATGAGGAGTTCGACGCGATCGCGGAGTTTAAAAAAGAAGAGACTTTGGGGAAAGCGAACCTCTATGACAGTGCGGTTTCCTTTGAGGATGGACTCCTCGACAGCGGTATGAATTCCTATGAAGATGCGTTTTCTGACGAAGATGAGGACGCCTATGAAGATGAGGACGCCTATGCGGGAAGCGAAGGCACTGACATGTATGCGGACGATGAAACGTCGGAAGCGTATGCGGATTACGGCGATTATGCGGACTACGAAGAGTATGGAGATTACGAAGACGGGGATTATGACGATTACGGAGAGTCGGAAACGTATCAGGAAAATGCAGAATCGGAAGCCTATGAAGAGGATGACGCCTTAGAGAAATACGGAGATTACGAACATGAGGATTAATTCGCTGTTTTACACGCTTAAGGAAGGCTTTGTCAGTCTCTTCCACAATAAATGGTATACGCTGGCGAGCGTGGCTACCATCAGCGCCTGCCTGTTTTTGCTGGGCGCTTTCGCCGCCATTATGCTCAATCTGCAGTATATTGTCAATAATGTACAGAGTGAAATTTCCGTGACGGTCTTTTTTCAGTCCGGCACCACGGAAGAGGAGATGTTTTCCCTGCGGGATCAGCTGATTCTGCGCGAGGAAGTGGACCATGTGGAATATACCTCCGCTGACGAGGCGTGGGAGAGCTTTGCGGAGGAGTTAGGAATTACGGAGTATCTGGACAGCTTCTCGGACAATCCGCTGGCGGACTCGGCCAGCCTGACCATCTACATGAGCGACGTCACCCAGCAGAGTGATCTGGTTGACTGGCTGGAGGGCCAGGAGATTGTCCGCAGGGTCAATAAGAGCGAAATCGCGGCGACCACTCTGGGCAGTTTAAATTCTCTGGTGGGTGTTGCCTCTATCGCGATCATCGGCATCCTGTTCCTGGTCTCAGTCTTTTTGATTAATAATACGATCACCATCGGTATCTCCATCCGCAGCGAGGAGATCAATATTATGAAATATATCGGCGCCACGGACTTTTTTGTCCGCTTCCCCTTTATTGTGGAGGGTGTGCTGATCGGGCTGATCGGCTCCATTATTCCGCTGGTGATGCTGTATTTTATCTATAATAATGTCATTCTGGCCATTGTGACCCGTTTTTCCTCTCTCAGTACCCTACTGGGCTTTCTGGAGGTGTCGGAGGTATTCCAGATGCTGGCGCCGCTTTCTGTGGCCATCGGTGTCGGGATCGGCTTTTTCGGCAGCGTCTTTACCTGCCGTAAACATCTGAGGGTATAGTTGGTATGAAAGAAAAAAAATACACCTTTTCCAAAGGATTATATCTCGCGGCCGGCATGCTGCTGGGGGCGGGTCTGACCTCGCTTGTGGTAGCGGGAGGCTACTATCTGGGGCAGAGCGATTCTGCCGTATACACCTACAGCTCCACGGCTGCATCCGATTCGGAGAGCTTCGTAGATTCGGAATTTCTTTCCAAGCTTCTGACGGTGGAAGCCCTGATTAAAAATAACTATTATCTCGATGAGGTGGACAATCAGACCCTGGCGGACGGCGTGTTTCAGGGCCTGATGGACTCCCTGGGGGATGTCTATTCCACGTATTATACGAAAGAGGAAACGGAAGAACTGCAGGAGAGCACGGAGGGCGTTTACTATGGAATTGGCGCCTATGTCCAGCAGGACGCGGACACCGGCTATGTGAAGATTACCGGCGTCATTGAGGGAACACCCGCCGAGGAGGCCGGTTTTCTGGCCGGAGATGTGATTTACGCAGTGGATGGGGAGGACGTTCTGGGGATGGACTCCAGCCAGGTGGTCGCGCTGATCAAGGGCGACGAGGGTACCTGGGTGACGGTCACGGTGATGCGGGATGATGAGCTGCTGGACATTGACGTGGAGCGCCGCAGGATTGAGACCGTCACAGTGACCTATGAAATGCTGGATGATGATATTGCCTATGTCCAGCTGACCGAGTTTGACGACGTCACGGTGGAGCAGTTTGAGGAAGCACTTGAGGAGCTTCAGGCGGACGGCGCGGCGGGACTGATCCTGGATCTGCGGGACAATCCAGGCGGCAGTCTTTATTCTGTAGTAGAGATCGCGGATATGCTGCTCGGCGATGGCCTGATTCTCTATACGGAGGATAAAAGCGGCAATCGTGAGGAATATACCTCCGACGCGGCGAGAGAGCTGGATCTGCCGATCGTACTTCTGGTAAATGAGAATTCCACGAGTGCCGCGGAGGTGCTGACCGGCGCGCTGAAGGATCACGGCAAGGCCACGGTGGTGGGCGTCACGACCTTCGGCAAGGGAATCGTGCAGACGGTCCGCACGCTGTCCGACGGCTCCACGGTGAAGCTGACGACCAGTGCTTACTATACGCCGAGTGGGACCAATATCCACGGCGTTGGTATTACACCGGACGTGGAAGTGGAGCTGGATACGGACGCTTATCTGGAGGACGGCTCTGACAACCAGCTTGAAACTGCCATTGAGACGATGAAGGAGCTGCTTGGCGAGTAAGCTATTTACAGGAAAAAATGATGTTTACTTCTTTTTTAATCAAATATGGAGAAATCGGCGTCAAGGGCAAAAACCGCTATCGGTTTGAGGACGCGCTGATTCAGCAGATCAAATATGCCCTGAAAAAATGCGAGGGAACCTTTGCGGTCACCAAAAATTCCGGGCGCATCTATGTGGAGGCGGAGACAGAGTTTGACTATGACGAGGTGGTGGAGCGCCTGCAGCGGGTGTTTGGCATCACTGCCATCTGTCCGGTTGTCCATATTGAGGACAACGGTGTGGAAGACCTGTGCCGGTCCGTAGAGGAATATATGCGTCAGGTCTACGGTGACGCGGAAAAGACCTTCAAGGTACACGCGCGCAGAGCCAGGAAGGACTATCCCCTGGATTCGCAGGAGCTGGACGCGAAGCTGGGAGAGATTATTTTAGATGCGTTTCCGCATATGCGGGTGGATGTTCACAATCCGGAGATTGTGTTAAATATTGAGATTCGCGAGCGGATTTATCTGTACAGCCAGAGCATCCCGGGCGCGATGGGGATGCCGGTGGGCACCGGCAGCAAAGGGATGCTGCTCTTGTCCGGCGGGATTGATTCACCGGTGGCGGGCTATATGATCGCCAAACGAGGCGTCAAAATTGATGCGGTTTATTTTCACGCGCCGCCCTATACCAGCGAGCGGGCCTTAGAAAAGGTGGTGGACCTGGCGAAGGATGTCTCGCGCTACGCGGGGCCGGTTTACCTCTATGTGGTGAATTTTACGGATATTCAGCTGTATATTTATGAAAATTGTCCGCATGAGGAGCTGACCATCATCATGCGCCGCTATATGATGCGGATCGCGGAGGCCATCGCGAAGGAGACGGACTGCCTGGGCCTGATTACCGGAGAGAGCATCGGGCAGGTGGCGAGTCAGACCATGTCGTCGCTTTTGTGTACCAATGAGGTCTGTACGCTGCCGGTGTACCGGCCGCTGATCGCCTACGATAAGGAGGACATCGTGACACTGGCCAAAAAGATTGGCACATACGAGACCTCCATTCTGCCGTACGAGGACTGCTGTACGATTTTCGTGGCAAAGCATCCGGTGACGAAGCCGAACCTCGGCATCATCAAAAAACATGAGCGTCACCTGGAAGAAAAGATCGACGAACTTATGCAGACCGCCCTTGATACGAAGCGCCTGATCATCGCGGCGGAGGAGTAAAAAATGAAGGCTCCGGGGGTTTCCTCGGGGCCTTTCAGTCATATGTACCTGTGCAGTTTATTTTACGATATAGGGCGCAAGCACTTCCATCAGCTCGTCAATATCCTCGTCTGCGTGAATGTTCAGAGTGATGCTTCTGGACAGGTCCAGACTGAAGATGCCCATAATGGATTTCGCGTCAATGACGTATCTTCCGGATACAAGATCGAAGTCATAATCGTAACGGGTGACGGTGTTGACGAAGGACTTTACCTTGTCGATTGAATTCAGAGAAATCTCAACCTGTGTCATGTTGTGGACAGCCTCCTTTCTGTAAAATAATCGGAGCGCTTGAAAGGGCTTGTATAACAGGACTTTCAGCACACGTTGAAGCTGGTAGCTTCCTCTCCCATCGTAAGGGAAGAAGGAAAAAAAGTCAATGGGATTTTTGTAAAATTACTGTGCTGAAACAGGTCGCGTGAGAATGAACTATCTGCTTCCTCATACGTGCTGGGCACTTCGATGAGCCGTTAAACCAGAAAAAGTGTTCAGCAGAGGCTTCCACTTTTTCTAAGTCTCATCTCCATAGCACGAAAAATCGTCAGCAGATAGTTCATTCTTACGCTCTGTTGCACAAAGTTTATATCACTATAGATTTGTTTTGAAAAATCAATAGGAGGGATCAAATGAAAGCGGCGCTGCACAATCTTGGATGTAAGGTCAACGCCTATGAACTGGACGTTATACAGCAGAAGCTGGAAGAGAAGGGGTATGAAATTGTTCCCTTTGATTCTGAGGCGGATATTTATATTGTGAATACATGTACGGTGACGAATATCGCGGACAGAAAGAGCCGCCAGATGCTGCACCAGGCGAGGAAGAGAAATCCGGACGCGGTGGTGGTGGCTGTAGGCTGCTATGTGCAGACAGGGACGGAGCAGGTGCTGCAGGACGCGGGCGTGGACCTTGTCATTGGTAATCATAAGAAAGGGCAGGCCGCGGAGCTGATTACAGAGTTTCTGGAAAGCAGGGCAGTAGCAGAAAACAGTAAAAGCACGGGCGAAAGTTTTGAACCGCAGGGTTCCCGATTACAGGAAGGCAGCAAAATGCCGGAGATTTTAAAGACACTCGGCGGCAGCAGTCTGACCGACATCAACCATGTTTATAATTATGAAGAAATGACGCTGCAGAAAACAGCTGAGCATACCCGCGCGTACATCAAGATTCAGGATGGCTGCAATCAGTTCTGCAGCTACTGCATCATTCCCTACGCCAGGGGGCGGGTGCGCAGCAGGCATTATGAGGACATTCTTAAGGAGGTCAGAGGACTTGTCGCGGCGGGCTATCAGGAAATCGTGCTCACGGGCATTCACATTAGTTCCTACGGCATCGATTTTGAGGATGAGCCGTGGGAGAGAGGCGAGTGCGTAAACAGGCCGCAGTCTGATGAGCGCCATGACTATTCCGGCGCAAGCAAGCTGGTTGACATGTTGGAGCGGCTGGCTAAAGAGAGCGGGATTCGCCGCATCCGCTTAGGCTCCCTGGAGCCCAGGATTATCACGGAGGAAACGGCAGAACGGCTTGCCGCCATCCCGCAGCTGTGCCCTCATTTCCATCTGTCTCTGCAGAGCGGCTGCGATGGGACGCTGCGCCGTATGAACAGGCGGTACAGCACCGCGGAGTACGCGCGGAGTGTAGCGCAGCTGCGCAGAGTGTTTGATCATCCCGCCATCACCACCGATGTGATCGTGGGTTTCCCGCAGGAAACGGAGGAGGAATTTGCCGAAACGGTACGTTTCCTGGAGAAGCTTTCCCTCTACGAGATGCACATTTTCAAATATTCCGCGAGAAAGGGGACTGTGGCCGCTGGCATGAAGGGGCAGCTGACCGAGGCGGTAAAGGGAGCGCGCAGCGATGTGCTGCTTGCCATGACAGACAGGCATTCCACCCTATACCGCAGGGCGCAGACTGGCCGCAGGGCGGAGATTTTATTTGAAGAAATAAAGGAAATCGATGGCCGTGAATATTGGGTCGGCCATACGAGGGAGTATGTGAAGGCGGCGCTGGCAAGTGAAGAAAACCTGGAAAATAAGCTTTTGGTTTGTGAAATTACCGGAATGCTGACGGATGAGATTGTGACATGCCGGTGTGAGGAGATTTCTTTATGAGAAAACAGGACAACCCCCTTGAGCATATCATCCGCGACGGCGGGATGATGAACATTTTCCGCTCCATCGGCTGCATCGGGGACAGCCTGACAAGCGGAGAGTTTGAGTGCGTCGGACCGGAAGGGGAGAAGGCCTGGTCGGACTGCTATGACTATTCCTGGGGAAAGCAGATTGAGCGCATTACGGGCATTCAGATGACGTGCTTTTCCAGGGGCGGCCTGACGGCATATCAGATTTATCGGGAAGCGGATGCAAGAAACAGTAAGACAGAGGCAATCAACCATCTGTTTGACAAAGACAATTTAAAACAGGGATATATTATCGCGCTCGGCGTCAACGACGTTGGTTGGCAGGAGACGCTGAAAGTCGTCTATGACGGAAAGATTGGCAGCCCTCAGACGGATATTGACCTTCAGAATTATGAAAACAATGCCCATACCTTTGTTGGGTGGTATTCGAAAATCATTCAGCGCCTGCAGTCCCTGCAGCCGGATGCGAAGTTTTTCCTTCTGACGATGCCGACGGATTTCGGCAGCGAGGAGTTCTGCGGGTTGATTGAGGGAATTGCCGCGAAGCTGAAAAACTGCTACGTGGTGGATCTCTTTCATTACGCGCCGCCTTACGATCAGGCTTTCCAGGAGAAATATTATGACGGCGGGCATATGAACGCCATGGGATATCTGTTGTCCGCGCATTATATTATGACGTATATAGACTGGATTATCCGCCATAACGTCATGGATTTTCGCACTGTCCAGTATATCGGGACAGATAAGCGACCGACAAATCCGTAATGGTGTCGAATCGTGCATGTCGGCCGTCGTCGAAATGTAGTGCTTGAAATTTTGATATAAATGGTTTATGATTAATCTGTATTTGTGTTTCGGACATGACATCGAGGATTTACTATGGAAGATTTTGGAAGTACCAGATTTATAGAGATTGAGTCAGAGCCGGTCACGGGCGCGCAGATGGTGCTGGCCGCTGTGTACGACGCCCTTTCACAGAAGGGCTACAACCCGGTGAATCAGATTGTCGGCTACATCATGAGCGGCGACCCGACCTTTATTACCTCCTATAATGGCGCGCGCAGCCTGATTATGAAGGTGGAGCGGGACGAACTGGTGGAAGAGCTTTTGCGGGCGTATATCGCCAATAAGCATTGGGATCAGGTTTAGATGAGAATCATGGGACTGGATCTGGGCAGCAAGACGGTGGGCGTCGCCATCAGCGACCCGCTTCTGATCACCGCCCAGGGAATTGAAATCATCCGTCGGAAGGATGAAAATAAACTGCGCCAGACGCTTGCCCGCATCGAGGAACTGATCCTGGAGTACGAAGTGGGAGAAATTGTGCTCGGATTTCCGAAGCATATGAATAACGACATCGGGGACCGCGCGCGGTTTTCAATGGAATTTCGGGAAAAGCTGGAGCGGCGTACCGGCCTGCCCGTGGCGCTCTGGGATGAGAGACTGACCACCGTCAGCGCGGATAAAATCATGATGGAAGCAGGGGTACGGCGTGAAAACCGTAAGGAGTATGTGGATCAGATCGCCGCGTCGATTATTTTACAGGAGTATCTGGATCACCGCAGATTGACTTAAGCGGCAGGACAGATCGCAGATTTAAGAAGGCGCCGGATTGCGTTCAGGGATGATATTGGAGAGAATACCGTTTTGGAAAAAATTATCTTAACCCCGCAGGGGGAAGACCCCATCGAATTATATGTACTGGAGCAGACAAGGCTCGGAGGCGTGAATTATCTGCTGACCACCGACGAGGAGAGCGGCGACGGGGAGGCCTATATTCTGAAGGAAACCGGCCGGACGCAGGACGAGATTTCCTATGAGTTTGTGGAGGATGACGCGGAGCTTACCGCAGCAGGTGAGGTATTCCAGAGCCTTTTGGAGGACGAGGATATCAGCCTCGTCTGACGGCCTCATTTCGTAAACAGGAAGCGGATGGATACCCGACAGGGCCATAAACCGCATGAAAAAGAAACCAAAGACCGGAGAAGCCTGTGCAGAAGGCGGTTTCCAGGGTTAAAAATAACACAGTAACCGCAGAGCGAGCGGTTATGATGAAAATCGGACGATGACGGAGAACGCTTTTTGGCTTGTATCGGCAAAAACCGGCTTTGCCCGCTGCCAGGACGGGAAATGGGGCGGCAGGAAAGCAGGGACAGGATGAAGAGACTTGAGGATACCGGGAAGCAAAAAGAACGATCTGACATTTGCCCTCTAAACGCGCTGTGAAGTCAAAGAAAAGGAGCATGGCGCGGCAGAAAAGAAAAGGAGAATCGTGTGAAGAATGAATTGAATACGGACAATCACTCCAGGCTGAAGATCATACCACTCGGAGGCCTGGAGCAGATCGGTATGAACATTACTGCCTTTGAGTATGAGGACAGTATTGTTGTGGTGGACTGTGGGCTGTCCTTCCCGGCGGACGATATGCTGGGAATCGACCTGGTCATTCCGGATGTCACCTACCTGAAGGACAACTTTGAAAAGGTCAAAGGCTTTGTGATTACACATGGCCATGAGGATCATATCGGCGCTCTGCCCTATATTTTAAAGGATATGAACGTGCCGGTGTACGCCACCCGCCTGACCATGGGCATCATTGAAAATAAGCTGACAGAGCATGACCTGATGGACACGACGAGACGTGTCGTTGTCAAATTCGGACAAACCATCACACTCGGCAAATTCCGGGTGGAATTTATCAAGACCAATCACAGCATTGTGGACGCCGCGGCCCTGGCCATCTATTCCCCGGCTGGCATCGTGGTGCACACGGGTGATTTTAAAGTAGACTATACCCCTGTATACGGGGACGCGATTGACCTGGCGCGTTTCGCGGAGCTGGGCAAAAAAGGCGTGCTGGCGCTTCTGCCGGACTCCACCAACGCCGAGAGGCCGGGTTATACGCCTTCCGAGAAAACCTTAAGCCGAACCTTCGAGGCGCTGTTTGAGGAGTATAAGGGCTCCCGCATTCTGGTAGCGACCTTTGCCTCCAATGTGGACCGCGTGCAGCAGATCATCAATACTGCCGGTAAATTCGGACGCAAGGTTGTGGTGGAAGGCCACAGCATGGTGAATATTATTGAAACCGCTTCGAGGCTGGGCTGCCTGCATATTCCGGATAATACGCTGATCGAGGAGGATATGCTGAGGTCTTATCCGGAGGAGCAGACGGTGATCATTACCACCGGTTCCCAGGGCGAGAGCATGGCGGCTTTATCCCGCATGGCGAGCGGCATGCACAAAAAGATTTCCATCCATCCGGGGGACACTGTGATATTTTCCTCCAATCCCATTCCCGGCAACGAGAAGGCTGTTACGAAGGTCGTCAACGAGCTGCTGCAGAAGGGGGCACAGGTGATTACGCAGGACGCGCATGTATCCGGCCACGCCTGCCAGGAGGATCTGAAGCTGATTTACACACTGCTGAAACCGAAGTACGTGATTCCCGCGCACGGCGAATATAAGCATCTGGTCGCGCAGAAAAAGATTGCCTTAAATCTGGGCATTCCGAAGGAAAATATTTTCATTCTGCAGTCCGGCGATGTAATTGAGATGGATGAGAACAGCGCGCAGATCACCGGCAAGGTGCCCGCCAGCGGCATTTTAGTGGATGGCCTGGGCGTGGGCGACGTGGGCAATGTGGTGCTGCGCGACAGGCAGCGCCTGGCGGAGGACGGCATTCTGATTGTGGTGCTTTCCCTGGACAGCGACAATCTGCAGGTAGTATCCGGACCGGATATTGTTTCCAGAGGCTTTGTTTATGTCAGGGAGTCTGAGTCCCTGATCGATGAGGCCACGCGGGTTGTGGAAGTGGCTGTGGACAAGTGCCTGGAGAAGGGCATCACGGACTGGGGCAAGCTAAAGGGCAGCATCCGCGACGACTTAAGCGACTTCATCTGGGAGAGAACCAACCGTAAACCGATGATACTGCCTATAATCATGGAGGCGTGAAGCCTTCCTTACTGAGGATAAAATGGAACCCGAAATCATGAAGGAAACCGACGTGCTGATCAACAGGATCGTCTCGTCGCAAATCTACAAGGAATACAGACAGAGCCTGGAAAAGGTGGAGCAGTATCCGGAGCTAAAGGAACGTCTGGACAGTTTCCGCACACGCAATTACGAGGTGCAGACCAGCATGCAGGAGGGAGCCTCCTTTGAGGAGCTGGACGACCTGGACAGGGAAAAGCGCGAGCTGACGCAGAATCCGCTGCTGAAGGAATTCCTGGCCGCGGAGCTGGCGCTCTGCAGGATGATGCAGGAGGTTATGGATAAACTGGTCGTGAGCCTGGATTTTGAATAACTAACGTTACTATTCGCGGCTGCGAAACAGTGACTGCAAGGGATTGACTGGGAGAAACAGTATGGGAGATGTAAAGGAAATTATTTTATCTGTCCTGCGCACCGCAGTGAAGATCATGCTGGCGGTTTTAGTGGCCGTGGTGATCTACAGGGGCGCTCTGCTCGGCTATGAGGTCGGTTACCGCGTGTTTGCGGAGGAGCCGGTCAGCAGCGGCGAGGGGACAGACATTACCGTGACCATTTCAGAGGGCATGGACAGCGGCGACATCGCGGACCTTCTTGAGGAGAAGGGCGTCATCCGCTCCGCTCTGATTTTCAAGCTGCAGAACCGCTTATCCAGTTATAAAACGACCATGAAAGCCGGAACCTACACGTTGAATACCTCCATGACGAATGATGAGATTATGGAGGCACTTTCCACGAGTTCAGGTGAGTGAGGAACAGAATATGATTCTTGATGAGAGGATGCTTGCCTTTATTCGATCCATGGATAAAGGCAACAGCCTTTTTTTGACGGAACTGGAACAGGAGGCCAGATCGGAGGAAATCCCTATCATCCGGCCGGATATGCAGAGCCTGCTTCGGTTTCTGACAACGCTTACAAAGCCTGTCTCCATTCTGGAGGTAGGAACCGCCGTCGGGTTCTCCGCGATTTTGATGGCGGAACATACACCAGCGGACTGTCGGATCACGACGATTGAGAATTATGAAAAACGAATCCCGAAAGCGCTTAAGAATTTCAAAGCCGCAGGCTATGAGGAGAAAATCACACTGCTTGCAGGCGACGCGGCGAAGATTCTGCCGACGCTGACCGGTCCCTATGATCTGATTTTCATGGACGCGGCCAAGGGGCAGTACATTCATTTCCTGCCTGAGGTAAAGCGGCTGTTGTCCGCGGGTGGTCTTCTGATTTCAGATAATATCATGCAGGATGGAGAGATTCTGGAGTCCCGCTTCGCCGTGGAGCGGCGCAACCGCACCATCCACAGCCGGATGCGGGAATATTTGTTTGCGCTGACGCACGATGAGACGTTTGAGACGGTGATTCTGCCCGTGGGGGACGGCGTGACGCTGAGCGTGAAGAAAGGGGTGTTTTTGTGACAAGAAAACCCGAATTACTGGCCCCCGCGGGAAGTCTCCCTGTCTTAAAAACCGCCGTCCGCTACGGCGCGGACGCGGTTTACATCGGCGGGGACGCCTTCGGCCTGCGGGCTGGAGCGCAGAACTTTTCCCCTGATGAGATGCGGGAGGGCATCGCTTTCGCGCACGCGCACGGTGTGAAGGTCTATGTGACGGCCAATATTCTGGCGCATAACCGCGATCTTGCCGCGGCGGAGGCTTATTTTCAGGAGTTAAAGGCAATCGGGCCGGACGCTTTGATTATTTCAGATCCGGGGATGTTTACCATCGCCCGCAGGGTCTGTCCTGAAATTGACATTCATATTTCCACGCAGGCCAATAATACCAACTATGAGACTTACCGCTTCTGGCAGGAGCTGGGGGCGAAGCGGGCCGTCAGCGCCAGGGAGCTTTCCTTAGACGAACTGAAGGAAGTCCGGGCGCAGATTCCGTGTCAGATGGAGATCGAGACCTTTGTCCACGGCGCAATGTGCATTTCCTACTCCGGACGCTGCCTTCTGTCCGCCTTTCTGACAGGGCGGGACGCCAATCAGGGCTCCTGCACGCATCCCTGCCGCTGGAATTATACCCTGATGGAGGAGAAGCGTCCGGGAGAATATTTTCCGGTGGAGGAAAATGAGCGGGGCACGTATATTTTTAATTCAAAAGATCTGTGTATGATCGGCCATATTCCGGAGTTGTGTGAGGCCGGCATCGATTCCTTTAAGATTGAGGGCCGTATGAAGACCGCCCTCTATGTGGCCACAGTGACCAGAGCCTACCGCAGGGCGATCGACGATTATTTCACGGACCCGGCGCTGTATGAGTCAAACCGCGACTGGTATGAGGCCGAGGTGCGAAAGTGCACGCACCGCCAGTATACCACGGGCTTTTTCTTCGGGAAGCCTTCCGCAGAGACGCAGATTTATGACAGCAGCACATACATCAACGATTACGTTTATCTGGGCAGTGTGGAAGAGACGGGAAATCATCCGTGTTCCGACAGCAATGCAGAGACACGCCTGTATCCCGGTAACACTGAAGAGACGAAAAACACCCTGGCCCGCATCACGCAGAAAAATAAGTTCGCGGCAGGCGATTCCATCGAAATCATGAAACCGGACGGGCGGAATATTCGCGTCACAGTACGCGCCATGTACAACGGTAACATGGAGGCTGTGGAAAGCTGTCCGCACGCCGGTGAGACGATCTGGCTGGATCTGGCAGGGGAGGCACAGGCAGGGGATGTGCTGCGGATGCAAAAGATTGCCATTTTGAAGAACGACCAGGAGAAAACAAACGATAATTGACGGAAAAAGCTGGCGAAGCATCATAATCTGAAGTGACCGGGGATTGAATAAAATCAGCCTCCAGGTGTATAATACAACTGAATAAGCAATTTGTGTCAGGTACAGCAGATTTATTACTTGATATCATGAGCGCAAGCGAGTCAGCGCGTCTTAGCGGTTGACGGCGTCAGGTGTCCGCGAAACGGACATGTCGGTTCAGGAATGATCATCCTTCTTAATATGCTGTACCTGATCTGTTTTGTCACGAAGGAGGCATGAATAAAGTATGGCAAAGAAATTATTATCCCGCCAGGAAGTCCCGGTGGAGGAAACCTGGGACTTATCCTTAATTTATAAGACAGAGAAAGAATTCAAGGCGGATGTGGAGGAAATCAAAAAGCTGGCAAAGGAGATTGTCTGCGTATACAAAGGACAGATGACGACATCCCAGGCGGTCAACGACTGCCTGGACGCGCTGCGTACGCTTGAAGAGAAGATGGGTCTTGCGGAGCATTATGTCAGTCTGGCGGCTTCCGTGGATTATTACGATGCGAAGGTGCAGGATCAGGCGGGACAGATCAGCCGCCTCTTTTCACAGATACAGAGCGATTTGAGCTTTATCGACAGTGAAATTGCCGAATTGCCGGAGGAAATTCTTAAGAATGCCATGGATGCCTCTAAGGCGAACAAAGGGTATCTGGGCGATGTCCTGCGGGGGAAACCGCACCGCCTGCATCCGGAAGCGGAACGTGTGCTCAGCGCGGTTTCCCAGACGTTAAACAGTCCTTATGAAATCTATAACGCGGCCAAGCTGGCGGACATGCGCTTCCCTTCCTTTGAGGCGGACGGGGAGGAGCATCCTTTAAGCTATTCTCTTTTTGAGGATAATTACGAGTACGATGAAAATACCGCGGTGCGCCGCGCGGCCTTTGCGGCTTTCTCCAAAAAGATCCGCGAATACGAAAATGTGACCGCGGCCGCCTACAACACGACCGTACAGCAGGAAAAGATCATGGCCGGTCTGAAGGGCTTTGACAACGTTTATGATTACCTGTTGTTTGACCAGAAGGTGACGCGCGACATGTATGACCGTCAGATCGACCTCATCATGAAAAAGCTGGCGCCGCATATGCGCAAGTACGCGAAGCTTCTTCAGAAAATCCACAAGCTGGACAAAATGACCTACGCGGATCTGAAGCTGCCGGTGGATCCGGAGTACAACCCGTCCGTTACCATCGAGGGATCGAGGGAATATATCGAAAAGGGCCTGGCCATCATGGGCGACGACTATGTAAAGATGATCCAGACCGCCTACGAGGAGCGGTGGGTTGATTTCGCGCAGAATCAGGGCAAGTCCACAGGAGGCTTCTGCGCCAGCCCCTACGGAAAGAATTCCTTTATTTTGCTGAGCTGGAATGAGCGGATGTCCGATGTTTTTACCCTGGCGCACGAGCTGGGCCACGCGGGGCACTTCCGTCTCTGTAATAAAGCACAGTCCATTTTTGATACTAATGTATCTACCTATTTTGTGGAGGCTCCTTCCACGATGAACGAGCTGCTGCTGGCGCATTATCTGCTCAAAACCAATGAAGATCCGCGGTTCCGCCGCTTTGTTCTTTCCAATATGGTCAGCAACACCTACTATCATAATTTTGTGACGCATCTGCTGGAGGCCGCTTATCAGAGAGAGGTTTACCGCCAGGTGGAGGAAGGCCGCACCATGCAGGCTGAGACCTTAAGCGGCATTATGAAGGATACGCTGCATCAGTTCTGGGGCGACGCCGTCGAGCTGACAGAGGGCGCGGAGCTCACCTGGATGCGCCAGCCCCATTATTATATGGGTCTGTATTCCTACACTTACAGCGCTGGTCTGACCGTCGCCACCCAGATGTGCAGGCGCATTGAGACCGAGGGTCAGGAGGCTATCGAGGACTGGAAAAAGGTGCTGGCCGCGGGCGGAACGCTTACGCCGGTGGAGCTGGCGGCGCTCGCCAAAATCGACATCACTACCGATAAATCGCTTCTGGATACGATTGATACGATCGGGGGCTATATTGATGAGATCTGCAGGCTGACGGATGAACTGAACGAATGATGGACATGCTGTTGTGATCCCCAGGGTCATATGCCATGAACTTACATGATTTTTACCTCTCTCCTCTTGACATTATGATATCAAATTGATATCATAAAGAAACAAAACGCGGAGGCCCTGTGCCACAGCGAATGAGAGAGGAGAAAATGAATCATGAAAGAAAAGGTATTGAACAATCGGAAAAACGGGATGGCCTGTATGCTGCTGTTCATTGTCCTGTATGCCGCGGCAATCGCGCTCGTGGTCGCTGCCGGCATACGGATTGCCGATGAAATGTGGGGAGCGGCGGAGGTTGTCCTCATGGTGGTGGGGATCGTGTATCTGTGCCTGGGATGGATTCCCTTCCTGGGGCTGAAGGTCTTAAAACCCCAGGAGGCCATGGTGCTGACCTTGTTCGGCAATTATGTGGGCACCATCCGGGACGCAGGCTTTTATTTCGTCAACCCGTTCTGCGTCAGTGTCAACCCGGCGGCAAAAACCCGCTTAAAGCAGAGCGGCGATGTGGATCACTCAGGCCCCATGGCAATTTTAAATCAGGCGGATAACGGCCTGCAGCTGAATATCGGCAGCGATGCGGGCAGCAAAAAGGTTTCCCTGAAAATCATGACCTTAAACAACAACCGCCAGAAGATCAATGACACTTTAGGCAACCCGGTGGAAATCGCCATCGCGGTGATGTGGAGAGTGACGGACACGGCGAAGGCAGTCTTCAATGTGGATAATTACAAAGAGTATCTGTCCTTGCAGTGTGACAGCGCGCTGCGCAATATCGTCCGCCTCTATCCTTACGACGTGGCGGAGAATATCGACACCACCGGGGATGGAATCGCCGATGAAGGAAGTCTGCGCGGCTCCAGTGATATCGTGGCGCAGCGCATCCGGGACGAGATTCAGAGCAAGGTGCAGGAAGCCGGTCTGGAGGTGATTGAGGCCCGGATTACTTATCTGGCCTACGCGCCGGAGATCGCGGCAGTGATGCTGCAGCGTCAGCAGGCCTCGGCCATCATTGACGCGCGCAAGATGATTGTGGACGGCGCAGTAGGCATGGTGGAGATGGCGCTGGAGCGCTTAAATGAGAAGCAGACGGTTGTGCTGGACGAGGAGCGCAAGGCGGCCATGGTTTCCAACCTGCTGGTTGTGCTGTGCGGCAACCGGGACGCGCAGCCCATTGTAAATTCAGGAAGCTTGTACTGATATGGCGGATAACGGAAAAAAGCAGGTGCCGCTGCGCCTGTCGGCAAAACTTTATGATGCGATCGCTGCCTGGGCGGAGGACGACTTCCGCTCGGTCAACGGTCAGATTGAATACCTCCTCACGGAGTGCGTGCGCCAGCGCAAAAAAAACGGCGCCCCGGTGCCGCACGACCTGGATGAGCCGCCGAAGTTTGAGATTGAATAAGATGACTTTGGTTGCCTGATTCGACAAATTTAATAAAAATTTTACAGAATAGTCGATATATAGTCCCCGCTTTACAGCGATTTGTGGTATTCTTTCTACAGGGCTGAAGAACCGGTCACTAATTATAGAAGGAGGCCAATCATTGGACGCGGAGCTAAATCTTATATTAACTTCCGCGAATGAGAAAACACAGTACGATACTTATGCGAAAAGACTACTGTCACAGAAATGCGTTTTAGCCTGTATTCTGACGACAGTAGTAGATGAATTCAGAGGGATGGATCCGAAGGAGGCAGAGCGTTTTATCGAGGGAGAGATTCATGTAGGGGATGTTCCGTTTGCCCCTGGTCTGACAAATTCGGAGCAGACGAAGCAAGGAAACCAGATCGTGGGGCTCAATACCGTTCAACAGGAGATAGGCGAAGGAGTGGCGGTCTTTGATATTCTGTTTTACGCCAGGCTGAGGGACGGGCTTTCGCGGATCATCGTGAATCTGGAAGCGCAGACGGATGAACCTTCAGCGTATCACATTTTGAACAGGGCAATCTTTTATGTGAGCAGGCAGATTTCCTCCCAAAAGGAACGTGATTTTACAGGGGATCATTTTAATGACCTGAAACAGGTATACAGCGTGTGGATCTGCATGAATATGAAGGAATGTTCATGGAACTACATACATCTCACGGATGAGTCGTTTCTGGGGAAGCGCCGTTGGAGAGGAAATCTGGATCTTCTGAATATCGTGCTTCTGGGTGTACCGAATGAAGTCCCGCAGCCCAGGGCAGGCTATGAACTTCACCGGCTGTTGTCTGCATTATTCAGCGTTGGATTAAGCTGGGAGGAGCGAATAAGCATCCTGGAGAATGAGTATCATATGAATGTGCGAACTGAATTTGGAAAGGAGCTGAAGGAAATGTGTAATCTGAGTCAGGGGATTTTGGAGAGAGGAATTGGCCAAGGGGAGCAGCGCATGGCTGAGCTGATCCAAAGGCTGAATGCAGTCGGCAGGGCAGGAGATGTGATGAAGGCGGCCAGCAGTGAGGAGTACAGGAAGAAGCTTTATACAGAGTTTGGAATATAGCCTTCTGGCAGCAGAGCGGTTCAAACTCCCGCTTGACTTTTCTCAAAGCCTGCGTTAAGATGGACAGGACTGAGAACATGTGTCAGTAACTGACTTGTAAAAGGTCCACAGAGAGTCGGCGTTACCAGCTGTGAGCGCGGGCGGCCTGTAGTCGGTGAATTTCAGCATGGGAGTTTTCCGTGAAAAGCGTGTGACAGCGCGTTAAGCGGATGTGACCGCCGCATTAAGGCGGATGAAGTGCGGATATTGTACATGCATATCCGAACATGGGTGGTACCGCGGGTTTACTCGTCCCATATCCTTTTTGGATATGGGGCGTTTTTATTATAAAAGTGTTCTCAATAGACAATCAGATGGGCAAATATGCACAAGGCACGCCCTTCGGGTGTATTTGCACAGATGATTGGATGTTAGAGAACCTGACTTTTATTTATTATAAAAGAAAGCAGGAGACGATTATGCAGGAGGCAAACAGACTGGCGGAAAACATCGCCACCATCAAACAGAAAATCCAGGACGGCGCAGAGAAGCTCGACAGCTCCAGAGCGGTTTACGAGTTCAAAAAGAGTTTCCTTGACTCTAAAGCCGGTGAGATTGGCCAGCTGATGAAGGAGATAAAAAACATCCCCAAAGAGCAGCGCGCTGACTACGGCAAGGCGGTCAATGAGCTGAAAGAATGGGCCGTGCAGGTCTTTGACGAGATGGATGTGAAGTTAAAGGAGGCGGAGTTAAAGCGCCGCTACGAGAAGGAAAAGATCGACGTGACCATGCCGGCGGTCGAAACCGAAACCGGCAACCTTCACCCCATTACACAGATCATCGAGCAGCTGATCGACGTGTTCGCGGGCATGGGCTTTGAAGTGTATGAGGGCACTGAGGTCGAGAACGACTACTATAATTTCACGGCGCTCAACACGCCGCAGGACCATCCGGCCAGAGACATGCAGGATACCTTCTACCTCTCCCCGGAATTTCTGCTGCGCACCCAGACCTCCGCAGGCCAGATTCACGTTATGGAGAATAAAAAGCCTCCGATTAAGATTCTGTCTCCGGGCCGCGTCTTCCGTTCCGACGATGACTCCACCCACTCTCCGATGTTCGGCCAGATGGAGGGTCTGGTGGTGGACGAGCATATCACCTTAAGCGACCTTCAGGGCATGCTGGACCTGTTTGTACAGAAAATTTACGGCGAAGGCACCTATACCCGCCTGCGCCCCTCCTACTTCCCGTTCACGGAGCCTTCCGTGGAAGTGGACGTCAGCTGTTTTGAATGCGGCGGCAAGGGCTGCAGACTCTGCAAGGGTACCGGCTGGATCGAGATTCTTGGCGCCGGCATCGTGAATAAAAAAGTGCTGGAAAACTGCAGCATCGACTCCGAGAAATACAGCGGCCTTGCCTTCGGCATCGGCCTGGAGCGCACCGCCATGCTCAAATACGGCATTAATAATATCAAAACACTGTTCGAATCTGACCTGCGCGCGTTAAAACAGATTGATGATAAGTAAGTGACAATGTAGGCGGTTAATTTCAATAGAGCATTCGTATCATTTCGCTGAGTAAGCAGGGTCTCCCGAAATAAAAGGTAAGGCGAGTCTTTGCGATGAGCGACGAGCCGTCCTTTTATTTCGGGCAGGCCCGGACACAGCTATATAACAAGTAAACAGACAATCGGAGGTTTTCACATGTTACTACCCTTAAGCTGGTTAAGAGAATATGTAGACATAGACGACGTTACCCCGCAGCAGCTCGAAGAGAAACTCTTCTCCTGCGGCTTTGAAGTAGAAGAAAAAACAGAACTCGGCAAGGATATCACTAATGTGGTCGTCGGCCTGGTGGAGAGCTGCGAGCCCATCCCCGACACACATTTGAGCGTCTGCCAGGTAAACGCCGGTGAGCACGGCACCATGCAGGTCTGCTGTGGCGCGGACAATGTGCACGCGGGCGGCAAATATCCGCTGGCTCTGCCCGGCGCGACCGTATACGCTACGGCAAAGGACCATAAGACCGTGGAGGGTGTGGCCACCATCAAAGCAGGAAAGCTGCGCGGCTATGAGTCCAATGGCATGCTCTGCTCCGGCGTGGAGCTGGGCCTGACCGAGGATCTGTATCCGGGCGCGGACTATTTTGGCCTTCTGGTGCTGCCGAACGACGCTCCTGTGGGCGCGGATGTGAAGCCGCTCGTGGGCCTGGATGACTGGATTTTTGATGTGGGCATCACCGCCAACCGCGCCGACTGCCAGAGCATTTTCGGCATGGCCAGAGAAGTGGCCGCGGTGCTGGAAAAGCCATTAAAGGAGCCTGCCCTCGACTATCATCCTACCGACGCGGTGCAGGAAGGCTTCCAGGTGACGGTGGAAGCACCGGACATCTGCCCCCGTTATATTGCGCACTGGGTCTATGACGTGACAATCGGCGAGTCCCCGGCCTGGATGAAGAGACGTCTGGCCCTCGTGGGCTTACAGTCCATTTCCAACGTGGTCGATATTACAAACTATATTCTGATGGAATTGGGCCAGCCCATGCATGCCTTTGACGGTGCGTACCTGGAGGGCAATGCCATCTGCGTCAGAAGAGCGAAGGAAAATGAGACCATTGTGACTCTGGATGAGCAGACCTATGAGCTCAATCCTAACAACCTGGTGATCTGTGACGGCGTGAAGGCCGTGGCTTTAGGCGGCGTCATGGGCGGCTTAAATTCCGAGATCCGCGATACTACCGCGACCGTCATGTTTGAGGCGGCCAAATTTGCCAGAGATAATATCCGCAAGACCTCCCGCGCCCTGGGCAAGCGCTCCGATTCCAGCGCCAGATACGAGAAGGGCGTGGATGAATACACGACTGTGATGGCCATGAAGCGTGCCCTGCACCTGAT
>JAJQFS010000042.1 GCA_021200995.1 Lachnospiraceae bacterium | reverse complement strand
GTTTTGTAAAGATGAACACAGCCTATGAGGACGAGCAGCACTCGCTTGAGCGCCGAGTGTCGGAGCTAAAGGCATTGATAGCCTCCGAGAAGGAAAGCAGCGCCAATGTGGACGCGTTCCTGTCAATCGTAAGAAAGTACACAGACATTCAGAAACTGACCGCCGAGGTCATCCGTGAATTTGTGGAGAAAATCTACGTTTACCAAGCAGAGAAGGTAAACGGCAAGCGGATTCAGAAAGTCCGCATTGTATGGAACTGCATCGGGGAATTTAACATTCCGGCAGCAGAAAAATAAAATCGGCATAGCCGGTAATTACACCAAACTATGCCGATGATTTTTTTCAGGGATTAAAAATCCCTAAGTTGCACCGCCTTTATGGCGGGCCCTTTTTCTGGAATGTTATGCTGTAAAAATGCAGGAGTGGGGGATCGCGTATTTCCCTGATCGGATCATGACGCATTTGTCACGATATAATTTTAAAAAATGGAATAAATTTGTAATACTACAGAATTTTTTGCGTCTGATATTATGTATGATACAAGGGACAAAAGGTCAGAAATCGAATGCTTACACAAGGTACGCCCTTCGGGTGCGCATTCGAATTTATGACCTTGAGAACCGCAACGACCCTTTTGTCGTTTTAATGATGAAATAAAAACGTCGTAAATGATAGAGAGACACGAAGTATAAAGCAAAAGTGTCATGCGTGGATGGAAAGCTTACCAATCAGCGGATTGATTACAACTATAACAAAGGACTGCCATGAGGGAGGAACGCGGGATGGAAGACAGTGCCATCATCGGACTGTACTGGGAGAGAAATGAACAGGCGATACAGGAGACAGATGTAAAATATGGTCCGTACTGTCATACGATCGCCTATAATATACTGGAGAATCAGGAGGATTCTGAGGAGTGTGTCAACGATACCTGGCTGCGCGCATGGAATTCCATGCCGCCGCAGCGGCCGAATTACCTCAGACTTTTTCTGGGAAAAATCACACGAAATTTATCGTTGGATGTCTGGAAGAATAAACAGGCCGGAAAGCGGGGCGGCGGGGAGCTTGCCCTGGCGCTGGACGAACTGACTGAGTGTGTGGCGGATACGAAGGATGTAGAGGGCGCGCTGCAGGCAAAGGAGCTGGCTGAGACGATAGAACGCTTTTTACATACGTTGCCGAAGCGGGATAGGGAGTTGTTTTTTGCAGCGCTATTTTTATGTGTGTTCCGCAAAGGAGCTGGCCGCGCACTATCATCTGACAGAAAACCATGTGGCGGTGCTTTTATCCCGCACGCGCAAAAAACTGGCGGCGCATCTTGTGAAAGAGGGGTGGTCAATATGACATCGATGGATATTCTGGAAGCGCTGGGGCAGACGCAGGAGGAGCTGCTGCGTGGCTGTGGTCAGGTGCTTGGCGGGACAGACAACAGGAAAGCTGACAGAGCGGCAATCGTGAAGTATCGCCGTGTAGCGGCTGGGCTGATAGCCGCGGCGGCAGTTCTGCTGCTGGTGTATGTGGGCAGAGGCGCTTTCATCAGCCGAAGCTTTGATTCCATGAGCTTTGGAAGCTCGAACAGCACCAGTACCGCGGAATCGGCGGAAATCACAGCTGATACTGCTGAGGAGGAATCTGTCGTGGAAGAATCGGAGGCAGTTGAGATGGAGGAGGAACTGACAGCGGAATCTGCCCTGGAAGAGAGCAGTACATCGACGACCAGTTCGGAAGAGACAACTGTCGCCGCAGCGGATGAATCTGTGGCAGAGAAAGAGTCAGCGGGAATGGAGAGCGGTACCCAGACAGAGTCAGCAACACTCGAAATTCTGCAACTTGGCGAGGTATATATCCCCATATTTGCCACATCTTCCTTATCGGATGAGGAATACACGCAGCGGATGGAACTGGTCGCTTTGGTGCAGGAGGAAATCAACGCAGCTCTTTCGCCAGATGTGTATGAAACGCTGCCAGTGTATCATTTTGCCCATACAGAGGAATCAGCAACAAATCAGAATGAAGGATCCGCCAATGCCACTGTAGATTTGATTGAAAAGCTGGGGGACTATCCTGTTATCACTGCGGGGGAAGCGGAGGAATTACTCCGGCAGGAATATTATATCTCGCCAACCGGATTTTCGGAGGAGGATATTGACAACGCGGAAGTGGCTTCCGTGAAACTCCAGTATCTGATGAGCGCGGAAACGCAGATTTACATGCCCTATTATCAGTTCACTGTCGTGATAGAAGGTGACATGGTCATGGACTGCTATGTCCCCGCTGTCAGCAGCGAGTACCTGGAGGGAACACTGCGTGGAGGCGCAGTGGAGTAAACACAAGCCTGCAAGAAACTTCCTGACCCGTAAAAGTGGTAAGATATGTATTTACAAATCCTGCACCAGGTGCTACAATCTAGCCAACATATGGGGGAAAGCCCTGGCTCAATTAAGTTTTAGGAGGATTTGTTATGGGCAGAGCGGAAATTGCGGACTGCGTATTCAGAGTGATCAGCGAGTATACCACGATGGAGGCGGATGATCTGAGCGAAGATACGCTGTTTATGGAGATCGGAATCGGGGAGGCGGATTTGAAGGAAATCATTGGCAGCATCAGTGAGGAACTGGAAATCGATACTTATTTTGACCAGCCGGAGTCGATCGGAGAGCTCATTGACAGCTATGAAGAGAGTTTGTAAATAGAAATTGCAATCAGGAATTGACGAGCCGCGCCTGAAGGGCGCGGCTCTTATATTGCACACATACGGTCTTCTTAAAGGGTATGTCGTTGCGGTCCCCAAGGTCATAAATACGAATGCGCACCCACAGGGCGTACCTTGTGTAAGCATTCGATTTCTGACCTTTTGTCCCTTGTATCATACAAATCTTAAAAAATCTTGCATTTCAGGACACAAATTGGTAACATTCCCCATATAAGGTAAAGTGTAGTGGAAAAACAGAAAATCGGCAGGAAGAGACGAAGGAAAGGCACACGGCCACGGATGAGCAGCGAAACACAGGAGATGGATGGTAATCAGGAACAGGAACAGAAACAGAACCAGGAACTGAATTCAGAGCAGAAGCAGGAAACGGAGCTGGATCTGCTGCGCGACACAGAACAGAACCAGGAAAGTGAACAGGATCTGCAGCAGAATGCGAAACAGGACCAGGAAACGGAGCAGATACAGGAGCAGGCCTGGGAGACGGAACGGGATCAGCCGCAGAACGCGGAGCAGGATCAGCAGCAAATCCAGAGTAAGACTTCTGGAAAATTCACCTGGACAGGGAACCTGACCAGTATTCTGGCAGGCGCCCTTTTGGTGTTTATTGTAGTGGTGGGCGTGGTTCTGGTCATGAACGGGCTGCCGATTAATGCCAAGGAAACGGCAGACGAAAACGCAGCAGAAACAGCACAGGAAACGACGGCGACGGATGCGCTGACAGCGGAAGAAGCAGCTCTTACATTGGGGGAAGATTCGCTCCTTGCGCAGGGAGAATCTGCGCAGGCTGCTGTTACAGGTGAGAACGCAGAGGAAGATGATGCTGTACAGAAAGAATCCGAAAAGAACACAGCTTCTGAGGGGACGAACCTGCTAGATGATTTTGTAGATAAGTACGGTACCGTTATTCCGAAAAATATGACTGACAGCGAGTGTATCGAGGCGCTGGCTGAGCTGGCGGAGCAATACCCTGAATTTGAGGAAATCTATGAAAACTGGGAAGACTATCCCATCCTGCTTTTAGTGGCGTTGTGTAATAATCCGGAGATGATTGATTTTGCCTTAGGATATCCGGACGCGGATACAGAAACGGCAGGGGAACTGACGGAGGCTGAGGTCAACAGCGATTTTCCTTATTATCTGCAATGGGACAGCCGCTGGGGGTACTTAAGCTATGGAGTGTCCGATATCGGCCTGTCTGGCTGCGGCCCGACATGTCTGTCCATGGTGATTGTGAAGCTGACCAAAAATGCTGAGGCTTCTCCTGCCGTGGTGGCGGAGTACGCCATGGAGCACGGCTATTATATCAAAGGCTCAGGTACTGCCTGGTCTTTGATGACGACCGGCGCGGCGCATTTTGGGATTACAGGGAAGGCGTTGTCTTCCTCCACCAGTGAGGCGGATCTCAAGGCACTTTTGGAGGATGGCTATCCGATCATTTGCTCCGTCAAACAGGGCGACTTTACCAAGGGCGGTCATTTCATCGTCCTGGCAGGCGTGGAGGATGGCAAGATCCGGGTTTACGATCCGAACAGCGTGGAGCGAAGTTCGCGCCTTTGGGATTATGAGACGTTGAAAAAGCAGATTAAAAAGATGTGGGTTTATGAAGCCGCCGAATGAGGCGCAGCAGTATATGAGATCAAACAGTGCCGTGATTGCAGATGAATCAGCGGCACTGTATTTTTTTGGGGAAAAAGTTGTTTTTTCTGGTCAGAGAAGACTTGTTCTGATAAAATAAAAAATGAATGAGATAGGGAAGAAGGTGTTTTTGTGCCTGGAGTAAAAAAACTGAGACGAAGAAGTGCTTTCGTAAAATTATTTGGTTCTTACCTGTTAATACTGGGCTTCATGCTGGTGATTGAAATCGGGGTATCTGCTATGGTTCTTCGCACCGCCAGAGAACAGGCGGAGACATTGAATTTAAGCCTGATGCAAATGGTGAAAAATGAATGTGATAATCAGATCAGCAGCATTTTCCGGCATCTGGATCAGCTGGCATTGGAAGAGCAGGTTCAGACACTCTCCAATGTGATGGATTCCTTTGAATCGGAAGATCAGTATATGGCATACTCTCTGTACAGTGAACTGCGAAGTATCGAATATTCATCAGAGGAATACAGGCTGTTGTACATTTATTTTGCTAATACGGATACTGTCATCAGCTCTACAGGAAATATGTCATTACAGATGTATTATGATCTGTATTATCAGGAGTTGGACATTTCACTGGAAGAGCTTCGGACTTTTTTGTCACAGCAGCATTATCATGATATTTGTGTTCTGTCCGGCGGTGAGGGCGCAAATGAGATTATGTACGCGATGACCAGTCTGGAGACAGATATCGGGGAGGCATCCGCAACGATTATCATTCAGCTGACGTCGGACGCGATTGATGAAAGAATCGATTCTGCAAAGTGGGATGATGCGATACTGGTGTCCGTGATGAACAGTCAAAATCAGTCTGTAAACAGTGCCTCATTGACCGAAGAGGTCAGTAATCTTAACTATGAGGAAATTCCGGTTGAATCGAACTTCTCCATTGACCTGGATGGAAAACGCTACATGGGCGTGGCAACCAGATCGGAGGAGACAGACTGGATTTATCTGCTGCTGGCGCCGTTTTCTATTGTAGAAAGCGGTGCGCGCAGAATGCAGTTTTTCTCTTTCCTGGGAATTGGAATATGCCTTATCGTTGGATTTTTCTTTTCCTGGTATCTGAGCAACAGGAATTACAATCCTATCCGTGGTCTGATGGATCTGTTTAAGAAGGAAAGAGGTGATTCTTCTGATATTGGCAGATCGGAGGAACAGAATGAATACCAATGGCTGGAAAGCAAGGCTGAAAGCCTGTTCCAGGAAAATAAAAGTTTTCAGCAGACGCTTGAGCGGAATCGGAAAAGATTGCTGGAGTTTTATCTTTACAGGCTTTTGGCGAATTCATATGAAACGCTGGACTCTTCTGAAAGAAAGCTTTTGACAGAAAGCGGGATTACTGATGGCATATGGCGCGTGATAATTTTGTCCACTGGATCGGATGTGCAGGACACGGAAAAGGATGTGCCGGAAGATGAGCAGGATAAACTGCCGCAGGATCTGAAGCAGTTTATCATCGGCAATGTAACGGGTGAACTCTTAAATGAGGTGTTTCCGACACATATGCTGGACGTCGGAGAATATGTGATTGCCCTGGTGCGACTCAATGAGATGAATACTGACAATTACGATCTGATGTGGGGCGCTCTGGGAAAAGCGTATGAATTGATCAAGGATAAGTTCCATTTTTATATGCAGATCTGTGCCGGCACCGCGAAGGAGGGGTTGGAAAATATTCACATCTCCTATCAGGAATCCAGGGAAACGCAGGCATACGCCCCGCTGTTGGAGACACATTTTATCAACTACGATGATATCAAAAACCGAAGTAAGCGGTATTATTATCCGATTGAGATTGAAACAAGAATTATGACAGCGATCGCGGATGGGCTTGCGGATCCGGCTATTCTGGCAGTGAAAGAGGTCCTGCGAGTCAACTATCAGGAAAATCATATCACAGCGCGTATGCTTTCCTGCCTGGGATACGATTTGCTTGGAACATTGGTAAAAAGCGCGGATTTGGCTGGTTGTGGGGAATTCTTTGAGGAGAACAGAGTGGACTTAGAGCAGATGGGACACGGCACTTGTGGAGAGATGGAGAGACGTTTTGAGCAATTGATCAGGGAACTTTGCTCCTGTGTGGAGGGTACCGGGGAGGATGGCAGTGCAAATCTGGTGGACAGACTGCAGAAATATATTCTGGAAAATTATCAGAATCCAGATCTGAATATTTCTCAGGCAGCTCTCTATATGGATAAAACCCCTGCCTATATTTCATCTGTTTATAAAAAGCAGACTGGCGTCAGTCTGCTCAAATTTATCAATCAGACCCGCATTGATCAGGCGGTAAAATTATTGAAAGAGGGAAAGAGCGTGAACGAGACCGCACAACAGTGTGGATTTAGCAGCAGCAGAAGCTTTATCCGGGTGTTTAAGGAATGTGTTGGGATAACACCGGGACAGATGAAAAAAGATTGAAGCCCTGTATTGACTGAAAGATATATCTGTATTCTCAGAAAAAATGTGAATTTTTCAAAAAAATAGGAACATCAAAACCTTGATTTCGTGAATGGAATCAAGGTTTTGTCTATTTTAAAAGAGAAAAAATCATGATAATGTCGACACAGGTCCGGTGGCCACGGAACAGAGAAAATGAAATCAAAAACAATAAGAGCAAGAGGAGGAAATTTCATGATAAGAGCGATTTCCCGCAGGGAATTTATGAAGGGAATGATGATTGGGGGCGCAGCAGTTGGTTCGGCAGGTCTTCTGGCGGCTTGTGGAACATCATCTTCATCCAGTGAAAGTTCTGCGGACAGCAGCACAAGCAGTTCGGCTTCTACGGATGAGAGCAGTACAGAAGCAACACAGGAGACTACAACAGAGAGAGAAAAACTGGTTGTTGTACTGCAACAGAACACATATATCAATGATTACGATGACAATTACCTGACTCATTATCTGGAGGAGAAGCTGGGAATAGAGATTGAGTTTTATCTTCTTCCCGCGGATGGCAGCGAGGCATGTACGAAGCTGAGTCTGATGGCGACGGATCCTTCAAGTCTTCCGGATGTACTGGTAGCGAGTATCGGTTTAAGCGATATGGAAATTCTGAATTATGGACAGAATGGAATCTTTATGGATCTGACGGATTATCTTGCGGATCCGGAGAAGACACCAAACTGGAATGCAATTCCTGATGAAGATCGTGAGATTATGGAGACAGCTTCTACTCAGGCGGATGGCAGAATTTACAGTCTGATCAGATATGAACCCGAACTCTGGAATCTGACTCCGTATCATCTGTTTATCAACAGAGCCTGGCTGGATACGCTGGGGCTTGAGCTGCCCACCACAACAGAGGAACTGAAGGATGTTCTGATTGCTTTCCGGGATGGAGATCCAAACGGCAGCGGTGTTCAGGATGAGATTGGTGTCTGGGGGTATTCTTCCGGCGGTTATGGGCAGAACACAATCAAGGCACTGATGAATTCCTTTATCTTCTGGCCTGACAGCAATGACGGACTGATCGCTACCGAGGATGGGAGCACTATCATTCCGGCGTGGACGCAGGATGAGTTTAAGGAAGGACTTCTCTACCTGAATGACCTTTATAATGAAAAAGTGCTGGATCCTTCGATTTTCACCGTGGATGATACGCAGTTTAAGGCAACGCTGAATGCGGAAACCAATGTGGTTGGTCTTGTATCAATTGGTTCCACCAGTAATTACTCTGACGCAAACAATAATGCGAACTTTGTGGAGATGGAAATGATGCCGGTTTTAAAGGGACCCAAAGGTGTGGCCTGGTCGCCTCAGAGTGTGTACAGCGGAACGCAGGCTTCCTTTGTCTTTGCCAATACGGATAAGGCGGATCTGGCAGTGAAGTTCCTGGATGAATTTTACAGCTATACCACATCCATGACGGCCAGATATGGCGAGGAGGGCGTGGACTGGACTACAGATGAAGATGTGTGCGCACAGGCGTGGAATGTGTGGGTAGACATGGGAATCTTCGATCGCGTGAAACTTTATGTCTATACCAGTTGGTGGTCCACAAACAGCTCTCAGTTCTGGCACAATGTAGGAATCCGTTATGCCTCCCTGGAGGACGCGAATACGAAATCCGACACGTTGCTTGATGAAGTAGATACCTCGTTGGCGACAACTTATAACATGACAGACGCATATGAATTTTATTATGAAGCGCATCCGGAGCATCTGGTTCCGGGTCTGAAATATACGGCAGAGGAGGTTGAGGCCAATACAGACGCCATGACCAACATTCCGGATCATGTTTCCCAAAGCATTGCCGAATTTGTGACCGGAGCCAGAGATATTGAGACAGAGTGGGATACTTATCTGGCGGAGCTGGATGCCATGGGACTGCAGGGATGGCTTGAGGCGGCGCAGGCAGCTTATGACCGTACGAAATAGAGACTGGATCAGTTGAGCGCAATCGGCTGGCAAGAAAGGAAAGAAAATCCGGGCGAACAGCCGAGGCATAGGGTTGTATTCGTCCGGATTTTCCCGTTATGAATGGAAAGAGGTAAATTTATGGTAAATGATGCTGTTGTAAAAAAGGAGCTTCGAAGGAAAGCCAGGAAAAAAATGGCGGCCAGATGGCAGTTATATTTATTACTGATCCTTCCGGTAGCGTATATCATCATTTTTGCGTATGTACCTATGTCCGGACTTGTGCTGGCATTTAAAAAGTATAATGTGGGACTGGGCATCTGGGGCAGTCCATGGGTGGGCCTGGACAATTTTAAAAAATTCTTTAATTCTCTGAAATTTTCGGTGGTAATGAAAAATACGCTGACTTTGTCACTGTACTCTCTGGCTACTTTCCCGATTGCAATTATATTTGCCCTGTTTTTGAACGCGTTGCCGTCCGCAAAGTACAGAAAGACAATCCAGACTGTGACCTATATTCCGCATTTCATATCTACTGTAGTGATGGTGGGACTGATCATGCAGCTCCTCAACAACAGGACAGGATTATATGGCAGTCTTTATACCCTGATAACGGGAGGAACCGCTCCCAATATTTTATCTGAGGGGACGCTGTTCAAACACATTTATGTATGGAGCGGCGTGTGGCAGAACTGTGGTTATAATTCTATTATTTACATTGCGGCTCTTGCGGGAGTAGACCAGTCGCTTCATGAGGCGGCGGAAATTGACGGCGCAAGCCGCCTGCAGCGTATGCGGTATATAGATTTACCATCTATTATGCCCACAGTGAGTATCATGCTGATACTCGCAGTAGGGAATATCATGAATGTCGGATATGAAAAGGTACTTTTGATGCAGAATGATCTGAATCTGAATTACAGCGAGGTAATTTCTACCTATGTTTATAAAGTAGGACTGGCCAGCGGAATTACTGATTTTTCACTGGCAACCGCGATTGGACTGTTTAATTCTGTTGTGAATTTTATTCTTCTGATTATTGCAAACACCACCTCTAAAAAGGTGTCCGGCAGTGGGATTTTCTAGGGAGGCTCAGAATGCATAAATTTAAAAATTTAAGCTGGAATGACAAAGCATTTTATGTTATATCGTATGCTGTTTTGACAGCCTTTTTTCTGGCTGTGCTTTATCCATGCATTTACGTAATCAGTGCCTCATTTTCAGCGGGAACCGCGGTACAGGCAGGGAAAGTGGTGCTGTGGCCGGTAGATTTCAGCCTGGAAGGCTATCGGACTGTATTTAACACTTCCACTGTGTGGGTGGGTTTCAGAAATTCCGTTTTTTATACAGTGGTTGGAACTATGATCAATCTGGTTATGACTATGACAGCCGCTTACTGTTTATCGCGGAAGGATTTACCGGGACGAAATGGTATCATGCTGATGTTCACATTCACGATGTTCTTCGGCGGCGGTATGATTCCGAGTTACATCCTGATTCAGAAACTTGGTCTTCTGAATACCAGGTGGGCCTTGCTGCTTCCGGGAGCAATCAGTGTATACAATATGATTGTAGCCAGAACATTTATCGTGAATTCCATTCCGGATGAGTTGCTGGACGCTGCGATGATAGACGGGTGCTCTGATTTCAATTATTACGTCAAAATGGTAATTCCTCTTTCAAAGGCCGTGATAGCAGTGTTGGTGCTGTTTTATGGAGTGAGCCACTGGAACGCTTATTTCAATGCCATGATATATCTGCATGACAGAGATTTATATCCGCTGACTCTGTATTTGAGAGAGATCCTGACGGCGGATCAGATTGATCCGTCCACAGTGCAGGATCCGGAGCTGCAGGCGCAGCTTGCTCTTGCTGCCGGAACCATTAAATATGCGCTGATTGTTGTCAGCATGGTTCCCATCATGCTGATTTATCCGTTTATCCAGAAGTACTTTGTAAAGGGTGTCATGATTGGTTCGGTGAAAGGATAAACGCTTCTGTCAGAACCTGGCGTTTCAGAAAAAGGCATCTGTGGCTGTGGAGGGAAGACTGGTATGTTATACGAAATTGCACAGCAGTATGATCAGAAATTAAGAACATATCAACCGTGTAAACCGGCTGAAAACAGACAGGCATGGGAAGAGCTGGATGAACAGTGGATGAAAGAAACGCTTCGGACAGGGGGAGAGAGACTGGGATTTGTCTGGCCATACCTGACAGCCATGCAATATCTGGATTTTGCCAGAACAGGAAACAGGGAACGCTTTCAGGCTCCGTATTATGAAAAGAGAAAAGCGCTGGGAGATCTGGTTCTGGCGGAATGTGTTGAATATCGGGGACGCTTTCTGGACGATATCGTCAATGGGATCTTTTCAATTTGTGAAGAGAGCAGCTGGTGTATGCCTGCACATAACAGGTCGCCGGAAGGAGGATGGCTGAACCTGGCGGATTCGACATCGCCGATTATAGACCTGTTTGCGGCGGAAACAGGCGCCATTCTAAGTATGGTTCTGTATTTGCTTGAGACTCCTTTAAGAGAATTTGATCCGATCATCCCGGTGAGAATCCGTTATGAACTGGACAGGCGCATTCTGACGCCGTTTCTGGAAAAACACTTCTGGTGGATGGGAGGAAAGGGCGAAAAAACGAATAACTGGACTGTCTGGTGCGGTCAGAATGTACTGATTACAGCATTGCTGTCGGAAAAGGATCCGGGCAGGAGACGGATGATTCTGGAAAAGGTGTGTAAGTGCGCGGATTATTTTATCTCTGACTATGGAGAGGACGGCTGCTGCGATGAAGGCGCGTCTTATTATAGACAATCAACACTTTGTCTGCACCAGATTCTGGAAATCTGCAATGAGGTCATGAACGGGGCGTTTGAATCCTGTTTTCTGAGCAGAAAATTTCAGAACATGGCCATGTTTCTTTATCATATGCATGTGGAAGGTAACTATTATATTAATTTTGCAGACTGCTCTGCCATGCCAGGACCCTGTGGCGTCAGAGAATTCCTTTTGGCTAAGAGAATCGGTAATCAAAAACTGATGTGGCTGGCGGCAAAGGATGTGCAGGAAGGAGGAATAAGGGCCAGAGCTTGCACAATGCAGAAGGATATGTCGATTCGGCTGCTTCATATGTTACATATTACAGAAATGGAAGAATATGATGTGGCGCATGCTCCTGAGAAAGAAGATGTGTATTATCCAAGCACCGGCCTGATGGTTGTAAGGGATGGAACATATACGCTGGCGGCAAAAGCCGGCGACAACGGCGACAGTCATAATCACAATGATGTGGGAAGCATGATTGTCTATAAAAATGGGAAACCATTCCTGATTGATGTAGGAGTAGAAAAATACTGCAGGAAAACATTTTCACCACAGCACTATGAAATCTGGACGATGCAGTCCGCTTATCATAATCTTCCCGTTATTGATCATAAAATGCAGGTTGCAGGAGAGACATATGCCGCTGGTGATGTGAAGTGCTGTCTTCAAAATTGCAGTCTTGAAATGGATCTGAAAGGAGCGTATCCTAAAGACTGTGGATTATCTTTCTATCGGCGAAATCTAAGTCTGATAAAAGGACAGGAAATTCGCTTGAAAGATCACTTTGCTTTTGAGGGTCATGCGGAGCATGAAGTGATCTTAAATCTGATGATTCATCGCAAACCTGTATCTGATGAACGTAAAAGAGAAATTCATGTCAGAATGGGAGAGGAAACAGGATCCATTTTCCTTAAAAAAGGAAAAATTAAGGACATCGAAAAGATTTCGATCGAAGACGTTACCCTGCAGAGAGTGTGGGGAAATGTCATATACAGAGTCTTGCTGATACCTGAGGATCAGTGTTTTGAACTTATCATTCATTAACCCACGATTGGACTACGGCAGTATTCTTCTGTTTTATTATGGTTCAGGGAAGGTTGGAGGAAGCGAGATGAAAGCGTTAACAAGAAGAGATTTCCTGAAGACTGCGGTGCTGGGAGGAACAGGGCTTGTCATGAGCATCATCACGATGGGATGTGGTACTTCCGGTTCAGACTCTCAGGAAAGCCAGTCATGGACGGAGGAAGCACAGGATTCGCAGGAAACGGTTGATTTAGAGTTTTCCTATCCGATGAATATTGATGCGGTTTTGACATACTGGTGTGAACTGGATACAAATGTGTCTGCTAATTACGACAATCTTGGAGATACACCATTTGGGCAGCAATGGCAGGAGGAAACGGGCGTGACGGTTGTATTTCAGCATCCGCCTCTGAATCAGGGCAGCGAGCAGTTCAGCTTTTTGCTGGCCGACGGTAATCTGCCGGATCTGATGGAATATTCCTGGATCAATTATCCTGGAGGACCAGAGAAGGCAATTCAGGACGGTGTGATTTATGAACTGACGGATATTATGAATGAATATTGCCCGAATCTAAAGAAGTATCTGGAAGAAAATCCGGATATTGATAAGATGATCAAAACGGATGAGGGACATTATTACTGTTTTCCTTTTATCAGAGGGGATGAATCCCTTTGTAATACGATTGGACTTATGCTGCGTCAGGACTGGCTGGATGTGTTAGGTATGGACGTGCCGAGCACCATAGATGAGTGGTATGAAGTTTTGGTGGCCTTTCGGGATCAAATGGGTGCCGATTCACCCTTCTCCTATGAGTACACGATGGGGGCTTTGACAAACGCAAATCCGTTTGCATATGCCTTCGGTACCTGCCGTGAATTCTATCTTGGTGAAGACGGACAGGTTCGCTTTGGACCGGCTGAGGATGGATACAGACAATATCTGGAATTGTTTCATCAGTGGTATGCGGAAGGACTTCTTGATCAGAACCTGGCTACACTTTCGCTGGATCAGGTAAGTGCGAAGATAACAACGGGAGAGGCGGGCGCTTCCATCGGATGGGCAGGAAGCCGCATGGGCACATGGATTAATACCGCGGTTCAGACTAATCCGGATTATATGCTGGTATGTGCCCCGTATCCCACATTGAATAAAGGGGATGATCCGGAAATGGGCCAGATTGACAATCAGTATCCCGGACAGGGGTGCGTTGCGATTACGACCAGCTGCACAGAGATCGAAGCGGCTGCCAGATTACTGGACTATGCATACAGTGAGGAAGGCCATATGCTGTTCAATTTTGGAATCGAAGGAGAATCCTATGTGATGATAGACGGTTATCCGACCTTTAAAGATGAAGTAATCAACAATGCTGACGGCTGGAGTGTAGCACAGTCCCTTTCCGCATACATCAGAGGCAACTATAATGGACCGTTTGTGCAGGATGAGCGGTATCTGGAACAATACTATACATATGAAACACAGAAGGAAAGTGCTGCGATCTGGGGAGCAACCAATGCTGCACAATA
>JAJQFS010000083.1 GCA_021200995.1 Lachnospiraceae bacterium | reverse complement strand
GAACTTTCATTACTATTTGTGCCGCCGACTTGGCGGTGGAATGGAGATTAGTATGTAGTTTTTTCTATGGGTCGACGGTCTGAACGGCAGACTATGCTGTCACCGGTGCAGGGGCGAGCCACTCGCAGACGTCTTCGATGCTGGCATCCACGAATGACGCAATTTTGTGTACATCAGTTCCATCTCTTCGTAGCCGCTTAGCTGTATCGCGCTTTTCCTCTGCTCTTCCTTCTGCCCGGCCCTCTTCACGGCCTTCCGCTCGGCCGCTTGCTTCTCCCAAACTATAAATTCTCTCCGCTACTTCGTCCAATTCCAGTCCTCCTCTCCAATTGCTTTTCAGATAGCGCACCCGTTTCGACAACGCGCCCTGGCTCATATCGTCTGGATCCGCCGTCTTAAAATAATGCATCATCTTCGCCAAATCGCTGCCATCATCCACCGCACCATTCACATAAATTCTGTGTGTACCGTCCTCGTATGGCGTTCCTGTTTCCTTCAGCCTGTAGTCTACCTCATACATCGTTTTCCCAAGGCGCCAGATATCGGTCTCGCTGATATAAATCACATACACATCCGGCAGCACGTTGTACTCCGTGCCCTTATCCAGATTACTTTTGTCAATCATCGCCCCGTAATATCTGGTCCGCTTCGCGTGCTCCTTCGTGTCCTTTCTCTGGTCCTCCAGATTATAAATCACGTTTTCTCTTTCGTTCTCCGCAAAGACGTCGAGGTATGAATCCTTCGACGTCAGATTTGGCAGCACCCACTGCGTGGACGCTGATGAAAGTTCCAGATCCTCCCTGCGGAGGATTTTCCTCAGCACGTACTCACAAGCATCCCGATCTCTCATGGCAGTGGACATGAAGGTGTTATTAAACAGGTTCATCTTACGGATTTCCTCCGCTGCCTGCCTGATCGTCTCGGCACGCCCCGGCTGATTCTCAATCAAACGCGGCCTCCTTTCTGCTGAGACTAAGGCGATATATCACCTTTTTATTATGTATCACGATACTTTTATTTGGTGTGTCTATAGGCTACCACAGACCGCGGAATTTGTCAATATCTGAGTAGGGCTTACGAACGTAAAAGCAAGACCCTGAATAAAGCACAGTTTGATATTATCACGCGTCTGACAAGGGTTCTGAAGTGTAAGGCATCTGATCTACTGGAACAGATTTCCCCCGCGGGGATGCCGAGGGGGAAATTTTATTATTTTCATTTTTCTAACGGCATCCTCCTGAGTGCCGCCATCTGGTCCTGCCTGCCGTAAATAATCCCTGATACCCAGACAGTCATGGCCGATTCATCAATCCAATAATACACATTGAAATTTCTGACAACCATCATGTGTAATCCCTCAGAATGCCATGGTTCCTCTTCAACAAGTCTAAATCTGTGTGGTTGAAAATCCAGTCTGGCAATTTGACCTTTCAGAAAATCAGCCCAGCCTCTGGCAATCTCCGGTGATAACAGCGAAGTAGATATATAAGACACGATATCCTGCATCTGTTCGATCGCATAATAAGTCAGCTTTACTTTGTATATATCATTCATATGCTTTCCATGATTCTGTCAAAAGCCTCATCTATATCCAATCCTTGTCCTGACTTTGCCTGATCCAGTCCCTTTTCCATCATTTCGTCAAATTGAGCCTCCGTCATCATATCCCGCGTCTGAACAGTCGGAATGCTCAGGGAATATGGGATGCTTTTCGTCATAATAATCTGACGATATAACGAATCAATCAGAACCGAAACAGGTATCCCTAAAGTCTCCAAAATTCCTTCTGCCTGCTGCTTAATTTCCGGTTTCACACGGGCTGTCACATTTGCTGTTTTTACTGCCATATCATGCACCTCCTTCATGGTAGATAATCATACCATATTGTATCGCTATTTGCAATACATTTTTATCAATCATGGTAGCATAGTAGCACGAAAACAGAAATTATCGGTTGAAGCAGTATTGAAATTCATGGACGTATTCCAATCTCAATTGACAAAATACAAATGTGGCCTCCTTTCTGCTGAGACTAAGACGATATATCACCTTTTTATTATGTATTTGTATACTTTTATTTGGTGTGTCTATAGGCTACCACAGGCCGCGGAATTTGTCAATAATTGTATGACATTAAGCACAGATATTCAGTTTCAAAATAAGATATGATTCAAAGCACAGGGCAAACGCAGGAGGTTCTCTGCAAAGAATTCTTTCATACCTTGCGTCTCGTTTGAAAGTATTGTAAAATAAAGCATCATGGAGGCGCCGTTATGAATTCATTTCCATTCGATCAACCGATACAAAATGTAAGCGAGCTGGAGTTCGCGATTTTTTGCATTGAAAATCTGGCAAAAATACAGGATGCAGATGTCGCACAGGTTTATGATGCCCTTGTGCAGAGCGACATTCTGAATGGCTATATCATTCCGGAATACGAAGTGCTGCACACGCAGGGGAAAGATTATATTATGGAAGATCTTCTGGAAGTGATGAAAGAAAGAGGGGTGGCGATATGATTGTGTATCACGGCTCTTATCTGGAAATTCCAGACCCAGATTTGTGCCATTCCCGCAGCACTGTTGATTTCGGACGGGGCTTCTACACTACACCTCTATATGAGCAGGCGGTGAAATGGTGCGGCAGATTTGTTTTCGCACGCAGAAAGCGATTGATAACTACCTGCATTTTAAAGGAAGTGAGCAGATATGACCGCAAACCCAATTTTATTACAGAAAAAATACGCCCGCGTCATCGCGCTCTTCTCTCAAAAAGCGGGAATCTCCCTGGACGCGGGCCTTCAGTTTTTCTATCAACCTATCGCCTGGTCAGCGAAGGAGTCTCTGACCTTCACTGCATGAGCGATGATTACCTGGCGGATGAATTCCTGCAGGAGTACATCCGCGATCTTGCCGGGTAAATTCCAGGCGCTTACCAATACTGCTTCCAGTCCTTCGACAGCCTGGTCAGCGCCTCCATATAGTAATAATCTCCCCAGATATTGCACTCGTCCACGCCACCGCCCTTGCATGTATTATACGGCGATTTCTTTGAATAGGTGCTGTGCAGCACCAGACCGTTCGACTCCTCAGGGTTTTTCACCGCGTATTTGTCATAAAGGGCCTTCATAATCCGCTTCGACACCGCGATGTAATACTTCGCCTCTTTTTCCGGCAGGTAGCGGGCCGCCTCCAGCATCCCGCAAACCGCGATGGACGCCGCCGAGGAATCTCTGGGCTCGTCGGAGCCGTCTGTGAAGGTGAAATCCCAGTACGGCACCAGATCCTCAGGCAAATGCTCCAGGAAATACGCTGTTACGCGCTCAAAGAGCGGTATGTACTCCGTGCGGCCCGTATAGCGGTACGCCGTGGCAAGGCCCGCCACACCCCATGCCTGGCCTCTGGCCCAGACGGAGTCGTCCTTATACCCCTGACAGGTCGCGCCATGGTCCGGCTCGCCCGTCTCGGGATCAAAGAAAAACGTGTGCCAGGTCGAATAATCGTCGCGAATCACCACCTTGATCGCGGTCGTGATATGCTTTTCCGCAATAATCTGATACTTCGGATCTCTCGTCTCCGCGCTCGCCCAGTACAAAAGCGGCAGATTGTTCAGGCAGTCAATGATCAGGCGGCAATTCTCCTTCGCGCCCATCGGCCCCCATGCCTGCAGAAACTCGCCCTTCTCCTGAAAGCGGGTCAGCAGCTGATCCGCGGCCGCAAGCGCGGCGCGTCTGCCGTTGTCACTGCCCACCAGCTTGTGCGCCGCTACGCAGGAGGGAGAATAGAGAAAGCCCATGTCATGGTGGTCGACGCTGATTTTATTGTCAATGCGGTCAGCAAAGGAGTCTACCTGTATCAGCGCGGCTTCTTTTAACTTCGCGGCCGTTCCCTTCTCAAATCTGCCGGGGTTCTCCAGCACATACTCGTACGCCAGCCAGATCTCCCCTGTCCAGAAGCCCGTGGTCCAGCTTAAATTATCCACAGGCTGATAAAAGCCATCCACACTGGCCGAATGTCCGTAAACTCCGGCAGTGCCCGCAGGATCTGCTCCACGGCGAAATCCATGCCCGCCTCCAGATCCTCCCACTTCAGTGCAGGATATTTGCTGAAATCTCTGCTCATCTTTTGTTCATTCTCCTCTTACGCTTGTGATCACTATATATAAGAATACCGTATTTTTCCTGAATGTCAACAGCTCACAGAAATAAAAATGGGCGCTGCAGAAAGGTAAGAAGAACTTCCTTTCGCAGCGCCCCTTGTCGGCTGATTGCATTTATTCGCTCGTCGGGTAAACGCCCAGGGTCACGGTCACTTCCATTTCCGTCCAGGATCCCCCGGAGCTTCTCTCAAATGTCACGGTGACCTCCGATCCCGCGGAGTAATACTGCAGGATGCTTGCCAGATCATCGTAGCCAGTCACGGTATTACCATCGACCGCGGTGATCACATCACCCGCCTGAATACCGGCGTTGTCCGCGCCGCCGCCTTCCTCCACGGATCTGACGTACGCGCCCTCCGGGATTCCATACAGCTCACGCTGGCTCTGCGTGTTGGCGCTGTCGTTGAGTACGGTCACACCAAGATATCCCTTCTCGTCATCGGAAAGTTTAATCATCGTCGTGTTGGTGGACAGTTCATTGATGATATCCACCGCCGAGTTAATCGGAATGGCAAAGCCCATGCCCTCCACCGTGCCGCCGCCGATCTTCGCGGAGACAATACCGATCACTCTGCCGGAGGAGTCTAAAAGCGCGCCGCCGCTGTTGCCGGGGTTCACCGCCGCGTTGGTCTGGATGAAATATCCGGTCGAACCGCTCTCCGTCTCCACTTCACGTTCCAGCGCGGTCACGATGCCATTGGTCACGCTCTGCCCATAGCCCAGCGCGTTGCCGATCGCTACCACATACTGGCCGAGCACCAGCTCATCGCTGTCGCCTAAAACCGCGATCCGGATCTGCTCCAGCGTGGAGGAATCAATATCCTCATAAAGCACCGCTATCACCGCCAGGTCCATGTCCGCGTCGCTGCCCTTCAGATAAGCTGTCACCTCGCTGCCGTCCACAAAGGTCACGCTCAGTGAATCGTAACCTTCAATTACATGCTGGTTCGTCACAATCAGAAGCTCGTCGTCATTGGAGCCGATGATAATGCCGCTGCCGACGGACACCGCCGCCTGTGAGTAACTGTATCCGAAATAAGAACCGGTCTCAGTATAATTATTGGTCACAGAAACCATGGACGGCATCACCGCGTCCGCCACTTCTGTGATCCAGGTCGACTGCGTATCCTCCGCATTGTCATCGGACACGTCAGCTGACACCAGTTCCGTATTGCTGACCACCACCGTAGTATTACCGGCAGAAGCCTTCGCGATATCAGCGATGATTTCCGGTCCGCCCGCCAGCTGATAGATACCATAGAAGGTGCCGCCCGCCGCCGCGCCAAATAAAACGCCGCACAGCGCTGCTACCAGAACCTTTTTCACGACACCGCCGGATTTCTTTTCCTTCGGCTTTTTCTCTTTTCTGGCCTTCTGCTTTTTCGCCTCTTGCGGTTTCCGATCCTGATCTGTGCCGACGCTTTCCACACTTCCCGTGCCGGAGGGCCGCTCCGTCACACCTGAGAACTGTGATACCGGCGTATCGGTCTGCGCTTCGGTCGTCTGCTGCTGTGTGCTTCTGTTTTCCGCTACAATCGGCGTCGGTGTTGTCCAGTTTACTGCAGGATTTCCTGCGCTTTCACCTGCATCCGCGCCGTTCTGCGTGTTTTCCTGCGAATTTCCGGTCTGAACTACATCATTCTGCGTATTTTCACTCTGTACATCATTCGTACCTTCCACACTTCCGACCGGGTTTTCATTCTCCAGATCATTGTCAAACATATATCATCAACCTCCTTAGAGATAATCTATTCCATGAACGGTTATTTTCTCAACCTGCACTGCCAATATAACCAACAAATGTGACATTTTTGTGTCAGTTTCATGTAGAAAAAATAAATCTTATCTGCCAAACAAATTGCTCATACCGAGCCCGCCCCTTTAGCTGATTAATTCCAATAGTCTTTATTTGTAGTACAAAACAGAACAACCCGCCGCGGCAGCCTCCGATACCGCTTCCCCAGCAGATACCCGCTATATCTCCCCGCGCACTGCCACAAAAACCGCACAATCACCCACGGCCTCCCATGCTCTTTAAAATATCGGAACGACTTAAGCACCATCCTGATCCCCTCCTTCTCCGAAGAAATCCCTTCAAACACCTCCGGATGCTCCGCCTGCGACACCGCCAGATCAAAATTACGGTGAAACTGCGCCCGAAAACCATAATTATGCGAGTGATGCACCTTCGCCTTCGCCGCGTACCCGATCAGATACCCCGCCCGCATGGCCCCGCAGGCATAAATCATATCCTCATTAAAAAGCGCACGCTCCACGAACCCGCCCAGTTCATAAAACACCTCTCTGCGGTACATGGCGCAGACGTCCGAACAGAAAAACGTCTTCACCCCCAGCTCGGGCAAATCCCCGATCCCCTTGACCCGCTCCGCGTCCGGATAATTAAACTCCCTGCTGCACCGCTCCGTGAGGGAACAGTTCGCCTTCGGAAGCTGACGCCCATAAGCCACCGCGATTTTTTCATCTGAAAGGAGCATGGTCGCCAGCTCCTCCACCATGCGCTCATCCGCCGGCAGAGCGTCCTGCGTCAGAAAGAGCACGAAATCTGCGCCGGAGCAATCCATGCCCCGGCGCCTCGTAGCCGCGTGGTCAAACTCCGCTTTGGTAAGATGGTGGACCTCCACCATCTTTTCCGGCAGCTTCGCAATGGCCGTTTTCACTTTTTCTGAAAGCAGCCGCTCCTCCGTATTCATCAGAATGATCCTGTGCGGCGGATAAGTCTGCTTCCTCAGCCGATTTAAAATCTCAATCAGTTCGTCCCCCGGCTGATACGTGGGGATGATCACATCAATCGTCATCATCAGTAACTCACGTATGGCGATGTATCGCTGTAAATCTTCGCCGCGATCTCCTGAAGCTCCTCAGAGCACTCATAGTCATAATCATCAAAGAACTGATGATGGAACTCCGTCACCGCCGCCTCCAGATCCGTGCAGATGACGACGCTGCCGATATTATTGCCCATTGTTGTGCTGGTCCGGTACTCCTCAAAGGGGAAGCCGCCGTCGTCAACCACCGTGTAGGACGACAGATCAGAAAGCAGAGAAAGAATATCCGAAAACTCAATAGAAGTATACACATTGCTGAACACATTATTGACCAGCTTGGTCAGCGTCGTGATGTCCATCGTCTGCGCCTGATCCAGCATCGCTAACAGCACTTCCCTCTGGCGCTCCGTACGCTTGTAGTCATCTCCGGCCGTGTAGCGAATACGGCAGTACGCGGTAGCCTGGAGGCCGTCCAGCAGCTGATATCCGGTCGAGGTAACCGCCGTATAGGAGGTGCCCAGGTTTTCAGAAATACTGATCTGATAGTTGTTGATATGCTTCAGCTCTTCCTCATCCACTTCAATCCAGACGCCGCCCAGCGCGTCCACCGCTTCCACCATGCCCTTAAAGCCCACGGTCACAAAATCGGTGATATCCAGATCCAGATTCATGTTCAGCATACTGATGGCCTGCTGCGGTCCGCCTTTGGCGTAAGCGGCATTGCATTTGCTGTAGGTGTCATTGCCCAGGTTCAGGTAAGTATCGCGGTACACACTCATCAGATGCACTTCCTTGGTATCCAGGTTCAGCGAACAGACCATGATCGTATCGCTGCGGGTGTTGGAAGTCAGATTGCCCACCGTGGAGTCCACGCCGAAGAAGGCCACCGTGTAATAGCCCTGCAGCACCTCATTTTCCTGCACCGCCTGGTTGATCACGATCTCCTCTTCCTCCAGCTCCACCTTCTGAATGCCGGTCTCAGTATCCGTCGCCCTGGTTACCACCCACAAAGCTGCCAGCATGCCGACCAGTACAACCGCTTCCACCAGCAGAATGACCACGGTCCTGGTTCTGCTCTTTTTTTTCTTTCTTTTTCCTGTGTTGTGGGATGCGCCGTTTGCGTTTTTCTGTGCCATCTTGTCACTTCTCCTCCATTGTTGTTTGATTTATTACGTTACTATCCACAGCCGGCTGGACGCCTTTGCGCATGTGAGGCACCTGAAGGGCGTCTCGTAGAGGAAGTGGCTGTGTATCGTAACGTTCAGTACGCGTTTTTGTTGATAAATCCCTTGCGGAAAGTCAGTAAAAGAATTTTCACGTCCAGCAGCATCGTCCAGTTTTCAATATAATAAATGTCGCAGTCGATGCGCTTGCGGATGGAGGTATCTCCCCGAAATCCGTTCACCTGCGCCCAACCGGTCATACCCGGCCGTACCTGGTGCTTGATCATGTAGTGGGGAACTTCCTCTTTGAATTTCTCCACGAACTGCGGACGCTCCGGCCGCGGTCCGATCAGGCTCATATCGCCCTTCAGGACATTGAACAGCTGCGGCAGCTCATCCAGACTGGTGTGCCGCATGAAACGGCCGATCGGCGTCACCCTTGGGTCATTCTGCACCGTCCAGCCTTTGGCCTCGTCACGTTCCGTCTGTGTGACCATGGTGCGGAATTTATACATATAAAAGGTCTTATTGTGTCTGCCCACCCGCTCCTGTTTGAAGATCACAGGCCCGTCACTGCCGGCCTTGATCAGAATGGCACAGATGAGCATGGCCGGTGAAAAAAGGATGATGGCCACAATCGCTCCCACCACATCCACCACACGTTTTAAGAAGGCGTTCCATGGATTGGTCAGGGGAACATTGCGGATATTGATGACCGGCAGGCCGTTTAAGTCCTCGGTGTAAGGCTTTGTGGGAACCAGACGGTTATAATCCGGGATAAACTTGGTGTGGACACCGTTTTTCTCGCAGAAGGCGACGACCTCCTCCAGTCTGTCATAGTCATTTAAGGAAAGGGTGATGGCGATCTCATCCAGATTATTTTCTGAAAGCACATCCTCCAGACTGTCCACGTCGCCGATTACTTTAATGCCCTTGTAGCTCCAGTTTTTCTTTTTGTGATCATCCAGAATGCCATATACCTGATAGCCCCATTCCGGATTCGCCAGGATACGGTCAATATAAGCCTCGCCAGCCTGAGAATATCCCACCAGCAGAACATGCTTCTGGTTGTATCCCTTTTCCCGCATGGACCGCAGAATACGACGCAGCACATAGCGATAACCGCCGTCAAACAGGAAATTCAGAATATAGAAATAAAAGAGCATGACACGGGAGAAGTCCCGCGCTTTGATCAGATACAGGAGCGCCAGCACCACGAAGATGCCCATCGTATTGGCCACAAAAAGGGTGTCCAGTTCCAGACGGAAACGCATGGTGCGCTTGGGCGTATAGAGCTTCGCCAGATAATAAATGAAAAGATATAACGGTACGATGGCGTAAAGCAGGGAAAAGTAGGTTTCCATGGGAAGGACGCCGCCCTCGTCCATGCCGCCGATTTCCAAAACAAACTTGATATACCAGCTTGCCGCGTAGGCAGCGACAACCATGACCGCGTCCAGCAGCAGATGTATTTTATTTAATAAATTCTGGTTGTCTTTAATCATACGTTTTCCCGCTCATGCCTTAAAATCATGCAGCTGTTCAGAACAGCAGGCCACAGACTGCCTTTTCACTGCAATGCTGCTCTGATCTGTTACAAAATCATTCGAAAAATATTCACCCACAGCCGAAGCTGTATCCTGACATAAGAACCGAAGTGGCTCCATCTGAAGGGTACCTTGTGGTCGCGGTTTTCCCGCTTTGCGCACAGCTTCACGCCCTCGAGCAGTCCTTTTACATACTGTCCGCCCAGACCCTTTCGGATGAAAAAAACGGTCTTGACCGCGTAGCCGATCAACAAAAAAGGCAGGTTCAGCAAAAGCTGTAAAAGGGGCATATTCTTCCAGGGAAGGTAGACGCTGTTGCGGCTGGTTAAGGAAACCTTGAAAGCATTGTAGCGGGAGCCGGAAAAGCCACTGCCCGCATGCTCCACCTTCGCCGCCGGACAGTACGCGTTGCGATAGCCGTAAATCCGCGCGCGGTAACCGACGTCCACATCCTCCAGGTAGGCGAAATGCGTCTCGTCAAACAGGCCGATCTCGTCGAATACCGCCCGTCTGTAGATCGCCGCGCCGCCGCAGGCGGAAAATACCTCCGCGGGCTTTTCATACGCCGACGCCGGCTTCCCTATGCCTCTGCCTTTCGCGTATCCGAGCGCCGTGTAGAGATCTCCCGCGTTGTCGATCCGCTCCGGATCCCGCATGGAAAGCATCCTGGCACTGACAGAAAAAAGGCGGCCGTCCCGTTCCATCCTGTCCACGAGGGCCTGCACATATCCGGGACACACCTTTGTATCGTTATTTAATAAAATGACATATCGGGTGCGGCTTGCGCGGATGCCGGTATTGACCGCGCCGCAGAAGCCGGTATTTTCCTGTAAAAAAATGGTCTCAATCCCCGGATAGTCTCTTAAAAACTCCACGGAGCCGTCCGTGGAACCATTGTCCACCACCAGTACGTGCCGGTCAGGTGTCTGTACCTGCGGCATAAGCGCGTCCAGACAGTTCTGGAGGTAGGACAGGCCGTTGTAGTTGGGGATAATGACTGTGACCATCTACTGTTTCTCCGGATCGTATAAAATCAGGCAGCCGCGCTCATGTACGAAGTCGGCCCAGGCTTTGCGTTTGTCGGTTTCCTTCGGATGTTCCTCTAAAAACTCAGCCCACAGCTTTGGTCTGACCTGACTATTGGTAAAATCTCCCATCGGGCAGCTCTGCCAAAGTCCCGCCCTGTGCAGGTGTCCGCCGTCAAAGCCTTTGCGCAGGCCTTCATACAGCGGCTTTCCTGTCTCATCGAGGGCTCCTCCCACGATGCGGCCTTTGTCAAAGACAGGGCCGACGACCATGGCCACTTCCGGTCTGTCGCGGAAGATATCCTCGTAATCCACCCGGTAAAATCCGAGATGTCTGCTGTGAGAAACTCTCGCCGCAATGCCGCGCTCCTGTAAGTTCTCCTGCACGGCTTTAAGCCCCGCCTCATACGCGTAGCGTTTGCTCTGCGGATTGGCTGCGGTTGACTCCCTGTGGCAGCGCCAATGATATAGTACCCGTGAAATGTTAAGAACTTGTAATGATTTTCCCGTCTGCGCCTCCTGGCTGATTTTTCCGCAGGCGCGCAGAATCAGATCGTAATCCTGGGCGCCGTCGAAGGCCGGGCGCAGCAAAAGCGTCTTCATCAGAGCCGTTTCCATCACCAGGAAGTGACAGATATAATTGTTGCTCCAGAGAAGGTCCTGATCAAAAGAAGGTTTGAGATTGGGGTCGTAAAAGAGTGCGCTGCCGTCCCATTTGTCCTCGTCGGAGTACAGCAGGAGGGCGATCGCTCCCGTTTTTTTGCTCTCTTCGATGGCACACGCCATTTCATAGAGGGCGTCCGGCGTCAGGATATCGTCGTGATCGAGAAGGCCGGTGTATGCGCCTGTCGCGTGAGAAAGCGCTTCGTTAGTGTTTGAGGAGATGCCTTTATTTTCCGTTAGTTTGAAATAATGCACGCGGGGGTCATCCACGCTTTCTAAAAGCTTCTGCAGGGCGTTTGTGGGGCTTGCGTCCGCTAAAATGAGCTCCCAGTTTTCGTAGGTCTGGGCGCGGACGGAGGCCAGCATTTCCTGAAAATAAAGCTCCGGCGTCTGGTAGAGAGGAACGAGGATGCTGAAGCGGATGTCTGAGACGTCCTGGTGCAGGCGCTGGCGTTTCAGTTCTTCCTCTGAAGGCGGAATGTAGGTGTAAGCGTCGTTTTCATGCTCTGAGAGGTGCTCGAGGGCGGCGGTCAGGGCGGCGCGGGGTCCGTTTTTTCGCAGGTAATGATAGGTTTTTTTCCAGTTGGTAGGGGTGAGGAGTTTGTTCATTATGGGGTTCCTGCAATCTTCAGTGAAAAATCGCTTCTGTCTAAACTGAAATTCGGGTTGTAGTATGGGTCTCCGGCGTCGAGGACTTCCTTCCATTTGGTGCGGAAGTGTTCAGACTCACGGTTGTAGCGTTCAGCCTTCTCACCAGAGTCGTCGAGGCCGCGGGAGGCGGATTCATAATGATAGAGCTCTGCGAAGGGCGTGAATACGTTCAGGTATCCGAGCTCACGCAGTTTTAAGCAGAAGTCGACGTCATTTAAGGAGATGGCAAAGCTTTCATCGAGGCCGCCGACCTGATCGAAAAGGGATTTTTTCACTAAAAGGCAGGCGCCGGTGACGGCGCTGACGTCCTGGGCATAGCAGAGGCGTCCCATGTATCCGAGGTTCTGCTTGGGCTGTTTGTAGTGGCTGTGGCCGGCGGTTCTGTGCGCGCCGAGTTTCAGGACCACGCCGGCGTGCTGGATAGTCTTATCGGGGTAGTACAGCTTGGCGCCGACCGCGCCCACGTCCTTACGCTGGGCGTACATCAAAAGCTCCTCGAGCCAATTGACAGTGATGACCTCGGTATCGTTATTTAAGAGTAAAATGTATTCACCTGTCGCAAAGGAAGCGCCGAAATTGTTGACAGCGGAGTAATTGAAGGAATCTGTGCTCTGCCATTTTACGATGCGGACTTTGCCGTCCCCATCCTCCAATTCTCTGTAATACCTATATATTTCCTCCTCTGTACTACCGTTTTCCACCACAATAATCTCCCAGTTGTCATAAGTCGATTTTTCATAGATGGAGGTAATACAGCGACGCAAATCCACCGCGTGGTCTTTATTGGCAATCACGATGGAGATTTTCGGATTCCCCTGAATCTCATAGTGAATTTTAAAGATGGTCTCAAAAGCGCGGGTGCTGGTGATTTTGAAATTCTGATAACCATGGCTGCGCAGGTGGTCGGCCACCGCGTTTCTGGCGGCGTCGATGGCGTAGGTCTTGGCGCCGATATTGCTGGCCGTGCTGGCCGGGTGGCAGCGCCAGTAATACATCAGCTTCGGCACATGCACGATACACTGCGCCCTGTCCGTCAGGCGTAAAATCATGTCATGGTCCTGGCTGCCGTCAAAACGCGGACGGAAGAGCTCCGTTCCGTCTAAAAGACTACGTTTGAATACGCTGAAATGACAGATGTAATTGTTGGCCCGCAGATTGTCCGGCGCGTAGTCCGGCTTAAAATGCATGGTCAGCATGTGGTTGATGTCGCCGCTCTGGAACGTGGCCTCGTCACAGTAAAGATAGTCCGCACCTTTCTCATTGATGGCCTTTACATATTCATAAAGCACGCTCGGATGCAGGACGTCGTCATGGTCTAACAGACCGATGTAGTCCCCGTCCGCCAGCTTCAGACACTCGTTGGTATTACCGGAAATTCCCTCATTTTTGACCAGAACCTGATGTTTCACGCGGTTTCTGCCCTGCTGCCGCTCTCTTTGTACATACTCCGCGCAGATCTGCCCCACGGACGCGTGATCGGCGTCAGAACCGTCCGCCAGGCACAGCTGCCAGTTCTCATAGGTCTGATTCTCCACAGAATCGATCATCTCCCGCAGCATGGCGGAATCCGTATTATACAGCGGCACCAGAATACTGATCAGTGGACGATACGCAAACGCGGTTTCCCGCTCGGCCTTTGCCCGCGCTTCATCCGGAAAGCTCGCCGTCCCAAACTGCTTCATCGCCTCGCGCTCGCGCTTTTTATAATTAATCTTCGCCGCCACGCCCTTTGGCCCGCCGCAGTTTTTCAGTCTCTGCATCTGCCGCTGAGCCGCGTGCATCACATCCCGCGCCGGCTTACTCGCCTTCCACAACGGATTCTTCTTAATCCGGTCGATCTTAAACTGCAGATCCCCGTTTACATCCTCCAGCTCGGCCACCCGCTCCGCAAGCGCCGCGTTCTTTAAATGTTCCTTCTCATATGCTTCCTTATAATCGATCTCTGTATTACTCATATGAATTGCCTCATAAGTTAAAATATCTTCTTTACTGACTCTGCGAGCCTCGCCGCCACCTCCATCGGCAGCCTCGCCACCTCCATCTTCACCCGCAGCACATTCCTCTCCTGCTGCTGAAAGCCCTCCAGGTCCACACAAATATTCGGATCCTGAGACGCAAACACCGTCACCGCGTCCTTTTTCAGATCTCTCCCGTTCGTGGCCACAACCCTTTTGTCCCGCGGCGCCACCTCTTTCCCATTGAAGGAAAGCTCCTCAATGCGCACCGCGCACGGCTCCATCGTCGGATCAATGCGCAGCTTTTTCACCCCGCCGTCCACAGAAAGATTCAGTTCCACCTCCTGCGTCCCTACATACGCGTCCCGCACAAAGTAAGAGCGGCTCTCCGAAAAGCCCTCTCCCCGATCCTCGTAAATCTGGACGCTCTTATTGACCTGGTACAGCTTCTGCAGCAGATCCAGCGTGATCACCGAATACCCGATCAGGGCGCGCAGATCCGACATCGCTTTGGCTTTCCCCGTGACATAGTCCTGGAACGCCTTCTCTTTTTCGCGGTATTCCTGCGCCTCCATCTCTGTAATACCGAGTTCTTTTAAAATCATACCCATGTCCAGCTGATTCCTTCCAGGGTCCTGCGACAGGTAACACTGCACCGCGCGAAAAGCTGTCTCTTTTAAGTCCACCGGCTTTTCCACTGTCCACTCATAGTCGATGATGGTCCATATATCGTCGCGCACCATGATATTATCAAAGGCCAGGTCATAATCCGAGACCGGAAAATCACCATGGTATCCTGTTTTTTGCAGATATTCCCTGAAAAGCTTCAGAAATCCGTCCATATCCTTCGCAAGCAGGCGCTCGTCCAGAAGCTCGCTCAAAAGCTTCCCTGTAAGGAACTCAAACTCTGCCGCAGGCGCGCCGTTTACATCGGTCAGCTGACACTGATTGATCGAAATCCCGCTGTCCTGATAGCGACCGCACAATCCCGCGTAAGCACCTGCCATTCTCACCACATGGGATACCGCCTGTGCTGTCAGCGGCGCTTTGCGCACCACAAAGGAACCGACCCGTCTCACAAATTCTGTCCGAATCTGAAATTCCGGCGCGCGGTCGTTGGAATATTTTGCGTAAGCAACGTCCACATCCGCCCCCAGGATCACCTCATAGGAATTGGAAAAGATGGAAAACAGGCCGTCCTCCAGAATGCCGTCGAAAGCATTCCGTTCATCAAATAAAAGCAGGCGGTCCCTGTCGAAATTGCGCAGATTGTTGGAAAGCTCGCCCTTTTTGGGCAGGCGCTCATCCGAGTAGACCGTAGTCATAAATTTGTAGTCCGGATAAGGATAATAAAAATGATAGTCCTTCATGCCGCAGGATGCAAAAATCTGCTCTAACCCCGGACGTGAAAAGGTCCTGACCCCGCCTCCCGCGGCATAATTTTCAATGCCGGAGAAGTACGTGCCCAGGTGGTCCTCCTTACAGCCCGCGAAATATTTCAGGCCGTATTTATTTTCAATGGCAATGACGATGCGACCGTCTTTTGATAAGTGTTTTAAGATGATGGAAAGAAATTCCTCGAAGGGCCGCTCCGTCCCCATATAATCGACGCCGTACGCAAACACGCCCACCAGAAAAATATAGTCATAATCCGCCGGCAGCTCCGGCTCGATGTCTTTAAAATTTCCCACATGGATGGTGACGTTACCGCAGTCCTGATGGCGGTACGCGTTGATCTGACTGCGCTTTCTGGAAGGGTCGATACAGGTCACCTCGCCCGCTTTCCTGGAAAGCGAACCTGTGATGGCCCCGCAATCGCTGCCCACCTCCAGAACCTTCGCACTTTTCTCCATGGGAATCCAGTCCACGATATTTTCCCTGAAATGAGAGAGCTGATACAATACGGGCCAGCTCTTCTTTTCCTCAATGACGGCCTGATACTCCGAGGGCTTCCGCGTTTTCACGATTTCTAAAAGTTCGTCCTCCATCTTCCCGTCGCAGCAGGGATCCTGCCCGGAATAGTGCATCAGGTCGAGTGTGATCGTTCCGATTTGTTCTGTCATGGAGTATGCTCCTCCCTCAAAAAGGTATGATACAGTATTGGGCTGAAATGGCAGAAATTATGCAGGTATATCCGGTCAATCCTCCGGATTCTGCATGACATCCGTCACTTTCACCGTGGAAAACATGTCATAGAAGCCCACCGTGTTTTTTTCTGACACTACTGTCACATTCATCACATCGTACAGCCTGTGATAAACCTGAAACTCGTCCCCCACAAAACCGGTCAGTCCCAGACTTAAAAGGTACTCTCCGCCCTGCAGGCTCATATTCTGCGTGAAGGTAATATCCTTCGCCATTCCGGCTTTCACCGATTCGAGGAATGCTTTTTCATACATACTGTTGGTGCCGGTAATCTCCGTCCCCTGGATATTTTTAAAAGAAAACGCAAAAATCGGAGCGGGAAGGTCCTCATAAAACTCCACCCGCATGTGAACGGTAAATTCAGTCCCCTTGATGATGGCATTGCTCCTCATCTGATGCTCATCCGTGATGAAAAAGTCGACGATCTTCGCCTGACGGGTTCCATATTCTAAAAGCTCCGGATTAACGCCGGCCTTCTGTGCCGCCAGCGCACGGATTTCCTCATCATCCACCAGGGAGGGTTCCTGCTGCACGGGCTGATACTGGCCCACCAGCACCTGCTTATAGGCGTCGATCATCTCCTTGGTGCCGCCCTCGCCCAGCATGTCTCCCTGATTCAATAAAATCACGCGGTCGCAATATTTCTGAATGCTGGACAGATCATGGCTGACGAAAACAATGGTCTTGCCCAGCTGTTTGAATTCTTCAAATTTGTGATAGCATTTCGCCTGGAAAAAGACGTCGCCTACACTCAGGGCCTCGTCCACGATCAGAATCTCCGGATCGATGTTGATGGCCACAGCGAAAGCGAGGCGGACAAACATGCCGGAGGAGTAGGTTTTGACAGGCTGATACACATAATCGCCGATATCCGCAAAATCCAGAATGGCGGGGAGCTTTTCCTGAATCTCCTCCTCGGAAAAACCCAGCATGGTGCCGTTCAGATAAACGTTCTCAATGCCGTTATACTCCATATTGAAGCCCGCGCCCAGCTCCAGCAGGGCCGAGATACGGCCGTTCACCGTGACGCTGCCGGATGTGGGCTGCAGCACACCGGTGATGATCTTCAAAATCGTGGACTTGCCGGAGCCGTTGGTGCCGATGATGCCCACGCACTCACCCTGGCCGATCTGGAAGCTGATATCTTTCAGGGCAGCGTGTTCGGTGTATTTTTTGCCGCCGACATTGAGAGCGTCCATGATTCTGTAATATGGTTTTTCGTATAATCTGTACACTTTAGAAACGTGATTTACGTCGATCGCTGTGTTCATATATTTGTTCCTACGTTTCCGGAGTCGTCCCTCATAAAAGTCTCGGCTCGCGCTCATCGCAAAGCTCACCTCTGACTTTTATGAGTGCCGCCTCCTGCACTATTGCAATTTATAATATCGCTTCCGCGATCTCCTATACCGAATCACTTGCGGAAACAGAGCGGGAAACGACATTATCTGGTTTCACGCGACCCCGTTTTCTACTGATTTCTACAGCACATCCGCGAAATGATACTTCAGCTTCACAAACAGCTTTTTGCCTAATATCAGCAGCACAATCGTCACCACCCAGAAATAGAGCGTATACACCGGCTCCTCCCAGAACCACGTCCGCCCGTAAACGGCGCTGCGGTACCCGCTGACCACATAACAGATCGGATTTAAGCGCAGCACAAAGCCGATAACGGGCGGCCAGCTGTCAGCCATCGAAATATCCCAGAGAATGGGCGTCGCCCACATCCCCAGCTGCAGCGCGATCCCAATGATCTGCGTCAGATCCCGGAAAAACACCACAATCGCGCTCGTAAAATACGACAGCGCCAGCGTAAACAAATACAGCCCGAAGCTGTAATACACAATCTGAATGGTGGCCAGCCCCGGAAAATACCCGTAGAGCATCGAGATCACCAGCAGCACACCGGCAAAAAACACATGAATAAAGAGCGCGGCCGTGACCCGCACCACCGGCAGAATATTGATATTAAAAACCACCTTTTTGACCAGATACTGGTACTCCAAAAGCGCGGTCGTCCCATTATTGATCCCCTCACTGAAAAAAAACCAGGGCGCCAGGCCACTGGTTAAAAACAAAACATAAGGGACCTCGATGCCCCCCGCGATCATCTGCGCTTTATTCTGAAAGATTCCCTGAAACACGATCCAGTACATGAGAACCGTCACAACCGGCTGGATCAGTGCCCAGACAGTCCCCAGAGAAGAGCCGGCATAGCGCTTTTTGAAGTCGTTTTTCGCCAGCTTCCAGATGAGGCGTCTGTTTTCAATAATTTCTCTCATATCATTTCCTTTTGCCGGGAGGAAACAGCCCGCGCTGCCTTCTCCCGTCAGGTATTATCTGCCTTTCTGGCCCTCAAGATACGCCTGAAAACTCCCCTGCTTTAAATCCTTGTCAGACAGGATCAGCTCCATCCCTTCCGGAATCGGCCACTCTACCCCGATATCCGGATCGTCATACCGGATCCCGCCCTCATCGTTCGGATGATAGAAATCGGAGCACTGATACACAAACTCCGCGTAATCGCTCAGCACCAGAAAGCCGTGCGCAAAGTTTTTGGGAATAAAGAGCTGTTTTTTATTCTCCTCGGAGAGAAGCACGCCGAACCACTGGCCATAGGTTTCGGACCCCTCTCGCAGATCCACCGCCACATCGTAGACTTCTCCTTTGATCACCCGCACCAGCTTGTCCTGCGGATACTGATACTGAAAATGAAGCCCGCGCAGCACACCCTTTCTGGACGCCGACTGATTGTCCTGCACAAAGACCTGATCGATGCCCGCCTCGCGGAAATCATTGTAATTATATGTTTCCATGAAATATCCGCGGTTATCCCCGAACACCGTGGGAGTCACTACCTTCAGACCCTCGATGTGACAGGTCTCCACTGTTATTTTGCCCATAATCTCCTCCCTGATATACAATTCTGTTTCTGTCTGCCGCGTACTCCGGCGGCTTCATAAACAGCTGTCCACATTTCCTTAAAGTCCGTTCGCCACTTCCACCAGATATTTTCCGTAATTGGTCTTTAACAGCGGTTCCGCCAGCTTCAGAAGCTGTTCTTTATCAATGAAGCCCCTCCGGTAAGCGATTTCCTCAATACAGGAAATGTACAGTCCCTGCCGTTTCTGGAACGCCGCCACGAAATCGGAAGCGTCTAAAAGCGCGTCATGATTGCCGGTATCCAGCCAGGCAAAGCCCCTGCCCATGGTTTCCACGTGGAGCTTTCCTCTGCGCAGGTATTCGTTATTGATACTGGTGATCTCGATCTCGCCCCTGGGGGAAGGCTTCACATTTTTGGCGATTTCCACGACGTCATTGTCATAAAAATACAGACCCGGCACCGCGTAATTGCTCTTCGGATGCTCCGGCTTTTCCTCGATAGAAACGGCGATGCCGTTCTTATCAAACTCCACCACGCCGTATTCCCGCGGATCTCTCACATAATAGCCGAAGATCGTGGCGCCCTCTTCTCTGGCCGCCACCTTTTTTAACAGGGCGGAAAAGCTCTGCCCATAGAAAATATTATCTCCCAGAATCAGGACTACCCGGTCATCGCCGATAAATTTCTCTCCGATCAGGAACGCGTCCGCAAGTCCGCGGGGCTGCTCCTGCACGGCGTACTCCAGCTTCATCCCCAGCTGACTGCCATCGCCCAGAAGCTCTTGAAAAACCGGCACATCCCTGGGAGCGGAAATGATCAGCACTTCCCGGATATACGACAGCATCAGGATGGATAACGGGTAGTAAATCATGGGCTTATCATATACCGGCATGATCTGTTTGGATACCGCCTTGGTCAGCGGATAAAGTCTGGTGCCGGAGCCACCGGCTAGAATGATACCTTTCATCTTTTTGTTCCCTCATTTATATATTTAATAGTACCAAAGATTTAAATCCACGTTCCCGCTGATGCCGCTGATGCTTCCCGAAGAAGAATACTGCCACATATGGTAAGAACCGGTATAGGTAGGTGAAGCCGCGTACTGCGCCAGCCATACCTTATAGGAGCTGAGCTGCGACATATTCAGATAGCTGGTCAGCCAGGTCTTGTTCGCGTAAATGCCCGCTGTATAGCCGCTGTTCTGAATCGTCTGGCAGAACGCCTTCACAATCGCGGTTCGGTCCGATACGCCCAGCGAATCCGCGCGCCCGCTGTGGGAGGAGTTGGAATACTCCACATCAATATAGACCGGCAGGGAAATACTGTATCCGCTGATCAGCTGCAGCACCATGGACGCCTCCTCAACCGCCTCCGTAGTGGTGACAGCCTGCGAGAAGAAGTATACGCCGACCTTAAGTCCCGCATTCAGCGCGCCCTGAATATTGGATCTGAAGCGCGAGTCCTCCACCAGCACGCCGGAGCCGTAGCCTCTGTAGCCGCAGCGGATGATCGCGTAGCTGACGCCGGAATTTTTCACCGCGGTCCAGTCGATGGAGCCGTTGTGACTGGATACATCAATGCCCAGAGTCCCGGAGCCGTCCTGCAGGACGCCGGTGCTGCTGAATGTGTACTGCACGCCCTGGATCACCTGATCGCCGACCACGTAATTGCCATCCGCGGTATAATAATAGGTATTGCCGTCGATTGTCTGCCATCCGGTATAGATATAGCCTTCGCTCCTGACATAGAAAGCCATGCCGTCCGTGTAATAATCATCATAGGTAGCAGTTCTGTAGCTGCCATTCTCCAGTACGTAGACCGCACGGCCGTCGGTTGTTTTCAACGCGGTCGAGGAAGAGGTCACCGTCACGGTAAAGCTGGCAGTGGCAGTCTTCGAAGTATTGTTCGTATAGCAGGCGCTGACGTTGATCGTCGCGGTACCCGCGCCAACCGCTTTGACAGTGACTGTATTATCGCTTCCGTATACTTCCGCGACACTTGTGTCGGAGCTTGCGTATGTATAGGTAATGCTCTCACCGGAGGTCGTATTCTGCGGGGTTACGGTCACTGTCTCGCTGATATTTTTATTTAAGGACAGGCTGGAAGAGCTGAGTGACAGAGAAAAGTCGGAATAGCTCTGGCTGACCGTGACTGTGCAGGAGGCGGTCGGAGCCGTTCCTTCATATTCACTGCAGGCAGCTGTTACCGTGATCGTTGCTTCGCCCGCGGCATTTGCTGTCACCTTTCCGTTTGAATCCACAGCGGCAACACCTGTGTTGCTGCTGACATAAGTATAACTCCAGCTTTCACTGGCATCAGCGCCGTTGATCTGCGCAGAGATCGTTGTCGTATCCCCAACAGTTAATGCAGCAGAGCCAACCGCTGCAGTCAGTGCAACATCTGAATATAACTTTTTACTTGTTTCTTCAGGGACAATCGTTGTATCTGCCTCTGATGCAGTAGCCTCCGTTTCCGATGCAGCAGCCGCTGTTTCCGACGTGGTCGATACTGTTTTTGATGCAGCAGTCTCTGCTTCCGACGTCGTCCCTGTCACTTCCTCCGAAACAGTCGAATCGGTATCTGTACTATCCACGCCTGCTTCACCGTCTGTAATATTTGTCGACGCTGTCGCCAGAAAGCTTCTGCTCACAGATGACGCGGTCGGCACCGCAATCAGCGTTTTATCGATAACTGTATATTCCTCGGAGCTGAGTGTCTTGGTGCTCTCCACCCATTCCACGGTATCCGTGTTGACCGATTCTACTACCTGCACCACCTGCGCTTCCTCGCTCGCTACATTGATCTCTGTCTCATCCTTGATCTCGGCGGAGACATCTACTTTTTCATATGCGATTGTGTCTCTGACTGTGACAGTTCCTGAAGCGCTGAAATCATAATTCTCATACAGATCGCCTTCAAGCGCGATCAAAGAGACTGTGTAGGTGCCCGCAGCCAGCCCCGATTTGTAAATAATACCGTCCTTGTCATCATTCGTCCAGGTGGTTACATTTCCGTTGCCGTCCACCACCTTCACTTCAAAGGGGATGTTGGCGATCAGTTTGCCTGTCGCCTTGTTGGTGAACTTAATCTTTAAGTCCTTTTCCACACTGGTCATGACGAGACTGACAGTGATTTTATCCTCGGTCGTCTCTGTCTCTTCATACTCCTTGCTGACCGTTTCCGTCTCCGCGGCGCTTAAAAAGGTCGCCTGATACTCTGTCTCCTTGCTTGTCATCAGCTCGGCAAGAGCCTCTCCACCGATCACGTCCACATCCTCAAGGCTGCTGCTGACCGCGGAAAACGCGTTCACGGATTCACTGCCACGGCCGGTCACGACCGCCACAGCCGCCACCACGACGATCACGAGCGCCAGAAGCGCGGAGCCGACCGCCATCCTCTTCTTCGACATGCTCAGCAAAAAAGCACCGGAGGTATGATGACCTTCCTCCTCAGGCGCATCCGGATCCATGATCTGAATCCCTTCCCCGAAATTCTGCTCCGCATCTGCAGCGACAGGCTGATCCTCTTCCTCCGCGCAAGCCCCGAAATCCTCTATGATATATTCGTCAATGGAATCCTCATTCAGATCAAATTCCTCTGAAGCATCCTCCCCGGTAAAATCCCCCGCCGCCGAATACACTCCCACAGAATCAACCACCTGCAGGCTGTCCATATCGTAATACTCCTCGACATCATCCACACAGTCGTCACTTTCATCCGTGCAGACATCGGTCCCGCAGTCGTTACTTTCATCCATATAGACAACAGCCCCGCAGTTATCATCCTCCTCAGAACCGCTCTCAGCAATGATCTCTTCCGGCTCTTCCTCGTCCTCGAAGTCCTCGTCGCTCAGAATCAGGTCAAAATCCGCTTCCTGTTCATCCGGATCCTGCGAATACCCGTTCTTATTCCATAATGCCATTCCAAATTCCCCTTTTGTTCCTTTCACATACCATGTTTTCAAATTCTGACACATGTGTCAATGTATATTACACCCGTGTCACCGAGATATTTTAGTATAGCACATATTTCCAGATGATTTCAAGCCCCTTTGCGGATTCATTTCAGGGATGCGCTGTAATTTGTCGGAATCTGTCATCTGACTGTCCTTGACTTTTATGGCAAAAAATGTAAATATGTGAATATCAAAGTTCCTATTCATGGTCGACCATGAAAATGCCCACTCTGAGAACCGGAGAACTCCACCATGATCTATATGCATTACTGCCCGAACTGCCATTATATTCATATGTTAAACGGCCATAAATCCATCTGCCCAACCTGCGGTCTCTCCCTAAAAGAGCTGGACATCAGCTACCTGGCCTACAGCGATTTAAACCGCGGCGAACGGGAGCGTCTGAGGCAGTCTCTCTCCGACCCAGACTGCCTGAAAAAACATGCCGCGGACAGAAAGCGCATAATAATTCGTTAACAATCCCATGCTAAATTTGTTGGCGGGTTGTAAACAAGCCGCTCACCCTGCGGTAACTATTTTCATATTTGATAAGGATATTTCTGTATGTTTTTTTTCAAATTACTTTCTGCACTCAAAAGAAACCTCGTCCACATTGTGTTCCTTCTGCTTCTCATCCTGATTATCGGCATCATCGCCGTGCGTCTGCACGCCTGGGACAACAGCGCCAGCACTGTGGATTTAAGCGATGTGGATTCGAGCGCCTTCGACCGGGAGGTCCTGGATTATTTCACGCCTTACACCTATGATGGGGATCCTGTCAACGATCAGGAGGAAACCGTGATCGCGTTTTTCGGCAATTCCCCCTTCGCGGACGATTACGGCACCGAGGATTGTCTGGCTGAGATGATCGGCGAGCTTGCGGACGCCACGGTCTATAATTTCGCGGTGGCCGATTCTACCCTGGCCTGCGAGAATACCGAAATCGAATACGTGAGCGGCGACAGGGATCTGTTCGGCCTGTACTGGCTGACCACGATTTTCACGGTAGACAACGACCATCTGGTGACCACCGCGGAGGAGATCGGCTATTACTCTGTCGAAGACCTGGCAAAGCTGTCTCTGCTACAAAATCTGGACTTTACAAACGTGGACATCATCGCCATCATGTATGATCTGAGCGATTACCTGGCCGTGCGGGAAATGTACGACTATGAGGAGACCACGAACATCACCCATTTCGCCGGAGCCCTGGAGGCTTCCATTGAACTGATTCAGACTTATTATCCGCACATTCAGATCATCGTCATGTCTCCCACCTATGGGTACGTGGTGGCGGAGGACGGAAGCTATCAGGATTCCTCCCAGGTTACCTTCGAAGGGGAGGGCACGCTCGGCTCCTATGTCCAGTATGAAGCGGACGTCTGCTATAAAATGTTCGTCAGCTTTGTGGACAATTATTACGGCACCATCTCCATCGAGGAAGCGGATGAATACCTGCTGGATAATCAGCATATTTCCGTGGAAGGCCGTGAGCTTCTGGCAGAGCGCTTTATGGAAGCGTATGAATACTATCTGAAATATCAATCGTAGCGCGTATCACCCGATCAGCATATCTTCATTAAAATACAGGGCATAGCCGTCCACAGTTTTGGTATAGACATACCCGCACTGCTGCAGGCTGCCCTGTATTTTTTTTGTCCTGGATACCACGATATAAGCGCAGCCGCTTTCCTGCGCCAGACGGCAGATTTCTCCCGCGCTCGGTTCCTCCGTCAGCTCCATCAGTCCATACAGCTCCTCATATACATTCATGGAAAGCATGTCGCGCCCATAGGGCATGCAGATCGTGCAGTCATACTGGCGGACATGCTGCATGAGTTCCGACGGGAATACCGCCATTACTTCTTTGCCCTCACGGTGCATCTCATCGCAGATGTCCACCACAGCCTGTGGAATATGGTATTCATTCTCAGCTGCGGAAAACTGCCAGCTGTCATATACGTAATCGCCGCAGAGCATGAACAGCGCCAGAATGGCAACGCCGGCCAGCGGACGATATTTCCCCTTATAAAGCTCATAGAGCCGCACGCCGCTGTAGGCCAGTGTCGCCGTCATGGGCAGCATCCAGAAAAAACGATAATAGATTTCCTCATCCAGAATCAACGACGCGGCCCGATAGGTCAGCGGGCACAGCAGAATGACTGTCAGAATCAACGGGAAATAAACAAGCAAAAGGCGCAGGGACTTTCTTTTTTCCGTCAGGAGAAGGAAAATCACGGCGCAAAGATAAAGGGCGCAAAGCGCGCCGCTGCCGCTGATGTTCTGCCATACGGATACTGTGTCTGACATCAATTTTCCTCCTTTTTATCGCGCCAGTAAATAAACCAGGGAAAATGCCGCCGCCGGAGCCGCGGCTAATATGGCGCCTGGGATCTGCCTGAACCTCCGATACGCAACAACCCACATGAAATTGACGCCGCCCCAGAACAGCAAAAGGATCGCGCCCCCGAAGGCGCTGCCAAGACACCCTGCAAGCAGGATACACGCGGTATAAACATAAACGCCGGCTTTCGGCTTTTCCCCTTTATCCAGGCTGTTTCCCATGGAAAGAAGCACACTGACAAAAGCGGGGAACACCAGTCCCGCAACCAGCGCCTTCCCCTGGCGGCTTCTGGTGATTAAAAAGCTTTCCGCGGTGTGAGTGGAGGTGTTGCCAAACAGATAAAGCACGCAGATACAGAGCATGAAGCGGAGCCTGCTGATTTTATTCTGAAAAAGCTCACCGCTGATCTGCCAGTAAATGAGGTAGCTTAAGGAAATCAGGGCGATGCCTAAAACCACATGTCCCACTGTCAGCGTGTGAAGTCCGCTTATCCTGGCAAGCAAAGTCACCCAGACCGGAAACGGGGCAAGGATGTAACGGTAATTCAGCTCCAGCGTACCCATAGAATAGGGATTGATCTGATAAAGAGAGCCATTGGTATTCGCGAGATTGGCCACAGCCATGTAAAAAGAATCGTCGCCGTCATAGACAGTCTGGGTCACCACGATGATCATCTGAAAAAGCCAGAGTGCCAGAACCAGAAAAAAGAGAAGTTTTCGCTCCCTGTTTTCATATTTGTCCGGTACAGAAAGGGCCTGCAGAGAGGCTTTCAGACCGGCGGGGCGTTCTTTTCTTTTTAAAACGCAGATCAGACCGGCAGCGCCAAGGATGAGACACAGCGGCACATACACGAGAATGACCTGTTCCAGAGTGCCCTGGGCAATCACGATCGGGACCGTGATCAGCTGGAAAAGTGCCCATAGCAGGAACTGGCCTTTCAGGAGGCGCAGGGGCGTCTGGAAGCCGTCCGGATATGGAAAGAGGCTGCCGACGCAGATGGGGAGGAGGGTCAGCCAGAGGGTTAAGAGGATGTATCCCATGTTCGTGTTCTCCTGAATATCAATAAAATGGGAAGATACCCTAAAATCGCCTGGAAGGCGGCGTATTTGTAATTGAAAATCGCGGCGCCGCGCATCATGAAGATAAGGGAGAAGCCGAGCCAGCAAAGAAGAAGGGGCCAGGAGCTCCTGATCGTCGCGGACAGGGCGCGAAAGTGAGTCGTGATGCCGGATGTAAGCGCGTATAGAATGGTCAGAAGGAGGCTCGCCGCATATCCCAGAAGGCTGCCATACAGGTAAAGCTGCGCCAGGTAAAGCTGTCCGGAAATAAACTGCTGGTAACTCCAGCCAAACTCCGCCAGAATGGTCCCGTTCGAATAGAAAGGATACATGAGCTGCGGCGTCAGATAGCACAGTGTGTCTTCGAGTATCATCAGAATGTCGGTCTTGGTGCCGCAAAGAAAACCGTACCAGGCCATCTCCAGATAAAGCTCACGCGTTCTCTCCTCTCCCCACGTTTCAATCAGCTCGCTCTCCAGCGTGGTGTCCAGCAGATAGGGGTAGTGGCGGAATTTTTCGATCTCGGTTCCGTTATAGAGCGCCCAGATCTCATCCGGCGCCCCGTCCAGCAGATTCTCATTCAGACCGGGATACGCGAAACGTTTAAACAGGACGCTCTCGAAGGTAATCTGCATGCGGTCCTGGTTGTCCTGATTTTGCTTGTATGAGCCATACCCCGCGATCAGAACGGAGGTCAAAATCACCAGAAGGTACAGAATCCACATACGCTTTTTTTCAAGCAGTTTTTTACATTCGATGAACAGCCAGATGCCGCCCATCAGCGCAGCCGCGCAGCTGTAGGCGGCGCCGCAGTAAATCAGAATGGCCAGGCTGAAACCGCACAACATACTCTGAAACCGTCCGCTGCTCTCCTGATGGGTATGGCCATCCACAATCCCAGCGGCCATGCACAGAATGGCCGCGAGCGCCACGGCATGCTCCGTTTCCGACAGGCAGACCTGCATGACAAAAGGAACGGTGACGGCCACAAGCGCGCAGACCAGGCTCCGCCTCCGCTCCCAGAAACGCGTAAAAAAGTAATACGCGGCCGCAAAGACCAGTCCTGTCTGCACCAGATGCACCGGCAGAACGGGCAGGGCCGCCATCAGCTTTCCCACCGTAGATATGGTATCAAATTGTTGAGACCGGGTCACATTGCAAATCCAGTACAGGATGCCGAGGACGCACTGGAATAAGAGAAAGAGACTTATAAATCCCTTCAGAAAGACCCGATAAGAATTTCTTATTTTTTCAATCATTTTGAAGCGTAAAACTTATGAATCCGATCTACAATGTAGTCCACCTGATCCTCCCGCAGGCTATAGTACATCGGCAGGCGCATCAGGCGCTCGCTCTCTTTGGTGGTGTAGACGTCCTCTCCGTGGAAGCGGCCGTACTGCTGCCCCGCGGGAGAAGAATGCAGCGGGATGTAATGGAAGACGCAGAGCACTTCCTGTTTCTTCATATAAGAAATCAGCTCCGTCCGCTCGTCCAGATCCTTCGTCTTAATATAGAACATGTGAGCGTTGTGCACACAGCCATCCGGAATCACGGGCAGTTCAATTCTGCCGGCCTCTGCCAGGTCGGATAAGCCTTCGTAATACCGGTTCCACAGCTTCAGTCTGGTATCGTTGATCTCATCCGCGATTTCCAGCTGCGCGTACAGATAGGCAGCGTTTAAGTCGCTCGGCAGGTAGGAGGACCCATGATCCACCCAGGTATATTTGTCAATCTGGCCGCGGTAGAACTTGGAGCGGTTGGTGCCCTTTTCCCGGATGATCTCCGCTTCCTCCGCTTTGGCGGCGTCCTTCACCAACAGCGCGCCGCCCTCGCCCATACTGTAGTTTTTGGTCTCATGGAAACTGTAGCAGCCGTAGTCGCCGATGGTGCCGAGTGCCTGTCCTTTATAGGAGCTCATGACGCCCTGCGCCGCGTCCTCCACCACGATGAGGTTGTATTTGCGGGCAAGGTCCATGATGGTATCCATCTCACAGGAGACGCCGGCGTAATGTACCGGGGCGATGGCGCGGGTTTTGTCGGTGATAGCGTCCTCAATCTTTTTCTCATCCAGGTTCATGGTGTCCGGACGGATATCCACAAAAACGGCTTTCGCGCCGCGCAGGACAAAGGCATTAGCGGTGGACACAAAGGTGTAGGAGGGCATGATCACTTCATCCCCCGGCTGGATATTGGCCAGAAGCGCTGCCATCTCAGTCGCGTGGGTACAGGAGGTGGTCAGAAGGCACTTGGCAGTGCCGGTTCGTTTTTCAAACCATTCATTACATTTGTGTGTGAACTGGCCGTCGCCGCAGATTTTCTGATTCTCCACGGCTATCTTCATGTAATCCATTTCCTTGCCTGTATACGGCGGAACATTAAAGTTAATCATATCTTCTCCCTCTTCTTTATCAAAATAGTGATACACTGTACACAGTCAGAATTAATAATAGACCGCACAGATCTCGTTATCAAAAACGCAGGTGTAATCATTTTCCAGTATCATATCATATAACAGCCCGAATTTGTAGCCATAAGTTGCCATAAATTCCCCGCTGCTCATCCCATTTAACATCGCGGATGTTACCAACTCTTTAAAGCCGGAGCCCAAAAATATATACGGGCGTTCATTTTCCAGGTTTGCCTCAATCTGCGCAATCTCTGACTCAAACACCGCATTAGAGTAGGACTGCAGATCAGGCCAGGGGCTCATCAGGAATGGCATCTTAAGATAAGCGGACAGGGTGGGAATATCGCCGTAAAAAATCGCCGTACAGCCTTCCATCCTCTCTTTGTCCGCAAACTCGCCAAGCGCCTCCCACTGTGCCGCTCTCACGGCGCTGGTCTTCATGCCCTTCAGGCTTTCGATGCTCTCCACCTGCACGGTTCTCTCCCCATTTGAGGTATCATCCCGGAACACATAGTTGGCGCCGAAGCCGGTCGAAAGGTAAAGCAGCAAAACCAGATAAACAAGCGACAGGGCTTTTACCGGATAAGAATTCAGAACAAGCTGACACTTCCCCCGCGCCAGTGAAATTTCACAGGCTTGCGTCGCGTCCTTTACGCCAAAAAGCTGCCACAACGTGTCCAGAACAAAGCACATGGGCAGGAACATGAAATTAATATTGGTGGTCAGCTGGTTGTTGCTGCCGATCGGCGTGATGCCCAGGATAATGACCACAATGACTGCCATGAGTTTTTTCTCCGCGGAGAAACGTTTCAAAATGAGCACCGTCAGCGCCAGCAAAAGGGTCAGGACCATCAGAAGCTTCACGGGACCCAGCACAGACGAAAGGTCGTCAAAGCTTCCTGTAAACAGATCTCTTTTATAGAAAAACGCCATCAGCAGGACGCAGCAGGCCAGATAGCCGCCCTTTTTCACTCTTTCAAATTTACGCGGCAGAATCAGAAAGCCCAGGACGCCGAGCGCCAGCGCCAGAAGGACAATATAGAGCCACCAGCCCATCTTCAGCCAGTCCTCGAGAATGTTGTATGCCATGGATACGGGAGTGTAGGAGGAGGCGTCGGAGGTCATACGGAACAGGCGGATAATGCCCTGGATATATTCCCCGATTCCATACTGGATCTGGATCTGCAGCATGACAAGCACGATGCCGGCCGCGTAACCAAGCACACAGAAGCCGGTGTCCTTCATCACTTCGCTGAATTTCTTTCTGACCATCAGGCCGTACGCCCAGACTGCCAGGATCAGGGCCATTTCAGCCAGATTCGGGAAGCGCACCAGGACGTTTAAGCCCAGAAGCACCCCAGCCGCGACCAGATATCCGCGTTCATTTTTTGTCAGGCCAAGCCACAAAAGCATGGCACCGCCGCCGAAGAAAAGGTAGGTCAGATAATTATAAACGCAGGTTGTGGGGCACCAGCAGAGGTTTAGGGCAATAAAAGCGCCCAGAAAGGAGAGCCAGCCCGGGGTTTTGACGCACTTTGAGAAAAAGAGGAAAGTCAGAACGCCGAGAGCCGCGGGAATGAGGCTGGTGTAGATGTTGATGCCTAAAAGGGTATCGCCGCCCGGAAGGAGAGTAAAGAGGTGTCCGAGTTTGCTGGCGAGGTAGGTGGAGAAAATCCACATGGAGTCCATCTGGTCCATGTAGAGGAAGTTGGCGAAGTGGTAGCCGGTGTCGGTCATTTCAATGCCGATGCTGACTTTGCGGAAGGTGTACATAAAGAGCAGCGCGGAGAGGAGGGCTGTGGTGAGGGCGGAGGAGCTTCCGCGGGTGTTTTGTTTTTTAACAGTTGAAGTTGTCATGTTCATGTAACTTTCCTTTATAAGCTATAAGCTCGATTCCTATTGTCTTTTCTACAGAAGTGTCGTGTGGGATGGAAATACTATTGGGCTCATATCCTGTGCAGGACATTGTAGGGTCGCGTGAAAACGCATAAACAGTTTCGCTCATACGTTGTTGGACGCTGCGACGAGCCTATGGGCATAGCAATCGTGTTCAGCAGAGGCTTCCACGATTGCTAATAGTCTCGTCTCCGCAGCACGAAAAATCGTGAAACTGTTTATGCGTTTCCCCACTCTGTACTGCAAAGTCATACATAAATCTGAACCATTGTCTGTATATGGGCAATTGCAGAAACCGAGTGCGGGACGGGAATACTGTTGGGCGATTTTTCGTGCTACGGAGATGAGACCAATAAAAAGTGGAAGCCTCTGCTGAACACTTTTTATGCCCCAAGGGCTCATCGGAGTGTCCAGCAACGTATGAGCCCAACAGTTTTCCCGTCCCACACGACCCTCCTGCAGATATTCACACTATAGTATTTTCACGCGACCCTGTAGACACATAATCTTAATTCATCACTTCATCCGCCTTCTGCAGCAGCCCCGGCACCGGCGTGTGCTGAAGCAGACGCCCGCCCGCCTTAAACAGCAGGCTGCGCAGAAAGTCCACGCAAAGCCCGACCGCCATCACAATGGCAACCTTCACGACCCATTCTAAGATGAGCTGCAGCAGCGAACCCGGCACGGAAACGGAGAGCCAGACCGGCCATTCATAGCGCAGAAGCATGTTCTCATGCAAAAGATAAACGCCCAGGGAATACGGCGCCAGGCGGACGATCAGCCTGGACAGAACCCCCTCGCCGCTTTTCATATTGGCGAAGACACAGAAAAAAGCTACGGAAGCGAGAAGTACGAAAATATGATTATAGCTGTAGGTAAAGCCCACCTTATCGGAAAAACGCCCTGTGGCCAGATAAATCCGGTTCATCACAAGGCCGCCGCCCCAGGTCAGAAGCACCCCCGCCAGATACCCAAGCGCCGCCCGCCGCTTCGTGGAAAACAGGCGCAGGCCGTATTTGCGGATATAGGCCGCAATCAGATACAGCTCCACAAACCACAGAATCCCCCAGCCCTCATCGTCCATCGTGAAGGTCAGCGGAAGGACAGATTTTAAGACCACCTGCGGCAGACCCACTAAAATAGCCGCGCCAGCCAACTGCTTTTGGTTCATGGCGGCAATGGCACGGTTTAACAACGGTGAAATCAGCACCAGCAGCACATAGACCGACAAAAACCAGTAATGCTGCATGGATAATGGAAAAATCAGAATCAGCCAGTCATAAATCGTGAGCGCGCCCAGGTCCACCACACCGAAAGCGCCCAGAAGCAGCGGAATCACCAGACTGTAAAACCACACCTCCAGGACAATCTGCAAGAGCCTTCCCAGGCGGAACTTCGACTGACACATGAAATATCCCGTCAGTAATACATATACATTCACCGCCACAAAGGCCGCAGCCTCTAAAAGCCAGGCCGCCCAGTTAAGCCACCCCTGTTCATATACCAGCGGCAGCAGCACATTCCCCTTGCTGAGATAATGCAGCGTCACCACCAGCGCCATGGCGGTCAGCCGCAGCGCCTCGAAATTACTCTGTCTCTTTTTCATGCGCCGCGCGCTCCTTTCGGGTGTCCTTCGCAATGACATAACGCGGCCGCCCCTTAACTTCCTCATAGATCCTGGCGATATAATGCCCGATCACACCCATGCTGACCATCAGCAGGCCTCCCACAATCAGAATCAGCAGAATCACCGTGGTAAAGCCCTCCACCGCGGCGTGTGTGAAATAATTAAACAATGTCTGAATTCCCAGGATCAGAGCCGCCGCGATAAAAACAATCCCCGCTGCCGTCACCATCTGCAGAGGCGCGGTGGTAAAGGATGTGGTATTACTCACTGCGTATTTCATCAGTCCCCAGAAGCTCCACTTGCTCTTGCCAAAGGCACGCTCCTGCACCTCATAGCTGACGCTCGTGGAAGAGAAGCCCGCCCAGAAGGTCAGCGCGCGGAAAAAGGTATTCCGCTCCGTCAGACCCAGCAGCACATCCATGACCTTTCGATCCAGCAGCTTAAAATCAGAGGTATCCTTCATATCCATTTTCATCAGCCTGCTCATGACGCCGTAAAAGAGATTCGCGAACAGCTTATGAAGACCGCTCTCCTCACCCCTGTCGCTTTTGATCCCCTCCACGATGTCGTAGCCCTGCTGCCAGAGCCCGAACATTTCGGGAATGACCTCCGGCGGATGCTGCAGGTCACAGTCCATCACAACGCAGCAGTTTCCTTTCGCCTGCTTCAGTCCCGCGAAAATCGCCGCCTCCTTGCCGAAATTGCGGCTGAACTCAATGCCGTTTATCCGTTCATCCCGAGCGGCCGCCTCGCGGATTTTTGTATATGTGCCGTCCCTGGAGCCATCGCTGACAAAGACAATCTCAAAGGGAATCTCCGCCTTTGTAAGCACTTCTGTCAGGCGGTCCGCCGTATTTAAAATATTGGCCTCTTCATTATAGGAAGGAACAATGATCGATAATAAAGCCATGGCCTACTCCTTATTCTCCGTCTTGACATACAGCACACCGTCCACAATCACCATGCAGTTTTCGGCCGGGAAGGGATCCAGTGCCTGATATTCCTCCGAATTATAAATGTCCACGATGTCGCCGCTGTCCACCAGCTGCACCGTGACGCCAAAATAATACTCCCAGAAATCCTGATAGTTCTGCGCCGTATACACCAGATAATCGCCGCTGATCCCCAGAAGCGAATCCGTCACGCCCACAGTCAAGTCGGTACTGGGAAAGGTATCCTCACTGACCACGCCGATCATGGCAATGGGCATATCATAGGTATAGCCCTCCATCTGCTCGATGCGGTCTAAAAGACGCAGGCAGTAGCTGTACGTTTTGGTCCATTTCTTTTCCAGATTAAAATACGCCACGTTGCAGGTCAGAATATACGAAAAAATCATGACCGCGGCGCTCAGCACACACATCCAGGGAAGGGCACAGGCCGCCTTTTTCATGGGAAGCGTCTCTCCCAGTCTGTCAATCACCGCCACGGCACAGACTAACAGAAGCACCCACTGATAACGCATCAGGGAGTGATAAGTCACCTCCGGCGAGATGATCAGCATCACATTGAAGCAGACCGGCAGCAAAACCACCGCCGCCAGCAGACATAGCAGACTTAAGGGATTCTTCAGGCTCCCCGCCCGGACGAAGGCGACCGCCAGCGTAAAGGCCGCCGCCAGCAGCAAAAGCGCCGCCACCGCCAGCACCGCGGTATTCTGCGCCAGAATATTGCCTTTCAGGGTGTGTACCGCAAAATCCTGATATACGTTGATGAGAATACTGCCGATTCCCTGTGATGAACCGCTGCCGATCCCCTGATAGCCGGAGAGGGAGGTGTTCTGTATCTTCAGCAAAATCTGCAGCATCAGATAATAAAATACCGCCCCGATGACGCCCATGCCTACATAGCGGGCTGTCAGGCGCAGATTCTCTTTTGTATCTTTTGCAAAAAACCAGCCCCTGCAGACGCCGTACAGCGCCAGCACCATGGCAAACGCCAGATAAGCCTGGTAAATTCCCATGGAAAAGCCTAAGAGCAGGCCGCCGATGAGAAAGCCCCTCTTCGATCTCTCCACCATGTATACCGCGCAAACCGCCAGAAGCAGTGCCAGCATATAACCGTCCGCCGTGAAAATATAGGCAAAATTGGAGCTTAACGACGGATAAACCGCCAGCAGCGCGGCAATCAGCACCCCACTGTAAGCATGCTTTAAGTGAAAAAAACGGCAGAGAACGACAGCCACCACACCAAGATAAAGCAGCGAAAGCAGGCCGATCACCCACGGCAGGGTATAGTCCGTGGAAATATGACAGGCCACCGTCAGAAACCACCGTCCGGAGGTAATCATATTCTGGTCAAAATCAATGCCCGACAAGCCGTCATGGTTGGGAATATCGCTCACAAAAACGCGCAGATGCGCGGCCAGCCCCGCGATAAACGCCGCCAGGAAAATCATGGTGTCCCGCCTGGAAATCTTCTGTTTTATTTTCAAGAAAAAAGCTTCTACGGACATGCCGCTCCCTTCTTTGTTCTTTTTGATACTGTTGCTCCTGTCGGAAACGGCTTTGCCGTTCACTCTAAGTCCTTAAGGATCGCCGCAGAGATCGCGTCTGTCAGCACATCCCTTCCTTCCTCTTCCAGGTGCATTCCATCCCCGTAAATCGTGTATTCGTAAACCGTCTCCGCGTTAATGACGCTGTCATGATAATTATCAATAAAGCCGACGCCGTATTGCTTCGCGACGCGCTCCTGACAGAGCACATACTCTTCCAGCAAATACTCACCCCACTCGCCGCTGTCGCAGAAAATCTGCTCTCCATCCCTGGTCAGATAATTATAGACCGGAGAGGAAATATAGATGGTAAGCGCGGGGAACGCCGCCTGAAGCTTTCCGACGCTGTCGCCAAGCACCTCCTCAAAGATATCCGGAGATACCTGATTGGCATAATCATTGGTCCCAAAGCAGATCACCAGAATATCTACCTGAGAAAAGTCCGTCTGCTCCAGATTCGTAAGCCGTTCGGGAAAATATTCCAGCGTGGAGTTTCTCTCGATCGCCGAATCCTGCGCGGAAAAATCTCTGGAGACGATGGCGTTGACAAGCGCTTCAAAGCCGAAGGCCTCACTTCCCAGAGATTCCCACAGCTCCTCATTGTACGGCACCACGCTGCTGCCGCCAAAAGCCAGGTTACACACCTCCAGCCCTGTCTTTTCGCTCAATACGACATCCACCGCATCTCCGTTGTGAAACTGATTTCCGACCACACTGTCTCCCATGAGGACAACCTCATGTCCCGTCCCTGACCAGCTTATTTTACTCATAAGCCAGAGAAAGATCACCGCCGCAAAGCAGGCGGCGCCCATCAGCAGTAAAAACCATTCTGATTTCTTTCTCCTCATTTACCTCTCCCTTACCGCCTTCCCGTCCTGAATCCGGTAAATCATATCGCATTTTTCAATCGTCTGCAGTCTGTGCGCGATAATCAACAGCGTCTTTTTGCCGTGCAGGTGATTGATGGACTCCATAATGGCCGCTTCCGTGTCATTGTCGAGGGCGGAGGTCGCCTCGTCCAGAACCAGAACCTCCGGATCCCAGAACAGTGCCCGCGCGATTCCGATTCTCTGTCGCTGGCCGCCGCTTAAGCGGATGCCCCGCTCCCCGATCTCCGTATCCAGTCCCTGAGGCAGTCCCCGCACAAAGGTATCCAGCTGTGCGTCATGGAGTGCCGCCCAGACCTGTTCCTCTGAAATACTCTCCCTGGGCACGCCGAACGCCACGTTCTCGCGGATATTGGAATCCAGCATGAAAATCGTCTGCGGAATATAGCCGACGTTGGCAAGCCATCTCTGGTAATTTTCCGGCAGATTGACGTCCACACCGTCCGTGAGAACTTTCCCGCTCTCCATCTCCAGAAGGCCAAGCATGATATCCACCACTGTCGTCTTGCCGGCGCCGGAGGTTCCCACGATGCCCACAGACTTTCCGATGGGAATTTCCATATCCATATGCTCGAAAATATAAACGTCCGTGTTGGGATATTTATAGTTGACATCCCGCATCAGGATGTTTTTCTTCACGGGCAGCTTTTCCACGACCTCCAGGCCGGTATAGGCGTCCGCGTCATAGACGATGGACTTGTCGCTGATGTCCGCCTGCAGATTGTCGCTCGCGCCGAAAAAGAAGGGCTCGAAATAGGAAATATTGGTCATGTAGTTATTGATACGGTTGGCGCTGGGCAAAAGCTTCATGGCGGCTACCGCGAAAGCAGACACACTGGCTACAATCTGCTCCGTCCCACGGCCGATCCGAAAAGAGACGAACATATAAAGCACAAAACCGGCAATGACCACCGTCTCAATCAAAAGTCTGGGGGTCGAATTTAAGAGAGTGGACTTTTTTACCGCCTTCACATAGCCGTTGCCGCACTTCGCGTATTCATGGATGAAGTAGCTCTCCTTATTGGCAATCTTGATCTCCTTGATGCCGGTCACCGCCTGGTTAATCCATTTGAATAAGCCCGCGTAGTAGTCCTGGTTCTCCTTGCCTGTCCGCACCATGATCGGCTTGAGCACCACCCTGATGACCAGAAGCAGAATAATTAAAAGCCCGCCGATGGTCACGCACATAATCGGATCCTGCCAGACCAGATAGATCCCCATACAGACCGCCACCACAACTTCGCTCATCAGCTGCAGAATGGAGAGCACCATGGCGTACATGTTATTGACGTCAGAGGTAATGCTTCTCTGTATGACCGCGGTCTCGGCGTTGAGGTAATACTCATAGGGGCGCTTCATGAAGTTGATCATCATTTTGCGCGATGTCTCAAACTGGTTGTCATAGACAAAATTTAACTGCATTCTGGTCTCAAAAAACAAAAACGTATTTTTGACAATGAAAGCGATCAGCAGACAGAACAACAGAAAGATGGCGAAGCTGTTGACACTTGTAAAGCCAAACAGATGATACAGCCACGCCGTCAGACCGTCCCCGTTGACGCTGTCCTGGTTGAGCAAAACTGTGGCGATCGGCAGCACCAGAGCGATGCTGACCGTCTCCAGGAGCGCGCCGATGACCATCAGCACCACGAGAAGCTTCATCCGCGCTTTCTGTTTGCTGTCCAGTATTACCTTTAATTTATCCAGTATTTTTTTCATATCTGATTCCTGTCACAACAAAGCGGTCTACCCGTTCAAACGTAATAATTGCCGTCCAAAATCCATTTAAAATACGCGACGCCATAGCACACATGCACGGCAAACGCCAGCCACATGAGCGCCCTTTGCCAAAGTTTTCCCTTTTTTCCAACGGAATCCTGCAGCATAACCAGTACGGAAACCATCACCACAAAAAACAGACCCGCCATATAGCCCCAGGCAAAATTGGCGTGATCCACCCTGTACCCCTTTTCATATAAAAAGACAAACGTCAGCAATCCGATGGCATACAGCCCCCATCCAAGACGATACAGGGCATTCTTCAGCAGGTCGCGGCAGTGAAAAATCAGCACCACAAGCGGGAACAGCAGAACTAACAGCACGGCCAGCCAGTGATTGTAGCTTTCCAGTCCCCACACCTTCATATATTCGATCCCGATTCCCGCCGCTTCCCCTTCCAGATCCGTTCCCGTAAAGACATCGCTGTACTGATACAGCAGGTCCAGAAGGGTCGGAATAAACGCGCACCCCAGAAAAAACGTATTTTTAAAGTTGGAAAACCTCGCCATCACCAGCTTGCCCAGCATCACAAGACAGGCCAGCGTGACAAAAATCAGGGTAAAACTCGGTTTGGTCATGGTTGCGAGAAGCAATACAACGGAAAACCAGACCATTTTGGGAACATTGAGTTTCTCCTCATACTCATCCAGCAGCTCCGCAAAGGCAAAAAACGCCAGAATCGTAAAAGGTCTGGCCGCGATATAAGTGGCATTATGAAACGGATTCGGCGAATAAACCCCGAGATAATGGTTCGGGATGCCCCATTTCACAAACTCGTCCGAATAAATCATGGAATAAAAAAACAGGCCGCATACCGTCACACTTAATGCAAAGCTCTCCGGAACCGTTAATGTTCGGGAAGCCGAGAGATACTTATGAAAATAATAGTACACACCCCAATAGCTTAAAAACTGCAGCAGCGCGAGCACAACAGCCAGTCCCCATTCCGCCCCGAGAAACCCTGTAAAGATTCTTCCCAGAATAAACATAATCGGATACGGCGTAGACGCGCCTTCCTCTATGCCAAGGATTTTGGGGATATACGACCAGCTGTCGGAATACCATGTTTTCCCCTCAAAGAGAAAAAGCGCCTGCTTATGACCCAGTACCAGCATGGACACCGCAATCAAAAGTGATACTAAAACTCCAAAGCACAACCAGATTCTGTCTTTTTTACTGTTCATTTCACTCCCTCAACTGGTATATGACGGCATTCAGGCCTTCGGCAACCACAGTCAGTCCCCGCTCCCGGCACAGCTGATCGATGGTGCCGCCCACAGCTGTACAAAGATATTTGCTCTGCAGCGTGTCAAAATTAGTCGTCACATGGCTCGCGTAACAACAGTTGATGCCAAATCCGGCAGGCAGGCTGTACAGAATCTGATAATCTGTCACCAGCCATTCTTCGCCATCCACAGAATAGTCTGCGGTAACCCAGATAACGTCATTGTCAAAGCTGGGGACATCGTCTGTCTGCAGGGACATATTTTCCGCCATCTGCGCAGCGGCGCTGTCAATCTCCTGTGCCAGTTCCTCCGTTTTAAAACACAGCTGATAATCATACGAATCCGCTTCCGTCGCCATGAAGAAATACAGATATACAAAAGCCAGCCCGCAGACAAGAATCTGCCAGTGGGAGGCAAAGCACTTCCGAAAACAGACCAGGCGTTTTCTTTTTGCGGATTTTTCAGATACTTCGGACTTTTCAGGTGTACTGTCTTTCATCATGGAGAGCGCAAAGATGCCCACCGCGATGAAGGTAAGCAGGTGTTTGCTGCCCTCCTGCATTTTATACATCAAAAGCAGTGCCATCCACATGGCAAAAAAGCTGAGGAAAAGATGGCCGTACAGGATGCTTTCTTTCCAGTCTTTGCGGCAAAGGCAGCGTACTGTGTAAATCAGCAGCAGCGCCATGATCACCAGAAAGCCGACAAAAAACGCGCCTGTCGCCAGCCCATTCGTCAATCCCAGGTAACAGTTACGGAAAAAGTCCGCAAAGTTATAGGTAAATTTGGCCACCAGCTCCTGAAAGCCCTGCACCAGGCCATGGCGGATAAAATTTGTCAGCCAGGACATATCAAAGAGCGCCGTGAAATACTCCGCCGCCAGAAGTCTGTTGATGCAGATATAAAGAGCGCCTGTGACGCCCCCGATGCAAAGGCTGCCCAGAAGACCAGCCCATTTTTTCTTCCAGATCAGGATCAGCACGGGCAGTGCCAGGAAAACGATCAGATATGGGCGCATAAGCGTCATAATGGCGGAAAGTGCAAACATTCCTGCAAGTTTTCCTGCATTTTCCTGCTGATAATAGCTGTAGGAGAGCCCCCAGAATACAATCAACATGGCGAAACAGGTAACCTCCGGCATGACCGACATCATGTATCTGGAAAAAAGCGGAAAGAGCGTAAAAAGCACCACGATCCTGACGCACTGCCCTCTGTCCGCTTTCGTAAGCCAGACAAAAAGGAAGACCGCCAGCATCATCATGCAGATATTACAGTAAACGGGAGAAAGCAGGTTCCAGCCGAATATCATGCCCCAGAGCAGCCATGGCCACAAAAGCACCGGGCTCCAGGCCGCGAAGGACAGCACCTGCGCGTGGCTTTCATTGAAGCCAAAGTAGCCGTATGGGTAGCCGTATTTCAGCATGCCCTCCACCTGTTTATAATAAAACAGCTCATCGTTCCAGTCGGAAGCAGGCAGATATGTGTCCGCTATGCTGTGCCCCGTCAGAAGGCAGCGCACTGCACAGCAGACAAGCGGCAGAAAAGCCATCAAAAGTGCTCTGTAAAACCGTATGTGATTGTAAATATGACTTCGCAGTTTTTCCATTGATTTATATCGTATCCGCTCCCGGCTGCCTGTCCGTTTCTGTCTGCACTCCCGCGTCCTGTTGTTTTCTCATCAACTCCTTTCGAAGCTGTTCACGCACAGCCTGTTCTGTTTCCTTCTGCTGTGCCTGTCCGTCATCCGCGTTAAAACGCTCGCGGATCACATACTGCGGCGCGCTGTTTAAGCTGATGTAAATGCGTCCGATATACTCTCCCAGGATGCCCAACAGCACCATGATCATACCGCCAAAAAACATCAGAGCGCTCATCAACGCACTGTAACCGGCCGGAATGTCCGGCAGGATAATCCGTTTGATGATCGTATAAAGGCCATAAATAAAGCCGACGCCCGCGCAGCCCGCGCCGATACAGGTCGCGATCCGCAGCGGCTGAACGCTGAACGCGGTAAAGCCGTTAATCCACAGCGTCACCAGTTTTTTGAAGGTATAGCCGCTTGAGCCCACCTCGCGCTCCCGGTGTGTTACCTTCACATTGGCGATATTGCGGGTAGCGCGGAGCACCAGACCGATCACGTAAGGATAGGAATTCTCATAGCGGATCATGTCCTCCACCACGAAACGCCGCACCGCGAAATAACTGCTGATATACAGCTCCTTCGGTTTGCCCAAAAGCGCCCGCAGCATCAGCTCGTTGGCCTTGCTGCCGAGATTGCGGAAGGTGGAGTGCATCTTGTGCTCGTACTCGGCATAAACCGCGTCATACCCTTCCTCAATTTTGGCGATCAGCTTCCCCGCCTCATCGGCCGGCGTCTGGCCGTCGTCATCCAGGCAGATCACGATATCGCCGTCCGCCTGGCGCAGCCCCGCCATCAGCGCCGCATGCTGCCCGAAGTTTCTGGCAAAGTCAATGCCCTGAATAAACGGATACCGCGCGCAGAGGCTTTTTATCACCTGAATGGTTTTGTCCGGAGAACAGTCATTGACCAGGACTATGTCATACAGATATTCCGGCATGCCGTCCATGGTATGAATAATCTCCTCTACCACTTTCTCAAGCGTATGCTCGGAGCGGTAGCAGGGTATTACATAGCTAATCTTCTTCATGGGTATCCTCTCTCACAATCGCCATCCACACGATATCCTGATAGGCTCCGTGAATGCATACATCGTCCTTTAAAAAGCCCTCTTTTACAAATCCGGCCTTTTCATAGCTGCGGATCGCCCTGGCATTCCCCGCGAGCGCCCGCAGGTAAATCCGGTGCAGGTGAAGCTTCTCAAAACCGTAGGCGATCATCAGTTTTGCCGCCTCGGTGCCAATTCCGCGGCCTCTGGCCTCCTCCGTACCCAGAAAAATCCCGTACTCCCCTTTGTGGTGCGTATGGTCGATGTCCCGGATGTAGACGCTGCCAAGCGCTCTGCCGCTGCCTTCCTCACAGATCATCATTTGAGCGGCCTGGCCGGTCTCAACGACCTCGTGCAGCCAGCGCAGGTGTCCCTCAGGAGTAAAATTCTCCTGGTAAATAAAGGACTGCCGCACACCGGGAGAATTGCGCCAGGCTACGATATCGTCCGTATCCGCCTCTGTCATGGGTCTTAAATAGATCATGTCTTTTTCCCACCCCACATTAATGCTCAAGGTCAAGCGTCTGTAAGCGCTCGCGGATCTGCTCCACAGTCAGCCACTCGGTATTGTTGCCGGAGCTGTAAGAGAAGCCCTCCGCCACTTTTTTGCCGTTCGTATTGATCTTCTGTTTATCATTCCAGTGTACCTGGGGATAAACGATAAAGTGTTTCTCATACTCCCAGGTATTGGTGGAATCCTCGGTGGTCACCATGATTTCATGCAGCTTTTCGCCCGGATAGATGCCGATCTCGCGGGTGTGTCCGCCGGGGAGCATCGCCTCCGCTAAATCCGGCACACGGAACGAGGGAATTTTGCTGATGAAGGTTTCGCCGCCAGTGGCCTCCTCCAGCGCCTTGATCACGAGCTGCACGCCTTCCTCCAGGCTGATCCAGAAACGGGTCATGCGGTAGTCGGTGATGGGGAGCTCGGTTCCGCCGTTTTTGAGGATGTCGTAAAACTTCGGAATAATGGAGCCGCGGCTGCCGGCCACATTGCCGTAACGCACGATGGCGAAGCAGATGTCCTTATTGCCGGCGTAGGCGTTGGCCGCGATAAAGAGCTTGTCGCTGACCAGTTTGGTGCCGCCGTAAAGGTTTACGGGGTTGACAGCCTTGTCGGTGGAAAGGGCGATGACTTTTTTGACGCCGCAGTCCAGGGCAGCCTCGATGACGTTCTGCGCGCCGTGGATGTTGGTTTTGATGGCCTCATTCGGGTTGTATTCGCAGGCGGGCACCTGTTTTAAGGCAGCGGCGTGTATGACGTAGTCCACGCCCTCAAAGGCGCGGTAGAGTCTGTCCTTGTCGCGCACGTCGCCGATAAAGAAGCGGAGTTTGGAGGCGTACTGGGCAAATTCGCCCTGCATGATGAACTGTTTGAATTCGTCGCGGCTGTAGATGATGATTTTCTTCGGATTATAATGGGTCAGGACATATTTGGTAAAGGCTTTGCCGAAGGAGCCTGTGCCTCCGGTGATGAGGATTGTTTTGTTGTTTAACATGGGGTCTCCTTTATTTCTACAATTTATACCAGTTCAGGACTTTGTAAAATGCCTGGATGACATCCTCAACATCCTGGTCGGTCATAGCAGGATAGAGCGGGATGCTCAAAAAGCCTTCGTAAGCCGCCTCCGCTTTCGGGCATAAACCGGGCTGGTAGCCGAGATTGCGGTAGTAGGGGAAGGTATAGACCGGGATATAATGCACATTACATTGTACATTCTCGCAGGCCAGCGCGTCAAATATTTCTTTTCGGGTGGCCTTTAATTTATCAGGCTTGAGCTGTACGATATACAAATGGCGGGTGGTGTCGGACTGCGGGATTTCTTTCTGGATAAAGATTTCCTCTCTGTCCGCGAAGGCCGCGTTGTAGCGGGCCACGATCTCTTTGCGGCGTGCTTTGAAGCGCTCGATTTTGCCCAGCTGGCTTTCGATCAGGGCTGCCTGGAAGTCAGTGATACGATAATTATATCCCAGATCCACCATCTGGTAATACCAGCCGCCCTCGCTCTCTTTATCCATCAGGGACTGATCCCTGGTGATGCCGTGGGTACGGAAGAGGCTGAGTCTCTCATAGAGCTTTAAGTCGTTTGTCATGACCGCGCCGCCTTCTCCTCCTGTGACGGTCTTCACCGGATGGAAGCTGAAGGTGGTCATGTCCGCCAGGCTGCCGACCGGCTGCCCGTTGTAGGTGCTTCCGATGGAATGGGCCGCGTCCTCGATGAAAATCAGGCCATGCTTTTCGCAGATGGCGCGGATTCTCTCAGCCTCTACCACCTGGCCGGTAAAATCCACGGCCACTACGGCTTTGGTGTGTTCGGTGATTTTACGCTCAATTTCATCCGGATCAATATTGTAGGTGTCCGGGTTAATGTCCGCGAAAACGGGTCTGGCGCCGCAGTAGAGGGCGCAGTTGGCGCTGGCCGCGAAGGTCATGGGGGTAGTAATCACCTCATCTCCGGGGCCGATGCCGGCCGCCAGGCAAGCGATGTGCAGGGCCGCGGTGCCGTTGGAGACCGCCACGCAGTATTTTGCGCCGGTCAGGTTACAGAGGGCGCGCTCTAAGGAGGTGATGGCAGGACCGCAGGTTAATGTGTCGCTTTTTAAGACCTTTACGACCGCCTCGATGTCATCGTCCTCGATGCACTGATGGCCGTAGTAAATTTTTGTGTTTCTCACAGGAGTCCCGCCCAGGATGGCAGGGAGTGAAGTATTGTCCATTTGTATGTCCTCAGGTTCAATCACAACGATCAGGTTTCAATGCCGCGCAGCTTCATCGTAAATCTGTGAAATTTCCGCGTCAGCTTCGGCGCGGCGGCAAATAGCAATAGATAGATTTTGTTTTTCTTCGTTAAATACGGGTTTCCCAGGTTCCTGAACACGGTGGCGCGTACATTCCGACAGACAGCTCTGTACATCTCATTGGACGTCTCCATCTGTTCGATGGGGATGTGCAGCAGGTACTCCAGGCGCTGAAAGGCGCCGAAGCGCTCCGCTTCCCGCTGCAGAGCAGGCCAGGTTTCCCTGACCAGGGAAAGCGCCAGATCCGCGTTGTCCACGCAGTCCCCGTATACTCTCGAAAACTGACTGTGGGAGGTCTTGCGGGTATTGCTGCCCAGCCGATAAAAGACATGATAGCACTGCTGCGGCAAAGACACAATACCTTTCAGGTCGGGAAGCATCTGAATCAGCAGACGAAAATCCTCATTTAAAAGGCCCTCCGGAAATCCTCTGTCCTGAAAGAGGCTTTTGTGCACCAGCTTGGTGCAGAAAGAACAATCGCCCCGATGCAGCAACAGCTCCCGCATGAAATCCTGCGCGCCGATGAAAACCGGCGCTGTCGGCGGTTCACAGATATTCGCGAGCCTGTTTCCGTTCTCATCAATCTCATCTCTGCCGACCTGCGCTACCAGACAGTCATATGCCTCCACCGCACACAGCAGAAGCTCGTACATCTCTTCCTCTATATAATCATCGCTGTCCACGAAGCCGAGATACTCGCCCCGCGCCTTGAGGATTCCCAGATTTCTGGCGCTGGAGGAGCCGCCGTTTTCCTTATGAAATACCCGGATGCGGGTATCTGACGCCGCCAGTTTGTCACAAAGCGCGCCGGTGCCGTCCGTGGACCCGTCGTCCACCAGGATGATTTCCAGATTGCGGTAGGTCTGCGCCGCGATGGAAGACACGCACCGCGGGAGATATTCTTTGATATTGTAAACTGGTACGATAACAGATATCAATTTTTTTTCTGCCATAAAACCCTCTGTACTCTCTTCATCAGACATGCAGTACCAAATGCAGAAAGGATAAACCATTTCGCGATTTATTCCTTTCCGCACAATCCTCACAATCCCGTTGCCGCTCCTCACGCCCTGCTCATCGGTCCATCCTCATACACCGGCATTTTTTCTCCGAGAAGCTCAGCCGTCACGCACGTATAAAGGCGCTCTGCCGCCGCATCCGCGTTCCACAGCTGAGCGATCGTCTCATACGCCGCCCGCTGCATTCGCCGCATCTGCACATACCCCGGCTCCCGCAGAAGTTTTTTCAGCGCTTCTGCCGCCGCATCTGTCTGTCCGCTCGGATAGGAGATCCCATTCTCCCCATTGAGGATCAGGTACGGCGCCGCGCCCATGGCCCGGTCCGCGACCACCAGACAGGCGCTGTCCATGGCCTCGTTAATCACCGCGCCCCAGCCTTCCTCGCGGTCGCTTGTGGCCAGATAAACCTGGCTTTTTCGCATCAGGGAGCGAATCTCTTCCGGATCCTGAAAACCGACAAGGTCTATGTTTTCAGTAAGCTGCTTCTGCGCAATCAGATCCCGTATTTCCGCTTCCAGCGGGCCGCCGCCCGCCATGGTCAGATGTACCGGAATGCCATCCCGCAAAAGAGATTCTGTCATCTCAACCGCGCGTTCGGGATGCTTCCAGCCGATCATCCTCGCCGCCCAGAGCAGCTCGACGGTGGTTTCATTGTACTTTTCCTCAATCAACTGATTCACATCACATGCAAAATGCGCCGGAAAATACCCGAAACGGAATTTTTTAAACGGATACGCCGCCACCAGCCGGTAGTCCCCCGCCACGTACGCGCCGCTGCAGAGCAGATAAACCCGCTCAAAATTATGTCTGGTGTGATCCAGGAACTTTCTGCGCAGCCCGCGCGGCGATACAAACTTATACCTGCCGGTCTTATACAGGCGCTCACTGTAGCGCCAGACAGGTTTTTTGAGCTTCAGGCGGGTCTGAATATAGCTCTCGTCGTCCGTGCCGCCGAACATCACCGCGTCCGCCTCATCGATCAGACGCTGGCAGCCCGGCGGATCATCAGCATAATTTCTGACAAACCCGTCATTTTGCAGCACATCTCCCCAGCCCATGGCCAGGCGCTCCTCTTCCATTTTTTCCGTCTGCACGAAGGTATACGTGCCCCCGTCCCGCTCACACAGCGCGTGAAGCGCCATGGAAAGTGGCCGCTGATGATGATTATAATAATTGGAGACAAATACAAAATTCATGAGGTTATTTTATTCTTCCACCATCTCCTGATAGATTTCCATCAGACGCGCCCGATTGGTCTTAGCATCGTGCGTCCTGAAGGCATGCTGCCTGGCTTTATATGCCCGCCGTCCGGCTTCCTGCGGATCGTCAAAGGCCACGAGCACCGCCGTTGTCAGATTGCGGGTGATGCGCGCAAGCTCGCCCGGCTGCTCCACTCTTTCCATACAGAAGCCGTCGTACAGATAGCCCTCCTCTTCGTTGATCATGGAAGGAAGACCGCCCACCGCCGCCGCCACAACCGGCACGCCTAAAAGCATGGCCTCCCCCAGGGAGTTCGAGGAATTCTCCAGGCTGGAGGGACAGATAAAGAGGCTGCTTTGCAGAAACTGCTCCTTCATGCGTGCTCCGTCAAGCATTCCCACAAAGCGCACCTTATCCTGAAGGTGATTTTTTTTCAGCAGCTTCTGAATATATTTTCCATAAGCCGAGAGCTTCAAAAAGCTCTCTAAGCCCGGCTTTCTCAAAATGCAGTTTCCCGCTACGACCAGCCGCGTATCCGGATACTTTTTCAGAATATCAGGCATCGCCAGGAGCATATAATGCAGCCCTTTTAAGGGATAATCGCCCTGGCTTAAAAAGATCTCATGCGGATGACAGGTCCCCGCAGACCACTGCCCGCTGTAAAAAGCCGGCCGCAGGGTTTCCTGCAGCAAATGATAATGAACAGTCGGATTCCATTTCTCAGCCCAGTAACGGTCAAAGTCCGTGCGGCCCGCCACATGGCCGGTCCACTTGAGCGCCGCCAGCTCCCACTGGCCGCGGCCCTCAAATTTGGCCTGCTGCTCGCGGATGCTGTCCTTTCTGAGAATATCCCGCAGAGTGACGCTTTTCTGCACAGATTTCGGCAGATTTGCCATATAGCTTTTCGCGCAGATTCTGCACAGGCCCTGAATGCCGATCAGTGTCCGGTCAGGCCGAGAAAACATTTTCACCGCGGCCAGTGTGTGCGGGTACTCCGTACCAAAGCAGTGCAGGATATCCGGCTCAAACGCGATCATAATGTCGCTTAAGTCCTTCTCCATCTCAACATCATAGTTCTCAGCATTCAGGCTGTCCTCACGGAAGCCATAATAATAAAGGTCATAATCCTCATTGACGGTCAGAGCGCCGCGCACCATATCCTGCCCCCTGGCAATCGGGAAGGCGAAACCCAGCTGAATATCGGCCGCCGCCATGTCATGAATTACGGTTGTGTACAGGCCGGCAACCCAGCCCTCTTTATTGCCCGCGTCCATATGAAGTTCGGCCGCGATCTGCGGCAGTACAACGTTACACACCCACAATACCCGCATGGTAACTCCCCTTAATCAAAGATCCAGTTCCGGTACGGCAATATCCGGATATCCACATCATACGCCGACTTTAAGAAAAACGCAAAATATATCAGAAACGCCGCCGCCGTCCCCGCCGTCAGCACCTTCTTTAATTTGCCGTCCGGCAGATGATACAAAAGCGCCGGTATCAGGAAAACCTGTATCACCTTAAAATAATTGCCGACCCGCGTCACCTCCGGAATGAACGACCCGAACGTATTGATGACAAGCCCCGCCGCGTTCACCCACACATAAAAGCGGATGTGCGCATTGTCCTCCTTCCAGACGCCATAGCACAGAAAACACAGAACCAGACAGCACAGACCCATCCCCACATTCACGATGGAAATGCTGCCCGTGTCAAAGGCCGACTCCTCATAATACGGATAAAACAGGAAAATAATCCTGCGGTACACGTCCTGGAAAAGCACCATGCTGACAATCAGCGCCCCGCCTGCCGCAAAAACCCAGGCTTTCAGCCTCTTTTTGGAAAGCCAGTATAAAAACAGGTAGCTGGGAATAACCAGCAGCACGGATTTATGAAATAAGGCCGCGAAGGCAATCCACAGCGCGAATTTCAGATATTCCTCCCTGAGCAGATATTTCGTGGCGTACATCACCATCGCCACCACCAGGTAATACCGCACGCTGTTTAAGCTGGAAAAATAATATCCGCTCGTCAGCAGCAGAAAGAGACTCCCAAAAAACCACTCCGCCTGATCATACAGGGATTTTACCATGAAGGCCACCGTCACAACGGAAAACAGGCCGAAAATGGGCAGATAGTTATCATAGCCCCAGAGCTTCTGCATCCAGTACACAATGAAATTAAAGCCCGGCTCCGAGGCCACCTCCCTGCCGGCGTAAATCAGCTTAAAATTTTCCCGGTAGACCCAGTAATCGTTGCCCACCGCAATACGGCAGGCGCTGACCGCGGCCATCAGAATGTAGATACCGAGCGCCGCGACAATATTCTGCGCCTTCTGTCGGTCTGTTCCGTATGCGACAAGGCCCGTCATCTGCTGTTTCGCGTAAATGTGATTGTCCACCTTAAGCGCCAGAATAAGAACCGCGGCTGTTAGTGTCAGATATACCGCCATGTATTTTACCTTATCCCCTATGATACAAAACCCGCTTTACGCTCTGATAAAACCGCCCTGTCATCTCATTTTCCGCCAGCGCGGTCCGTAGGGGCTGAAGCGTCAGCACCAGAACAGCCCTGTAGCAGAAGCGCTGTTTCTTCGTCATGTAAAGCGCTGTGATCCTGCGATGCTCCGCCGCCGAACGTCGTCTGTTCTCCTTCGTCTCCGAAAACCCGCCGCCCTCGTAATCCGCGAGCGTCACCGGAATAAAAACCGCCGGAACCTGTTTTTTCAGAAAGCACCAGAGGAAGTGCTCATAATCGGCGCGCACGCGATACTGCAGCGAGTACCCTCTTTCCTGAAAAAGGCTTCTGTGATAGACGCAGGCCTGGTGGCAGGGGACATTGCGGTAGCAGCCAAACGCGTCCATCCGCGGATTGGACTGTACCACACTTGCGCGCAGCGTATCATACACGTTCCCGTAAAAAATTCCCTTTGCTTCCTGAGCCGCATCGGCAAGCCCCTGATTCGTCCCCGCGGTTTTACTGGTTGCTCCGGCAGCTTCCATCCCGGCCGCAAACTCCTGCAGCACGTTCGGCTCATGAAAAACATCCCCGCAGTTTAAAAAATACAGGTACTCACCCTGCGCCTTCGCGGCTCCCCTGTTCATGCCGTCATAAATGCCGGCATCCTTCTCCTGAAAAATCCGCGTGCGCGCGGCCATCTCTTCATTGACGGCAAGCCAGTCCGAAAGTGCTTCCAGAGAACCGTCCAAAGAACCCCCGTCCTGAATAATCAACTCGTAATCCTGAAAGGTCTGCGCCGCGGCGCTCTCCACAGTCTTTAATAATTTATCGCCCGCGTTCAGGCTTACCGTGATGACGCTAAGCTTCATCGCTTTCTTCCCTCTTCACCCTGCGGCCTTCCCCAATTCCCTTTAAGACAAGGCGAAAAGCCGACCACCAGGGAATGTCCCGGCACATCAGCTTTCTTTTGGTAAATACAAAACGAAACGCCCAGAGCGGCGCCGCGTGACCGTAAAGAAACGCGTACAGCACGCCCCTGTCAAAAAAGAATTTCTCATGGTAGCCGGTAAACCAGGTGGAAGGTCTTGGAATTTCCTCCCCGATACATACCGGCGTTTTGTATATTTTCAGTCCCGCTTTGATCACATCGCGGAGGAAAAGACTGTCCTCCCCGTTGCTGTAGCGGGCGCCTCCTCCAAAAAGCGTGGAAAATCTGACGCCACTGTCACAAAGCTTCTGCCGGCGAAACGCCATGCTGTAGGCCGGATAGCGGCCGCAGTTTAACAGTCCAACCGGCCCGAACGTATCATTCTGATACGTTTTGCGTAGAGGGTCCACCTCCGCCTGAAATAACAGGCCGTCCGCCTCCGGATGCTTTAAAAACTCCGCCTCAATCAGGGACGCGTAGTCCTTCCGGTACACGATGTCCTCATCCCCGAAAATGCAGATTTCCTCCCGCGCCTTCGACAGAGCCAGATTGCGGCTTCGGCCCACACCCCGTTCCATGGAATCAAAGACTCTCGCACTGCCGCCCAGGATGTTGATTTCCTCACTGCCCTCGCGGTCGCACTGATTGACTGCCACAGCTGCGCCGGTCAATCCCATTTTCTCAACCAGCTCCGGAACGTTCTGATTTAAGCAGGACAGAAGTACTTCCACCGCCATTACGCATTCCTCCGACGCCTGAACTTATGGCGCAGCGCCTGTTTCCATGTCGTCGTGCCGTAATACTGCCGCAGCAGCTTCTGATCACAGCCCCACAGGACCGCGCCGGTCAGTGAAATCTCCTGCTGCCGGTAAAAGGTAAGCACCCGCTCGATCAGGGCGCTCGAATCCACGCCCGCCTCCACTACGAGAATCACGCCGTCCATGGCCCGCAGCTTCCTTACGCCGTCCGGATACTGCAGCGTTCCCATAACGCTTTCCCACTGCCTGTCCGGAAATTCGCCCTGAAACCAGGGCAGCGTCTCCATAAAACGCGCGGAGCCGCTCGTTCCCACCAGCGCGATCTTTTCGCGCCCGCTAATGGCATGGCGGACGTTCTCTGAAAGCTCCTCCTGTCCGTCAGCGCCAAAGACCTTCAGTCCATGCCGCCGGACCAGCTGCTCCGGCAGGTAAATCCTGTCGTCCGCAAGCCAGTGAAGCCACAGAACCATGCAACAGACAAACAACCCGATAATCCCACCCAGCAGCGCAGCGCGAAATGTTCTGACGTCCTCCTCCACCAGGTAAGCCTGTTCAGGGCTGTCAACGATACAGATACTGTTAAGCTCACGCCGATTCTCAGCAAATGCGGGCAGCCACTCCTCATAGCACCGCGCGATGGCAAGCGACAGATCCGGATCATGGGTCACCACGGAGATCGTCTGCAGCCTGACATCCGCCGGCACCGTAGTTGTGACGTATGACGCGAGCTCTGTTTCCGTGATCTCATACCCCAGTGCCCGCGAAATCATCTCCTGAATCTCATCACAGACAATCCACTCATTCCAGGTATATTCATTAAAATAATCCGTGGCATAGGACTCGCTTGAATCCGGATCTATCGCGTATTCCATATAGCAGATGATGTCCGCCTGATACTCCCTGGCGGACGCGAACACCACGTTGACCAGAAAATACCCTCCGCCCAGCAGCAGTACGCCGCCAAGGGCCGAGAGTATGAAAATATACCATTTCCGGAGCATCTGCAAAAGAAACAGCTTTAAATTGAAAGGCTCTCTGTAAAGATCCCACGTCCCGGCTTCATCCATTTTCATGACTCCCTGCCTTCCGCCTCAGGCACTTTCTCTTCGTCTTTCTTCTCTGCCATTACGGTCTCAGGCCCTTTCTGCTGACCCTTCTCCTCTATCCGGTCCACCTCCCTCTGTCTGTACATTTCCTCCTTAAAAGCGGTCACCTGTTCTGCTTCCACGCCTTCCGTGCTGTCCGGCCAGAAGAGGATTTTCAAAGTCAGCAGCATCAGCTTTAAATCCAGCCAGATGGAATAATTCTCTATATAGGTCAGATCAAGCTTCAGCTTGTCATAGGGAGTGGTGTTATATTTGCCGTAGACCTGAGCGTAACCTGCAAGACCCGCCTTGACCTTGGTACGGAAAGCAAACTCCGGCATGACCTCCATGTACTGTTTGATGATCTCCGGTCGCTCCGGTCTCGGTCCGATAAAGGACATATCGCCCTTGAGAATGTTGATCAGCTGCGGCAGCTCATCCAGCCTGCATTTGCGGATCACTCTCCCCACGGGCGTAATCCTGTCGTCATGTTTCTGCGCAAGTCTGGCCACACCGTCCTTCTCCGCGTCCACACGCATGCTGCGGAATTTCATGATTTGAAATTCCCGCATATTTTCCGTACAGCGAACCTGTTTATATAAAATCGGGCCGCCGTCATACAGTTTGACAGCCAGAGCCGTCAAAAGCATGAATGGGGATGTGATCACCAGCAAAATCAGAGACAGGACAATATCGATCAGACGCTTGAAAAACCGTTCCTCGATGCGCAGCGTATACTCCCTCGTCAGGAACATGGGGGTATCAAAAATATGCATCTCCTCCGCCCCGCTTAAGATTACGTCGGAAAGCTTGGGCAGAATGTAAGTACGGATGCCCTCTCCATAACAGAATTTAAAAATTTTATTGCGGCTGCTGACGTCAATGTCGCCGATCACCACCGCGTCATAACGCTGGGTCGCTTCCCAGCATACCCTGTCAAGTCCTTCCCTGATATCAATGCAGCTGCAGATCTCATATTTGTCCCTGCGGCTCTCAAATTTCCGGATCAGGTCGTCATACGGCCTCTCCCCATGCACCAGCAAAAGCTTCCGAGGCGGAAATATCTGCCGGTACAGCCAGTAAAAGAACGCGGAGCAGGCAAAGGAAACCGCGGCCTGATAGATCGTCATCTTCACATAGGTCGGCGCATACATCAGTCCCCAGTTCATCAGGGAATTCTCACCATATGTGATCACATTGGTTCCTACAATGGAAAAAATCTGGGAAAAAATCACCTCAGAGGACTTCAGATAGCCAATATTTAATCCGCCGTACATCGTGGAGAAGGCAAACAGCAGCAGAACATAGATGCCGATGGCCAGCCAGTGTCCCCTTTCGGTAAACCACAGATTCGAGCGAATCTGGATAGAATAATTATGATACCAGAAATAGACATAGACCAGCGACTCGCTGGCTATTGTGATAAAAGAAAAGCACAGTACAATTAATCTTTTGAATTCACCGATTTTTTTCATTATACCCTCCGGCGCACCGCCCGAAATGCCCAGAAAAAGAAATTATAACAGCTGTACAGGACACCCAGCTTTTCCGCCTTCCGATACAGGTCCCAGATTCGTTTCACCGCTGACAGCTTATTGGAGGATAAGCTTTTCGCTGGTCTGCGGTATAAGACCAGCGTTTCCCGAAAACCGTACGCGGTGTAACCGGCGCGCAGAAGCTGCCACCACAGCGCCGTATCCTCACTTCTGATATCCGGCATCCGGATTTTATTTCTGCCAATCTGCTCCGTATCGAGCATCACTGTGGAGGTAAATATCGTCGTGTTGCGCAGCGCTCTGTTGTATGTCAGAGTCTCAGGAACATGCACCACCTTTCCCGTGCCCTTTCCGTTTTCATCCGCGAACTCGTAGTTGGTAAAGCAAAACGCGGCGCCGGTCTCCCTCATAAAACGAAGCTGGTGGAGCAGCTTGTCCCGCCCCCAGAGATCATCCGCGTCCAGATAAGCGATAAAACGGCCCTGCGAGATCTCCACAGCGAGATTTCTCGCCGCCGCGGCTCCCACGTTCTCATCCAGCCAGATCACACGGATCCGGTCATCCTGAAGTTCCTCCAGATACTGCCTCAGCAGCTCTCTCGTGCCGTCAGTGGAGCAGTCCTCCGTCAGAATCAGCTCCCAGTTGGTATAACTCTGGGCGCGGACGCTTTCGATGGTCTGTATGATATAGCTTCTGACATTGTGTACGGGTATGATAATACTTACCAGATCGTTCATTGTTTATCCTCTGTTATCTTCTGACACATAACACACAATCCTGAAAAACAGAAATCTGAATGTACACCCAAAGGGCGTACCCAGCGTAAGCATTCGCTTTCTGATTTTCAATTCCTTGTGTCAGATACATATGCTATATATTGCCCCGTTAATGTTACCAAATTGTAATCAGCAGGCTCCTCAAGCTCCGTCTCCCAGTACCAGGGTACGATCAGACAGTCCGGCTGTGTCTCCTCCACATACGAAAGCAGGACCTTCGCGTCCTCTTCTGTCAGAGAGCTTTCCTCCAAAATCTCATAAATCTCTGTCTCCGTACCATAGGTATATTCCACATAACCAGCGGCATGGCTGTCCCAGAGGTCTCTGCCGTAGGCAGGGTACCAGTCCGTATCATAAAGACGGACATACTGTAAAAGCGCACTGTCCGCGAGGATGACCGCTTCTCCCTCTCCCATGGCCTCCCGCAGGCTCTCATAAACGGCAAGCGTTTCAGCAGGAATCCCATAACCATCCGACTCCTCCTGCCCGTCAAACGCGTGAAAATTCGTCGTCGCCAGCAAAAGAAACACGACGCAGAAGACAGCAACGACGCCAGGAATCCCGGCCCGCGTTTTCTTTCCCTGTACATTCTCTTTTTCGACAGGCCACGGCAGAGCGGAAAGCTTTTCCACCGCAAGGCAGGCGCCCAGCGCCAGAACCGGCGTCATGGGGATCATAAGCTGCAGGTCTGCCCAGTCATAGAACCCCGTGTATCCCATCATGAGGAAAGCCGCCGTAACCGGCACAAAGACGAGCAGCGCCAGGATGCCGCCGGAAAACGCCAGAAGCTTTCCTTCCCTGCGGCCCTCCCGCCAGATCAGAATCAGACTCACAACAAGCAGTAAAAGCGCCAGCCCCAGGTCCTGTTTCCAGTTTACGACGCCCTCCTGCCATTTCAGAAAGTTCAGGCTCATGTCCGCTCCCTCCTGTTTTGCCAGAAATTCACCGCAAAGAACGCAGCGATCACCAGGGCACAGTAACCGACGCCATAGGTCGTCCACACCAGCGTAGCTTCCGCAATCACGCATAAAAGCGCCGGCAGCCACCTTTTGCGGCAGCAGCACAGGATACAGTACGGCAGCAGAATCGCCGCGCGCATGGTCTCTCCGGAAAAGCCCGCATAAAAAAGACGGTATCCGATCATGCCGTCGATGTGTGCCGTCGCCAGATCGATCACCGCCGCCAGAGATACGAACAACCAGAGATACCGCTCCCTCCCGTTCAAAAGCGTCCTGCCAAGGGAAAGCATAATGCCCATGTGCAGAAGCCAGACAAGCGCCGGCACGATCTGTCCCATCAGCGTATAAGCCGGCAGTCCGGTCATATCCATGGCGGCCGCGTACAGAGCGTACAGACCCAGGATCTTCAGCCGCATGGGGATATTCCCCACGAATTCTCCCGTAAAGGGATGTTGCGCAGCCAGCTGACCGCTTTGCGCCGTATTGATCGCCATCTCATATACCGCGTCCGACAGATCCACCACGTAGGACCCGGCAAAATGGGTCAGGGTCACAGCCGCTGCCACAGCCAGGATGAGCAGATACGCGATCTCCTCCCGTCCCAGGCGGATTTTCGTCCGCTGTGCCTGCGCGTTTTTCCTGCACAGGCGGCTGTACAGAAAACAGAGTACGAGCGCGGCAGTCGCTCCCACAGCAATCGCAGGCACGAGCAGGCTCTCATACGCGGCCAGATTTCCTCCTGTCAGAAACACATACAGATAAGCCGCTTCCGTAAAACCCCATATGATGATCAGTCCCGATATCAATATAATCATGATTACCTTTCACAGCGTACCGAAGTTCTAAGCTCGTGAGAAAGCCCTCCCCCGCAGTCATCCGCAGGAGAGGGCCTTTGTTTCTCATTTCAGAGTGCCTTTACATCGAGCCGGACCTTGTCGGCAATCCGGGCAATGTACTCGCTGTTGGTAGGCCTCGGCCTGCCGTGCGCGTTTGAGTAGCCGAACAGCTCCTCAAAGGTCGCGCTGTTGCCCCGCTGCCAGGAGACCTCAATGGCGTTCCTGACCGCCCGCTCCACCTTCTGGTCCGTCGTTCTGAAATGCTTCGCGATGGTCGGGTAAAGAAGCTTGGTCACACTGGACACAGCCTCCATATCCCTGCTGGACATCATGATCGCGTCGCGCAGATAATGATAGCCCTTCAGATGGGCCGGCACGCCCACATCCAGCATGATTCTCGTGACATAGCTTTCCAGCTGTACTTCCTCCATTGACAAAATATCCATCGTAAAATTCCCCTTTCTACATCTGGTATTCTGGTATGATTTTGCCGGATTCTCGGTCTTTTCCGTATCCGACAGGGAAATCTTAGCATAGGTGTCGATTTTTGTGAAGAGAAAGTCATCGCGCATTTTGTCGCCTGCTGCGGTGAATTTTGTCATATACTGCGGATATTCGGGGAATTTCCCCGAACAGTTACAGCTTTTCTTTTACAATATAAATCGGTCTGCCCTTTACCTCCATGTAGGTTTTGGCCAGGTACTGCCCGATGATCCCGATACAGAACAGCTGCACGCCCGCAATCAGCGTGATGATGCAGACCAGAGAAGGCCAGCCTCCCACCGGATCCCCCCAGATCAGTGTCCGCACAATGATAAAAATCATCGCCACAAACGCAATGATACAGAAGGTGATTCCCACAAAGGCGGCGATGGACAGCGGCAATGTGGAGAAGGCCATAATGCCCTCCAGCGAGTAAAGCAAAAGCTTCCAGAAGGACCATTTCGTTTCTCCCTTGATCCGCTCCACATTTTCAAACTCGATCCATTTCGTCTCAAAGCCGACCCAGCCATAAATGCCCTTGGTAAAGCGGTTATACTCCTTCATGGAAAGAATGGCGTCCACCACCTGTCTGGTCATCAGGCGGTAATCCCTGGCGCCGTCCACAATCTCTGTCCTGCTGATTTTATGCATCAGCTTATAAAAACAGCGTGCGAAGAAAGAGCGGATGGGCGGTTCTCCCTTTCTGCTCACTCTGCGAGTCGCCACGGAATCATATCCCGCGTCAATGTAGGAAAACATTTCCGGCAGCAGAGAGGGCGGATCCTGCAAATCCGCGTCCATGGCTACAATATAGTCTCCGGCGGCGTTCTCAAAGCCGGCGAACAGGCCGGCTTCCTTACCAAAATTCCTGGAAAAGGAAATCATATGCACCCGCTTGTCCTTCTCATGGAGCAGGCGAATCTGTTCCTTTGTCCCGTCGCGGGACCCGTCATCCACATAAAGGATCTCAAACTCCAGGCCTCTTTTTTCAAAAAAGGGCTGATTTTTGATAAATTCCTCATAAAAAAGAGGAATGTTTTCCTCCTCGTTATAGCAGGGTACGATCACGCTCAAAAGACTCATGCAGGTCTCCTTTCCTGAAAGCATCAGACAACTACAATATATCAAATTATCAAAAACTTGACAACCTTTTCCTTTACTTTATCTCTTCTTTAAGCTAGAATAATAGTATATTGCGTCTCGGCACAGACACGCAGGATGTGCCTCAAATTTTATTTTTCATTATTTTTCTGGAGTCTTACAATGGAACTTATTTCCGATCTTTTAGATAATCATGTCCTGATGACCGCCATCATTGCCTGGTTTATCGCTTCGGTCATCAAAACCCTGATTCACGCTTTTCTGAATCACGAGATTTCCCTGGAACGTATGGTGGGCAGCGGCGGCATGCCGTCGAGCCATTCCGCCACGGTCTGCGCGCTGGCCCTGGCCACCGCCTTTGACTACGGCGTCTCAGGCTTTCCCTTTGCCATCGCCGTGATGTTCGCCATCATTGTCATGCATGACGCCCGCGGCGTGCGCCAGGAGGCCGGCAAACAGGCCAAGGTCCTGCGCCAGCTCATCGAGGAACTGGCCGCCGAGGATCTGACCAAGGGCGTTCCCGTGGACAACCTGAAGGAATTTGTGGGGCACACCCCTTTGCAGGTTGCAATGGGCGCGCTGCTCGGTTTCGCGGTCGCCGCCATCCTCTACGCCACCGTCTATTAACAGATGCAGGCAGTCATTTGTTGAATGTCTGCTATACCGCAACAAACTGCCTATATGTTCAACAGAAAGGCCGGCTTATGAAAAAATCGTGCATTATGCTTCTGACCTGCGTTGTCACATGCTTCATGCTCATCGGCTGCAGCGCGGGCTCCAGGCAGGCCCCTTCCGAATCCGTTATCATCATCGAGGAAAGCGTGGAAACAGGAACGGAGCCCGCGCCTCAAAGCAGTGAGGACGCCGCCCCCGAACCGGAAAGCCACGAGGGCATGGTCCGCAGCTATCTGACCAACGAATGGATTGAGGAAGAAACCGCCTCCCTGCGTCCCCTGGCCGTCATGATTCCCAACGAATCGTCCGCGATCCCGCACTACGGGATTTCTCAGGCTTCCATCCTCTATGAATGCGCCGTGGAAGGCAGCATGACACGCCTGATGGGCATTTTTGAGGATTATGAGAGCATCGGCAAGCTGGGCAACATCCGCTCCGTCAGAGACTATTATGTCTATTGGGCGTTCGAGTGGGACGCCATTCTCTGTCATTTCGGCGGCCCCTATTACGCGGACGACATTCTGGCGGAGGAAACGACGGATGATCTGGACGGCAATCTGTTAAGCGCCCCCTACTACCGTTCCACAGACCGCTCCGCGCCACACAACGCCTACCTGGATACCACACAGGTCTCAGAAGCGCTGAACGCGCAGGGGATCGACGCTTCCGACCGCGGACTGAAGGATGAGACGCACTGCCTGTTCGCGGACGATGACACTCCCAACCTGCTGACGCAGTATGCGGACGCGGACGCCTGTACATATCTCGATATGTCGGGCAGTTATCCTCTTACCAGATGCTATTTTGAATATAATGAGGAGGACGGCCTCTACTACCGCTTCCAGTATCTGTCCGGCGGCACGGACGGTCCTCACATCGATGGCGCAAACGGTGAGCAGCTCTCTTTTGCCAATATCATCATTCAGTGTACGGAGTCCGCGGTCAGGGACGATGAGGGGTATCTGTGGTACCGCGACGTGGACACAAGCGGCCGCGACGCCTGGTATATTACCAGAGGACAGATCATTCACTGCACCTGGAGCAAGGAAACCAACTACGGAGCGACCCGCTACTACGACGATGACGGCAACGAGATTACGTTCAGCACCGGCAAAACCATGGTGTTGATTATTCAGGACGGTGATACTTTTGATTACAACTAAGTATTGACTTTTTTTACCTGATACATTAGAATGAACAGAAGACAAAGACACCTGAAATAGGGTTTCTTTGTCTTTTTTATTTCAGAAAGGGAGCAGCACCATGAATAATTTTGATCTTCTGGACAGAACTGACACGATCAACGGACTTTTAGCCCGCTACGGCGTGAAATTTGGTATCTACAAAAACGGTACCTTCAAAGAACAGCTTTTCCCCTTCGATGCCATTCCCCGTGTCATTGAAAAGGAAGAATTCGCATATCTGGAACGCGGCTTAAAACAGAGAGTCGCGGCTCTGAACTTATTTCTCAAAGACATTTACAATGAAAAAAAGATCGTCAAGGACGGCGTTGTCCCGGAAGATTTTGTCTACGCGGCCAGCGGCTACCTGGTGCCCTGCGAGGGCGTCACGCCGCCGAAAGGCGTCTTTTCCCATATTTCCGGCATCGACCTGGTGCTGGGCAAGGACGGCGTGTGGTACATCCTGGAGGATAACCTGCGGGTGCCGTCCGGCGCTTCCTATCCCATGATCGCACGCGAGCTGTGTCGGCGCGCCAGCCCCCGCACCTTCAACGAGACGCCCATCGAGGACAACCGCAATTACGCGCAGCTGTTAAAGCACACGCTGGATTATGTCAATACCGGCGGTTTAAGCGTCGTCATGACACCCGGCCGTTACAATGCCGCTTACTTTGAACACTCCTATCTCGCAGAGCAGATGCGGGTGCCGCTTGTGACCTACAGCGACCTGGAGGTGGAGAACGATTATCTGTACTTCAAGGGCTATGCCGGCAGGAAGGAACGCGTGGGCGCCGTCTACCGCCGCATTTCCGACGAGTATATGGATCCCATGACCTTCAATCCGGAATCGGTCATCGGCGTTCCCCATATTTTTGATGTGTACCGCAAGGGGAATGTGGCGCTCTTAAATGCCCCCGGCAACGGCATCGCGGATGACAAGGGCATCTATTATTTCGTGCCGAAAATGATTAAATATTACCTGGGCGAGGAGCCCATCCTGCACAACGCGCCTACTTATCTGCCCTTCTACGAGGAGGATATGAAATACGTCCTGGAAAAATTTGACACTCTCGTCTTAAAGGACGTGGCGGAGGCCGGCGGCTACGGCGTCGTCTTCGGCAGCAAGATGACAAAAGCGGAGAAAGAGAAATTCATCGCCATGCTAAAGGCCGAGCCCAGGCGCTTTATCGCGCAGGAGGTCATCGATTTCTGCGATATTCCCATTCAGGACAGGGGACAGGTCGTGGAGCGCAAGGTGGACCTGCGGGCCTTCGTGCTGACAGCTGAGGAACCTGTCGTCTGGAAGAGCGGACTGACCCGGTTTTCCAGAAATCCGGATTCCTTTATCGTAAATTCTTCACAGGGAGGAGGCTTTAAAGACACATGGGTACTAAGTCAGTAATCAACACCGACAGACTCTACTGGCTCGGCCGCTATTCCGAGCGGGTCTACACGACACTGAAGCTTTTCGGAAAAAGCTTTGACGAGCTCATCGAGCAGATGACGCAGACGGATTATTCCAAATTCTGCTCCACGCTGGAGATTCCGAACATTTACACGGACAAGGATGATTTTATCGCGCGCTATCCGTTTGATCCCACGGACCCCAACTCCATCATTTCCAATCTCACAAGGGCTTATGACAACGCCATTGAGCTTCGGGAGGAAATCGGCAGCGAAGCCCTCTCCTACATCCAGATGGCGCTCTACAGCATGCAGAAGGCAAAAGAGGATCAGGCGCCTGCCATCGAGTTTCAGGACGTCATCGACGACATCCTGGCCTTCTGGGGAATCGTGGACGACCAGATCGACGACGAAAACACGCGCAACATCATCAAGGTCGGCAAGCGGGTGGAGCGTCTGGATCTGTACGCGCGCCTGAAAATGAGCCGTGTGGACATCAACCGGGAGGTGCAGCGCCTGGCGGGACGTATCGACCGCTGCTCGCTGCGCTACAGAACGCAGAGTATCACTGAACTTCTGGACGCGGTCCGGGCCGAATCCCTGGATTATCCGGCGATCCTAAAATCCGTGGAGAGCATCCTGGAGGTTTGATTTTTGGAGACTCTGTCTTTTCACTATCATCTGCAGATCCGCTTTGATCAGCCGGTTCATGACCATCATTTTACTCTGCGTTGTTTCCCTCAGTCGGACAGCCGGCAGCGCATTGACAATCTGCAGACCGCCGTTTACCCGAATGAATTTATTACGGACAGCTATGACAGCTTCGGCAACCACTGTGTGATGGGACGCGCCGGACAGCCGCACAACCGCTTTACCGCGGATGTGACAGGCGTGGCGTTCACAGGTCTTTCGGAATCTGTTCCCGCAGGAAATCCCTGGCGGGAGCATCTTTTCCGGCAGCAGACGCACCTGACTTACCCCGATGCGCAGCTTGTTGCCTTTGCCGATTCGCTGCCCGTCTATTCGAGCGCCCTGGACACGGCGCAGGCCGTCATGGAGGCTGTCGCGGACGCTATTGTCTATACCTCCGGCGTCACGAACGTGGACACGACCGCCGCGGAGGCTTTCGCCTTAAAAAAAGGCGTCTGTCAGGATTATTCCCACATGATGCTGTCTGTGCTTCGTGAACAGAAAATCATGGCCCGCTATGTGGTAGGAATGCTGATGGGCGAGGGCTTAAGCCACGCCTGGGTCGAGGTCAAGGATGGAGACAGCTGGTACGGCTTTGACCCCACCAACCGCATCCGGGTTTCAGACCAGCACATCAAAATCTCGCACGGCCGGGATTACCGCGACTGCCGCATCAACCAGGGCCACTTTTACGGCTATGGAACACAGACGCAGGAAATCTCCGTCTCCGTACAAAGAAAGGAAGCTTAAATAAGCATGATACAGGATATCGTGTCCATCCGCCTGCCGGTGGACGAGACCTATCATATTCAGAAAAATTCCATCTCTCACGGAAGCGGAAAACGCATCTGTGTTGTTACGGGAATCCACGGCGATGAACTGGAGGGGCAGTATGTCTGCTTCCTGCTGGCGCAGAAGCTTCTCTCTCAGATTGAGAAGCTTCACGGCACCGTCGATATCTATCCTGCCGCCAATCCCCTGGGGATCGATTCCATCAACCGCGGGCTTCCGGGGTTTGACCTGGACATGAACCGCACCTTCCCCGGCAGTGACAGCGGCGACATGGTGGAATTTACTGCCATGAAGATTGTGGAGGATCTGCTGGGTGCCGATCTGGTATTCGACATCCACGCGAGCAACATTTACCTGACTGAGATTCCCCAGATCCGTATCAATGAAAAACACGCGGATGAGCTTGTTCCGCTTGCCAGACGCTCCAATGTGGATCTGATCTGGGTCCACAGCAATTCCACTGTGCTGGAGTCTACTCTGGCCTATTCATTAAACAGCCGCGGCACGCCGTGCCTGGTAGCGGAGATGGGCGTGGGCATGCGCCTGACACCTGTCTACGGCCAGCAGTTTACGGACGGGATCTTAAACCTGATGAAGACACTCGGCATGTGGGAGGGCGAGACAGCTCCCGTCAGGGAGCCTCTGATCTGTGATGATCCGGATGAAGTTGTATTTTTAAATGCCCCGACCTCCGGCATGTTCATGAAGACCAGAGAGCACGGCACCTGGGTCAATAAAGGCGAGACCGTCGGCTATATTTTCGATCCCTTACGGGGTGAAATCAAGGAATACATCAACGCGGCCAGAAGCGGCCTGCTGTTTACCATACGGGAATACCCGCTGGTCGCCGAAGGGTCCTTAATGGGTCGGATCCTGGCCAGGGACGCATAAAAATACGATCGCACAAAGGCGGGCTGGCTGCGCAGCCAGCGATCAGCTCAATCGCAACTGTCACAAAAGGAGTAAGACTCATGAATGAGAGTATCATATACAGCACCTCGTCCCTCTACCGGGACGATTTCCGCGTCAAAGCCTATACCTTCGGCCGTGGAGAAAAAGCGCTCTGCGTCGTGGGCAATATGCGCGGCAATGAATATCAGCAGATTTATATCTGCTCCCAGCTGATGCGCTGTTTCAGACAGTGGGAGCAGGAAGATCGTTTCATCGCCGGCAGACAGGTCATGATCATTCCTTCTGTCAATCCCAGCTCCATGAACATCGGCAAACGCTTCTGGGCCATTGACAACACGGATATTAACCGCATGTTCCCCGGTTACAGCGAGGGAGAAACCACCCAGCGGATCGCGGCCGGCGTATTTGAGGTCATCGATAAATATCAGAACGCCATTCAGCTGACCTCCTTTTATATGCCGGGAGATTTTTCTCCCCATGTGCGCATGATGCGCACCGGCTACGAAAACGTCAGAAAGGCCGGTGATTTCGGCTTTCCCTACATCGTCGTGCGCAATCCCCGCCCCTATGATACCACTACATTAAATTATAACCTGCAGATCTGGGAGACGGACGCTTACAGCCTCTACTCCAACACCACCAGCCGCATCGATCCGGAGAGCGCGCAGAAGGTCATCAGCGGAATCGAGCGGTTTATGATCTTAAACGGGATGCTGAAAGGGGAGACCACACCCGCTCCCGACGCCCGTGTCTTTGAATATGGAGAGCTGATTTCCTTAAGGACCACGCGGGCCGGCCTCTACCACCGTCTTGTGGAAGCGGATACACATGTAGACAAAAATACCCCCGTCGCCGAAATCTACGATCCCGGCAGCGGGGATATCCTGGAAACCCTTTACGCTCCTGTAAGCGGCGTCATCTTTTTTCAGCACAATGACCCGCTCGTATACGCCTACACCGCGGCAGTAAAATTGCTGGCGGACCCGGATCCTGCCTGACACTCGCGTCAGGTATCGATCTGATGCTCCAGAAACTCCACAAGCGACCGCAGCGCCTCCTCTTCGTCCGCGCCCTCGCAGAAAAGCTCAATCTCGTCTTTTCCCCTGACACAGGCTCCCAGCACCGAGAGTACACTCTTGGCGTTTGCGGTGTAGTTTTTGAACTGGAATGTGATCTTCGACTGATACTGCATCGCCAGTCTGCACAGTTCTCCCGCAGGGCGCAGGTGCAGCCCGATCAGGCTGTTGACCACCACTTTCTGAGATACCACTTTAACCCTCCTTCAAATTTCAAGTTTTTTGCTTTTCCCCTCTTTCAGGCCATGACCCGTTCGATCAGTTCCGCGAGTTTTCGGGCCTCATTGTCAATTTCCTGCTGATCCTTCCCCTCAATCATCACTCTGACCAAAGGTTCCGTACCGGATGGGCGGATCAGGACTCTGCCCTCCCCGGAAAACTTCGCCTCCAGCTCTTCAATCGCCGACACAATTTCCGGATATTCCGTATAGTTATTTTTCACAGCGTTGGGAACCTGTGCGTTGACCAGCGCCTGCGGCAGCACTGTCATGATCCCGGAAAGCTCAGACAGCTTCTGCTTTTTCTCCACGATCACCTGCAGCAGGTGCAGGGCAGACAACAGGCCGTCTCCTGTCGTATTCTCCTCCAGGAAAATCACATGTCCTGACTGTTCTCCTCCGAGCGTCGCGCCGATCTTAATCATTTTCTCCAGCACATAGCGGTCTCCCACTTTTGTGCGCTCCAGGCAGATTCCTTCTCTCTCTGCCATCATGGAAAAGCCGAGGTTAGTCATGACCGTCACCACAATGGTGTCGTGTTTCAGCTTTCCCTGCTCCTTCAGATAAGAGCCCACAATCGCCATAATCTGGTCGCCGTCCACACACTGCCCGTTCTCGTCCACCGCCAGCATTCTGTCCGCGTCGCCGTCAAAGGCTAACCCCAGATCCGCCTTTTCTGACACGACACGCTTCTGGAGCTCCTGCATGTGGGTGGAGCCGCAGCGCAGATTGATATTGGTACCGTCAGGGTGATTATGAATGGCCACCACCTCAGCGCCAAGGCGTTTCAGGGTCTCCACATTTGTGTAGGAGCCGGCGCCCTCCGCGCAGTCCGTCACGATCTTAAGCCCTGGAAGATCCAGCGGCAGCAGTTCCACGGAATGTGAAATGTACGCTTCCGCGGCGTCTGTTCTGTAAGTAATCCTGCCAATATCCGTTCCGGTTGGAAGTAAAACATCCTCCATCCCACTCCGGATCAGCAGTTCCATCTCATCCTCCAGGGCATCCGGCAGTTTAAAGCCGTTCCCGTCGAAAAATTTGATGCCGTTAAACTCCACAGGATTATGGGAAGCGGAAATCACAACTCCCGCGTCCGCCTGATATTTTCCTGTGAGATACGCGATCGCAGGCGTGGGGGCAACACCCACATAAATGACATCCGCGCCCACCGAACAGATCCCCGCCATCAGGGCGCCTGCCAGCATATCGCCTGAAATTCTGGTGTCGCAGCCAACTACCAGCACCGGTTTTTTCTGTTTCTCTCTGCCTGCCAGGACACAGGCTCCAGCCCGACCGATCCGCATGGCCAGTTCCGGCGTCAGTTCTTTATTTGCGACGCCCCGCACACCGTCCGTTCCGAACAATCTGCTCATTTATTCTTCTTCCTCCGCGATTTCCCAGATCAGCACGGTTACACTGTCCCCTGACGCAATATTCAGGCCATCCACTGAGACGGAGTACGTAACCGGTATCTCATATTCTCTGCCGTCCACCAGCCTGGTCAGACCTTCGTCCTCCATCCAGGCCTCTATATCGATGACGCCCGTGATATCCGAGCTGCGGACAGTCTGCACCGTTTCCTCCAATCCCTCGACCACCACCGCGACAGTAAGCTCCGCGTCTGAAATCTGCGCGCCGTAACCATCCGGCACGCCGGCAATGGTGATCTGATCCGTGCCGATGCTGACCTCCGTTGAATAAACCGCCTCGACAGGCTGTGTCACTGTAACCACTCCGTTATCGTCCTGATCCGCCCTGACGATCGAGGTGGACAGATAGTCATCCAGATCAATCTCAAACACGACATCCGCCGTCGCGTCCGTCACGATGTATTCGTCTCCGGAGACGACAAGCTCCGTCACAGTATCCACCACGCCGCTCTTGCCGGCCAGCGTAATCGTATCCGCCTCTGTAATCAGATCACCGCTTAAAAGATAACCTGCCGCAGGCGTCACATCAATCTCATAAACGATCGGCACCGTTTTTGTCTTCAGTACCTCCACCGTGACGCGGACCCGGCTGGAGCCAAGCGTCAGGCGATCCTGGGAGATCTCATTGCCGTCCGAATCGTAAAGAACAATATCCGCGTATGTCACAACATTTTCTGTCGCGTCATCCAGCACCACCGACGCTTTCGCGCTCGAAATACCGGAAACGATGCTCTCCGGCCCGCTGACAGAAATCTGATTCTGCTCAAGGGTGCTGCCGGAAACAATATAGCCGTCCTCTGTAGTGCCCGTCACCTCCGCGGTCAGGCGGAAGTAGCGCTCCAGCTTATCCTCCACATCCAGTTCCAGCGTCGTGGAGCTGGCGCTGAAGGTCACGTTGCTGTTGTCGTACTTCGTGCAGGTGAAGGTCAGATCCACTGTCCCATCCAGGCGCATCTTGGAGAAGTCCGCCTCCACCACAATATCGTCGCTCGTGATATCGTCAATGATGGTCCTCGACGCGGAAACCGTAACCGTACGCACAACATTGGAATTATTTAAGACCGTGTATACCTGGTCATTCTCCTCCAGCACCTCCGTGTTGACAAAGGTCACCTCCACATTGGCAAAGCGGGTGCTGGTCACCGGATTCTCGATATTGTAGGCCACTGCCCACAAAATGACGGCCAGGACAATTGAAAACAGCTTCAGATACCAGTTATGCAGAATTCTAGTTTTCAGTTTGTTCAGCAGTTCTCTGCGTTTTTCCATTCTGCCTTCTTTCCTTCCATTTATTCACAAGTCTGGCGCGTCTGCCCGACTGC
>JAJQFS010000034.1 GCA_021200995.1 Lachnospiraceae bacterium | reverse complement strand
AACCTGACCCGCGCGAAATTCGGCGCGCTGACCAGTGAGCTGGTAGAGAAGACCGCGATCCCGGTGCAGAACGCCATGAAGGACGCGGGACTTACCAACGCGGATCTGGGCCAGGTACTGCTGGTAGGCGGTTCCACCCGTATCCCGGCTGTACAGGAAAAGGTGCGTCAGCTGACCGGCAAGGAGCCCAGCAAGTCCTTGAATCCTGATGAGTGCGTGGCGCTGGGCGCTTCCATCCAGGGCGGCAAGCTCGCGGGTGACGCCGGTGCGGGCGAGATCTTACTGCTGGATGTGACGCCGCTGTCACTGTCCATCGAGACCATGGGCGGTATCGCGACCAGACTGATCGAGAGAAATACCACCATCCCGACCAGAAAGAGCCAGGTATTCTCCACCGCCGCGGACAATCAGACCGCTGTGGATATCAACGTGGTACAGGGCGAGCGCCAGTTCGCCAGAGACAATAAGTCCCTCGGCCAGTTCCGCCTGGACGGCATTCCGCCGGCAATGAGAGGTGTTCCGCAGATCGAGGTGACTTTCGATATCGACGCCAACGGCATCGTGAACGTATCTGCCAAGGATCTGGGCACCGGCAAGGAGCAGCACATCACCATCACCGCGGGCTCCAATATGTCCGACGCGGAGATCGACAGAGCCGTGAAGGAAGCCGCTGAGTACGAGGCGCAGGACAAAAAGCGCAAGGAAGCCATCGACACCAGAAATGACGCTGACTCCTTCGTCTTCCAGACTGAGAAGGCCCTAAATGAGGTAGGCGACAAGATTTCCGCGGATGAGAAGTCCAGGGTCGAGGCTGACATCTCCGAAGTGAAGGCCATTCTGGACAGAACAGCCAACCAGGAAATGTCCGACAGCGACATCGATGAGCTGAAGGCGGCCAGGGAGAAGCTGATGAATGACGCCCAGGGCGTGTTTACCAAGATGTATGAGAACATGCAGGGCGCGCAGGGCGGCGCGGATCCCAACATGGGCGCGGGCCCGGATATGGGCGGCGCGGGCCAGTACAGCGGCTCCGACAGCGGCAATCCGGATGATGATATCATTGACGGCGATTACAGAGAGGTGTAAGATAGAAAGCGCGGTTTTAAGCGTGAAACAGATGCATAAACAGCCCGGAGACTGATGTAACAGCATATAACCGAAGGGCGTTTAGTATCATAAATGTATGTATGCAGTAAGGGAACAGCTTATCTCTCCGTCAGTTCAGAGGGGTAGGCTGTCTCGTGCGTACCGAGAATTGTGACCGGTCAGGATATTCTATTCTGCGAGTATCCGCGGGGATCATGGTATCATTCGGCATGCGCTGCGTTGATGGAGATAAGAATGACAGAACAGAAAAGAGATTATTATGAAGTGCTTGGCGTGGATAAAAGCGCGGATGACGCGACCTTAAAAAAGGCTTATCGCACCCTTGCCAAAAAATATCATCCGGATATGCATCCCGGCGATAAGGAGGCGGAGGCCAAATTCAAGGAAGCTTCCGAAGCCTATGCGGTGCTGTCTGATCCGGAGAAGAGACGTAAATATGATCAGTTCGGCCACGCGGCATTCGACGGCAGCGGCGGCGAGGGCGGTTTTGGCGGCTTTGATTTCAGCAACATGGATTTCTCTGACATTTTCGGCAGTGATTTCTTCGGCTTCGGAGATATTTTCGGAGGCGGCAGGTCTTCCAGAGGCGGCCGCGGGAACGCGCCGCAGCAGGGGGCAAACCTGCGCACAAGTGTCAGGATTACGTTTGAGGAGGCCATTTTTGGCTGCACCAAGACCATTGAATTAAATGTCAAAGAAGAATGTAATAAATGCCACGGTACCGGCGCGAAACCGGGCACCAGCCCGGAGACGTGCCCGAAATGCGGCGGCAAGGGCCAGGTGGTATTCACGCAGCAGTCCATGTTCGGTACGGTCCGCAATGTTCAGGCCTGTCCGGACTGCAAGGGCACCGGCAAGATTATCCGCGAGAAATGCCCGGACTGCGGCGGCAGCGGTTATGTGTCGATGCGCAAGCGTTACGATGTGGACATCCCGGCCGGCGTGGACAATGGTCAGTTCAAGCGCCTGTCCGGTCTTGGAGAGCCGGGAATCAACGGTGGACCGAGGGGCGATATCCTGGTGGAATTTGTGGTGGGACGCCACCCCGTCTTCCAGAGGCAGGAGATGAATATCTTTTCCACTGTTCCAATTTCCTTCGCGATCGCGGCCTTAGGCGGTGAGATCATGATCGACACGGTGGACGGCAAGGTCATCTACGAGGTCAAGCCGGGTACACAGACCGATACGAAGGTGCGGCTGCGCGGCAAGGGCGTTCCTTCTGTGAGAAATAAGGACACCAGAGGCGATCATTATGTGACGCTGGTCGTAGAGACGCCGGATAAGCTTTCGCATGAGGCGAAAGAGGCTCTTAAAAAGTTTGATGAGCTGACGGGCGATTCCTTAAACGCGGCAGCGCGAAGCCAGGGAAGCGACGAGGCTTCGAAGGATAAAAAAGGAAAGTTCTGGAAAAAGCTATAAGCATAAGATAGAAAAGGGGCAGCTCTGCCGGCTGTCCTTTTTGTCGTGTTGTACCGCGAATAACATGACAAATCAGAGTTGTTCAGGAAGGAAAAAGGCATGCATATTTTGATACAGAGGATGAAAACGTTCGGAAAAGAAAGCTTAAGCCATAAAGTCAGGCTGGCCGCCGGTCTGCTGGCGACGGTGGTTTTATTCCTGTTGTCTGTTCATTTTCTGTATGCGGGTGAGATCAATAAACAGTTTCTGGTATTTACCGCGCTTTGCCTGACTGTGGGATTTTTCATCATTTGTCCAAGGCTGAAGGACTGGCGCCTGTCTCTGCCTGTTGTGATCGTTTACCTGGTGTTTGTCCCGAAGCGGATGTTCGAGCGGATTGAACTGCCGGTTCATGATCTTTCCAATCTTCGAAGCGGGGCGCAGCTTGCCAATATCCTTATTATTCTGCTGGTATTCGCGGTGCTGCTGCTGGTCTTTCAGCGGGTGAACCTGGCTCTTTCTGTCGGCGGCGCGCTGATTCTGGTGCTGGGCGTTGCCAATTATTTTATCGCTCTTTACAGAAACAGCTTTTTAAGCCTGAATGACATTACGGCGGCGGGAACTGCCGCTACTGTGGTGCAGAGCTATGATCTGACGCCAAGTGCGGAATTATGGTATACCATTCTGTATTTTCTCTTTTTCATTGTGCTTGGCTTCTGGTGCGATATTTCGCTGAGAGGGAAATGGTATCATATCGTGGTATCGGCGGTCAGTGTTTTGTACTGTGTCTTCTTTTTCTGCTTCTGGAGTGTTTCGGATTATCGGGCTGATCATGAGCTGTATATTGTGCAGTACTCGACCGGTACGAGCCAGCTGCTTTTAGGATATCTGCTGACCTTCCGCGAGGACATTCAGGAAAATCTGGATGCGGGGGCGCCGTCAGGGTATTCGCAGGAAAAGCTTTTGGAAATCGGGGAGTGGGCTGAAGAAAATTACACCGGCTCAGATACGTCACAGGATGGAGTGACCCCGAATGTGATTCTGATTATGAATGAATCCTGGGCAGATTTAAGTGTTCTGGGCAATATTGCCACGACAGAGCCGGTTATGCCTTTTGTGGATTCTCTTAAGGAGAATACGATCAGGGGATACCTCTATGTGAATATTCTGGGAGGTCTGACGGCAAACACGGAGTTTGAGGCGCTCACAGGAGATACGGTTTCCTTTATGACGACGACGGCGGTGCCTTATCAGACCGGGCAGCTGGATCACGATATCCTGGCACTGCCGTCAGTTTTCGAGAGCCAGGGATATCAGACGATGGCGATGCATCCGAACGGTTCCGGTTCCTGGAACAGACTGGAGGCATACGGCTATCTCGGGTTTCAGAGTTTTATAGATGAGAGCGCGTTTCAGACGGATTATGAGTATATCCGCACCTTTATTTCGGACGAGTGTAATTTCAATGAAATCATATGGCAGTATGAGAACAGGGAATCAGATTCTCCATTGTTTTTGTTTGACGTCACGATTCAGAATCACGGCAGCTACTACAGCGAGGACCTGGATGAGATGAATATCAGCCTCACGGAATTTGGCCAGATAGCCAGTGAGGACTGGGGAGATACGAATGCGCTTGAAACGTATCTGAATCTTCTGAAAATCACGGACGACGCCTTTGAGGGGCTGATCGAATACTTTTCAAACGTGGAAGAACCGACTATTATTATCATGTTCGGTGACCATCAGCCGCTGTTCAGCGACCATGTTTATGATGTTTTGTTTGAGGGACAGGGTCTGACAGAGGAGGAGAAAAACGCACTGAAATATATCGTTCCTTATGTGGTGTGGACCAATTATGACGCGGATCTGACGGATTATGGAGATTTCAGCGCGAGTTACCTGGGGGCTGTGGCCGCGGATTACGCGGGCCTTGAACTGCCCGCCTACTATAAATATCTGCTGCTCATGATGGAGGATTATCCGGAGATCTCCTTTCGGAATATCGATGAGATCGAAGAGGATGAGATGATACAAAATTACAGGATTCTGCAGTACAATCATCTGCGGGATGAAAAATATCTGGCGGAATTGTTCAGCGTCAATTGAGCTGTCCGGAAAATGTGCTGAGACAATAAAAGGGAAAATCCGGAGGTAAACTTTCAGCTCTGTTGTGATAGCGGAAAAACGTGCCGTGGAGGGAAAAAATTAATGAAATGGATGAAATTTCAGATCAAAACGACGACGCAGGCGGAGGACATCCTGATTTCGGCGCTCTGCGACCTGGGCTTTGAGGGGGCGCAGATTGAGGATAAGGTGCCGTTAACCGCCCTGGAAAAGGAGCAGATGTTCGTGGACATCCTGCCGGACGGACCGGAGGATGACGGCATCGCTTATTTAAGCTTTTTTGTGGAGGAAAATGAGAACGGCAATCCGGTTTTTGACGGGGAGGAGACGAGCGCGCAGAAGCTGCTTTCCCTGGTGGAGGAGGAGCTTAAGAGCTGGAGAGATTTCCTGGATATCGGCGAGGGAAGCGTGAAGGTGGATGAGACGGAGGATGTGGACTGGATCAATAACTGGAAGCAGTATTTCCACCAGTTTTATATCGACGATATCCTGGTGATCCCCTCCTGGGAGGAGGTGCCGACGGAGAATGCGGACGGTCTGGTGCTGCACATCGATCCGGGCACGGCTTTCGGCACAGGAATGCATGAGACGACGCAGCTCTGCATTCGTCAGCTGCGCAAATATATCACCCCGGAAACGGAGCTTCTGGATGTGGGGACAGGCAGCGGGATTCTGTCGATTCTGTCCCTGATGTTCGGGGCAAAGCACGCGGTGGGTACGGACCTGGATCCCTGCGCGGTGGAGGCGGTGGCGCAAAATTGCCGGGATAATGGGATTGATCCCGAGCGGTTTGAGATGTTCATCGGCAATATTATCACGGAAAAAGAGGTGCAGGACAGAGTTGGCTATGACTGCTATGACATTGTGGTCGCGAATATTCTGGCGGATGTCCTGGTGCCGCTGACGCCGGTGATTTTAAAACAGCTTGAGACGGGCGGTTATTATATCACCTCCGGCATTATTGATGATAAGGAGCGGACGGTGGTGGATGCGGTGAAAGCGGCGGGGCTGACTGTCGTGGAGGTGACGCGCCAGGGCGAGTGGGTCAGCGTGACGGCGAGGAAAGATTTCTGACACGATGGCTTCAGGCTTGCAGACAGAACAGAAAAATCCCTGCGGGATGAATTGCGCCACGGCAGTTTTACGGTTTCACAGAGAACCGATAACGGGAAACAGATGGCAGAAAATGAAAGCGGGGGAGTGACGAATGTATCAGTTTTTTATCGACGGTTCACAGATCGCGGACGGCCATGCGATCATCACCGGCAGTGATTATAATCATATGAAAAATGTGCTCCGCATCAGGCCCGGTGAACGTTTTTATATTGCCGTGCAGGCAGAACCGCCGCGCAAATATATCTGCACGGTGGACGCATATACGGAGCAGAGCGCGGACTGCCGCGTTCTTTCTGAGGCAATGGAAACGCACGAGCTTCCCTGCTCCATCACCCTGTATCAGGGGCTCCCCAAGGCGGATAAGCTGGAATGGATTATCGAAAAGAGCGTGGAGCTGGGCGTGGACAGAATTGTGCCGGTGGCAATGGAACGCTCCGTGATGAAGATTGACCCCAAAAAAGCGGACACAAAACTCAATCGCTGGCAGAATATCGCCCAGGCGGCGGCGAAACAGAGCAAGCGGGACGTGATTCCGAATGTGTGTCCGGTATGTTCCTTTCCGGAAGCGCTGAAACAGACGGACGAAGCGCAGGTGAAGCTTCTCCCTTATGAAAACGCGAGAGGGATGGAGGCAACGAGAGACATCCTGCGCACTGTGCAGCAGGGGGAGCACATTGCGGTGTTCATTGGGCCGGAGGGCGGTTTTTCCGAAAAAGAAGTGAAGCAGGCGCTTGCGGCCGGTTTTCAGCCGCTTACGCTGGGAAAGCGCATCCTGCGCACCGAGACGGCGGTGGTGGCGGTGCTTTCGATGCTGGCGTATGAGCTGGAGGAATGAGTCCCTTTGTGGGCATATGAGCATAGAATATAGTATATGATCCCGGAGTGAAAAAAAGACATGGAAGTTTATCTGGATAATTCGGCAACTACCGCCTGCTTTCAGCAGGTGGCGGAACTGATGACACATATCATGTGCGAGGAATACGGCAACCCCTCCAGCATGCACAGGAAGGGCCTGCACGCTGAGCATTATCTCAAAGAGGCGAAGGACACGCTGGCAAAGATTCTGAAGGTACAGGCGAAAGAGATTTATTTTACCTCCGGAGGAACGGAGAGCGACAATCTGGCCCTGATCGGCTGCGTCAGCGCGAACGCAAGAAACGGCAGACACATCATCACCACGAAGATAGAGCATCCGGCGATTCTGGAGACCTGCGCCTACCTGGAAAAGCAGGGAGTGGAGGTCACATATCTGCCGGTGGATTCCCGTGGTGTAGTGGAGCTGGACGCGCTGCGTGACGCCATCCGCCCCGACACGGTTCTGGTATCCGTGATGCATACCAACAATGAAATCGGTTCCCTGCAGCCGGTCGCGGAGATTGGCCGGATCATCAAGGAAATCAATCCGAAGTGTCTCTTTCATGTGGACGCGGTGCAGGGCTTTGGCAAGGCCAGGATCTATCCGAAGAAAATGCACATCGACCTGTTGAGTGTGAGTGCCCACAAAATCCATGGCCCCAAAGGTGTGGGCATGCTCTATATCGATGAAAAGGTCCGCATTGTCCCCATCGTGTTCGGCGGCGGGCAGCAGAAAAATATGCGCTCCGGCACGGAAAATGTTCCCGGAATTGCGGGTATGGCCCTGGCGGCGAAGCTGCTCTACGACCGCCTGGATGAGGAAGTGACAGCGCTCTATGAGCTGCGGGAGTATTTTATACAGGAGCTTGTGAAAATCCCCGATACGCAGGTCAACGGCTGTATGGGCGGCGAGAGTGCGCCGCACGTTGTCAGTTATTCCGTCCGCGGTGTGCGCAGCGAGGTCCTGCTCCATGCGCTGGAGGATAAGGGCATTTATGTTTCAGCCGGCAGCGCCTGCGCCTCCAATCATCCGCAGACCTCTAAAACGCTGATGGCCATCGGCCTGGACAAAGCGCTGTGGGATTCCACCATTCGCTTCAGCATGTCGGTGATGACGACAAAGGAGGAGATTGATTATACGCTGGGGGTCTTAAGAGCGCTGGTCCCGATGCTGCGCAGATATACGAGACACTAAGGCTTCTGACGATACCATCCGGATCAACAGACAGATGAATCACAGAATCCGGAAGTAATTTGAATTTCAGTTGAATGAGGGAGGATACCATACGACAAAGGAGATTTTGAAATGAGAACGAAATTCACGAAATTTGCATCCATGTTGGCGGTTGCCGCAATGCTGGCAACGGGAATATCCCCTGTTTATGCGGCTGAGGTGTCCACATCCTCCGAAACAGATGCTGAAATCGAAAATACTGCAGAAACATCTGATGAGGAAGAAACGACAGAACAGACCGGTATCGAATATGCGGTTCTGGCCCTCGGGGAGGATTTAACACAGGATCAGCGCACCACGGTTCTGACTGCCATGGGGCTTACGGAAGAACAGGCTGCGGATATTACGACAATCTATATTACCAATTCAATGGAGCATGAATACCTGGATGATACGATGGGTTCCTCTGTTGTAGGCTCTAAAGCCCTGTCCTCTGTACTCATCATTCCACAGGAGGAGGGAACGGGATTAACCGTAGAAACACATAACATCAGTTACTGTACAGAAACAATGTATTGCAATGCGCTTTTAACCGCGGGTGTTTCTGACGCCGCCGTGATCGTAGCCGCGCCGTTTTCTGTCAGCGGGACCGCGGCTCTGATCGGCGCCGTGAAAGCGTATGAGGAATACAGCGGTGAAGAAGTTGCGGAGGAAGCGTTGGAAACCGCAACCGAAGAGCTGGTTCTGACCGGTGAACTGGCGGACGCGATTGAAGGCGTGGATTCTGAAGCCATCTCTGAACTGATCGCCTGGCTGAAGCAGCAGGTCGCGCAGATGGACGAGACAGACGAGGAAAATCTGGAAGCCCTGATTGAAAGCGGCGCTGAACAGATGGGAATCACCCTGACTGATGAGCAGATCGACCAGATACTGGAGTTACTAAAAAAGCTGAGCGAGCTGGATATCGACGTGGACAGCCTGATCTCACAGGCGCAGGATCTGTACAGCAAAATTGAGGCAATGGACATACAGATTGATGTGGAAAAAGCGGAAAATTTTCTTGTGAAGTTTATAAAAGCGCTTGGCAGCTTCTTTCAGACGCTGTTTGGCAGCGGGGAATGACACTGATACGGCAGCTTCCGCAGCTGGCCGGCCGGGTCGCATGGTCAGCCTGTCCACTGCGGGAGAGACTGTAATTAAAATCAGAAACAGAGACGGAGAAGATGGACGAGCAACAGGCGAAACGTATTCTTGGAATTACAGAAACGGACAATGCACGAACCGCGAAAATCAAGTTTCGCCGACTGATCGGCAGGTATCATCCGGACGCTGCAGGTGAGGCTTCCCCTGATTTCCAGGAACAGGCGCAAAGGATCAATGCCGCGTATTCTTTGCTTAAAAGCAAAAACTTCTTCCTGGAAAAAGAGGAAAATATCATTCTGTGGAGAGCGCCGGTCAGAGATGACGCGTTTGTTGAGCGGAATATCTACGCCCCGTACCACATGGACATTGATTCCGGCGGGCTGTACCAGACATTAGCTCACGGGAAATATATGTGGAATCCGGATGAGGAAGAATTTCAGCTGTTTTTGCGCAGCCTCCTTCATGCTGTGAAGGATCTGCTGGATGAGGTGGAAAGCAAATGTGGCATTTACGGCGGAACAGACAGCCTGCGTGTCCCGTTTCAGAAGCAGCTGTTTCACTGCCTGGCCATGCAGTTTGTGGATCCGCTTTACTGCCTTGAAAAAATCGCGGATCCGGAGGCAATGGACGAGGCAGGGCAGAAGGTTTACTGTTTCCGCGCTTATATCGGGGAAAAGCAGGACAGGGAGATTATGAAGCGAATGGTTTCCCTGCAGAAAGACGATGTGGTATATCCCGCGGCGCTTCAGGACTGGAAGCTCATGGTCGCTGATTCGCAGGGAAATGACCTGGGATATATTTCCTTTGCGGAGGATGAGCTGTATTACTGCCTGTTCCCACTGATGCGGGCGCATCTGGTACAGACGAAAATGACCGTCGTCAAAGTGCAGAGAAACAGAGAAAAATATCTGCGTCAGGCAAAGGCTGAAATTGCATTCCGGATCCGGATGAAAAAAGGTGCCGAGCAGTATCGTAATCCGGATATGAACCGGGAGATCAATCAGATTTTGTCTGCATATAAAGGAGTGCTCACCGGGCGGGGAAGATGAATTTCTTTATGATACGAAAATGAATGTTGAAGATGCGAATAACTTTGTGAGGAAGGCAGTTGCCCTTGGATATTACACGCAGAGTGGGGTGTCCATAGGGTATTGTGCTCAGACAGCGGGAATGTCAGAAGAAGATTTTGTCAACTGCCTGGGGCAAAATCATATATCTATTTTTCACTTGCTCTATTTGGCAATTTATCGGCAGAAGGTACAATACACTGTATATCAGAGATAACACCCTCTGTGATACTGCTTGTATCAAGGTAGTTTACATACTCCCAGTCCTCTTTTAGAGAGTATGTATCTGCATTGATAACTGCGACTTCACTCAACGGAGTCAGATTATAACAGCCCTTATTATCAGTCAGCCACAACTTCAAGAATGTTCGTGCTTGAGCGTATAAATTCTTGTTTACAAGAGAAACTGCCTACGATATCATTCAGTTATAAATCAATTTATGGAGCATTATATGATGGATTATGCAATATTAAGCAGTAAAGGACAATATACAATATTTTGCTTTGGGCAGGATACATTTCGTTTCAGAGCACCATATTCATTAGAGTATTACTCTGAGATCAGAGAATGGGATCATGGCTATATTGCTGTGATGACGAAGTACAAGCATGATGAAGAATTGATTGAGGAGTATATTGATCTGGTTCCGATACTGGAGAATCTTTATGTGGATTCAGATACGTATTTAAAGCAGATTAAGGAGGTTAGAATTCAGTATGATTAATGTGAAAGAAGTAGCGGATAATGCTGATCTGATTGTAAATGGCTATGCTTTTACAAAATGTGATTTGGGATATCGCGTGTTGAATCTGAACAGACCGACAAAGGCAGCTGTTTTTTCCAATATTCATCAAAGGGCATTATCTTGAAATGTATGAAAAGTGGGCCAGATATAGCCAGGAAGGCTTTTATGGAAAAGAGTGACCTGTTAAACAGATGATTTCTCAACAACGGCGGAAAAAGACCTCAGGAACTGCCGTTGTTGTCGTTCTCTGAATGTAAGAAAGGAGAGCGACTATGAGAAACAGGGTTATGAATGAAATTTTACAGCGCATGCTGCCCGAAAATTCATTGAAGTAAAGAGAATTGAGGACTGTTCGGAAAAAACACTGACATATTATCAGAAGACTATCGAGGATATGCTGACTTCTACAGGCAAAGAAGTGATGCATATCTCAACAGAAGATTTGAGAGGATATTTGACAGCGTATCAGACGGAGAAGCATTTGAGCAAGGTTACAGTTGACAATCAGTTTGAGGGGAAGCTGTATATCCAGACGGGCAAAGTAAAGGACGTTTCAAAGCAGATGCACCAGATCCGAAGATTGAAATCTGCGCGTTTGGGGAGGGCAAATGGATCCGTGTCGCGGCAACGGCTGTGAAGTGACCTACGATGTGACGGAGCTTGACGAGTTGGTGCTGGCCTATGCCACGACAATCCATAAGGCGCAGGGGTCTGAATATCCGATTGTGGTCATGCCATTCACCATAAGCCATTATGTCATGCTGCAGCACAATCTCCTGTATACTGGCGTCACGCGGGCGAAGAAGGTTCTGGTGTTGATTTGTGAAAAGAAAGCAATTTCCTATGCAGTCAGAAATGAGACCACGACGTCGAGGAACACGAAGCTAGCGGAAAGATTACAGGATACGGCTACTGCGCCGATAGAAAGCCGACAGATACTGCAGACTGTGGGGATGAAGCAGAGCGCAACTACTCAGCAGCCTGTGCAGATTCAGAGCGCTGGAAGAAACAAGGTCACATATTTTCCGGTTCAGGATGCCGAGACCCTGATGGTTGCGGAACCGCCCATGGAGTGGATTGAGAGACAGATGAAGGAGAGCAGCAATGCAGCAGACAGGGATCATTAATCGAGAGGATATGCTGGAGCTTACCAGGCGAATGACATTGAGCAGGAACTGCTTCAGCAGAATTGCGGGAGCCTATTTTGACGAAGAAGGCTATGTAGACGGAACCTTTAACCGATATTTCAAGCAGTTGACATCAGGTGAGCAGAAGAAAAATCTGGAAATAGCCAAGGCCATTCCGTTCTCGGAAACCAACGTGAAACTGAAAGAGTATGTCTTCGAGGAGAAAGACAGAAGACAGGGCAGCATGTGGCAGATGCTGATGGCGCTCAGAGAGTGCGGACTGAAAAATGACGCATTGCTGGACGTTCTGTATGAACTGGCGGGAGAAAGGTATTCTTCCGGAGAGCCCTATGCTTTTTATCTGTTCTATGGCAGTTACGATATTCCATTGAAGGGAACTGACCATGCGCGTCAGTGGGAATCGGAGGAGGTTTATTCCTTCCTGGTTGGCGCGTTTTGCAAGGTCAGTGGAGATTATGAACCGCAGAAGCCTGAGAGCGGCTTTCTCTTTCCGGCGTTTAAAAATCGCAGCGCGGATTTCACGAGAATAGAGCTGTTCAGTGACCAGAGCTTTGTTCTGGAGAAGCTTTTTGCTTAAAGGAATCTCGTAGCCTTGGCGAAAAATCGTGAAGCATATGAGGTACTTGCTAAATGATCATTTACATATCAGTATTTGATCGTCAGAATGACTTCTCCACATTCATATCAGGTGTCATTGTATAGTGCTGGTGGGGAAGTTTTAATGCTGGGCTGAGGGACGGATTCGCAGTTCGCAGGAGAATCTGTCCCTCAGTGGAGACTGGAAAACCAGGGAGATTGTTCAGAATATTCGGCAGGCAGCCATATGATCAATCAGATTGATATGCTGAATTCCATTCCGCTTTTGCAGGGCATAATCTGTTGTCGCAACATATTTTGTATAGTTATCGCGGATGGATTCAAGGGGGCGATATTCTCTTTCCTCAGTTTCCCTGCTGAGCATAATTGTGTATGCAACCTGCATATAGGAATAGTCACCAGCCGGGCTCCTGAAAATAAAATCACATTCTAATTTGCCGATTCGTCCAGCGCTGACGGCATAGTTGAAGCTGCGGGCGTAAAGATAGACGATATTTTCCAGCACCGGGCCATAATTGATCCGGTTATCCGTATTCTGTGAGAAATAAAAACCAAGATCAGCAAGATAATACTTTTTCTCACCGGAGAGCGACTTTTTGAATTTCATATCAAAGCGGCTGCATTCATAAAGGATTTTCGCATCTGCCAATGTTTTTACATATCTGGTTACGGTAGGCCGTGTAACGTTTATTCCGTTTTTGTTGAGAGCCTCTGTCAGACTCTTGATACTCATTGTTGCGCCAAAGTTATTTATGATGAAGTTCCTGACAGTTTCAAACGAAGCTACATCCTTAATTTTGACACGGCGCCTGATATCCTTTTCAAAGATTTCACTGATAACTCCTGTAACATAGGTACGCTTGGCAGCTTCATCATCTATGGTGATCGTCCGTGGGAATCCTCCCTCCAGAATATAGTGGTTAAATTCGACAGCCATATTGGGATCAATCGGTTTGCCAAAAAAATTGCTTGAACTGGAGATATTCATCGAAGCTGAGTGTGAATAATTCAAATTCCAGATATCGTCCTGTCAGTTTGGTAACCAGCTCACCATTCAGCAAATAGGAGTTCGAGCCAGTGATAAAGATAGAAAAATTGCCGTCAGTTCTAAAACCATTTACGACATCTTCAAATCCGGTCACATTCTGCACTTCATCAAGGAAGAGATAGTTTAAACCATCCTTTTTAATTTTGTTTTCAATCAATTGTTCAAGCTGGTCAGGAGTCCTTATTTTTCGATTTTCACGTTTGTCCAGGTCGAGGTAAATGATGGTGTCAGGATCGACCCCATTACCGATCAGATCGTCAACGATGGTCTGCATAAGACTGGACTTGCCGCAGCGACGAACCCCGGTGATCACTTTGATTAAATCATCGGCATCGTAAAATGGGCGAATTCTTTTCAGATATTTTTCCCTTTTAAATAACATTGCGTTTCCTGCTCCTGCATATAGTATGTTTTTAGTATAGTCTCCAGAGCTAAAAAGTCAAGTTATCAATACAATTTTTTAAAAAATGAATTTTTATGCATTGTTAACTGCAATTTTACGAATAGGAGAAAAAACCGGGGCTGAATCCATAGCCGCAGAAAAAAAGAACAAATGTTCCGTTTTGCGGCTATACATTTTGTATTTTTCATGCTATAATTCCATGAGTGCACACCCGCAGGGCGTGGGCAATGAAAGTATCCCGGCAGTAGCAGCAGACCTTCGCCGTTTGGTTCTGCGTGGAACAGGAAAAACCTATGACAGCTTGCCGTCTCCTTATCAGTATAAAGATTTTTCATTTACAAGACTGCGCTCGGTTTATCGTTTGTGCGCAGGTCAGGATATGGAAGAATCTGATTTCGTGTCTTTCGGTTTGATGGATGAAACAGGGATGCTCACGAATGCGGGAGCATTGTTGGCAGACGATTCTCCTGTACGTCACTCTCGATTGTTTTGCACCCGATGGTGTGGTCTTGATAAAGCTTCCGGGGTTATGGAAGCTTTAGATGATAAGGAATACAGCGGCAGTCTGGTTTCCTTGCTTCAATATGGAGAAGACTTCATAAAAAATAATACCAAAAAGCGCTGGAAAAAAACACCTGACGGCAGAGTTGAGATGCCGGATATACCCGAAAGGGCAGCGCTTGAGTGTCTTGTTAACGGGTTAATTCACCGTGATTATCTTGAAACGGGAAGTGAAGTCCATATAGATATTTATGATGATCGAATGGAGATTTATTCTCCGGGCGGTATGTATGCTGGAACCTTTGTGCAGAATCTGGACACGGACCGGGTCCCATCCAAACGTCGCAATCTAATTATTGCTGATGTTTTTAGCCGGATGAATTATATGGAGCGACGTGGTAGCGGCTTCAGGAAAAAAATTAAAAGTGATTATCGTGCAGTAGTTAATTATCTTCCGGAACTGGAACCGAGGTTTTATTCTGATAGTTCGTCGTTTTGGGTAACACTGTATAATTTGAATTATCACGTACCAATTGAGCAATCAGGAAAAGCTACGTTTGGAGAAGGAAAAGCTACGTTTGAAACACAAAAAGCTATTTTTCAAGCCAGCATTTCAGGTTTACAAGTAAAACAACCCACGAAGGACAAGATGTTGAAAGTTTACTGTGAACTTTTCAAAAAAGTTCCACTAAAGAGTTACACAGCCCTTAAAAAAAT
>JAJQFS010000001.1 GCA_021200995.1 Lachnospiraceae bacterium | reverse complement strand
ATTCTGCCTTCTTTCCTTCCATTTATTCACAAGTCTGGCGCGTCTGCCCGACTGCGGCAGATAGCAGGTGGCCGCCACCACCCTGTCCCCGCTGATCACCACCGCGCCGTCATGCAGCGGCGTATTGTGCTCGAAAATATTGACCAGAAGCTGCATGCTGACCACCGCGTCGATCTCGATCCCGGTCTCTACATAATCCGTCAGCTTCTGCACATTTTCCAGTAAAATCAGCGCGCCCGTCTTCGCCTGGCTCATCACGGTGCAGGCTTTCACTATGCCTTGCATGGTCTTGTCAGAGAATTTGCCCTCCGGCGCCGTACGGCCGCCTAAATTGACTACCTGGAAAATATTATTTCTGCCCAGTTCCTCCAGCATTTTGCGCAGTTCAGGCTGAAAGACCACCACAATCGCCATCAACGCGACGCTGGCTATATTTCTGACGATCCAGATGATGGCGTTCATCTCCAGAAGCTCCGCGATCACTAAAAAGGCCACAATCACCAGGATACCCCGAAGCAGCACAAAAGTTCTGGTAGACTGGATCCAGCCCATGATCTTATAGATCAGCCAGGCCAGGATCAAAATCTCCAGAACATCGATGAAATTTAAATTGTACGTGACGAAGCTGTTGCGAACATGGCCAGCGAACGTGGTAATATACTGCATGACAAATTCTTCTTTTCTTTATGAGCGCCGATTGCTCGGTGTGTTAATCCGTTTGACCGTTTTGGACGGCGTAGGCACCTGCATCTTGGGAACCGCTTTTACATAATAGTAATACTCGTCGTCCTCGAACTGCACCTTCTGGGCCTGGCTGTAATCCAGTCCCCGCAGGAAAAAGGTGACCACCATGGCGATAAATGCCGACACCACTGTGCCGATCAGTAACGAGGCCAGGGAAACATCCGTGTCAAACGCCAGCATAGCCAGAATATGCAGGATCGCGTTTAAGAGAGCACCGCTGACCACCGCCACCATCCAGGCGTAATCCATGGAGCTTTTGCAGATCAGGCACACAATCACGCCCACCAGCACAAATATCGCCGCGATAATCCACATGTCCTGATTCGATACCAGGCCCTCGATGGCAAATTTGATCTTTTCCAGGCTGTCACTGTCCGAAATTGCTGTGATGGCGGCCGCGTTTTCCACCAGATAATCCACATAATAATAAATCACAACGCCAAATCCTACCGCGATCGCGGCGCTCATACCTCCCGCGACGCCCACGATCAGCGGCATCACATAGGGAATACGCAATACAAACGCGAGCGGCGTCAATAAAAGCACAAGATACTGTCTGCTGCACATCCTGAAATACAGCAAAAAAATAATCAGCATCACAGCCAGCAGAACGCCGGCCACTTCCAGGGACAGGCTCGATATGTGCGCCAGGATAAATAGCGCGCACACCAGCGCGGTGCAGCCCATGGAAAGCACGCCGCACAGGATGGACAACGGCAGGACAATGAAAAAATTGTCAAGTCTGGTCATATATCCGAGGCGGCTGTTGATTACCATCAGCAGGATCAGGGTCAGGATGCTTCTCCCCACCGGGTTGATGATTTTCTCATACCTTCCGTACAGGTTCTGAATCTCTGTCTTTATCATCAATATTGTTGTCATAGGCTCCTCATCTCTTTTTGGAAACCCCGGGTCTTTTGTATAAATGATACAGGTCCTTCATATCCCCAAGGTATTCTTTCATGCGCCTGCGCTTTTTGTCATACTGGCAGGTGGCGTACAGATAACAGATAATCCCATACACCAGAATAAAGGCAAAATAAACCAGCAGAATATCTCTGCCAAACAGCATCAGATCCATGGTAAAAATTGCCTGCATCAGATCCTCTATATTGTAAAACACATAAAGAATCAACATAATGACGAAGGCAATCGTGCCGCTGACCAGTCCTGATAAAACCTGCGCCCCGATATAATCCTTGCGGTAATAATCGGTAATCTTTAAGGCGTCCTTATCCTCTCTGCTCTCAAATGCCGCCAGCCTGGTCATCAGCCTGGTGCGTTCCGCGTTAATCATACTCTGTCACTCCATTCCGGCAGCCAGGGTCAGAACATATACCCTCGCGGCGCCGGCCTTTTTCAGTACGGACGCGACAGCGTCCGCCGTGCTTCCCGTCGTATAGATGTCGTCCACAAGTAACACTCCCTTTAATTGTACATCAACTCCATTCATTTTAAAAGCGTTTTTCAAATTATTTTGCCTTTCTGACCGGTTCAGCTGTTTCTGAGAGACGGTTTTAACACATCTGATGACGCATCTGGGGCTGACAGGCAGATCAAGACGCCTGCCGAGCGCTTTCACTAAAAGCTCCGCCTGGTTATAGCCGCGCGACCGCTTCCTGCTTTTGTGAAGCGGAACGGGCACGATCAGGTCGATCCGCCACTCCCGAATCACATCCGCAAGGTAGCGGTACCATTCCTCCGCGAAAAAATCCGCGTATTCCTGCCTGCCTTTGTATTTCAGGCGGAAAATGGCGCCCGCGGCGCTCTCATAGGTATACAGAGAACGTCCCCTGTCAAACACATGCGGATATTTCCTGCAGTCCGCGCAGTACTCCCATTCCTCCCTGGTCAGGCCCTTGCCGCACTTGAGGCAGTAGGAGCGGCCCAGGAGTTTTAATTTTCCCACGCAGGCCGGACAGATGTACTCTCCCCAGGGGGCTGGCTTATCGCAGACCGGACACCTTCTCGGGAATAAAAGCTCTTTGATGATTGTCACAGCGTCCTTTCCCTCTCCAGGCGCCGCTGTTTTTCATTTACTTTGCCACGGTGAATGTCATCGCCGGATTCGTTTGCGAAATCTTTTCCATTCAATCCACCGCGTCAAAATCCTCCATGGCACACTCCCGGATTCTGAGATCGAGGGAGCTGTACCGCTCCTGCTGGCTGACATTCTGAATCATCTCCTGCACACAGTTGGAGCTGCCCAGAATCACCACGCAGTTTTTTGCCCGCGTGACACCGGTATAAAGCAGATTCCGGTTAAAGAGCATCCTGGGGCCGCCTAAAAGCGGCATGATCACCGCCGGATACTCGCTCCCCTGGGACTTGTGAATCGTAACGGCGTAAGCCAGTTCCAGTTCCTCTAATGTAGAGAATGGATAGGTAACCCTCTTCCCTTCCTCAAACTCCACCACGAGCTCCTCAGCCGCTTCCCTGATCTCGCAGACCCGTCCCATATCGCCGTTGAAAATTCCCATGCCCTTATCGATGGGAATATTATACCTTCCCAGGACCTCCCATTCGATCTGGTAATTGTTTTTGACCTGCATCACTTTATCGCCCACGCGCAAGAGCGTGCTGCCGGTCTGATACTCCTTTTTGCCGGGATCCGGCGGATTTAAGTACCGCTGCAGGATCAGGTTCAGCTGCTCCACGCCCAGCGCGCCCTTGCGCATGGGCGTCAGCACCTGGATATCATACGGGGAAGCATTCACATATTTGGGCAGCATCTGGGTGATCAGCTGCAGCATATGCTTATAAATGACATTCGCGTCATTTCTCTCCAGCAGGAAAAAGTCCTTACTCTGATTGCTGAAGGTCAGCGGCTCTCCGCGGTTGATTTTATGCGCGTTCACGACAATATCGCTCTCCTGCGCCTGACGGAAAATATGCTTTAACGTCACCACCGGAAAGCACTCACTGCGGATCAGGTCCCTTAACACCTGCCCCGGACCGACACTTGGCAGCTGATCCACATCGCCCACCAGCACCAGTCTGGTACCCACAGCAATGGCCTGCAGCAGCGACGCAAAGAGGTGAATGTCAACCATGGACATCTCGTCGATAATCACCACGTCCGCGTCCAGCGGATTGTCCCTGTTTCTCTCGAAACGGACCGCCCTCTCATCCTCCGTTGGCGCGCCGTTGACCTCCAGCAGGCGATGTATCGTCCTTGCCTCGTACCCGGTCGCCTCTGTCATCCGCTTGGCAGCCCTGCCCGTGGGCGCGGCCAGTAAAATCTGAAGCCCCTGTTTTTCAAAATATTTTAAAATCATGTTGACCGTGGTGGTCTTGCCGGTGCCGGGGCCTCCGGAGAGGATAAAAAGCCCGTTCTGGATACTGGACAGAACCGCCTTCATCTGCAGCTCATCCAGCGTGATGGAGGAAAGCGCCGCGATCGCCTCGATTTCCTTTTGCAGACGGGCCTGCGCCTGGGCGTTGATCAGTTCCACAGCCCCGTTTAAATCATGGAGCATACGGGCACAGTTTAATTCCAGATAATAATAGGATGCTGCATAGACTGAGGTCCGATCCTCCTGCTTTTTCATGACAAGCTTTCTGTCCATCATCATATTGGACAGAATCGGCTCGATAGACGTCTGCGGAACATCCAGAAGCTGCCCCGCCCTGCTCAAAAGCAGGGCCATGGGCAGATACACGTGTCCCTCCTGTGCTGCCTGCGTCAGGACATACAGCACGCCGCTCCTGATCCGGTAATCTGAATCTGTCCGGATACCGGCCCTGGCCGCGATCTCATCGGCCATTTTAAAGCCGACGCCGTGAATGTCCTCCGCCAGACGGTAAGGATTCGTTTTCAGCACGGTGTAGATCTCCTGGCCGTAGGTCTCATAGATTCTGACCGCCAGCGTGTTGCTGACGCCATACTGCTGAAGAAAAACTAGCGCCGAGCGCAGCTCCCTTTTCTCCTCCATCTGAGCGGAAATATCCTGGGCAATCCGCTCACTGATGCCTTTGATCTCCACCAGCCGCTCCGGCTCCTCCTCCATCACGCGGAAGGTATCATCCCCGAAGCGCTTCACAATCCGGTCTGCCAGCGCGGCCCCGATTCCCTTAATCGCGCCGCTTGCCAGATACCGCCGCATGCTCTCTTTATCCTCAGGGGGAATGACCTGATAAGAAATGATTCTGAACTGGCTGCCATACAGCGGGTGAGAGGTCTCCTCCCCCTTCGCCTCGATGGTTTCCCCCGCGGTCAGTCCCTTCAAAGCCCCCACACAGGTGATCTCGTCACCCTCACTGACCAGATTCATCACCGTGTAGCCGTTTTCGTTATTCTGATAAATGATATGCTCCACATATCCTCTGATCACATCCATATGTTTAAAAACGGGGCTGCCCGGCAATCCGTCGCGGCAGCCCCTTATCCTTTTCTAGTCCGTGAAGCCGGAAATCGACTCCACATATTTGCCGGTGCCCACCGCCACACAGGTCATGGGATCCTCCGCCGTCATCGTGTTGATACCGGTCCGGTCATAAATCAGATCCTCCAGGCCGCGCAGCATGGCGCCGCCGCCGGTCAGTACAATTCCTCTGTCGGAGATATCCGCGGCCAGTTCCGGAGGCGTTTTCTCCAGCACACTGTGAATGGTCTCCACGATCTGATTAACAGTATCTCTGAGGGCTTCCTCGGTTTCAAAGGAAGAAACGGAAATCGTCTTGGGCAGGCCCGTCACCAGGTCTCTGCCGCGGACATCCATAAACTCTTCCTCGCCGCTGCGCCAGCAGGTGCCTATACGAATTTTCAGATCCTCGGCGCTTCGATCGCCCACCAGGAGATTATGCTTTTTGCGCAGGTATCGGACTAAAGCCTCGTCAAAGTCGTCGCCGGCCACCTTGATGGAAGTGCTGACTACCGTATTGCCCAGGGAAATGACGGCAATGTCAGAAGTGCCGCCGCCGATGTCCACGATCAGGTTGCCGCAGGGTCTGGCGATGTCGATGCCCGCGCCGATGGCTGCCGCGATGGGCTCCTCGATAATATAAACTTCCCGGGCGCCCGCCTGATAGGTGGCGTCCTCCACGGCCTTTTTCTCTACCTCAGTGACGCCGCTGGGCACGCAGACCGCGATACGGGGCTTGCGGAAGGTCCGCTTGCCGATCGCCTTCCGGATGAAGTGCTCCATCATGCGCTCCGTCACCTGGTAGTCCGAAATCACGCCCTGCCTGAGCGGACGTACCGCGACAATATTGCCCGGCGTACGGCCGAGCATCAGGCGCGCGTTCTCGCCGATGGCGCGAATCGTATTCGTATCTCTGTCAAACGCGACGACGCTGGGCTCCTTTAAGACAACGCCCTTGCCGCTGATGTAAACCAGAATACTGGCTGTTCCCAAATCAATTCCAATGTCACTGTGTGCCATTTATTTCCATACCTCCTGACTGCTATTCCCCTTCTATATGCAACAATTCCAATTAACCATAATGATGATACTATGGATTTCCCCGAAGTGCAAGAGCGAAAAAAGGAGTTTCCTGAATTTTTGTTACTATTCACAGCCACCTTCCCCTCATAAGCAAAAAGATGAGCGGCGTTTTTTGCCGCGCCGGACGCATAGCGGACGCTTTTGCGCATGAGGAGAAATGGCTGTGAATAGTAACAATTTTTAGCACTTCCGTCCGGCCCGCTCCAGCATTTTTTTAATATACACGCCCGTGTAGGAAACCGGATTTTGCGCCACCAGCTCAGGCGTCCCCTGCGCAATCACCGTGCCGCCGCCGTCGCCTCCCTCCGGACCCATGTCAATGATGTAGTCCGCGGTCTTGATGACGTCCAGGTTATGCTCAATGACAACCACCGTGTTGCCGCCGTCGGCCAGACGCTGTAAAATCTCCGTCAGCTTATGCACGTCCGCGAAATGCAGACCCGTAGTAGGCTCGTCCAGAATATAAATCGTTTTGCCGGTGCTCTTGCGGGAGAGCTCCGCCGCCAGCTTGATACGCTGCGCCTCGCCGCCGGAGAGAGTAGTGGAGGGCTGACCCAGCTTGATATAAGAGAGTCCCACATCGTTTAACGTCTCGATTTTATGCCGGATGGAGGGCACTGCGGAGAAAAGGTGCACCGCCTCCTCGACCGTCATCTCCAGCACGTCATAGATGCTTTTTCCCTTATATTTGACTTCCAGGGTTTCGCGGTTGTAGCGCTTGCCGCCACAGACCTCACAGGGCACATAGACATCCGGCAGGAAATGCATCTCGATTTTGATAATGCCGTCCCCTGCGCAGGCTTCACAGCGGCCGCCCTTCACATTAAAGCTGAAGCGGCCCTTGCCGTAGCCTCTGGCCTTCGCGTCAGCGGTCTGCGCGAACAGATCACGAATCTGGTCAAAGACTCCTGTATAAGTCGCCGGGTTGGACCGCGGCGTGCGGCCGATGGGCGACTGGTCGATGGCAATGACCTTATCCAGCTGCTCCACGCCCTGGATGCTCTTATATTTGCCGGGAATGGTGCGGGCGCGGTTTAACTTTCTGGCCAGCACCTTGTACAGGACTTCATTAATCAGAGAGGACTTGCCGGAGCCGCTCACTCCTGTTACGCAGGTGAACACCCCCAGAGGGATGTCCACGTTGATATTTTTCAGATTATTCTCCGCCGCTCCCTTGATGTGCAGCCAGCCCTGTGGGCTCCTGCGGGTTTCAGGCACAGGAATGGCCAGTCTGCCGCTCAGATACTGCCCTGTGATGGAGTTGGGATTCTCACAGATTTCCTGTGCCGTTCCCTCAGCCACCACTTCGCCACCGTGCTCGCCCGCGCCCGGACCGATATCCACGATATGGTCCGCCGCCCACATGGTATCCTCATCATGCTCCACCACAATCAGGGTGTTGCCCAGATCACGCAGGTTGCAGAGCGCGCCCAGGAGTTTATTGTTGTCCCGCTGGTGCAGGCCAATGCTGGGTTCGTCCAGGATATAGCAGACGCCCACCAGGCCGGAGCCGATCTGGGTCGCCAGGCGGATGCGCTGCGCCTCGCCGCCGGAGAGAGTGCCGGTCGCCCTGGCTAAGGAAAGGTGCTCCAGCCCCACTTCCTGCAAAAAGCCCACCCGGTTTTTGATTTCCTTTAAAATCAGGTCACCGATCAGGTGCTGCTGCCGGGTCAGTTTCATATCCTGCAGATAAAGGTACAGGTCCTTGATGGACATGGCCGTGATTTCATAAATATTTTTGTCCCCGATGGTGACCGCGAGGGATTCCTTTTTCAGGCGCATGCCTTTGCAGGCCTTACAGGGCGTGATGCGCATAAAGGTCTCGTACTCGGCCTTCATCACGTCGGAACTGGTCTCCCGATAACGGCGCTCCTCATTTTTAATCAGGCCCTCGAAGGCGATCGGGTACACGCCCCGGCCGCGCTGACCCTCGTAATACACGTCCACCTTGCGGTCCGTGCCGTGAATCAGGACAGACTGCACCTCCTCGGACAGTTCCTCAAATGGTGTGTCGAGGCTGAAATGAAAGGACTCCGCCAGGGCGGTCAATGTCGCGTAAGTAAAGCTGCCAGGCTGGGAAGACGACTGCCATCCCATCGCCTGAATGGCTCCCTGGTGAATAGAGAGGCTTTTATCCGGAATCATCAGATCCTCGTCAAACTCCATCTTGTACCCTAAGCCCGCGCACTCCGGGCAGGCTCCAAAGGGATTATTAAAGGAAAAGCTTCTGGGCTCGATCTCGCTGACACTGGTGCCGCAGTCCGGGCAGGAAAAGCTCTGGGAACAGGTAATCATCTCTCCCCCGATCACATCGATGTACAGCAGGCCGTCCGACAATGCCAGGGCATTCTCAATCGAATCGGAAAGTCTGGACTCAATGCCCTCCTTCACGATCAGGCGGTCCACAATGACCTCGATATTGTGCTTGATATTTTTGTCCAGGGAAATCTCCTCGGAGAGCTCGTACAGGCTGCCGTCAATGCGCGCCCTGACATAACCGCTTTTCCTGGCGCGCTCCAGCACCTTCTCGTGCATACCCTTTCGGCCGCGGACAATGGGCGCGAGCAGCTGCAGGCGGGTTCCCTCAGGAAGCGCCATGACCTGGTCAACCATCTGATCCACAGACTGCCTGCTGATGACCTTGCCGCAGTTCGGGCAGTGCGGAGTACCAATCCTGGCGTACAGAAGGCGCAGATAATCATAAATCTCCGTTACGGTTCCCACGGTAGAACGGGGGTTTCGGTTGGTCGATTTCTGGTCGATGGAAATGGCCGGGGAGAGCCCCTCGATGGACTCCACATTCGGCTTCTCCATCTGCCCTAAAAACATGCGGGCATAAGAGGACAAAGACTCCATGTAACGCCGCTGTCCCTCCGCGTAGATTGTGTCAAAAGCCAGGGACGATTTGCCGGAGCCGGAAAGTCCGGTCAGCACCACCAGCTCATTGCGGGGGATGTCCACGTCGATGTTTTTTAAATTATGCTCACTCGCCCCGCGGATTTTGATATATTCTCTGGGGCGCATTTTTGTCGCTTCGCTCATATTTGTTCTGTTTTGCTCCTGTTGTATACTCTTCTGTTTTTTATGATGATACTATGGATTGCTTCGCCAAAAACGCAGCTGTGCATAAGTTCGATTACGAAAATCGCAGATTTTCTATCTCACTTATCTGCTCCCTTGTATCATCATATCTCACTCTGCAAATTTAATAAAATCTTCTTCAACGATACCATCTCATCACGAAGCTCGGCCGCCAGCTCGAAATTCAGCTCCGAGGCCGCCTTCTTCATCCGCTTCTGCACATCGCCGATGTATTTCTCCAGCTCCTGCTCGGTCATCAGCTCCGGATCCTTCTCCTCTGTCGTTTTCTTCTTCGACAGGCTGGTGCTGACGCGGATCAGGTCGCGGACGTTCTTTTTGATCGTCTGGGGCGTGATGCCGTGCTCCTCATTATAAGCCTGCTGAATGGCACGGCGGCGATTGGTCTCTCCGATGGCCTTTTCCATGGACTCGGTGATATTGTCCGCGTACATGATCACATGACCCTCCGCGTTTCTGGCCGCGCGGCCCACCGTCTGGATCAGCGAGGTCTCGGAACGCAGAAAGCCCTCCTTGTCCGCGTCCAGAATGGCCACCAGCGTGATCTCCGGGATGTCCAGGCCCTCGCGCAACAGATTAATGCCTACCAGCACGTCAAACACGTCCATGCGCATGTCGCGGATGATCTCACTGCGCTCCAGCGTATCGATATCAGAATGCAGGTAACGGACACGGACGCCAACCTCCTTTAAATAATCGGTCAGGTCCTCGGCCATCCGCTTGGTCAGCGTGGTGATCATCACCTTGTGGCCGCCGGCAGTTTCTTTTTTAATCTCCGCCAGCAGATCGTCGATCTGCCCTTCCACCGGCCGCACGCTGATCTCAGGATCCAGAAGCCCCGTGGGCCGGATCACCTGCTCCGCTCGCAGCAATTCATGCTCCGCCTCATAGTCGCCCGGCGTCGCGGACACGAAAAGCATCTGGTCTATTTTACTTTCAAACTCTGCAAAATTCAAGGGACGGTTGTCCAGCGCAGACGGCAGACGGAAGCCATAGTCCACCAGCGTTGTCTTGCGGGAACGATCCCCGAAATACATGCCCCGGATCTGCGGCAGCGTCATATGCGATTCATCAATGATAATCAGGAAATCTTCCTTAAAATAATCCATCAGGGTGTAGGGCGGCTGCCCTGCCTCCATGAAATTCAGCTGACGCGAATAATTCTCAATGCCGGAGCAAAAGCCTGTCTCCCGCAGCATCTCGACATCATAGTTCGTGCGCTCCGCGATGCGCTGCGCCTCGATCAGCTTGTCCTGCCCCTTGAAATACCGTACCCGCTCCTCCATCTCCAGCTCAATATTGTCACAGGCTTTTTTAATCTTCTCCGGCGCGGTCACGTAGGCGGACGCCGGGTAAATCATCACATGCTGCATGGAAGACTTCGCCCTGCCGGAGAGCGCGTCCACCTCCACAATCCGGTCGATCTCATCTCCGAAAAACTCAATCCGGATCAGGGTATCGTCATCATTGGCCGGGCAGACCTCCAGCACATCGCCCCGCACGCGGAAGGTACCGCGCGCGGGATCCATCTCATTTCTCGTATACTGGATATCCACCAGTTTGCGTAAAAGCTCAGTCCTGTCCCACACCATCCCCGGCCGCAAAGAAATCGCCATGCTCTCATACTCATCCGGGCTGCCCAGGCCGTAAATACAGGAAACGCTGGCCACAACCACCACGTCCTTGCGCTCCGTCAGCGCCGCCGTCGCCGACAGGCGCAGCTTGTCAATCTCATCATTGATGGCCGAATCCTTGGCGATGTAAGTGTCGCTGGAGGGCACGTAGGCCTCCGGCTGGTAGTAATCGTAGTAGGACACAAAATACTCCACCGCATTCTCAGGGAAAAATACCTTAAATTCCTCGTAAAGCTGTGCCGCAAGGGTTTTGTTGTGCGCTATGACCAAAGTCGGCTTCTGCAGCGCCTGGATCACATTGGCCATGGTGAAGGTCTTGCCGGAGCCGGTGACACCCAGCAAAGTCTCGAATTGATTGCCTTTTTTGAAGCCCTCGACCAGCTTGGCGATGGCCTGGGGCTGGTCGCCGGTTGGCTGGTATTCACTGTGAAGGATGAAAGGTTTTTGTTCTGTATGCACAAAAATCACCTCGAATTTTCATGAGAAACTTTAGAAATCCATAGTAAAAAAGTTCGTGTATAGCGCAAAAATTCGTCGAGACACATTCTCCGTTTTTGAAAAAATAGGCTTTCGACGAATTTCGTTCACCAAAACCGTTTTCCCGGACTGTGCGGATGCCTCAGTATCAGGCGAACAAAACGCCTCAAAACTGTCATTCAGTGTACCATATTCCATGAAGAAAGTCCATATGCAAAAGAACATTTGTTCTTGTTTGTACGGACTTTTTCGATATCTGTTTTGTATCTGATTATTCAGCAGTGATTGTCTTTCGTTGTCGGCGTCATAAAGAAGAACCCCCTTTTGATAAACTTCATTTTCGATGGAAGGGAATTCCTTCCTCTCCTCAAATCTGCTTTTTGTCCCAACTATAATATCTATCGGACGTTGTTTTACTCTGCGAACAGCCTTATATGCCTTCGTTGTTTCTGCAACAAGATCAGCCACTCCATCTTTCACCACGATATAAAAATCAAAATCACTATCGGATGTATAAGTGTTATTTGCAAAAGACCCAAACAAATATATTTTTACCGGAAGCAGCTGGTTTGCAAAATGATCTTTCAATTCTTCAATTTCCTGTACAGGCATAATTGTCCACTTCCTTTCAAAAATTTACTACGTTAACAGCCTCTCAATCCTCTTGATATGCTATATTTTTGCCCTGTTCAGCCGATATCGGGTATATTCACTTTTCTTATCCAACGAGAATGCCCTCCCTCGTTCTTTATGCGTTGCTCGATTCCTCATAAATTTTTTCTTAATATCGTGAGTACAAGCGAGTCAGCGCGTCTTTTGCGGTTGACGAGCAACGAACGTGATAATAACCGCGTTCTTTGCAGTTATTATATCAGAATTCTTCCAAAGTTACATCACTTTTTCTCTATTTGGATAATTCTTTTACGGATGTGCAGGATCATTTCCACTTTATACGAATTGTCGGCACTTTCCTAATCTTGAGGCGGTTGTGTTTTGCACAGAAAACTTTCCACATCAATTACAGTTTCCGTCATTTCCTTTCCTCTCTCCTCCCAATCATTTCTTTCAGGCAGAACCTCTCTCATGTATTTCTCCAGTTCCGGTATCTCCTCCGGAATAATATTGGCATTATCCCCATACACGTCCATGGTAATAATTTCCTTAGAATGCCCCATCAGCTTAGATACTGCTTTCGGGTTAAAATCCTCTTTTAACAGAAGTGTACAGTAAGTGCTTCTCAGGTCATGCCAGCGGATATTCGGCAACCCAAGTTTCCTCAACAGATTTTTATAGTGTGTCCAATGAAAATCCTTGCTTCTTGGCTTTCCGTAGCTGGAACAACAGATGTAATCAGCGTCCAAAAACCGGTTTCCTCTTCTCTTTCTGTTTTTTTCATATATTTCCCGCTCATGCAGAATTGCCTCAAAAACATAATCCGGAATAGGTAATATCCGATAGCTTGATGAAGTCTTTAACTGCAGCTCGCTTTTGGTCGAAGTTTTCTTTCCTGAAGCATTTGGTTCCCGATCTAACTTCTTCCCCAGTTGGCGTTCCACCGACAACGGCCGATTAATATAATCAACATCTGAATATTTTACTGCATTGATTTCCTGTCGTCTCAGTCCCATTAGCACGTTAAAAAGCACCTGCATGTGAATTGGGGTATCCTTGCTGGCTTCCAAAAGCATCTGTATCTGCTCCATATTCAATGTTTTGGCGGTATCAATATTTCTGGTATGGTACACCTTGGATTCAACCGTCTTGGATAAAGCAATTCCTTTCGCAAGGTTGGATTTTATCAGCCTGCAAGAAACAGCGTAATTTAAAGAAACATTCATCACAACCTTTGTCTGCCTGGCAATGGATTGAGAATATTCTGCCCTGCCCTGATATAACTTCTGAATATGAAGTCAAAGGGCAGCTGCTCACGGTTGAAGAATTGCAGAAAGAGCTTGGCATAGGGAAGAACACCGCTTACAGGCTGCTGAAAAGCGGCGAGATCAGATCAATCCGGATTGGAAAAGTGTGGAAGATTCCGAGAAAGGCAGTATATGAATATATCATGGCTCAATCAAATCTTCCTCCGCACTTTACAGCGTGACCAGAAAAATAATCCGGCCGGCTGGAAACACACGGTATGTATTTTTGCAATTCCACGAATCAAAAACCGCAGGATAGAAATCAGCTACTCTGCGGTCCATTTTCTCTAGAATTCCACATTTCCATCGTTTCCACCGAATATACAGCAGTCATTTCATGCCCTCATGACGCATTCTTTAACAGGTGGAATTGATGGAATGATGGAAACTATCATCCCTTAAAAATTTCAATCTTACAATGATGCCTTTTATCCTTCTTACTATAGCCAATACCCACCATAAGTATCCGGCCTGTGTGACGTTTCTTCTCCGCCATTTTTCCCTGGAACTTGAGGGTGTATTTCCTGTCCTTTATCTGCTGGATAGCTGACTCCGGGGTATCGTCAACCTTCAATTCCAGAATAATGCCATCATCCCCCTGCTTTTCCGGATAAAATATGAAGTCAACATAACCCTGCCCCGCCTTGTTCTCTCTTTCCACATAATAGTTGTCTCGCGCGGACAAATAGACAAGATTTACAATCGCCGTTAATTCTGTCTCATTATTATAACTCAAAAGCGGCGTCTCGGTATCATGAGCATACTGGAGAATTTCCTTCATCGTGTTCGTATCACCTTTCAGCGTTGCCTGAAGCATCCGCTCCGAAGCATCTGCCAGATGAAAGATATAACCAAGATTCTTTTCCCTGCGTATGGTTTTGGCGAACTCATTCATTAGTTCTTTGTTCGGAATATGAACCTTGCCATCCTCATAATTCAGGAAGCCATATACAACCATCGCCGAGAGAATCTCATTTCTTGTACTCAGGTTCATTGCTGTAGCCGCGAATTCTTCCACATCAGCTTTCACCGCTTCCCCTGCGACCATGAGCGCCACATCCTTCTTTACCCCGTCAACGTCATTTACAATATAAGTCGATAGTTCGGAATACGGACCTGTGGATGTCCAGTAGCTTCTGATTCGATTTCTTTCTAACGCCAGCACAACAGAACGTGGATTATACATTCTCTCTGACGAAGGCGTATGATATCCGTCATACCATGATTTCAAATCCTCCCTGGAAATATTGTGTTCTTCTTCTCTTGCTTCATAGCGGCTGTATATCTCATCTACTTCTGACTCAGTAAAGCCAAAATATTCACTGTATTTATCATCCGTAGCCATAGTATATTCATCAAAATTATTAATTGTAGAACCGCTCGAATATTTCGCTATCGGAAGGACGCCTGTCATGTAACTCAAAGACACATATCCCGTATCTTTTGTCAAAGCTGCAAGCCAGTTGATAAAGTCCTTCCTGTCCTCGTCTGTCGTATAATCCTTATGAAAAATGCAGTCCCATTCATCAAACACGAACAGAAACACTTCATTTGTCTCTTCATGAATGATTCCAAGATAGTCAGGGAGAGACAGTCCATCCCAATAATCAACATCCGGGAAGCACTTCCGCAGATCTCTGACAATAAACCTTTCTATGCTCTTAATAAACTCTTTGTAACCGCTGTTCATATTTGCTGATTTGATAAAGTTAATATAAATCACATTATGCTGATTTAAATGCTCCCGATAATTTGCCGCTGACGCTATTTTCAAAGAATCAAAAATGCCGCTGCTGTCAAATCCTCTGCTGAAGAACGCGCCGATCATGGACGCCATCACAGATTTACCAAAACGCCGCGGACGGGTAATGCAAATATGATTATTTCCCTGCTCCACCAGCGGAATCAGCTCATTCAGTATCTCTGTCTTATCAACAAAATATGGTTTTTTTACTTCGCTTTCATACAGTGAAAACACTTTGCTGCTGTTTAAATAATACCCCATATGTTCACGTCTCCTCATTTTCTACGTGGACAGCACCACAATAAAAAATCCATTTTTCTTTCATACCGATTTTATTATAACAGACTTCCATCAGACTTACACTCTTTTTCTTAAAATAAAATTCCGGTTTCAGCGCTCACACTAGAGCCGGATGCCCACTGCGTTTCTTTTACTGCTTTCTCTCGACGAATCTCGTTCACTTTCTCATAAAATCCGTACCATTCAGATGCCGCCAAACGGTCCATTTATCATCAATATATTGTATTATTTTTTTGTGTTTTAACCATATATTGTGTTCTCTTGTCTCACTGCGTAGTAGGACACAAAATACTCGACTGCGTTCTCAGGGAAAAATACCTTAAATTCCTCGTAAAGCTGTGCCGCAAGGGTTTTGT
>JAJQFS010000045.1 GCA_021200995.1 Lachnospiraceae bacterium | reverse complement strand
TATCTCCCCCTCATAAGAAATGCAGAAAAAGGTCCTTCGGGGCCTTTTTCGCATGTCAGCAAAAGTATTTCATCACAATCTGTAAGCTCTCGCGCATCTGATATCGATTGGCCTGCAGCTGATAGACCATATGAATTGGATATGAGCAGGTGTGTGTATAAAGGCGCTTGCTGCTGCCCGCGCCGAATTTCTCATCCAGAAAATCGTGGAACGGCTTCAGGTCACCGAAAAAGACAACCTGGTGCAGCAGGCCGTCCCTGCTTTTCATGGTATATTTTGCCGCGTTTCCCTTCTGTCCCATAAAACTGCCGCCGGTCAGTACCAGATTCCTCTCCGCAAAGAGCGGTCTGGGATTTGCGACACCGCATGGTTCCATCTTCTCCAGTTCTTTCGCCAGGGCAAGACTGGTCGAGGACAGGGGAAGCGCCAGATCGATCAGCACCCTTTCCCTGAAATCATCCTCCGTCAAGGTACACTGCTCATTCAGTCTCCGCCTAAGCTCAACGATTTTTTCTTCCGAATCCATGGAAATACCGGCCGCCATCTTATGTCCGCCGAATTTCGTAAACAAATCCTTGCAGGCGGACAGCTCCTTAAACATATCGTAACACTCCATGGAGCGGCCGCTGCCTTTCACGCCCTCCTGCGCTTTTGTGAAAATGATCGTGGGACGGTGACAGGCCTCCCGCACCCTGCCCGCGATAATACCGGCCACACTCTCGTGACAGTCCGGCAGGTACTGCACCAGCACCTTATCATAGTTTCCATCAGAGGATGACTCCTGGAGCTTTCTGATGGCTTCCTCACTCCCGGTTCTGGTCATTTCCTTGCGCTGCTCATTCAGTTCCTTCAGCTTATGCGCGTAGACATATGCCTGCTGTTCATCCTGCATGTCCAGCAGATCGAGCGCCATCTGCGCGCTCTCCAGCCGTCCTGTCGCGTTGAGACAGGGGCCGATTAAAAAGCCCAGGTGATAGGCGGAAATCTTCTTATTATATAATTCATAAGCGACAATCAAAGCCTTCAGACCCACAGGAGGTTTCGAATTGATCCGCTTCAATCCCTGCTTTAAAATCACGCGATTTTCATCCACGAGATCCATCACGTCACAAACTGTTGCCAAAGCCGCGTACACTGTCATCTCCGCGATCAGAGGATGCTCCCGCCCCAGCAGAAGCTGACAGAGTTTCCACGCTGTCACCGCGCCGCAGATTCCCTGAAACGGATACAGGCTGTCAAAACGCTTCATATCCACCACCGCATCCGCGGGCGGCAGCACTTCCCGCTTCAGCCCCTCTTCCTCTGTAAAAGGTACCTCATGATGATCCGTGACGATGACAGTCATTCCCTTTTCTTTTGCAAAGGCAATTTCCTGAGCGGCCGCAATGCCGTTATCGCAGGTCAGAATCGTATCGACGCCATCCTCCAGTGCTTCCTCGATCAGGCGGATATTCAGACCGTAGCCGTCCAGGATGCGGTGCGGCAGCCGCTCATCCACCACGGCTCCCATCTCGCTTAAACATCTCTTTAAAATATAGGTCGCGCAGATACCGTCGCAGTCATAATCACCGATAATCCGGATGCGCTTTTGTTCCGCAATCTTTACGCGCAGAATGTCCGCGGCCTTCCCACAGTCCGGCAATAGCGCCGGATCATGAAGCCCTGACGCATCGTCCTTTAAATATTGTCCGGCCTTTTCCACATCGCGGACATCCCTGTTAATGAGAATCTGCGCCAAAATAGGACTGATGCCATATGCGCTCACCAGTCCCTCTCTGTCGCCCTTTCTGTTTTTTAAAAACCACTTTTCCATTGTTCCCCCTGTAAAGAGCCGGCAGGGTATAGTCACACCCCTGCCAGCCGTGCCGGTATGTTATACATCCGCTTATGATGATCAGTTCTCGTGAATTGCGCTCATCATGGCCGGAATCATCTGTTTTTTGCGGGAAACCACGCCGGGCAGGACGCAATGTCCGTCCGTTACCTTCACCTGGAAAGCGTTCTCCACATAATGCGTACTGCCTTCCCCCACACAGATCAGATCTGTGGACTCCGTGATAATATTTGTCAGCATAAAGAAGAGCATCTGCGTATCGTTTTTGCCGCAGGTGTCTTCCATATAAGGCTTTACCTTCTGTCCAACAACGTCCAGCACACTGCTGTTCATGGAAGTAATCTGCGCCACGCCAAAGGAAACATCGCCTACGCTGAATTTTTTGAAGTCCTGGTAGAAAATTTCCTCCGCGGATTTTTCCTGTACGTCACTGCCGGCGGCAAACATGTCGTTCGCATAGGACTCAACATCCACCTTCGCAATATCGGCCAGATACCGCGCAATATTTTCATCCAGGCTGGTGCATGTGGGAGAACGGAACATCAGTGTATCAGAGAGAATCGCGGAGAGTAAAAGTCCGGCAATCTGCGGCGTAATCTCCTGGCGGCTCTCATGGTACATCTGGGTGATAATCGTCGCAGTACAGCCCACGGGCTGATTGCGGAAATAAATCGGAGACAGGGTCTCAATCGAGCCAATGCGATGATGGTCGATGATCTCTAAAATCTCAGCATCCCGGATGTCGTCTACGGCCTGAGATTCCTCATTATGATCCACTAAAACAACCTGTTTTTTCTTGGTATTAATTAAATTACGGCGGGAAACCGTGCCCTTGCAGCGTCCCTGGCTGTCAATTACCGGGAAGTCGCGCAGGCGAGTCTGTCCCATGACTTCCTTAATATAGGGAAGCGCGTCTCTGGTGGAAAACGTGATCAGGTTCTCCGTCCGCATCAGGAAGCGGGCCGGCGTCGCCAGATTGATGATCCTGGCGATCGTGTATGTATCCATGGGGGTCGTGATGACCACGCAGCCGCGGATTTTTGCTTCTTCTATCAGATCCGGCTGCACTTCACTGTCACAGCTGATCACTAAGCAGCCGGCACCGGCTTTCATGGCAGCAAACTGTGCTTCCTCTCTGTCCGCCAGCACTACCAGATCTCCCGGTTTCGTCCGCTCAGAAATCTGTCCTTCGTTGCCGGCACCGATTAAAACCTTGCCATTTGTGAAACGTTCATTGCCGTCTCCCACTACGATGCTTCCCTGCAGCGTTTTGGCGATGCAGCTGTACAGCGTATGCGCGCTGGAGAGAGGCTTTACATCCTCCGGATTCATAAAGTAACGGGCAATGTCCCCAACGGTCAGAAGGCCTTCCAGATGCTGTTCTTCATCCGTAAAGGGCATCGTCACCGCGTTATTCTGCGCGAGGATATCCCACAGCTCCATCACGGTAATATCCTGCGGCACGTAGGGGTGCGTATGAATTTCCATGTCCCTGGCCTGGCAGCCAACCCCCGGCATATATCCGGGTGTTTCCACACCGAAGGTCTTTAAAACGAATTCCGTTTCCTTGTTCATATGGCCGGCCCGTTTCGGCACATAAACCCAGCCATCCGGCGCGGTCCGGTTTTTTAACTCCGCGTAAGCGATGGCTGAACAGATCGAATCCGTGTCCGGATTTTTATGCCCTACCACATAGATGCGTTTTCCTTCGCTCATATAAACCCCTTATTTTCCAATTTCAATGTCATAGCAGAGCTTCAGCTGCTGTATGATCGTATCCACACAGCCCTGGTAGCCCAGCTTGCCGCTGTCGATACACAGGTCATAATTCCTGGCGTCTGTCCAGTTCTGCCCTGTATAACATTTATAATACGAACCCCGACGTCTGTCGATCTTCTCAATATAGCGGGAGACTTCCTTTAACTGCAGGTCAGAGCGGATGGACCAGGCGCGGTCTAACCGTTTGTCCTCCGGCGCGTGAATGAAAACCCTCAGCACGTTCGGAAAGTCTTTCAGTACGAAATCCGCGCAGCGTCCGATAATCACACAGCTCTCTTCGGAGGCCACGGCCTTGATCAGCTTCGCCTGATAATGGAACAGCTTCTCGCTGGTCACTTCCTCATCCAGGTCTTCCGCCGGTTTCTCATGGTCATATACAGATTTGACCAGGCCGAAAAGGAAACTGGGCCGCGCTTTCTCATCCGCCCGCGCCAGCAGATCCTGGTCGATTCCTCTCTCGCCGCTGACCATGCTCAGCAGTTCTTTATCGTAATACTCAATACCAAGCTGCTCCGCGAGCATCTGCCCCACAACGCTGCCGCCGCTGCCGTACTGCCTGGCGATGGTGATCACCATTTTCTGCATAGAAGCCGCCTCCTTTTTCTTTACAATTAAAAACATTGTAGCACGAAAAAAATGAGAGTTCAAGGTATCGCCAGAAATGATTTTATTTCCGAAAAAATGTAACTAAAAAATGCTCTGCCTTTCCAACTTAAGACAGAGCATTTCTTTCTTTTGAAAATCATTCGATTTCGATATAGCTCTTTTCCTCGACCGCCGGCTGCTGTTCTTTCTTCGGCACTGTCAGTATCAGGGTTCCGTTCTCAAACTTCGCCTTGATATCCTCCTGCTTCACATCCTCACCCACATAGAAGGAACGGCTGAAAGCACCCATATAGCGCTCGCGGCGGATATATCTGCCGTCATTATCCTTCTGGTCGTTATTGGTATCACTGGATGCGCTCACCGTCAGGTAACCGTCTTCTAACTGCACCTTCACATTTTCCTTCTGAATCCCGGGCAGGTTCATGGTGACTTCATAGTCGCTATCCTTTTCCTTTACATCTGTCCTCATCATGTCCGCGGCATTACCACGTCCCGGATGGCCTCTTCTTGCCGGATGGAAAAACTCCTCTTCCATATCATTTTCGAAATCATCAAAAAACTCATCCCACAAATTTCTTCCATAAATACTTGGTCTCAACATAATCTATTACTCCTTTTCTACTGCACTATATTATCTTAAGAACTCCGGCCCTCATCTCCTTTGTTCTATATGTGTTATAACACTCATTTTTAGCACTGTCAAGCATTGAGTGCTAATTTGAATATAAAATAAATATTAAGCTTTTCTAATTTTCAGACAATACCAGCCATCTTGTAGAAGCAGGAAGCATCGCTGAATTTCTTTATAAAATATTTCCATTTCTTTTCTTGAATGGCTCGATTGTATATGCTAGTTTATGATATGGGAATTGGAACAGGCATTCGCCTGACAGACTCAGCAGCCAAAGGTTGCGGAACAGGAGCAGAAAATGAACAAAAAGAAAATCTTAAAAGGCGCGGTGCTGATTGGCGCTGCCGCGGGTATTACCGCAGTAATCGTGAAAAAGGTAAGAAAAAAACAGGACGAAGAAGACAAAATCATTCCATTGGATCTGGACGGCGATGGCAAAGTAGACGGCGTCATGGCTGACACTACCGGCGATGGCAAAATTGACACTGTAATGATGGATACCACCGGCGACGGAAATATTGATACTGTCATGAAGGATCTGGACGGCGACGGTACGATTGATGTTGTAACTGCTGACACTACCGGGGACGGCGAAATGGATACCGCCTTTGTTGACGTAGACGGTGATGGAGAGCCGGACATGATAATCACGGAAAATCCGGAATTTTCAGATGAAGACGAGGATGAGAATTCGCAACAGAATACCGAAAATGAAGGCAGTAAACTATAATGAAGAAGCGTAGAGCCGCCTATCAGAAAGAGCCGCAAAATATAATTGCAGCATTTCCCCCGCCCGGATTGACCCGGGCGGGGATTTTACTGTGTCAAAATAAAAAGCTCAGAAAACCTTTCCAAAGGATTTCTGAGCCATCTCATCAGACTGCGGAAGAAGGGACTTGAACCCTCAAGGAGTAACCTCCACACGGACCTGAACCGTGCGCGTCTGCCAATTCCGCCACTTCCGCATTTCGCTTGCCGCGAACAAATGATACTTTACCAGATCTGCCGTGATTCGTCAAGTATTATTTTGAAATTTTTGCAACTTTTTGTTACTATTCACAGTTTAGTACGCCTTCACCTTCGTCCACAGATCCGCGAAATACTGCTTGATTTCGCTCGTCTGGTAACGGAAGCACTCATCCAGCGGATTAGTCATATCCGGCGTGTAAGAAGAAATACCCGCGTAATCCTCTGAAATCATCGTCTCATAAGCCTCCGTAACCGGCGACGTGTAACCCACCTCCGCGGTATTGGCCGTTGCGTTGTCCACGTCCAGCATGAAATTAATGAATTCATGGGCCAGATCCACCTGCTCGGAATCCTTCATGATGACCATACAGTCAAACCACTCATTGGTTCCCTCCTCCGGCTGAAAATATGCCAGATCCTCATTTTCAGACATAATATAGGCAGCGTCGCCGGAGTAAACGATGGCGATGGATTTATTGCCGGACACCATATTGTCGATCACGTCGTCTCCGGCGTAGATCGGAGACATCAGATCTCTCTGCTCGATCAGCCACTCGTAGGCTTCATCAATCTCATCCGTATTATCCGTGTTCATGGAATAACCAAGCGCCTTTAACGCGATCATAAAGGAATCACGCTCAGAGTCATACATATAGATGTCTCCCGCGTATTTTGTGTTGCGTAAAAGCTCCCAGCCATCGGCCAAATCTGCTTCATCCACTACCGTGGTATCATATAAAATTCCCACCGTCCCATAGAAATAAGGGACGCTGTACTCATTATCCGGATCAAAATCCTGCCCCATGATATCCGCATTCAGATTCACACTGTTCGGGACTTTGTCCCAGTCAATCTTCTGCAGGTAATCCTCCTTGATCAAACGCTCGATCATATAATCGGAAGGAATCAGCACATCGTACGATTCACCGCTTAATATTTTTGTGTACATCGACTCATTGGAATCGAACGTCTCATAGACAACATCACAGTCATACTCTTTTTCAAACTTCGTCAGCAGGCTGGTGTCGATATACTCGCCCGCATTATATACCTTCAATGTCGCGCCGCTTCCACTGCTGCCGCAGCCGGAAAGTGCCAGCGCGGTCATTCCCGCCGCAGCCAATACAGCCAGTAATTTCTTTTTCATCATCCAATATCCTCCTCGTTTGTGATATGTTTACAGTTCAATTTCCATTTTTCTGAAATTTTCCAATTCTCTTACGCCGCCGCTCCCTGGTCTGTCTGCTCCTGCCTGACAATCGCCTGCTTTTTTCGCTTCTTCATCACAGCCGGCACGACGTTCGCAATGATCAGCATAATCATAATTACCAGAATTACGATCGTGGACAACGCGTTGATGGTCGGGTTGGTACGCTTCGTCATATTGTATGCAATGATGGAAATGTTTTTTACACCATTGCCGGTCACAAAGTAGGAAATCACAAAGTCGTCAAACGACATGGTAAACGCTAACAGCACTCCCGCGAATATCCCGTCCTTGATCATGGGGATAATCACCTTATATAATGCCTGCCAGGGTGTCGCGCCCAGGTCCATGGCGGCGTTGGCCAGGTTTGGATTGAGCGCCCGCACCTTCGGGTAAACGCTGGTGATGACATAGGGCGTACAGAAGGAAATATGTGCCAGAAGCATCGTCATATATCCCTTCTCAATCTTTAACGAGGAAAATAAAATCATCAGACCGATGGCCGTCACAATATCCGGATTCATAATCGGGATGTTGTTAATATTGATGATCAGCTCCTTGATTACTTTTTTATTTTTGGACAGACCGATGGCCGTCGCCGTTCCTAAAACGGTAGAAATCACCGTGGACAAAAGCGCGATGGTGATGGACACGGATACGGCGCTCATGATCTCCGCGTCCGCGAACAGCTCCCGATACCACATCAGCGAAAAGCCGGTAAATTTTGTCAGTGACTTGGACGAATTAAAGGAAAAAAACATCGTCACAAAAATCGGCAGATACAGAAACAGGAAGCAGACTATGATATAAACTGTGCCCGGAAGGCTCTTTTTCTTTTTCACAGTTCCTCCTCCTTTTCTTCCTGATCCAGTTTTCGCATCAGTGTAATGGCCGCCAGGATCACTACTGTCAAAATCAGGGACAGAGCGCTGCCGAAGTTCCAGTTGCCCACGGAAATAAACTGATTCTCAATCAGGTTGCCGATCAGGGTATACTGCCCGCCGCCCAGGAGCTTTGGGATGACAAAGGTGGAAATGGAAAGCAGGAACGTCACGATCACACCATTTAACACACCCGGAATGGACAACTTGAAAATGACCTTCGTAAAGGTCTGAAACGGCGTCGCCCCCAGATCCTCGGCCGCCTCAATCAGAGATTTGTCAATCTTACTGAGTGAAGTATGAATCGGGATCACCATGAAAGGCAGGAAATCGCTCACCATACCGATAATCACAGCAAAGTTTGTGTACATCATGGTCACAGGCTCCAGTCCCAGCGCCTGCAAAAAGGTATTGATAATGCCGTTGTCAGACAGAATACTGATCCAGGCATATGTACGCAGCAGGGTATTGATCCACATGGGAATGGTCACCAGCAAAATCAGGCTGCTCTGAATTCTCTCCTCAAAACGGCAGATCTGATAAGCCAGCAAATAACCCAGAACCAGACAGATTCCCACAGTGATCAGGCCGATCCTTAAAGATTTGATAAAAACCTGGACATAAATGGGCTCCGCGAATTTGGCGAAGTTCTCCAGCGTAAACTGGATATTGACTAAGGTATTGCCCCCGGTGGTCACGGAATAAATGGCGATCAGCACCATCGGGATGACGACCATCAGGAAGGACCAGACCATGTAGGGGCGCACCATTTTGACGTAATATTTCATAAAAAACCTCCTCACATCGGGTACATCACATGGATTCCTTCGGGCTCAAAGGTCAGCCCGACCTTATCCTCCACCTCAAACTGGCGGGTGGTCTGCACCAGATAATCCCGGTACTCCGTCTCCACTGTCAGCTCATAGTGAACGCCCTTGAAGACCACAGACTTCACAACACCTTGCAATAACCCCTGCTTGGGCTTCACCAGTTCAATATCCTCCGGGCGAATGACCACTTCCACCGGCTCATTCTCCTTAAAGCCCTTGTCGACACACTCAAAATCCTGATCATCGAAGCTGACAAGGCAGTCCTCTTTCATAATCGCGTCTCCTATAATGTTGGAGGCACCGATGAAGCTGGCCACAAAGCGGTTCTCCGGCTCATTATAAATATCCTCCGGAGTCCCGATCTGCTGAATGACGCCTTCGTTCATGACCACAACAGTATCGGACATGGACAAAGCCTCTTCCTGATCGTGCGTCACAAAAATAAAGGTAATCCCAACCTCCTCCTGGATCTTTTTTAACTCCGTCTGCATTTCTTTGCGAAGCTTGGCATCCAGCGCACCCAGCGGCTCATCTAATAAAAGCACTTTCGGCTCGTTGACCAGGGCGCGGGCAATGGCCACGCGCTGCTGCTGGCCACCGGAGAGCAGGGTCACGTCCCTGTCCTCGAAGCCCTCCAGACCCACCAGTTTTAAGGTGTCGCTGACCTTCGCGTCTATAAATTTCTGATCTACTTTTTTGATTTTCAGGCCGAAAGCGACATTGTCCCGCACGTTCAGGAAGGGAAAGAGCGCATAGTTCTGAAAAACAGTATTGACCTCTCTCTTGTAGGCCGGCACCTTTGATACATCGATTCTATTAAATAAAACCTCGCCGCCGGTAGGCTCCTCAAATCCCGCGATGATGCGCAGCGTAGTCGTCTTACCGCAGCCGGAGGGGCCTAAAAGTGTCAGGAACTCATTCTGGTAAATATTCAGGTTAATACCCTTCAGGACCTGCTGGTCGCCGAAATTGTGGGTCAAGTTTTTTAACTCGATGATCTTGTTTTTCATAATACCCCTCTCTGTTCTAAAAACTCGGCGGTGTGCTGATCCACAAAAGCTTCGCCCCCGTGGATGAGGTCAGATAATGGCGATACTTCGCCGCAAAATAAAAAGACTCTCCCGCTCTGACCTTATATGTTTTGGAACCGATATGCAGGTCCGCGCTGCCGCTCAGTAAAAATCCGAACTCCTCTCCCTCGAGAGGGTCGAGAGCCTCCGTCCTGCCGCCCTTCTCAATCGTCACCAGGATAGGCTCCATCGTGTTTTTCTGCGCGTTGGGTATCACCCACTGGATCACATTACCCCGCTCCTCGTCGATCTTTTCAAAATAATCCGTCTTTTTGAACACAATCTGCGTGTCCTCCGAGTCGCTGAAAAATTCCTTCAGATCTGTCCCCAGACAGGTCAGAATATCCGTCAGCGTGGAGATCGACGGCGAGGTCAGATTTCTCTCCAGCTGCGAAATAAAGCCCTTTGAAAGCTCCGCCCGATCCGCCAGCTCCTCCTGCGTCAGATTCTTCATCAGACGCAGTTCCTTGATTTTCCCTCCGATGTCCATGCGTTCACCCGCTTGTAAATTCTAAACTTTGAGTTTAGCAAAACTAAACTCAGACCAACAGGTTTCATTATACATATTTTTCGCTCTGCGTCAATACATAAATTCAAAAAAGATAAATTTTTTTCTTACTTTTACTAAACTTTTGTATTCTGTGAATGCATTTTCTTTTGTTTTCCATTAAAAAACGGAGCGTCCAACTTAAAAGAACACTCCGTTTTCAATCTGTATTTTTACCTGTTTCTTACCCATGCGCATTTGCGCCGGGGATGTATAACAGCAAATTTCCATACAAGAAACCATGATGCATTTATACAGCATAATCAATCGCGCAGACATCCAATCGGAATGACATAAACTCCATCCGGCCTGCGATACCCATATTGCGTACCCGTAATCACTATTTTCAGATCAGGCAGCCGCAGTCTGGACTGCTTTTCTGTTTCATTATATTTTCTTACTAATGATTCGATTTCATTCAGATGCGCAGCGCCGTCCTCAATATCATTGCTGCCCAGCTTAAACTCAATCAGGGCATATTTTCCATCCCTTAAATGCAGTACGCAATCTGCCTCCAGGCCATATCTGTCATGATAATATGACACCCGACCTCCCAGAGCGTTAGAGTATATTTTCAGATCCCGAATGCAAAGTGTTTCAAAAATAAATCCAAAGGTTTTCAGATCCAGGTTAAAATACTCTGGTTCTACGCCCAGCGCCGCAACAACTAAAGACGGATCTACCAGCTCCTTTTTTTCTGATGACTGTATGGCGCTTTTGGAACGGATCGCCGGACACCAGGCTTTCACATTCTGAATCACGTAAAGTTTTTTTAATGAGCTCACATATTCATAAAATGTTGAATCGCTCATGTCCATATTGGCGTTAATGTCTTTTAAAACAGATCGGTTGGTGGCCAGTGTGGAAATATTTCTGGCATAAGAACGCAGGAGCAGCCTTGTCGCGGTCTCATCACGCCTTACTCCGTCCACGTTGGAAATATCCTCTCTGCACAGACTTTCAAAATAACTCTGTGCCACCATCAGCTTTGCCCTGTTACTCTTTTTACTGACAGAGGACGGCCAGCCTCCTCTGCACGCAGCAAAAACCAGGCCATCCACAGACAATTCTGAAACACAGCCTTCCTCTGGAAAAGCCCCTGACCGAAATAATGTGGACAGCGACACTGTCCCGTTGGATTCTCCTGTCTCATAAAGACTCATGGGATACATGGTCAATGTATCAATCCGGCCTGTGCCCGTGTGCATAATCTGCGTTTTGTCAATGGAATTGGAACCCGTCAGAATATATAGGCCTTCCTCTCCTCTACGGTCAACAGACACCCTTACCGCGTCCCAAATATTGGGAGCGATCTGCCACTCATCAATCAAGCGGGGATTTTCCCCGATCAGAAGATTTGACGGCTTGATCTTGGCCGTTTCCATATACATGTCCCGTTTATCCGGGTCCTGCATCTCAATATAGCTTTTGGCAAACTGTTTTGCAGTTGTTGTCTTCCCGCACCATTTTGGTCCGACAATGTGTACTGCGCCGAACGCATCCAGCTTTAATTCAAGTTCTTCATCACATATTCTCTTAATATATTCCCTTACCATGAAAAAGTTCCTTCCTGATTTCTGAATGTTCTTTTCTGCATAAGAACGTTCATAATTCATAAATTTATTATAATGCTTTCAACAGGAATTTACAAGGATACAGTGGACACTTTTGCTGTTTTTTGCCGGACACTTTTGCTGTTTTTTGCCGGACACTTTTGTGCTTTTCCCTGGACATTTTTGTGGCAAAATATATCAGGATGAGAAATCCCTCCTGTCTGTACCTGCCGGGATGGCAATACGGAATAATGGGGCTGCTGTCTCTGTCTGTGTTATTGTTCCCTGCTTCTTTACTACCCATGCGCTTTTGCGCCGGGGATGTATATCAGCAATTTCATGCCAGAAACCAGGATTCATTTTTCTGAATGCGTCTACCGTACTTTACTTTCCACCGATGCTCATTTCCCTGACGATAAAGGACGGGCCTCCATAGCAGGCACCTCCCCGCATGGGCGGGCGCAGCTCCCAGTCGTCTCCCACCAGCACGATATCCTTCAAAAGCTGATAGAAATTACCGGAAACCGTAAAGTTTTTGACCGGTCCTCCTTTTTTGCCGTCTTTGACTAAAAAGCCCGCGCTGGCCAGAGAGAAATCACCGGTCACAGGGTTTGCTCCGGCATGCATGCCGTTTAACTCGGTAATGTAGATTCCATCCCCCAGGTGGGCAAACATCTCCTCCGTGGTGCCGCCGCCACCCTTCTGCATATAAAAATTATACGGCTGAATACTGACGGGCGCCGCATAGCCCGCCTTCACGCCATTGCCGGTAGAAGGAACACCTGCTTTATGCGCGGTTGTCAGATTATGCAGAAGCGTTACCAGCTTTCCATCCTTGACCACATCCTTATATCTGGTCGCCACACCCTCGCCGTCAAAGGCGATTTTGTTAAGGCTTTCCTTACAGAACGGGTCGTCTGTCAGCGTCACGCACGGTGAAGCGACCGTTTCTCCCTCTTTTCCGCCCAAGCGTGACATTCCCTTCTGCGCGGATTCCGCTGAAAAGACACTCAGATAGCATCCCAGCAGCATGGCTGTCACGTGATTGGAAAACATCACATCATAGATTCCGGTCGGCACGGCTTTGGCCCCGATCTGAGAAACCGCATCCTCCACGCCTTTTTGCGCGATTGCCTGCGGATCCAGATTATGGTAATCTCCCGCTTTCGTGTCAAAGCCGCTGAACATCTCTTCTCCATCCTGCGCTATCGGATAGCTGCTTGCCATGGTGTATGCGTTTTCGCGCGCAAGATCCAGTCCTTTGGAATTGCTCAGATACGTTCTGCTTTGTTTAAAAAGTGTACTGGACTGGCTGCTGTCTATGATCCTGGAATCCGCCGCGTAAGAAGCCTCCACGATTTTGACCGCCAGGTCTGTAAGCTCCTGGGCGGAAGGAACCGTCACAGCAGGCGCTTCCACTTTGACATAATCGTCCCCTGGCTCATGGATATACGCCTCCCCTTCTGTCTCCAGAATCGCCGCGTTTTCCATGGCGTCGTGAACCAGACGCTCCGCTTCCGATGCGGTATACAGCTCCGTGGAGGCATATCCGATCTTCCCCTGACTGATACAGCGGAAACAGGCCCCTGTCACATTGCCGGAAGAAAAAGCAGAAATTTCATGACCAAGTGTCTCGGCACTGATCGTTTCACTTTCCTCCGCGTACAGTTCATATTCCGTCAGACCGCCGGCCTTGGCCGCCGTCATGACCAGTTCCTTAAATTCTGTATATTTCATGCCGCTTCCTCCTTATCTGCCGCCTACCGTGATCGACGCGACTCTGATCAGCGGCTGACCCACCTCAGTAGGAATGCTGCCGCTGGAAGCGCCGCACATGCCCTGCGCCGTGTCCAGATTATTGCCAATCATGTCAATATCCATGATAATCTCCGAGCCTTTTCCGATCAGGCTGGCACCCCGGACAGGCTCGCAGATTTTGCCGTCGCGGATGATATATCCTTCCCTGACGGAAAAATTGAAGGCGCCCGTCACGGGATTCACACTGCCGCCGCCCATCGCCTTCGCGTACAGTCCGTATTCTATGGAGGAAATAATGTCCTCATTGCGGTCGGGTCCATTGGCAATAAAGGTATTGGTCATACGCGAGGTAGGATCAAAAAGATAACCCTGTCTGCGGCTGGAACCGGTACTCTCCATCCCCATCCGGCGGCCATTCAGCTTGTCCACCATATAAGACTTCAGAATACCGTTTTCAATCAGCACCTTCCTCTGTGCCGGCGTTCCTTCGTCATCGATGTTGACAGACCCCCATGCGTTGGGGATAGTACCGTCATCAATCGCCGTCAGCTTCGGATTGGCAATCTGCTGGCCGAGCTTTCCGCAGAACTGCGACTGCCCCGGGGCGACACTGGAAGCTTCCAGGGAGTGCCCGCAGGCTTCATGAAAGATCACGCCGCCGAAACCGTTTTCTATGGCGACCGGCATCCGGCCGGCCTTAATGTATCCGGCGCTCAACATGACAAGTGCCTGTCTGGCCGCCTCTTCCCCGATAGATTTCGGAGAGATCCTGTCAAAGAGCTCCAGCCCCATTTTTCGTCCCGGAGAGCAGGAACCGCTCTGTGTTTCTCCATTCCTGCTGGCAAAAGCGTTCACCGTCATTCTGGTGCGGATCTGTCTGTCCTGCGCGTATAATCCATCGCTGTTCGCGATCAGGATCTGATGATCTACATCGAGCAGATTGGCTTTTACCTGTGAAATGTCCTGATGATAATTTTTCGCCGCGAAATATCCTTCCTTCAGCAGATCTGTCTTAGTCTTTAAAGACACGTCCTGCGGTACAATGCGAATCGGATGAACGTCTCCGAAGAGCCTCTCCGTAAGCCGCACTGTCCGGTTTGCCGGCACGCTGCCCAGAGCGTCCGCCATACGCCCGGCACAGGCTAACAGATCGTCCTCACCCAGAGAGGTGCAGGAAGCGGTGACACAGCGGGTACCCTGAAAGATGCGCATTCCAACGCCGCTGATCAGCCGGTTGGTAATGGAATCCACCTTATTATCAATCATGGCAATGTCATTTTCCTTCGTGTGCTCCACGTAGACTTCGGCAAAGTCTGCTCCCGTGGAAAGAGCCTTTTCCAGCACCCGTGTAAGAAGAGCCTTACTAATCATGTTTTATTCCTTTCGAAAAAACGGCGCCGGAGGATATCCGACGCCGCCCGTTTGTTTGTATGAAACACTTATTTCTGTACCAGATGGATCGCGTAGCCCGCAATCTCTTCCTTCATGTAGATGGCCTTGATGCCGCCCTTGTCGTTCATCTTGACCGTGTCATAGTCGAACTCTACGCCCAGGTTCTCCATGTAGGCAATTGCACGGTTTATATAGTTGGTGCCGATCGCGATGTGGCCCTTCGCGCCCAGGTAAGGCGTCTTCATCACTTCGAACGCGGTGCCGACGAACATGGAGCTGTTGCCGTTTTTGATATCGAAGCTGAATGCGTGTGCCAGCGCGTTGGATGTGGCTGTTGCCTCCTCCGGATTCTCGCAGTTGATACCGACATGCTTAATCTCGAAGCCCAGCATGGTCTGTACCGCCTCGCGGGTCAGACGCTCGATCTCATCAAACTTGCCCTCATCCACCAGCTTGGCCGGAACCATCCAGGAACCGCCGCAGGCGATGATCTTCGGGAAGCTTAAGTAGTCGTTGAGATTTTTGGCATTGATGCCGCCGGTAGGCATAAACTTCATATTGACATAAGGAGCTGCCATGGCTTTGATCTTGGCAAGGCCACCGGACTGCTCCGCCGGGAAGAACTTCACAACATCGAGACCTAACTCAATTGCCTGCTCAATATCGCTGGGGCTGGAGGTGCCGGGTGTAATCGGTACGCCCTTCTCCTGGCAATACTTTACAGTCTTCGGGTTTAAGCCGGGGCTGACGATAAAGGTAGCGCCCGCTTCCACAGCCGCGTCCACCTGCTCCGCGTTCAGCACGGTGCCAGCGCCGACCACCATCTCAGGGCAGGCCTCGGTCATGGCCTTGATCGCGTCCTTCGCAGCCGCAGTACGGAAGGTTACCTCCGCGCAGGGAAGGCCGCCGGCGCAGAGCGCTTTTGCAAGCGGAACCGCGTCCTCAACCTTATTGATCACAACAACCGGCACGATGCCGATGTTATTCAGTTTCTGTAATACTTCGTTCATGGAAATACCCTCTCCTTTAATTTGATACCGCCCGCTGCCTCTCCGGTATAAAGCCGTGCGATGGCAGCAGGGCTGTGTTTCTGGATGGTAATTACTTGCCGACAACAGCCTCTACAGCTGCCGCCATTTTCTCACATTTGCAGTTCGCGTAAAACAGTTCCTTGAAATGATCGCCGCCAAGGGCGCCCTTCACCAGATCCGGATCCAGCTGCTTTAAGATATCCGCCATATCGGCATATGTCACAGTCTTAACCTGATCCAGAATCTTTTTGTTGCGCTGTTCCGGTACCACCCTCTCTTTGGGATAGCCACCGCCGCCCGGAGTACCGAACAGCTTTTCAAAGGTGGTCTCCAGATTGAGCTCCGCGCCCCAGCCAAAGCCCTGCGCGAAAGGCATGGCCGCACAGTTTCCGTCATTCACCTGTGAGAACAGATAGGCGTCCAGCGGATTGGTAATGTGCCCGCAGAGTACCTTCGGGAAAGAATTGCAGGCCAGCATGGCCCCCTGTCCCGTGCCGCAGCCGGTCACTACAAAGTCAGCGGCGCCGGAGTTTAAAAGTACACCGGCCAGAATGCCGCACTGCACGTAAGTCAACTGCTTTTCATCCTCCGCGGAATACATGCCGTAATTATCCACGGTATGTCCCATAGGCTCGACAACCTTTTTTAGCGTATCACAAATCAGAGCATTTTTGGCTGCCTGTGAGTTTTCATTGATCAATGCAATTCGCATATCTGTCCTCCGAAGATCACGGCTGCTTGCCGATGTAAGCCAGAATGCCGCCGTCCACATACAGGATATGGCCGTTTACGGCATTGGAAGCTTCGCTTGCCAGGAATACCGCAGGTCCGGTCAGCTCTTCGGTCTGCAGCCAGCGTCCGGCAGGCGTTCTGCCAACGATAAACTGATCAAACGGATGTCTGGAGCCATCTTCCTGGCGCTCACGAAGAGGCGCTGTCTGAGGAGTCTCAATGTAGCCGGGTCCGATGCCGTTGCACTGGATGTTGTACTGGCCATACTCGGAGCAGATATTTCTGGTCAGCATCTTTAAGCCGCCCTTTGCCGCAGCATAGGCGGAAACGGTCTCACGGCCAAGCTCGGACATCATGGAGCAGATGTTGATGATCTTGCCGCCGCCCTTTTCGATCATGGACGGAATGCAGGCCTTGGACATGATGAACGGTCCGGTCAGGTCTACATCAATCACCTGGCGCCAGGCGTCAGCGCTCATCTCGGTCATCGGGATTCTCTTGATAATGCCCGCGTTATTCACCAGGATGTCAATCACGCCGTGCTCTTCCTCGATCTGAGCCACCATGGCCTTGACCTGCTCCTCGTCGCAGACGTTGCAGACATAACCGTAAGCGGTGATGCCTTTCTCCGCATACGCGGCCAGACCCTTGTCCACCAGCTCCTGCTTGATATCACAGAATGTGATGGTCGCGCCTGCCTCAGCGTACGCGCTCGCGATCGCGAAACCGATGCCGTAGGAAGCGCCGGTTACCATTGCTACTTTGCCTTCCAGACTAAAACTTACCATAATTTTCTCCTTCTTTCATTTTTATAATCAGATGACTGCAGATACTTCTGCGGACACCTTTCAATCCTCTTTATCGCGCCGGCATTTTCAAAAATGCTGCAATCTGCCGGGCAATATCGTCATCTGTTATCTCAGCTGCGTGGGCAGCAGGTTGTCCATGTCGTCGAACGCCTGATTCTCTCCGCCCATGGCCCAGATGAAGGTATAATTGGAGGTCGCGGACGCGCAGTGGATGCTCCAGGACGGGCTGATGACCGCTTCCTCATTCTGCATCACCAGGTGTCTGGTCTCAGTGGGCTCGCCCATGAAATGCATGACCACATTGTCCTTCGGCACCTCAAAATATGTATAAATCTCCATGCGGCGCTCGTGCGTGTGGCAGGGCATGGTATTCCATACGCTGCCGGGCTCTAAGCAGGTCATGCCCATGGAAAGCTGGCAGGTCGGCAGCACATCCGGATGGATGAACTGATTGATCGTGCGCTTGTTGGAATTCTCCAGAGAGCCAAGGTTTCTCTTGGCCGCGTCCTCGATGGAAATAAAGGTGGTCTTGTAAGAGCAGTGCGCGGGCGCACTGACCATATAGAACTTGGCCGGGTGCTCCGGATCCGCGCTTGCGAAGGTCACAATCTTCGTACCCTTCGTGATGTACAGGCAGTCCTTATAGCCCAAGTCAAATGTCTCGTCATCAGCGACGATGGTGCCTTTCCCTTCTCCGATATTGAAAATGCCGATCTCTCTCCTCTCCAGGAAATAATCAGTGCCGAAATTGTGCCAGCAGTCAATGCCCTTGTCAATCGGCACGACCTCTGTGGTAGGCATGCAGCCTACAGTTACCATACGATCCACATGAGAGTAAACCGCTACGACTTCATTTGGCACATACAGGTTCTGAATCAGGAATTCATCCCGCAGTTCCTGGGTGGTGTAACGCTTTACGTCCTTCTGATTCGCGGAATAGCGAATTTCCATTCCCATATTAATATTACCCCTTCCTGTGTGAAATTTTTATCAATAATGCACACAAATCTACTTTCTTACTTTACCATGAATTGTCAAAACTTACAAGGTTTGAGTCTAAAAACTCTATAAAAAATAAAAACGATACATTATTTTTCCAGTTTTTCCAGGATCCAGTCCTGTGCTTCGCTCTTAAACATCTCCCCTGAAATCTGAAATAAGAGCCGGATGACCCTGACCGCCTGCTTTCTTTTCGCCGCGTCCTGGTTCTGAACCGCGTTCAGCATCCTGGTAATACAGTGCCTGTAATCCTGTGAAAATTCAATGAGATCTGCCGCGCCGCTCTCCTCCAGAATTTCAAACAGCGTATCCACAAAAGCACGTTGTTCCTCCTCCGTCAGACGGTCCAGCCACTCCCGTATTGCGTCGTTGAAAATACGCTGTCCCTCGTCAACCTTCTGAAGATAAGCAAACTCTCTGCCCTCCACCACCCAGGAACAGGCAAAATGCTGGAGCGGACCCACAGCGGAGCTGTCCACCACCCGATAGCCGCCGTAATTTTCCAGGATCATACCGACCAGGGAAGAACGCGGAATAATTTTCACGATTTTCGGCTCGATTTTTGCGAAAAGCTCCAGGCTGCATACGCCCTTTTTAAAACCCGGGCCATCCATATTATAGATGGTATTGATCCTGTCCTGCACGCTTTGCGAGGCATTCATGGCCGCGTACACTGCCAGATTGCCGCCCTTGGAATGGCCGAGAATATCCAACGGTCCTTTCAGACAACCGGCCGCCAGCTCCAGATAGCGGCCGCTGTATTCCTGTCCCGGTATCGGATACGTGAAGGCCATATCCATATCCTCCCGCCAGCCGACAAGGCTCTCATCGGTGCCGCGGTATATGATCTTCACGCTTCCGTCCTCCAGCACACAGGTCAGGGTACTGAACTGTACCTGCTCCTTATCGTCAATAAAGTCCAGAAACAGGCCAAAGCGCGCGTTCTGAAACCGTTTTGACAAAAGCATCTGTTCTGCCAACGCTCTGTTTTCTTCCTCGAAGCGGGTATCATAAAACATCCGCTCCCGGTTCGGGTTCCTCCAGATATCGAGGATCGTCACCATGTCCTGCGCCCTGCCGGCATTTTTCGCCCCCACCGCCTGAATCTCATCCTGTCCGCCGTTGCCGGCAGGCCATCCCGGCATCCTGGGGATGATCCCGTCAAATTTCAGATAGGAAAACTGACACAAGATAAGGGCATCCACCTCACTGAATGCCCTCTCAGAAAATGTTTCCTGTCCGTATGTCTGTAAATAAGTAATGATGTTCGTCTTCATATCTTTTATACCACATCCGCCTGTCCCGCTTTACCTGCTCTGTAAAAACAGTGCCTCCCGCTGCGCTTCCTCATCATTGGGATAATCGCTGACATACTGCTCGATCAGCGTTTTGGCCGTGTCAAAATCACCCAGCATCTCGTAAGCCACGATCTGGTTGAAGCGCAGGTTCTGACGCAGGGAAGTATCATTGCAGGCAATACCGGAAGTAAAGGACTCCAGTGCCTCCTCATACAGCCCCAGCTTCATCTGACACAGACCCAGCTGATTATACAGTACAGTGCTCTCCCCCAGATCCAGACCGGAGGTATAGACATTCGCGGCGTAATTATAATCTCCCAGCGTCTCATAGCTCATGGCAAGATACAGAATCACATCCTGGCTGCCGTTGGATTTCACCTTTTCCAGATAGACGATGGCCTGACTGTATTCGCCGGTGTAATAGAGAATCCTGCCTCTGTCGTAATCACCAATGCTGGCGTTGCCATCCAGGATATCGGCAATATACTCCTCCCCAAGCGTCCGGTAGCCGTATTGCGCCAGCGCCTGATAGATGGAAATCATCAGATCATAATCAGTAGGTGACAAATCAACCGCCGTGTCAAAGCAGTCCACCGCCTCCTCATACTGTCCTAACTCCAGATATGTGACACCATGCATATACCAGACGTCAGAATCCTTCGGCTGCAGCGCGCACATGGCGTCGTATACCTGCTCCGCCTTCTCATACTCTCCCAGTTTATTGTAGGCGACAGCGAGATATTTATTAATGTCATAATCAATTTCGTATATAAATCCTGTATTCTCTGACAGTGCCTCTTCAAACGCCTCCACCGCGTTCTCATACTGTCCAAGGCCCATATAACAGACGCCCTCCAGACGCAGCGTCTCCTGTGCGCCGAGGTCCTCGCTTTCAAGCAGAGTCAACGCCTCCTCATACTTCATATCCTCAATGAGCGTATAAACCTCGCTTTCGGAAGCCTGAGAGGAAGTCTCCTGAATGTCCGTATCTTCTATGGTATTGCGGGAAGAGCAGCCCGACAGAAAGAGGGCGCAAACCGCTACAAGCAACAATCGTATCCTATATCCGCGCATAATCCAGTCCTTTCGTAATTCCTAGTTTTACACGAATACGCCCTCTTGTCAAGAATCAAGTTACGCAAACACCGCCTTCGCCAGCTCTCTGGTTCCTTTTCTGCCGAATATGACACGGTCGTCATTTATCACAATACATGGTACGCTGCGGATCTGATATTGCTCCCTGAGCTTTGGAAATAAAGATAAATCAAACACATCGGCCTTAAGCTTTCCCCTGCCCTGTTCGCTCATGGCCAGGTTTACCGCAGAGCGCACTGTCTCAGGACACATGGTACAGGTCAGCGATACAAAAATTTTCAGTTTCACAGATTCCTTCGCTTCCAGAAGCAGACGCGCGGCCTCATCCGGCAAATCGCCTTCCTGGCCTCCCATACGACAGATCGCCAGTAAGAAAGAAGTAAATTCCTCTCCGGTCGGAATCCCGTGAAAACCAAAGCCGCCGTCATTTCCCTCCCCATCCAGGAGGCGGACCACAGGCTGAAATTCCTCCTCCACCTCCCTGGTCGTGGCAAATTCCAGAGAAAGCTTTTCAGACAATGCGGCAAGCGCCGTCAGAAACGAAACAAATTCCTGCTGTTCCCCGTCCTGCTTTGCCCACACCTTCATAGTGACCTTCTTTTCCATGCGGCTCAGGAATTCCTTTACCTGTGTTTTCAGGTCCCCGTCAAAGATAGCATCCCCCTGCGGCAGCGCGGTCTTGTCCTCCGCGTCGGACGATAACTGAATCAGTTCCGGAATATGCAGTTCATGGTGCAGCTTTTCCACGTACAGCTCCAGGCTGGTGGCGGCCACCGCGCCGTCTGACACCGCCGTTACAGTCTGACGCAGGTTTTTCACGCACAGATCGCCCGCGCCGTACACGCCCGGAATATTGGTTGCCTGATTTCTGTCTGTCTTCAGGTACCCCTGCTGATCCTTCTCAAATTCGGACGGCAGCCAGTCTGTCGCCGGCACATACCCCGCGAACACAAAAATCCCGATACCTTCCTCCTCGCAGTCGCTCTCCCATGTCTTTCCTGTCTGATTGTCCACAAAGACCGCTCCCGTAACATATGCATCACCAAATACGCTGACAATCTCTGTCTGAAAATGAATCTCCATCTTCGGATGTTCTTTCGCCTTGTCCGCGATGGTTCTGGCGCAGGTAAAATCCTTCTCCCGCACGATCATCACGATTTTTTTCGCGTAGCGCGTTAAGAATAATCCCTCCTCTACCGCCGCGTACCCGCCGCCGATCACATAGACCGTGCGGTCTGTAAAAAATTCCCCGTCACAGGTGGCACAGTAGGCAACGCCCCGCCCCTGAAACTGTTCTTCTCCCTTAAAGTGCAGCTTTCTGGGGTTTGCGCCGCAGGCCAGGAGAATCCCAAGTGTTTCATACGTCCGGGTTTTCGTGATCACCTGCTTGATCGCGGTATTGCAGTGAATATCCATCACTTCTTCCCCCGCAAATTCCGCGCCGAAGCGCTTCGCCTGACGGGCCATGGCCGCTGCAAGTGACTTCCCGTCCGTGCGTTCAACGCCCGGATAGTTAACCACAGAATCTGTAATCCGGATCTGGCCTCCCACATTCCCTTTCTCCAGCACCAGCACGCGATATTTGGCTCTTGCCAGATAGATGGCCGCTGACAGACCCGCGGGGCCGCCTCCCACGATCACAACGTCAAATAAATCCCGCTCTTCCATCACAGCATCCCCACCAGATTAAGGCTCGGCTTCAGCGTCTTGTCTCCCGGTTCCCATTTCGCCGGGCAGACCTCGTCGCCATGTTCCGCCACAAACTGGCTGGCGCGCACACGCCGCAGCAGTTCCTTCGCGTTTCTGCCCACATTTCCTGCAATCACCTCATAAGCGACAATCACGCCGTCCGGATTCACGATAAAGGTCGCCCGTTCCGCCACGCCTTCCTCCTCAATCATCACATTAAAGTCACGGGTCAGCATGCCCGTGGGGTCCGCCAGCATGGGAAACTGAAGCTTTTTGATCGTATTCGAAGCATCGTGCCAGGCCTTGTGCACAAAATGGCTGTCGCAGGAAACGCTGTATATCTCACAGCCGATTTCACAAAACTCCTCATAATGATCCGCCAGATCCTCCAGTTCTGTCGGACAGACAAAGGTAAAATCCGCCGGATAAAAGAGAAAAACGCTCCATTTTCCAAGTATATCCTTACGGGAAATGGTTTTGAACGCGTCGTGATGATAAGCCTGTACCGTAAATTCACCCACCGGTTTTTTGATCAGAGACATCTGCAATTCCTCCTGAAATAAAAAATATCAGTTGCAGTTTGCCCGCAGCTGATATTTTTTATTCGCTGTATCATGAGTAAAAAGCGCTCATTACATCATTTCATAAATCGCAGACTTTTGTGAATCAGATCACCCAGTCTCCCTGTTCATCCTGGTTCATCTCCCCCAGCTTTTCCTTTTCCTTATGATCGCCGTAGCGGTAAATCAGCTCCGGGCTGGCTATGCTGACACTGGTGTCAGCGGGAACCGACTTCGTGATAAACGTATTGCCGCCGATGACGGCGTTTCTGCCGATCACAGTTTCGCCGCCCAGAATGGATGCGTTGGAATAAATGGTCACATTGTCCTCAATCGTGGGATGACGCTTTTTGTTCTTTAACTTCTGGCCGCCCTTGGTGGAGAGTGCGCCGATGGTCACACCCTGATACACCTTTACATGATCTCCGATGATGGTCGTCTCGCCGATTACGATGCCGGTGCCGTGGTCCATGAAAAAGTGACTGCCGATGGCAGCGCCCGGATGAATGTCGATTCCCGTGGCGCTGTGCGCGATTTCCGTCATCATCCTCGGAATCAGCGGTACTTTCAGAAGCTGCAGCTCATGAGCGATACGATATACAAAAATGGCGTAGAATCCAGGGTAGGAAAAGATAATCTCATCGATTCCGGCCGCGGCCGGATCCCCGTCATAAGCCGCCTGCGCGTCCATCTCCAATGACGCACGCAACTGTGGAATTTTAGACAGGAAAGCGATACAAATATCATAAGCCTTCTCTTCCAGCGCCTGACTGTCCTCCTCATCTGAGGCGGCGACATTCTCCAGTACAAGCATGATCTGTTTGCTCAGATTGAAAAGGACATCCTCCAGCAGCATACTCAGATTATTCTGCGCCGTATAAATGCGGTAATGCTGGCTGCGGTAATAGCCGTGAAAAATAATCCGCTGCAGATTGGATAAAATATTGGTAATCATGGCTTTGTCTGGCTGACTGTAAGTCTTATCCGTGTCGATTTTCCTGTTCTGCTCATAGTCCGCTAAAATATCGTCCACCAGCGCCATGATCTCGTCATTCAGCATATTTTCCATAAATTCAATCCCGACTTCATCCTTTAATAAAGATATTTTTCGTATTCCGGGTTCATGGCGTCCAGTGCCGTAATCCCCACAATACCGCCGCCGGTATGCGCGCCAATCGCGCACCCAACCTGGCTTTTCAGAATGCCTTTCGCGTGATAACGCTCCATCAAAGTCTCGCCCACCTGGTCCGCCAGCGACGGATCGCTTCCGCTGACCACGCCAATCAGCTGATGATCCAGATCCTGACACTTTTCACCGATCATGTCCTCCACACGGCGGATGGCCTTTTTCCAGCCACGGACATTCTCAGAGCCTTTCAGAGCGCCCTCCTCATCCACAATCAGGATGGGTTTGATATCCAGAATACCGCCCGCCGCAGCACTGAGCGCGCCGACTCTGCCTCCCTTATACAGGTAATGAAGCGTCTCCACCGTAAACTGAACCGTCATATGCGCGCAGAACCAGGAGGCTGCCTCGATCATCAGATCCTTCGGCGCTCCGTTTTTCTGCATCAGAAGCAGATAATAGGTCACCAGGCCAAAGCCGATGGAGGCGCACTTCGAATCAATAATGGTAATCTGAAAATCCGGAAATTCCTCCAAAAGATCCGCCTTCGCCAGATTTGCCGCCTGGTATGTACCGGCAATTCCTGTGGAGAAACAAATATAAAGGACTTCATCTCCCGCTTCGGCATACGGTCTGAAATGATCATAAAACATCTGCTGACTGATATGATAGGTCTTGATATTGCTTTTGCCTTCGGCCTGAATCTGATAAAATTCAGCGGGCTGAATCGTATCGCCGTCAAAATAATCGACCTCGTCGATCGTGACAGGTGTGGGAATCACATGCAGATGAAATTCCTCCCTCACAGATTTTGGAACGTCGGACGCAGAGTCCGTGATAATGTGAAAAGCCATGAAATCCCCCTCCCTTTCATAGGAAACTGATTTTCGCGGGATTCGGCGCTCACCCTGCTGCGCCGTTCCCGAATTCCTGTATACATGTATTAGACGTATTTTAACATCTTACCCATGAAAACACAACTTTAATTTCAGGCGAAGACGGCAGTAAAGTCATCCATACTTCATTATTTTTACAAACATAACAAGCCACATATCTGTCAGTTATCGTTTTCCATCTACATTTCCGATATCAGCTGTCACGGGCAAAGCCTGCCAAAGCCCACTTTTTCAGAAGGGTATGTTTCAATTCCTGGCACCGGACAGGCGGCGCGGATCAGTTCCGCTTTCAGCTTTTCCCCGTAAAGGAAATAATCGTGTCCGCGCAAAATTCCCCACTCCATCAAAAGCGCGGCTCTTCCAGTCACAAAAGGGGTTGCGAAGCTTGTGCCGGTAAAGGAAGCGTATCCGCCGCCCGCCGCGGGCGCCATGATATCAACCCCCGGCGCGGCGATAGTCGGACGCGCCGCGCCGATATTGCTCTTTTCCTGAAACTGATCGAGCGATACAGCGCCTCTTCCACTGAAATCCGCGAAAACGCCGGTCAGCGGATGACAGGCGGACACCGCGACGGTTCTGGCCGCCGTGGAAGGAATCGTCAGCGTCATTTCCAGAGAAGGGTTTAAAAATCTTGTGCCCTGATTGCGCGTGGAAGCCACAGGCAGATACAGGTAGAAAAATCCATTTCTGATGCTTTTCGGCTCGATAAACAGCCGCCACACCCCTTCATCGATATAATATGCTTCCGGAAGAAGGTCAAAATAAATTTCCTGGTTTGTACTGTAAGGGGTCGGCTGCCCCGCAAAGACAAGCGCTTTGGTATTTCCCAGTATCCCTTCCGTCCTTTTTTGCTGCCCCGGACTTATGATCAGAGAGTCGCCATTTGGCGCAGCCAGACGAAGATCATACTCATCCACGAAATTTTTCCAGAACTGAATGCTCAGGTTTGCCTCATAGGCCGCTGCCTGTATTTCTACCTCCGTGACCTGGCCCTCCTTCAGCCAACCGCTGCAGCGGCCGCCTGAGAGGCCTTCGTTCCCGGTTCCGATGCAGATCACGGTTCTGCCGATTTCCGATACATTGTCAATGAAGCGTTCCAGAAGCGACGTCCCGTTATGGGAACCGTAGCTGTTGCCGAAGCTTAAGTTGACAACCAGAGGCTGATTGCGCGCAAACGTAAACCGCACTGAAAATGTCAGCGCCCGCAGAAGCTCTGTCGTCCTGGGGAAACCTTTGTCCGCAGGATTCCCCAGTTTTACAATCAACAGCTCGCTCTCCGGCGCGATTCCCGCATACTCGCCTTCCATCCGACGGGAGGCCGCGATTCCCGCTACAGCTGTCCCATGGCCGCTTGTATCCGCGGAAGGAACCGCCGCCCACGGAATGGCAAGGCGCAATGCGTCATTGATCTGATCTTTTGTGAACAGTCTTCCCTGCGCAAATCCCTGCGGAGGCGGATTTGCCTCATCCGGCGTCAGCGTCTGATCCCAGAGCGCCGCGATTCTGGTGGTTCCGTCCGTATTGTGAAAATTCGCGAGCGTGTAATCAATTCCGGAATCGATAATCGCGATCAGGACGCCCCTGCCGGTCAGTCCATCAGTCCCGGGGACCTCCTTCGCGTCCACGCCGCCCGATTCACGATGCAGAATATCCTGGCCAGTCAAGCCATCTATGCCCTGCTCCATTCCACGCTCTGTTTCCTGCTCGAAATACAGCCTCTTCGGTAACTCCGCATACTCAATCTGTGGGTTTGGTGGGACATCCTCCAATAAAGAATCCGGAACAGTCAAAATCCCATAGCCCGCGATCAGCGGTTCCAGCGTAATGCCCTGCTCAAGTGTCTCTTCCAGGTTCCCGTTGTACTTGATAATGATCTCCCATCTGTCCGTTGTTTCATCATAACCGACGCCCAGAACATCCGACCGTTCGCGCATCTCTTTCGAGGACTCCATGGCCAGATTCAGAGCGGATTCCATATTTTCCTGATCCATAAACGCCCTTACGGGACTGCTGCCGCTCTCCGTTTTGCCAGATGAACCGCAACAGCCCCGTATTTGTTTTTTTATAAAAATATGCTGTGCTCTCTTCAGGTAGAACGGCAGCTAACGCTCGCATTTCCAGAAAGCGGCACTGTACGGCGCCAGATGACTGCCGCCGCCGAAATCATGTGCTTCACCGGTAATCAGGTCCTTCGCCAGCCCACAGCCCGCGTCAAAATGCGCCACATACTCCTCGCTGTCCGCGTTGATGGCTACCAGCACCCTCTCGCCGTCGCACTTTCTTTCAAAGATGTACTGCTTATTCGTCAGAAGCACGGAGCGAAAGCTGCCGTAATTTAACGCCGCGGAACTCTTTTTCGCTTCAGCAAGCTTCGCAATCCATTCCGTCAGGGCGTTCCACTCAGGCGCCTCAAAGGACGGGCGAAGAGCCGGATCTCCCTCGCGCTTATCCGCCTTTGTGCCCCACTCGCTGCCGTAATACAGGCAGGGAATGCCGGGCATGCCAAAGAGCAGCGCGTAAATCAAAGGCAGATGCTTTTCGTTCTGCAGAATACTCGCGATTCTGGAAACATCATGATTGTCCACAAAACTGAGCAGATGCTTCCCGGTGTACAGACACCACTGTTCCGGTCCAAACTGCCTGAGCAGGGAATGGATGATTTCAAACATATTCATGCTGTTGAAGCTGGAATACAGCCCCTTGTAGCATTCGTAATTGGTGACGGAATGCAGCATCTCCGGATTCATGATGCGGTTATAATCCCCATGCAGAACCTCTCCCACCAGGAAAAAGTCCTGTTTTAAAGAATCGCAGTGCGCGCGCAGCTGTCTTAAAAAGTCCGGATCCAGGCTGTAGGCTACATCCAGGCGCAGGCCGTCGATGTCCCAGGTACGCACCCAGAAGCTGACACAGTCCAAGAGATACTGAACCACCTGCGGATTGCGCAGATTTAATTTGACCAGGTCATAGCAGCCCTCCCAGCCTTCATACCACAGGCCGTCATTGTAATTTGAGTTGCCGTGAAAGTCAATGTGGTAAAACCAGTCACGATAAGGCGAATTCTCCTTGTTTTGCAGCACATCCTGAAAAGCCCAGAAGCCTCTGCCCACATGGTTGAACACGCCGTCCAGTACCACACGGATGCCTTTCTCATGGAGCCTGTTCACCACGGTTTTGAAGTCGTCCTCATTTCCAAGCCTTTTGTCTATCTGGCGGTAATCCCTGGTATTATATCCGTGCGTGTCTGATTCAAACAGCGGTGAAAAATAAACCGCGTTCACGCCCAGCTTTTTAAGATGTGGAATCCAGTCAATCACCTTTAATATTCTGTGTGCCTCCACGCCGTCATTTTCAAACGGCGCGCCGCAAAAACCCAGGGGATAAATCTGATGAAACACACTTTCCTCTGCCCACATAATATGTTCCTCCGTGTCATTTTTTCAGGTTCAATCTGTTACTGTTATTTATGATCCTTCTCTGCGTGACTTCTTTAAATACAATAGCAGTGTCATGCTTCAGAGAACCTTTTCCATCCCGACCTTATAGGGAACAAGGCCGCATTTTTCATAAAACTTCATGGCGCCGGGATTACAGCTCCACACGTTTAATGTCACGTTATAGCAGCCGATCTTTTTCGCGTAATCCAGGACATACGCATACAGGGCGCTGCCGACATGACTGCCTCTCCGGTCTTCATCCACGCACAGGTCATCGATATAGAGGGTTTTCATATCAGGGTGGATATTGTCCCCCGCGTACTCCTCAAGGATACAGAACGCGTATCCCAGAATCTGATCCTGCTCGTCCACCGCTGCAAAAACCGGCCGGGTATCATCCTTAAGCAACGTTTTCAATTCTTCATCCGTATATTTTTTGGCGTTCGCCTTAAATAAATCCGGCCTGCCGTTGTGATGCACCATCAGCACCTGATATAAAAGCTTATTCAGACCTGGCATATCCGCGGCTGTCGCTCTTCTGATTTCCATAAAATCGTTCTCCTTCCTGCCGGCGCGCTAAGCTTTTCTGTCGCCCGCATGGTCACGTGAAAGATTCCCATATGGAAAAAACTCTCGTACCATGAACCTTTCAGCACAGGGTTTTTCACGCGCTGTAAAAATAACGCAGAGCTTTCACCAGATATGCGATATCCTCAGCACCCGCCGTCTCCACAGCTGAGTGCATGGCTAACTGCGCGAGCCCGATATCCACTGTCGTGACGGACATATGGGTAGCGGAATATTTACCAAGGGTGCCGCCTCCCATGCTGTCAGAGTGATTATGGAAGACCTGGCAGGGCACGCCCGCCTCTCTGCACAGCTTTTTCATGACACTGCCGGCATAAGCGCTTGTCGTATATTTCTGCGCGGCCGAATATTTGATCACAATGCCGGCGTTCATGGCGGGCCGGTTAGTGGGATCCGCTTTCTCCGGGCTGTTTGGATGTACCGCGTGGGCGTTGTCTGCGGAGATCATAAAGCTGTTGGCCATGGCCTCCATATAGGACGCCTCACTGCCGCCCAGACAGTAAACTACCCGTTTCACTGTATCTTTCAAAAAGTCACTGTCCGCGCCCTGCGGAGACATGCTGCCCACTTCCTCATTGTCAAAAACCGCGCACAGGCTGACATACTCCTCAGGCTCACTCTCAATCACAGCCTTCAAACTGCCGAATGCGCATTCCTGGTCGTCCAGTCTTGGAGACAGCAAAAGCTCTTCATTTATTCCAATCCGTGTGCCGGGCTGGCGGGTGTACAGGTTCAGGTCATACCCCAGAATATTTTCCTTTTTCGCTCCGACCTCCTCTTCCAGAAGCTTCGTGAACGCCTCGTTATCCGCAGCTGCGGACAAAAGCGGGCACAGGTCCTTCTGCACGCTGAATTTCATGCCGTTATTCGCGTCACGGTTCATATGAATCGCCAGAGAGGGAATCACCATGAGATCGCGGTCAATGTTGACCAGCTTTTTCACGATGTTGCCGTTCTCCTCCAGATACACCTTTCCCGCGACAGACAGCGGTCTGTCGAACCAGGTGGACAGGATCATGCCGCCGTAGCGCTCTACATTCAGCTTCGTGTACAGATTTCCCAGCGTCATTTCCGGATTGGTCTTGACCTTGAACACCGGCGAATCACTGTGGCTCGCTACCAGATGAAAACCCTTATATGTACTTTTCGGGACACGGAAAGCGATGACGGCAGACCCCTGTCTGCTGACATAGTAGCTTTTTCCCTTTTCAATCTTCCAGCTGCTTTTTTCGCTGAGTTTTTCAAAGCCAGCCGCCTCCAGCATCCCCTTTGCCTGGTCCACCACATGATAGGGACTGGGCGCATGATCAATAAAGGAGAGAAGTTCCTGTGCGGTATCATTTGATTTTTCCATTTCAGATTTCCTCTTTTCTATTCATTTATTGTTCGTTCATTTTCACCAGCTTCGCCGCCTGATCCGCGGCAATGCAGGCGTCCAGAATCTCATCGATATCGCCGTTCATGACCTTGTCAAGCTTGTATAGGGTCAGGCCAATCCGGTGATCGGTGACGCGGCCCTGCAGGAAATTATAGGTGCGGATTTTCTCGGACCGGTCGCCGGTGCCGATCTGACTGCGTCTTAACTCCGCCTCCGCGTCGTGCTGTTTCTGCTGCTCGATATCATAGAGCTTGGACTTTAAAAGGGCGAAGGCTTTGGCCTTATTCTGCAGCTGACTCTTCTCTGTCTGGGAATAGACCACAATTCCCGTGGGATAGTGGGTCAGGCGCACCGCAGAATCAGTGGTGTTGACGCACTGGCCGCCGTTTCCGGAGGCGCGCATCACATCAATGCGGATATCCTTCTCATCGATCACAATGTCAATATCCTCGTCCGCTTCCGGCATCACCGCCACGGTAGCCGTGGAGGTGTGAATACGTCCGCCGGACTCCGTTTCCGGCACTCGCTGCACGCGGTGAACGCCGGATTCATATTTCAGACGGGAATAGGCACCCTTCCCCGAAATCTGGAAGTTGACCTCCTTCATGCCGCCGATGCCGCTCTCATCCGCATACTGGGTTTCCACCTTCCAGCCCTTACTGAGAGCATATTTCACATATAAGTGATAAAGCTCCGCCGCAAACAAAGCCGCCTCGTCTCCTCCCGCTCCGCCTCTGATTTCCATAATCACGTTTTTATCGTCATTGGGGTCCTTTGGCAGAAGCAGGACCTTCAGCTTCTGTTCCAGCTCCTCCACAGCTTTTTTACTGTCGGAGAGTGTTTCCTTTAAAAGCTCCCGCATTTCCTCATCGGATTCCTCCTGCAGCACGCTCTCGGAATCCTCAATATCCTGCTTTGCCTGTTTATAACTTCTGTAGGTTTCCACGATAGGAGTCAGGTCGCTCTGCTCCTTCATCAGTCTGCGGAAGCGGTCCTGATTCGCGGTGACCGTGGGTTCATTTAATTCATTTAAGATTTCCTCAAACCGATTGAGTAAATCGTCCAGTTTATCAAACATGCTCACTCCTCCATCTGCCGGACACGACCCTGTCTGAGCCGGCCAGATCCTGTTTCAGCGTCACATCCTCAAATCCGGCCAGGTCAAAAAGCTTACGCACCGCCATTCCCTGGTCATAGCCGATTTCCAAAATCAGAAAACCGTCGTTCTTTAAGTGCCTCCGGCTTTCCATGACAATCCGCCGATAAAAAGCAAGGCCGTCACGGCCGCCGTCAAGCGCCAGCACCGGCTCATGGTCGCGCACCTCCGGCTCCAGTGTGTCAATCACCGACGATGCGATATAGGGCGGATTGGACAGGATGAGATCAAAGTGCCCTGTGACCTGATCAAACAGATCACTTTCACGTAATGAGGCATTCAGCTTCTTTTTCTGACTGATCCGCTCCAGATTCCTTGCTGCCGTCAGCAGCGCCTTTGGTGAAATATCCGTACCCAGACCGCAGACCTCTCCGCCATAATACAGAAGACTGATCAGAATACAGCCGCTGCCCGTGCACAAATCCAGAATCTCCATCCCCGGCCTTAATACTGTAAGCGCCGTCTCCACGACTGTCTCCGTATCCTGCCTGGGAATCAGCACATCCTCATTGACCTCAAAATCCAGCCCCATAAATGCCTGGACCCCTGTGATGTGCTGCAGGGGAATACGGCTGCTCCGCAACGCGATTGCCTGAAAAAAAGACTCTTCCGCCCCTGTTTCAAGTAATTTGTCCCCATAAATTAACAAGTCCTGGCGGGTAATGCCGCAGGTATGCTCCAAAAGCAGCCTGGCATCCAGATCATACTCCTCGATACCCGCGTCCTTTAAACACGCCGCTCCCTGTCTGTACGCGTCTCTATAAGTCATGTTCCAGAAGTTCCTCTATCTCCTGACCGGCTTCCTCTTCGCTGCGAACAGAAGCATCACTCTGTTCTTTCGTCCGGTCGGTTCTGTTTCCCTTCCTCTTGTCGTCACGGCTCAATTCCTCCGCGATCAGCTGATCCAGGAAGGCTTCCATTTCCGCGTTCTCTCTCAGGATTTCGTCATCCTCATTGTCATAGTCCTGGACATATTCCTCTTCTTCTGCCGGCTCTTTGTCAGTATCCATCCCCGTTTCAGGCGCCTGCGCGGCATCATATTCCGGTGCAGTCTCTTCAGCTGCATCATACACTGCCCCGGCTTCCTCTGCAACGTCTGTTTCCGTCTCCGTGCCAAAGACCACCTCCTGGTAACCCTCCCAGTCAAAAACTGCCTCCACCGCTTTGATGGCTACCTCGATCATACCATCGTCCGGCTCTCTGGTGCTGAGCATCTGCATCCCCATACCCGGTAAGTTCAAAAGCTTCACAATCGGATTGGAGCTGCGCCCCGCGAGCTGAATCAACTCATAAGACACCGCCGCAATCACCGGGATCAGAAGCAGTCGATACAAAAGCCTGAGCAGCGGATTGGACGCCTGGATGAAGAAAAAGCAAACACAGGAAATGACCATCACATACAGCATAAAGCTGGTGCCGCACCTGGGATGAAGTCTGCTGGAACGACGAACGTTGCGCACTGTCAGCGGTTTGCCGCGCTCGATGCAATTGATACATTTGTGCTCCGCGCCATGGTACATGTACATCCTGTCGATGTCTTCCATGAAACCGATCAGCGTCACATATCCAATAAAAATCAGAAGCCTGAGTACGCCCTCAAAGACTGAAAGAACCATCCTGCTTTGAATAAACTGTCCGGCGAAAGCGGACAGACCATAGGGCAGCAAAATAAAAACAGCGACCGCCAGAATCACCGCGGCAAGCACGGTAAAACTCATGATAATGTCATTCGCCTTGTCGCCGAAATGCTTTTTTAAAAAAAGTTCAAACTTCCCCGGCTCCTCCTCAATGTCCTCCATACCGATCTCGGCGGAAACATTCAGGCTCTGAAAGCCGGTCTTTAAGCTGTCTATGAAATTCACAACGCCTCTGACAAAGGGAATTTTGGAAAATACGCTCTTTTCCTTTTTGGGGCCGACTTTCTTTTCCACAGCGATGGTGCCGTCTGTCTTTCGCACCGCGATCGCGTAGTCCCTGCCGTTGCGCATCATAATGCCGTCTAAGACAGCCTGGCCGCCGACGCCGCAATACTGCTGCTTTGCCTTTTTCCGTGGCATAACTTCCTCCAAAACTGATCGTCGCCTAAAAAAACAAGAGGCTGAGATGCAACACACCTCAACCTCAACCTTTTCAACCAACCATTTACTGCATTCCGTATTTTCTGTTGAACTTATCAATACGTCCGCGAGCCTGAGCTGCCTTCTGCTGTCCGGTATAAAACGGATGACACTTGGAGCAGATCTCCACATGGATCTCCGGTTTGGTGGAGCCGGTCACAAATGTGTTGCCACAGTTGCAGGTCACTGTCGCCTGATAATACTTCGGATGTATTCCCTCTTTCATCGTAATTCACCTCTCTATATGATAAATAGTCGTTCTCATCCTTGCTGTCCTCAAACAGACAGCTTATTCATGATAGCAGACCCATACTTTTTTTGCAAGTGTTTTGTGATATTTTTATAAAAAAATATTCTATTCACGGCAACTCAATATCTCAGAAGATCCTCTGCTTTTTCACAATCTGCACGAACTCGTCATTGCAGCGGGTATGACCAAACAGATCCAGGATCCGGTCCACCGCTTCCTCCGGCTTCATTCCGTTTAAGCCGCGCCGCAAAATCGTTACGGCATCCTGCTCTTCCTTTGATAAAAGCAGATCTTCTCTTCTGGTGCTGGATTTGGGAATATCGATGGCCGGGAAAATACGCTTTTCAGAAAGCTTCCGGTCCAGAATGATCTCCATGTTGCCGGTGCCCTTGAATTCCTCATACACAACGTCGTCCATTTTGGAGCCGGTGTCCACAAGCGCTGTCGCCAGAATGGTCAGACTGCCGCCCTCCCGCATATTTCTGGCCGCGCCAAAAAAGCGCTTGGGCATGTACAGTGCCGCCGGATCCAGGCCGCCGGACAGGGTACGCCCGCTGGGCACGACTGTCAGATTGTACGCCCTGGTCAGCCTGGTGATGCTGTCTAAGAGAATACACACATCCTGTTTCTGCTCTACCAGCCTTTTCGCTCTGCCGATCGTCATCTCCGTGACACGCTTATGATGCTCCGGAGACTCGTCAAAAGTGGAATGAATAACCTCTACATTATGCCCCTGAATAGCCTCCTTCATGTCCGTCACTTCCTCAGGACGTTCGTCGATCAGCAAAATAATCAGATGTACATCCGGATTATTATGAATAAGCGACTGCGCGACCGCCTTTAAAAGCGTCGTCTTGCCGGCCTTCGGCGGGGAGACAATCATGCCGCGCTGTCCCTTCCCTACAGGACTTAGGAGGTCCATAACCCGCATCGCCACATTACAGCCAGGATGCTCCATTACCAGACGCTCATTCGGGAAAATCGGCGTCAGATCCTCAAAATTCGGGCGCTTTGCCACTACATCAGGATTGTATCCGTTGACTGTCTTGACATACAGCAGGGCACGGTATTTTTCCTTGTCAATCTTCACGCGGGTATTGCCGCATAGCACATCGCCGGTCTTTAAATTAAAACGCCGGATCTGGTTGGGGGAGACGTAGACATCCTGGTCTCCCGGCATATAATTGTCGCTTCTGATAAAGCCAAAGCCATCCGGCATCACCTCTAAAATCCCGCGTGCCTCCACACCGCTGTCCAGTTCAGAACCGCCGTTTTCAAAGGATTTCCGGAATGTAGGCTGCTCGAACTCCGCCTGTGAAGCGGCTGTCTCCTCCGTCTGAACTGTGGGCTCAACCTGTACTGCGGACTGTGTCTGTGCTGTGGGTTGTGTCTTCATTTCTTCATTGTGCGCAGCAGAACGATTTGTGTTAGAACCGGACGCCAGCACTCTCCCGCCTGTCCTTGCGCCCGTCCTTCTTTGTACCTGCCGGTTCATTGTCTGCCTGTCGGATGCAGTCTTTTCCGCCGCTTTTTTCTCTTCTTGTTCCTTTTTCTCTGCTTCCTCTTTTTGCTTCAATTCTTCATCCAGCTTCAGCATGGCGTCCACCAGATCCGCTTTTTTCATGGCGGATACGCCGCGCAGTCCTCTGAATTTCGCGACTTCCTTCAACTCCGCCAGACTCAGCGATTCATATTTTTCCCTCATCCGTTTTCCTCCCGTATGATAATACCGCAAAGAACGCGTTCATCCACTTGACGGAGGAAGCGCCTTTTTGGTGTATGTTCAGTTTCAAGTGATAATCAATTGATAAATAAAAAAATGGAAGATGCTGTCTAATTAAAAGAGATACGAGTGCCGGAAGTGCCTTTTAGGCACCTCCGACATCCTGAAATGCTTTCAAGTGTTGTCATACAGCTGCGAAAAGGTATACCTGTCAGGCAGCTGACTTTTTTCAGAATAATTCTTTACGTTATGTCAGCAGCGATAGTAATCGCCGTTTATTCATTTTTTCAGTGGACTTTCTCTGTGAATAATATCTGATCTGGATGGACCGTTGCTGATCATGGTAATGGGATAACCGATCTGCTCTTCAATAAACTCCACATAATCCCTGCAGGCCTGCGGAAGCTCCTCATAGCTGCGGATACCGGCGATATCGCACTTCCAGCCCGGCAGTACCTTCCATACCGGCTTTGCTCTGTTGAGTTTCACTGTAACAGGGAAATCCGTGGTGACTTCCCCATCAATGTCATAGCCCACACAAACCGGAATCTCATCCAGATATCCCAGGACATCCAGAACAGAAAACGCCACATCCGTCGTGCCCTGCATACGGCAGCCATATTTGCTGGCGACACAGTCAAACCATCCCACGCGTCTGGGACGTCCCGTCGTCGCGCCATACTCGCCGCCGTCGCCGCCGCGCCTGCGCAGCTCCTCGGCTTCATCGCCAAAAATCTCGGACACGAAGTCACCCGCGCCCACCGCGGAAGAGTATGCTTTACACACCGTCACAATCTGGCTGATCTCATAGGGCGGAATACCCGCACCAATGGCGCCGTAGGCAGCCAGCGTGGAAGACGAGGTTACCATGGGATAAATCCCATGATCAGGGTCTTTTAAGGTTCCGAGCTGTCCTTCAAGCAGAATTGTCTTGCCTTCCTTCAGCGCTTTATCCAGAAAGGCGCTGACATCGCACACATAGGGAGCAACCATATCCCGGTACTGATGCAGCGTTTCCAGAAGTGCATCAGGATCAATTGCCGGTTTGTGATAAACATGTTCCAGAATCACATTTTTGTAGGAAACAACGCTGTCTATCTTTTCCCTCAGTACATCCTCATCAAAGAGCTCGCTGACCTGAAAACCAATCTTGGCGTATTTGTCGGAATAGAAAGGCGCGATGCCGGATTTGGTGGAGCCAAAAGCCTTTTTGCCCAGGTGCTCCTCCTCGTACTGGTCGAAAAGCACATGATAAGGCATCACGATCTGGCAGCGATCGCTGACCAGAATGTGCGGCATCGGTACGCCCTTCTCCACCAGGGACTGAATCTCCTTAAACAGAATCGGAATATTCAACGCCACGCCATTGCCGATGATATTGGTCGTATGGCCATAAAACACACCGCTTGGCAGAGAATGCAGCGCGAACTTACCATAGGAATTTTTAATCGTATGTCCCGCGTTTGCGCCGCCCTGAAAGCGGATGACGATGTCGGCGTTTTCGGCCATCATGTCCGTAATTTTTCCTTTGCCCTCATCGCCCCAGTTGGCTCCTACTACTGCTTTTACCATAATGCTCTTCTCCAATCAAATTATACTGAAATATCAGCCTTCACGCCCAGCAGATCCTGATTCGCGTCCAGAACCGGCTGCACCACATTTTTCAGGAAGCTCTCCGTCTGTTCCTTCGCCCGTCCCACATAACGGGAGGGCTCCATGCAGTCCTGTGGCTCCTCTAAGGAAAGACCAAAGGTCTCATCCGCGGCAATCAGCTCCAAAAGGTTATTGTCCAGGCCTTTCTCCTTCACATTGTGTCCTGCCTCCATGGACAGCGTGCGGATGCGCTCATGCAGCTCCTGACGATCGCCGCCGCGCTTCACCGCGTCCATCATGATATTCTCAGTCGCCATGAAGGGCAGCTCGCTCATGATATGCTTCTCAATGACCTTCTCATAGACAACCAGACCATCCACGACATTCAGACACAGATCGAGGATCCCGTCCACCGCGAGAAAGCCCTCCGGAATGGACAGACGCTTGTTCGCGGAATCATCCAGCGTCCTCTCAAACCACTGGGTCGCGGAGGTAATCGCCGGATTCATGGCGTCCACCATCACATAGCGGCTTAAGGACGCGATGCGCTCGCTGCGCATGGGATTTCTCTTATAAGCCATGGCGGAAGAACCGATCTGGCTCTTTTCAAAGGGCTCCTCCACTTCCTTTAAATGCTGTAAAAGACGGATATCATTGCTCATTTTATGCGCACTGGCGGCAATTCCGGCAAGGACATTCATAACCCGGGTATCCACCTTGCGGGAATAAGTCTGACCGGAAACCGGATAGCATTCCCTGAAACCCATCTTCTGCGCGATCATGGGGTCTATTTTATCAATTGTCTCCTGGTCGCCGTTGAATAACTCCAGGAAAGACGCCTGCGTGCCGGTCGTGCCTTTGGAACCTAAAAGCTTCAGGCTACCGAGCACATAATCCAGATCCTCTAAATCCAGCATGAACTCCTGCATCCAGAGCGTCGCGCGCTTTCCCACCGTGGTGGGCTGAGCAGGCTGAAAATGTGTGAAAGCCAGAGTCGGCAGATCCTTATAGTGGTCCGCGAATTTTGCAAGCTCCGCCAGGACGTTGATCAGCTTTTTGCGCACCAGCCGCAAAGCCTCTCTCATCACGATGATATCCGTATTATCGCCGACATAGCAGGAGGTTGCGCCCAGGTGAATGATGCCCTTTGCTTTGGGACACTGTACGCCATAGGCGTACACATGGCTCATCACGTCATGGTGGACTTCCTTCTCCCGCGCTTTTGCCACATCATAATTGATATCGGTGATATGGGCCTTCATCTCGTCGATCTGTTCCTGCGTGATCGGCAGGCCAAACTCCATCTCGGTCTCCGCTAAAGCCACCCAGAGCCTTCTCCAGGTGCTGAACTTCATATCCGGAGAGAAAATATACTGCATTTCCTTACTGGCATAGCGTTCCGACAGGGGACTTACGTATCTGTCATTAGACATTACTTTTCCTTTCTTTCAGCCCTTTACAAGCAAACTGCGCTTGACAGGTCTGCTGATATTTTCCAGGTACGGCTGCGAATAGCAGCTGCTACTTATCAAACTCCCCACGAATGTCTTCATCCGGCGGGTCCATGGGATAATGACCCGTAAAGCAGCCGTTGCATATTTCCAGCCCGCCCGCGATCTCAGACAGCCGCTCAATCTTCAGATAATCCAGGGAATCGGCTCCGATCACCTTACAGATCTCCGGAATCGTGCGGTTATAGGCGATCAGCTGCTCTCTCGCCGGTACATCCGTACCAAAATAGCACGGCCACAAAAACGGCGGTGAGCTGATGCGCATGTGTACTTCCTTCGCCCCCATTTCGCGCAGCATGGAAACAATCTGATTCGACGTGGTGCCGCGCACAATCGAATCATCCACCATGATGATCCGCTTGCCCTGCACCGCGTCCCGCAGGACATTTAACTTGACCTGAACGCTTTTCTCTCTGTTTTTCTGCCGGGGCTTGATGAAGGTCCGGCCGATATAACTGTTTTTCACAAAGGCGGTGCCGTAGGGAATCCCGGACTGCGCGGCATACCCCATCGCGGCTACATTACCCGACTCCGGAACACCGACGACTATATCCGCGTCCACAGGAGAATCTATCGCCAGATATTTGCCGGCGAGCATACGGGAATTGTACACACTCATGCCGTCGAGCACAGAGTCTGCCCTCGCAAAATAAATATATTCAAATATACATCTCGCATGTTGTTCACTGGGAATACAGTTGGAACGATCGGACTGAATGCCGTACTTCGGCGTGATCGTAACGATCTCTCCGGGCTCTACATCGCGGATAAAGTCGGCTCCGATGGTGTCCAGGGCGCAGCTCTCACTGGCCAGAAAATAAGTATTGTCCCGAACACCGATGCACAGCGGCCTGAAACCGAAGGGATCTCTGACACCGATGATCTTTCTCGGGGACATGATCACCAGAGAATAGGCTCCTTTGATCTTTTTCATGGCGGTGCTGACCGCCTTTTCAATAGTCGGCTGATTCACCCTCTCCCGCGCAATCAGGTAGGCGATCAGTTCGGAATCGATGGTGGTCTGGAAAATGGCGCCGGTATAGGCGAGTTCATTGCGAAGCGCCGGAGCGTTGATCAGATTGCCGTTATGGGCAAGCCCCAGTGTTCCCTTGATATAATTCAGCACAAGGGGCTGTGCGTTTTCTCTGGTGGAGCTGCCGGCCGTGGAGTACCGCACGTGTCCCACACCGATATTGCCCTTCAGAGAATCCAGCTTCGCCGCGTCAAACGCCTCACTCAGCAGTCCCATATCGCGGTAGCTTAAGACCTTGCAGCCATCAGCCGAGGTATTGCTGACGGCGATGCCGCAGCTTTCCTGGCCGCGATGCTGTAAGGCCAAAAGCCCGTAATAGATGCTGCCGGATACATTGCCTCCGTCAAAGTCATAGGCGGCCATGACGCCGCACTCTTCATGCAGACCATCGTCCGCCGCGGAGGTATCGTTTACGTAAAATGGCATATTTTATAACCCCAGACGTTCAAAAACTTCGTTGTAGGCTTCCTCCACGTTTCCTAAATCCCTGCGGAAACGGTCCTTGTCCAGCTTTTTGTTGGTCTCAACATCCCACAGACGGCAGGTGTCAGGACTTGTCTCATCCGCCAGAATAATCTGTCCGTGATAACGGCCAAACTCAATCTTGAAATCAATCAGTTTGATGCCGGCCTGCAGGAAGTATGCCTTCATCACCTCGTTAACCTTGAAGGTATACTTTTTAATCGTCTCGATCTCCTCCCAGGTGGCGAGCTCTAAAGCCACCGCGAAGTAGCTGTTGATCAGCGGATCGCCCAGTTCGTCATTTTTATAGGAGAATTCAATGGTTGGCTCCTTGAAGACAACACCCTCCGGAACGCCGAGTCTCTTGGAAAAGCTGCCGGCCGCCACATTTCTGACAATCACCTCGAGCGGCACGATTTCCACCTTTTTCACTGCGGTCTCACGATCACTTAACTGCTCGATATAGTGTGTGGGAACGCCTTCCTTTTCCAGAATCTGAAAAATATGATTGGTCATCTTATTGTTAATAACGCCTTTGCCCACGATGGTACCCTTTTTCTCCCCGTTGAAGGCCGTCGCGTCGTCCTTATAATCCACGATCACGATATCCGGGTCATCGGTTGCAAATACCTTTTTGGCCTTGCCCTCGTAGAGCTGTTCCAGTTTTTTCATAAAAAGTCTCCTCTCGTCCCGCCGGGGCGGTAGTATATTCAATTAAACCACAAAGATTATATAACGAAGTATCTGAAATTGCAATCTCAAGTTATGCTCTGCGCGGGTAAATCTCCCGCTATGTACTGCCGGTAATCCTTCATCAGGGCCTTTAGAAGCCGCCCGCTCGCCAGATAGACACCCTCCTCGCTCCCGTAGGTCAGCCACTCCTTCAGTTTCTCAAGCTCCTCCCCCTGCGCGGAATGCTTAAGCGCGCCGGTGAGCCTGTTGATCTGTTCCTCCAGTCTCAGGGACTGCTCCGTAACCTCCGGATTTTCTCCCAGATAATCCAGATATTCCCGGTTGGGCAGCACAATTCTGGCACACGTAAGCCACTGGAAGAACGTATCCTCATCCGCGATCAGCTGATAACTCTCAGAGAAGGACTCCATCGCGGCGTCAAATAAAAATAGCTTCGCCTGCGCCACACCGATATTGTGCCAGAGGGACGCCTTCAGCTTCACCTCACCCTCCGGAAGCTCTGAAAGGAGCTTCTGATAAGCGGAAAGCGCCTGATCATATTTCAGTTCTTCCAGATAGATATCGCCTTCCTTTTTGCGCTTTTCCAGATAGGACCATTTCTCACCCGCGCTTAATGATTCCCGGACTCTGTCGATTTCCTTCTCGGAAACATAGCCGGCATAGCGGAGAATGGTCACCACGCAGGAAATCAGACCTTCCTTTTTCTGGACAGACTGCGCCAGGCGGTATGCCAGATCCGTACAGCAGCACTGGGTATGCAGCCACTCGGCCAGCTCCTCACAGGCAAAATTCTCCCCTAAAAGGAAGCCTTTCTGACACACTGCGTAAACCAGCTCCTCCAGGCTGTAGACCGTCAGCTGCATTTCTGCTATGTAATATCCCGTCTGTGCGGTTTCGCTGTCGCTGAGAAACATACCCGCCTCCTAGTCCAATGTAAACGTCTGCGTCACGGTTTTGCCGCTGCCCGGCACAAGGTATCCAAGACCCACGTCCGTGACCTGTATCCGCAGGGTGGAAATATTCAGGAAATCAAATTCGACCAGAAAGCGGTTCTCCCCCAGTGGTTTATCCGCCATCTGTGCGGTTTCCACTACAAGCCGCCTGATGGTCCCGTCGCGGACGGACCGCGCCAGAATGACCAGATCCTCCCCTTTCGCCGGGAGGACATAAATTTTGTTGTGGCAGCTTCCCACGTGCGTGCCGGCCTCAAACACCGGCACATATTCCTCCGCCAGATTCTCCGTCAGAAGGCCCTGACGGCGGCAGTTTAAACCGATATGACAGCGGATATCCGTATCATTGAAAAGGAGATACCCCTTCTGTGCTTCATTGCCCGCTTCCATCTGCAAAAGCGTCATACAGGCGCCCAGGCTGTAGATCTGATTGCCCTGAAATACCCTGCCGTTGTCCAGCAGCACGTCCAGAGACTGATCCGCCCAGTCTCCCTTAAAGCCTTCCCCAATCAGCCAGGTCAGGCCGTAAGGTTTATCCCCCAGGCTTTTCACGATTCTGTAAAAACCTGCGTCCAGCTCCTGTTTGAAATAAGGCTGCTCCTCATCAGACTGCTGCACCGGCGGCATATCACAGGATAGCAGTTTTGTAAAGTGCACTGATTTGGGCGGCGCGCTGCCTTCCAGCGTACAGTGCCAGCCCGTCATGCCCTCCTTCTGATAGTCAAAAATCAGAGCCGATTGTTCCCACAGCTTTTCCGGATCATTTAAAAAGAAATGAAAAAGCGTCTCCGGGCGGGTCTGCAGATACATTTTGGTCTTTTTGGAAAATAAACGGGCGGTCGCGTAAGATAAAATCTTATAGGCTCTCTCCTGCAGCGCCGGCTCCTGCTCCAGATACGTGGTAAACATCACTGCCGCCGCCTGATCCGCACGTCCGTATGAACCGATCATCTGCAGAGTCAGGCGCAGAAAATGATGCAGCAGCTCTCTGGTATCGTAAATACGGCCTCCGACCGTGACCTGATCCTCCTCCATCGCCAGCGCAAATACGTTCTCAAATCCCGCCGCGTCAGGAAGCTTCCTGACAGATTCCGATTCATAACCGGCATAATAACGGCTGCGACAGAGCGCAAGCGTAGCGGGAAACGAGTAGATTTCCCCACCGTCCTGTGCCGATAGCGAAACCGGTTGTGACATCCCGTCAGTCCACAGGCTCAGCTGTGCGTAGCTTCGACCCAGATCTATTCCCAGCAGAAGCGGTCCCGCAGCAGCGCCGCTCTTTGCACTGTTCAGTTTTTCCAGAAATTCTGATTTTTCGAACATAGTTTCCTCAGTTGCCCTGGCGATCAGTTACTTTGGCGAAAAGAGCGCTGTCATGGCATCCATCTTAAAGTAGTCTTCCAGTTCTTTATAAAGCTTTTGATTGTCCCGCATTTCCCGCTCATAAAGCATTTCATTGATGCGGCTGTAACGGCTTCCTCCCTCATCCAGGGCAGCGCCGCACTGTTCCACACCCTGCTTTAAAATCACTTCTTCTGTCCCGTCCGCGTCCAGCGTACAGATCTCATAGGAAAGACGCTCTCCCCAGAAAAGCAGGAACTGTCTGGTATATACGCCCTCACAGACCTTCTCCATCGGCAGATCCTCCATCTCCTCGTTTTCTTGGCTCTCAAAACCGTTCACACTGCAGCGGATCCATACAGGGCCGTACTGCAGGCCTCTGTACTCGATCACCTGACAGGATTCCTTCTCCCGAAGCGCTTCCAGAAGCGTGTGAAAGGACTGAAACCAGGAAAAATACACGCCGTTGTGATAAAATTCCTGCAGATAAGCAGAAGCTAAGTCCAGCGTTTCCGGCTTCTGCCGGCCCAGGCCGTCCTTTAAAATGCATTCCAGAAAGCTTAACCGCACGATCGTGAAAAAAACGGTCCCCTGTCCTGCCAGTTTCGTAATCAGGGAAAACTGTTTGGAATCGAGCTCTTTCTTTTCTAAAAAGCACTGGCCGCAGGCAAATTCCAGATAAGATACAAGCAAAGAAGTATCTTCCTCCTGATAGGCCTCCAGAATCTGCTGCGCATTGGGTAACAGGTACTGCTCCTGTGTCATCTGCTCCAAAAGACTGCCGGCAAAAGCGGAAGTATCCGCCGACAGCGCCTGCGCTCTGGTGAAGAGGATGCCTTTCTGTGACAGATCCACGTCCAGATACTGCATCAGGAAACGCATGCCGTAAACACCGATTCGCTCCTCCTCATACAGCTTCTGCCAGAAGGCAAGCTCCTCGTCATTCCCCTCGGCGCCTGTCTGAAAGACCTCCTCCATAATCCGGTCAATTTCCTCTGTCCGGTTTGCCTGATCCAGAAGCGGAACGAGGCGGTCCGCAAATTCTCTCTTATAGGTATCCGTCACAAGCGGATCCGCAAATATATGCAGAATCCCCGGCAAAAGACCGACCAGCTCCTCATCCTGTGCTTCCTCAATCACCGCGAGCTGGTAAAGTCCGTACTCCGAGGCGTGGTCATTCAGCCAGGCAGACCAGCCGTGACGATCCATCATGGGCTCCACACCCGCTTCCGGACAGGGATATCGTCTGCCGAAATCATCCTGCTCCCAAAGGGAAAAACGGGTGCCGAACAGCGGCAGGATAGTTGTTCCATCCACTACCGGAGCCGAAATCTCCTGCAGATAATCCTCATACTCCACAATGGCTGTCCCATCCGCGAGTGTCAGCCCCGTGACACGGCAGGAATAACAGATGTCCGCCAGCAGTTCTCCCTGACTGGAAGAAAGCATGGGAGAAACCAGAAAATTTGTATACAGATAGCAAAGTCCCGCGTTCACCCTGCCCTGCCTGAACTGATCCATCATAAAAGGCTGAATCAGCGGTTCATATTCCTTATAGAGGGAAAGCCAGCGCGCGCGGTATTTGTGGACCAGGGCGTAGAGATAGGCGCAGCGCACCTCCTCCGGCTGGGGCGTATGGGCAAAATACTGAAGCACCTGCATGGGAATGGCGCGTTCAGCTGACAGCTCCTCCCCATCCATTTTCCATCTCTCCACAGGGAGGGAAGCCAGATATGCCTCATACAGACCATTTAAATGAAAGCCCTGATCGATTCCTCTGCGGTACCAGGCGCTCATTCCCCGCTCCCTGTGCCCGCCGAGAATTCCCTGTCTGCAGATTGCCTCCAGCAGCACATTGCCCGGAGCCACCTCATACATTCCTTTTAAAATCGGAAGATACAACGGCCTGTAGAAACGAAGCGTCGCCAGGTAATCCGAGGCGGTTCTGGCAAGCGAAATGGAAATGCCTGTATGTCGAAGCATAAACAACAGCAGCTGCTCCTCAAACTCTGAGGCTTCATAGACAAAGGTGGGATTTCTCTCGATCAGCGTCCGCGCTTCCAGATACATCAGCGGACTCCTGCAGCCCCGGATGAACATCCCCTTCAGATAGTGGTACTGCTCAGCGGCATCCGCCATGTTTTCTTTATTTAAATAATAATAAAACCAGGAAATCTGCCATTTCGAGGGATATCTGACGGAAAGCTCCAGAAGCTTATCGATGACCTTCTGATCGTATTCGTCATCCTCCTGCATCAGGCTGGTCAGATAAAGATAATAAGCATGGCAGACCGGAAAGCGGTCGCAATAGTCGAGAAGCCAGACCGAGCACTGATCCAGAAGGTCCTCCACAGATTCCGAATCCTGGCGCATGATACACAACTGCGCGAAAAAGAGCTGGGCGCTGATATCAACATCATTCTCCTCCAGGAGCGCGTGCACGATCTCCTCAGAGGCCGTCATCCACTCCAGGCGGCTCATCCGCTTCAGTCGCATATCGATATAGAGTTGTGTCAGCTTTACACGCAGCCTGCGTGAGTTTGTGTTCATGCCGGACGCCTTCCGTTTCAATCCATATAGAACCAGTATAGCACAAGTTGTCTTGCTTTCACAACAAGCAATTCAAAAAACAAAGCCGGACTTCTCAAATACAGAGGTCCGGCTTTTATCATGCCTTATTTACTGCAGTTCTGCCGCCCAAACCGGTGCCAGATCTGTCTGCTCCCAGGTCATGTCGGCGGTATTGCTGCCGAAATGTCCGTAGCTCGCGGTCTGACGATAAATCGGGCGCTTCAGGTCAAGCCTTCTGATGATGGCCGCGGGGCGCAGGTCTAAATCCCTTCTGATCAGCTCACTGATCCGGTGATTGGACACCCTGCCGGTGCCGAAGGTATCCACCAGGACGCTGACAGGCTCCGCCACACCGATGGCATAGCTTAACTGCACCTCACACCGGTCGGCAAGTCCGGCTGCCACGACATTTTTCGCAATGTAGCGTGCCATATAAGCCGCGGAACGGTCCACCTTGGAGGGATCCTTGCCGGAAAAACAGCCGCCGCCGTGTCTGGCGTAACCGCCGTAGGTATCCACAATAATCTTCCTCCCTGTCAGTCCCGTATCCCCCGCGGGTCCGCCGATGACAAAACGCCCGGTGGGATTGATGTAAAACTTTGTATTCTGATTGAGCAAATGCTCCGGAATAGAAGGCAGAATCACTTCTTTTAAAATATCCTGCCGCAGCTGTTCCAATGATACTTCCTCTGTGTGCTGTGTGGAAACCACGACAGCCGTAACAGAAGCCGGTTTTCCTGCCTCATCATATTCCACCGACACCTGACCCTTTCCGTCCGGGAGCAGATACGGCAGTATGCCCTCCTCCCTGACGAACGTCAGTCTCTTCGTCAGTCTGTGTGCCAGCTCAATGGGTAACGGCATAAGAGACTCCGTCTCCGTGCAGGCGTAACCAAACATGATTCCCTGGTCGCCCGCGCCGCTTTCCTCCTCCGTCTCCCTGTTCACGCCCATCGCGATGTCAGGGGATTGCTCGTGGATATCCACGCGGATTTGACAGGATTCAGCATCAAAGCCTATGCCCGGTACGGTATAGCCAATGCTGCGTATCACCTCTCTGGCCACAGCCTCGTAGTCTACCGCGCAGGCGGCAGTGATCTCGCCCATAATATGTACGGCGTCTGTAGTCGCCGTGGTCTCACAGGCCACATGGGCATTTGGATCGTTCGCCAAAACAGCATCCAGAATTCCGTCCGAAATCTGGTCGCAGACCTTGTCCGGATGCCCCTTGGTTACACTCTCTGAGGTAAAAATACTTCTTTCCATAGCTCTCCTTTCTTTTGTTTTCCCGGCAGCCTGCTCTTATGTCATGCCGCCGCTTTTTGCACAGCCGATATGGAAAACATCCGGAAAATAACCGGTCTTTATCTGCCAGCCGACAGGTTATTTTAAGTTGTTTCCGATTCCGACCACAAAAAGGAAGTATAACAGGAAAGGTATGAAAAGGCAAGCAAGGAGAGAAAATGTTTCCTGTTTTTAGTTTTTTTCATAAAAAGGTCCACTTCCCTCCCCTGCCGCATATCATAAAGCAATCCAGTATCATGGGAGTTCATTTTATGCCACAGGAAAATCAAAACGGACGGCTGAAGGTCAGCGTCCGGATCGGAAACGGATATATCTCCGTCGCAGGGGCAAGAGTGACCGTACAGGCGATAGACGAAAGTATGGAGGCCATGACATTTACCACGGATTCCTCCGGACAGACACCTGAAATTAAGCTGCCAGCGCCGCCGCTTTCGTACTCGGAATCGCCGGATGAACCAAGACCCTACTCGGAATATATCATCACCGTTGAGGCAGATGGATATGAACCATCGGTCGTAGAGGGGACGGAGGTGCTGCCAGGTGAATTGTCGCTGCAGGCCGTGTATCTGTACCCTGTCACCGCACCCCAAAGTCAACCGGACTCATCCGTCGTTGCCATTCCAACCGAACCTCTCTCTTCCGTCGGCTCCGTCATCGTCATCCCCGGACATACACTCTACGGCGACTATCCGGCCAAAATTCCGGAGGCGGAGGTCAAACCAGTGCCGGAAAGCGGGGAAATCGTACTCTCCAGAGTCGTCATCCCTGAATATGTCGTGGTACATGACGGCGCGCCGACCAACTCCTCCGCACCCGATTACTGGATTCGCTACACAGATTACATCAAAAACGTGGCCTCCAGCGAAATCTACGCCACCTGGGAGGACGCCACGATTCTGGCCAATATCCTGGCCATCCAGTCCTTTACATTAAACCGCGTATACACGGAATACTACCGCAGCAGAGGCTATGATTTCACCATTACCTCCTCCACCGCGTATGATCAGAAATTTGTCTACGGCCGCAATATTTACGACAATATTTCCTACCTGGTCGACCAGGTTTTCAACAATTATCTGGCGCGCCCCGGCGTGACGCAGCCGATTTTCACCTCCTACTGCGACGGCCAGCGGGCGACCTGCAGTGGCTTAAGCCAGTGGGGCAGCAAATATCTGGGCGACGAGGGTTACAGTGCCATTGAAATCATCCGCTACTACTACGGCTCCGATATGTATATCGCCACCGCGGAGCAGATCTCCGGCGTACCTGCCTCCTATCCCGGATACGACCTGACCATCGGCTCCAACGGGGATAAAGTGCGCCAGCTCCAGCAGCAGTTAAACCGCATCGCGCGGGATTATCCGGCCATTCCTCAAATCACCGCGGACGGCATTTACGGCTCTCTGACCGCGGAAAGTGTGCGCGCCTTCCAGAAAATCTTTGACCTTCCCCAGACCGGCGTCACCGATTTTCCCACCTGGTATGCCATCAGCCGCATTTATGTGGCGGTCTCAAGAATCAGCGAACCGGGAGCGTACTGACGCTCCCGGTCCCATTGTGTGATCTGTGCAGATAACTGCCCGCACTACTGAACACATTACAGTACCAGCAAATACTCAATGCTGATCACAACCTCGTCCTGCAGGATGATACTCAGCTGCGTATTCTCCCTGGTATAGACGACGGCTGTTCCATCCTCCACGTAATTGGTGCCGTACAGCTCCTCCACCAGACTTAAGCTATCTCCAAGCGCCAGCCCTTCCGGCGTCGTGATATTCGGGTCTATGAAATATATGGAATATACGACCTCGCCGCTGCCGTCGTCAAAGGCCGTCACCTCAAACGTGGTATAATTATACACGTTGTCTTCGCCCTCAATCGCACAGCTGGCCTGCGTGTAGACACTGTCCGCATCAGGCAGCGCCGAAGAGTCGAACGCCTCACCAGGCATAATCACCACACCCTCATACGCAAAGTAAAACGGCTCGCTCTCATCCACCGTGTTTACTTCCTCTTCGACAGTCTCCTCCAGCACCGCTTCCTCCACGGTCTCTTCCGTTTCCGTTTCTTCGGTGTCCGTACTGCGTGTGATTACCTGATCTGACAGATCCGTCGAATCCGCGGAACTGCCACAGGCCGCAAGCGTCATGGCCAGTGCGGCTGAAAGCGTGATAGTCAGTAATTTTTTCATAAGTTCTGCTCCTTTTTTACCAAGTGTTTATCGTAAACAGCATACGCTGTATTACTCTGTCCTGTCAGGGCAGTTTATTCCGCGGCCGCCGCGTCATAAGCCGCCAGCTTTTCCTCATATACTGCCGACACCTCCGGATCGTCCCGATAATCCGTCAGCCCGTACTCCTCAGACAGAATACCCGCGAAATACGTGGAAAGCTTCGTAGCACCGGACAGATTCAGATGCAGCCCCGCGTCATAGGTATCCGTGCTGTAATCAATGCCGATTTCCTCCGCTACATCCAGGAAATTATAGAAATCCAGGCCGTACTCCTCTGCGTACTCTTCTATCTGCGCATCATACTCATCATACCAGTATGGGTACACACTGGGCGCTTTGATGAGCACCAGGGTTGTCCCATGCTCCTCACACAGCTCCCTGATCCGATCCAGATATTCATAGCAGATATCGCCGAACTGATAATTTGACAAAGTGCGCTTCGTCGGGAGCGTTTCCACCGGATTGACCGCCTTATTCATCTGGTATCCGTTATAGGTACTGTACTGGTTCTGAAATAAGTAAATAAAATCTTCCGCGGTCAGCTCATCAAAACGGGAATGGTAGCACAAAAGCGGAAAAACATATGAGAGAAACGTCTCTTCTTCTGTCATGGACGCCTGTATGATCCCCACCTTCGACGAAGACCAGCGCATATTGTCGATGGTCAGGCGGTTATAGGCCTCGCTGACCGGTTCCGAATAGCGCATGGCATTCACATTTAAGACTACCACCTTCGGCGTCTCATAGGTAAAAGTCTCTTCGAGAATATAATAAGACTGCCAGAGAAGCTGCTGCGGCGTGCCTCTCACGTAGGCGGTGATACCCGCCTGTCTGTACAGCTCCATGGGGGAGAAATTCGCGTACACCTCGCAGTCTCCCACAAAAATAACCTCATGTCCGCCAGCCTCCTCGTAATACTGGGAGATCATACTGCCTTCCGTCAGGGACGTCGCGTATTTGGGCTCTAAAAGTCTGGTCAGCAGCAAAAACGCCGCGATGAAAATCACGGCCACCAGGAGCACGGACAGAACGGTTTTCATTCGATTACGCTGTTTCATTCTGTCCCCTCCTAAAAGCTCGAATAAATAAACTGCTCCGCTTCAAATCCGATTCCGTACATTCCAAAGACCAACACCAGCAGAGTCAGTGTTCCGAATACCGCCACGCGGACTGCGGGAGCAAAGTGATAAAAGCGGTCAGTCAGGCTTTCCCTTTTCAGATCATAGACAAAAAGCAGAAGTAAAGAAAGCAGAAACGCAGTCCACTCTCCCGCATTCAGACCCAGCGAGAAAATATTCGCCGCCAGATCTCCATAGTTAAAAGTCGTAAACAGCGACGCGATGCTCTGCAGCGCGGTGATGGTATCCGGCCAGACAAAAAACGACCAGAGCACACTGATCAGCAGATAAGTAAGCGCACAGTTGACGACCTTATATTTCGTCTTCAGCAGATTGCCGGTCGCCACCAGAATGCCGTTAAACAGACCCCAGAAAATATAATGTACCCCATGCCAGAGGCCGGAAACCAGGAACGTCACGATCAGGTTGACGACCTTACGCGCCTTTCCCCTTCGGCTGCCGCCAAGCGGAATATAAATATAATTCTTAAGCCAGTCTCCCAGTGTGATATGCCAGCGCCGCCAGAACTCCGCCACTGTCTGCGAGAAATACGGCGCGTTGAAATTCTCGCTCATACGGATGCCGAGCATCTGCGAGACGCCCAGCACAATATCCATACATCCCGAAAAATCCGCATAGAGTTCAATGGAATATAAGAGCATGGCAAAAAGCGCATAAGCGCCGCGATACTCCTGCGGGGAAGCGGAAATGGTCCCTACCACCACCGCGGCGCGCGGAAACGGCATACATTTTAAAAGCGCCCCAGACCGCCCTCACAGCCCCGGACGAGATACCGTCCCAGGTAATCTTTCTCTCCTCCAGAGCCTTTTTCATATGGTCAAAGCTCTCGATCGGCCCCATCAGCAGATGGGGAAAATACGTCAGATACAGCGCGAAGGTCAGAAAGTTTTTCTCAGGCGGATACTTTTCTTTACGGACATCCACTAAATATGCGATCATCTGCAGCGTGAAATAAGAGACTCCCAGCGGCGCCAGAATGCCAAAGCCGGTCACAGGCTGCAGTTTGATGATAATCAGCAATACCGCGTTGACCGCAATCACCGGCCACATAAGCCATTTCTGTTTTGGCAGTGCCAGACCTGCCAGATAAGTCACCACAACAGCAGCCAGCAGCCAGCAAAGTCCATAAATCCCGTATCCCGCATAAATCAGGAGCCCTGCCAGTAAAATCAGAATCTGCATCGCCATGTCCGCCTCCTACTCACAGGCGGGCCACAGAGAGGTGTCCCACGTTCTTCCGCTCAGCGTCGCCAGGCACTGCGAGTCGTTCATTAACTGTTTACAGGCTTCCCTGATTGTACCGGACATCGGAGTCGCATCCACATGCTTCCAGGTTCCGTTTACATTCACGACCAGCCAGTAATGGGTTTTATTGGTCGTCCAGATCAGCTGGCTCTCTATTCCCTTATAGTCCAGGATTGCCTTCAGACACATCGCGTGGACATAACAGTTGCCGGCCTTATTGGCGACGAAGCCGTACCAGACCGGGTCGCTGCCGCCATAGCTGTGATTGTGGGAAGCATTGGAGCGCACATAATCCGCGATGGACTTCACATCATTGCTCAGTCCGGACGCAATGGAGGCTACCAGCGCAGCCGTATCCTCGCTGTCATGTTCAATGACAACCGTGCGTTTTTTGGTCGCGACATTGCCGGAGGTGTCCGAAGCGGTATAGGTCACGTAATAAGTACCTGCCGCATTGTAATTGACGCTGCTGGCATCGTAAGACACGGCGCAGGCGCCATCGGTCGCATCATTGGCCGACACACCGCTTAAATAATTCGGTGCGCTGCTGTGTTTGGCAAGCGTCAGAGTTGACAGACCGCTGATCACCGGCGGGACATCATCTTTTTTGACATAAAGCGTAGCCTCTGCAGTTGCGACATTGCCGTAAATATCCTCAGCTTCGATTTCTACGGTATACGTTCCCGCTGTGGAAGTATCAGGTTCCTCAGTCAGACGCACCTCCTGAACGCCGGAGAGATCCGTGACAGACTCAATAAAGCTGTCCACAGATACGGTCTTATTCAGATAAACAGTTGCTTCCTTCAATGTAACTTCAGGAGGGGTTGTATCGGCAACCGTGATGGTACAGGTAAGTGTTTTGGAACCGGAGGTGCTGGAAATCTCATACTCTCCCACGCCGGAGACATTGATATTATTTAAATCCACCTGGTTGATTAAGGACATGCCCTTTCCCTGGGCCGTCAGAAGATCCTGTTTGGTGACATGCTCGCCGTACTCGAGTACATAGGAGTCCACCATCCAGGTATAGATCAGTGTACAGTCGTGGCTGGTGACATTGCCGCTTGCGTCCGTGACATTGACGGTCAGAACGCGGTCTTCATAAGTATCCACGCTGCCGACTGCCTCCGCAAAGGAAACCGTAGTCTCAGAATAGTCCTCCACGCTGACTACAAAGTCCTCCGCGTCGGGCACATAGTCGATGGTCACTTCCATCTCGTCCAGAAATTCCACCGCTGGTGCCGTGGTGTCCACCACATGCAGCGTCACCGTTTCCTCTTTCCTGCCATGCAGAAAAGTCACCGATGTTTCGCCCACATGGTCAATATCGATGGACGACGGATCGGTCACAAAGCTGACTTTGGAAGCCTTCGCGTACTGCGTCATGAAATCTGTGATGCTGACGGAATCCGTCCCCAGTTCAATCGTGAGATCCTGAAACTTTGGCTGCAGATAATACCAGTATTGATATCCCGCCGCTCCCACGGCAGCAGCAAGCACCACGATAATCACAGCTTTTCCTTTTCCAGATAGGACAAAACTCTTCATGCGCTCAATGAACTTTTTCATGTGTATCTCCCGTCTCTTTTTTTCATTTATGCCTCAAATGAATATAAGACCTCTGATCCCGAGGTTTTTCCTTCATTTATCAGTCCGTTTCCGCTATGTTGTCGGAATCAGAATCCGGAAACCAGGTATCCGTCCGCGTCAAACTCATATGCGGTGCCGCCAATATTAACCGTACAGCCGGCATAATATACGCCTGTGGAGGAGCAGTACCGATAACCGTTGTCATCCACCTTCCATCCCTCGATACTGACCGCTGCCGCGGACATGGAAGAGGTCTGTGTGGAATCATTATCCTGGAAATGCCACCACTCTGACACCAGGGTTCCAAAGCCGGCCTCCGTCATGATGCTGGCCAGAAGTTTGGCGTTGGCATTATTCTCGGAGGTGCTGGCATAATGGCTCAGATCATGAATGGAGGTCTGCATCTCGATCTCCTCACCGGTATAGGCATCCTCTAACGTCAGATCCAGGGCGACACCCGAATTGTGCTTACTCCTGGTCTTGGCCAGGAAATAACTCAGGCCATATCCGCTGTTTCCCACCATTACATCCTGATAAGTCAGCGTCCCTGAAGTCTCCACCTCCGTCACGGTGCCGTCCTCGGCTGTCACAGTTTCTATGACCGTCCCCGCATCGGGCAGATTCAGGCTTTCCATATCCACTCCAAAATAGGTAGTCTCCGGAATCGTCTGATCCAGAAGCAGCTCTGCCGTGGCATAGAGCGTGTTGGTGGCAATCTGCGGCCGGTAGGACTCGTAAATTTTGAGTCTGTAGCCCTGCTTCAAAGCGCTTTTGGTCGCGTCCAGAAGCTTATCCGCCACGGAATACAGCAATGGCACCACATACGTGTCATCCGTGAGCTCCACATCCTCAAATCCGGCGACAACCTGTCCTGTCACACCGGGGATTTCAAACTCATGCACTGTAAATCTGGAGCAATAGCTGTTAGTAATATCATAACTGCACAGGCTGCCGAGATAATCCGTCAGGTTGATCAGACAGTAATCGCTCTCAATCCAGGCCGTTTGTCCATCCAGGAGAATCGGGAACATGCCGTTCTCTTCCTCCGCCACCACACAGTAAGCCTGCATTGCGGCGGCTGTCCCTGCCTGCGCAGTTTTATTCGCGTCCGTGTATGCCGTCAGGTCAAATGCCGGCCAGACGGTGCAGTAAACAACAGAAGCCACCGTGGTACACAAAATCTCACCTGAGGAAGCCGCATATCCTGTCTCAGAATCGGTCTGTCCTCCCTCCGCGATAATCCGATATGTATAGCTGTCCGGGAACTGCAGGTGCGCTGTCGTATAACGCAGCTCTTCTCCCGCCGACACTACCGCAACATCTACCCAGACGCCGACTTCCGTATTATACTGCTGTATCCGGTAATAAGCGCCCTTCGTTTCATTCCAGGTAAAGGTATAGACATTACCGCCCTCATAGGCGATATCAACGTCCATCTCCCTGCCCAGCAGATCTTCCCTGCTCAGCGTGATGCTCGAAGAAGCCAGTCCATAAAAAAGAAAGCCGTCCTCCTCCCTGCTGACACACAGACCGACGGTATACTCCTCGTCCTGGTCCGGCAGCGGCAGAATCCCCGCTGCGCCAAAGGTGACAGAAACCGAACCGCTGTCCGTCGTCATGATCACATCGGAAATCTCTCCGTTTTCCATCAGACAGACGCTCACCGTATCTCCCTCTTCCACGGAATAAACGGCACTGAGCGTATTGGCGCTTTCATCTAAAGACCAGTCCACATCAGAAACTTCCGGAACACTCAGATCCGTATTCACCTTCAGAATCGTCTTCGGAATGACGAAAAAAATAACGGCCCGAACCTTTAAGGTGCACTCGCCTACATCACCCAGTCCCCGCAGCACACAACTGTTAGTCTGCGTCTTCGTACGGTAGAGGGACGCTCCGTTCTCATCCTCCCAGGTAATCTCCACCACATATCTGCTTGCGCCCGAGACAGCGGGCCAGGTCATCACAATCGATCCGTCTGACTGCTGCGTCAGCACACAGCTGTCGTCGGAGGATATGGCGGTCGTTGTCGAGGCAGACTGAATGGTCTCAGAATCATCATCCGGGCCGTCATCTTCCGAATCAACTGAAGCACTGACCTGCGCAGTGTCCTGCGCCGTCTGCGACCTGTTATTCTGCGCTACCAGAAACACAAGTATCAGCAGCCAGAAAATCACAGCCCCCAGAATCACAACCGCAATTAAAATACGCGTCGAGCCCCTTTTTCTCCGCCGTCCTGTGCGATAAGACTTTCGCATTCTGTTCTCCCCTTTTACTGCCCGTCCGCGCTGTGCGACAGGCGTTACAATCCAACATTTATCAGAATAACCCAATCCCCTTTTTGTGTCAATATTTTTCACCCCTCAGGCATAGAATGTTAAAAAAAATCATGGTAAAATCTATGGCTACAGTGATATTGGACGCGGGGCACGGCGGAAGTCAGTTGCGGAAAAATAAAAGAAAGGCAGCCGCTGTCCCTGAAAGAAACGACTGCCCAGGTGGTAATATAATTCGTACGACCTTCCATCAACTTTCCTCTGAACTGACAGCGAGGCCTTTTTATAATATCTCAGTTCAATGTCTCTGCAAATGTGTTCTCATAATCCTGTTGCTGATGATATACCGCCTCAATATAAACATTTCTGCCGCTCACCAAATACAGCATCAGATATTGATGGCGCCTGAAATTTATCGCGCGGTATCCCCTTTTTCTGAGTCTGGAATTTCTGCAATATTGCAGACTGTCCGCGGCAATTCTGAGCTTTTCTATCGTTTCCAGGGCGTCATTGTAAACACTTTCCGTTGCCTGTTCGTTCAGCAACGTAAACTGAATATAATCCACAAACTCATTTAACTGATTCCAGGCACGTGGAGCCATAATCACATTAAATGAATCCATGCCGCCTCCCCATCTCTGCCATGGCCTCGTCAGCCGGAATGCCCTTTCCGTCCTCGATTTGACGATGTGCTTCATCAAGATCTGAAAGAATTTGATCTGTTGTCAACGGGACAAATGGATTCGCCGGTTTTCTGGACGTAAAGAGCTGCTGCGTATACTTCATCACCTTTATTCTTGCCTCTTCCGGCATTACTTCCATCATGGACATGGTTGCTTCTATTGTACTCATAAGGAAACCTCCTGCTTTAAAATCTTTCATTGTCCTGCCTTTGGCTACATTATAATCTATCCTGTCTGTTTTGTGAAGAAGCATTAAATACAGATTTTTGAGTTTTGAATCTCATTTATCTTCACGCATAGACCATCACCATTTCTGCATAATATGTTCAGTACCAAAGGTCATCTCCAAAAGTTCCGCCGCAATTTCTTTGCTGCAGACTCTCATCAGATTATCCTCAGCATCTTCTTTTGACAGCAAGTTCATACTTCCATACCAGACAATTTCATGATCAATCACCGCATAATGCTCACAGGAATTCTCCATAAGGCGGATCTCAAATCCCGCTTTCCGAAGTCTTTCCATAAGTTCCATTCGTACATCATCCCTGCCATACATATAGGCATCGGGGTGCCAGGTAACAATCGTAACTTTAAGGCCTGACTCCTGTCGCCTTTCAAGCACAGAAATGATACAGTTCACCTTCTGATTGTTTAATCTGGGGCTGGATATTATAACTTCTTCTCTGGCCTCTTCAAGATCTTTCCAGTATATTTCCGCATATGATTCTATATCGTAGATTGCATTTGCCTTCTGTTTTTCTCCATCCATACTGACACAGATTTCATATCCGATTTTCTTATATGCCCTGAGCCTGGCGGCATACATTTTATCGAACTTTGGAATATGGCTGTCTACATAATCATAAACAATAACGTTTTCTTTCCCGTCATAATCCCTGTTCAAACGTCCGACATACTGTTCCACAACATTTTCTCCGGAGACCGGAGTCGCCATAAACAATGTATCAAGTCTCGGATAGTCAAAACCCTCACCAAGTAACGATCCTGTTCCCACCAGAATAAGGCTCTCCGATGCTTCCACCGCGTTAAGCTCATCCACCTGTGCCCTGCGCGCTTTCGTTCCGTTGGAACCTGTAAGTAAGATCAGTCTGTCGGCATATTTTTTCAGCCTGTCAGACAGTTTCTTTGCATGGTCAACATATTTCGTCAATACGACTGGAGTTCTGCCTGCCTTCACGCAATCCGCCACATCCCTGATGATCTGTTCATCCCTGACGTCATTGTTTCTTATCAATTCATAGGCATCATTACCATATGGTGCCGCAGACAAATGATGGGGCTTTACTGTCCGGGTAAAACGCGGGTATACCAGATGATCAATATTCTGCTCCCTGGCTCTGTCCTTTGCCGTAAATCTGTACCTGATTGGTCCAAGTAGGAACTCATTTATTTTTTCTTTCCCATCACCACGTTTCGGTGTCGCAGTAACCCCATATACATACTTTGCATTAATTTCCTGTAACACCTCTATCGCACTGTCAGAGGCAGCATGGTGACATTCGTCAAAATATACCTGCGTGTACTCCTTAAGCAGCGGATGAAAACCATCTTTCCTTTTTAGGGATCGGATCATTGCCACATCCACAATACCGGTCAGGGTATCATGATTTCCCTGGAGATTTCCGATCAAAGATTTTCTTTTCCTCGTCTGTCCAGTTTTTGTTTTATATTCCGGCAATTCCTCATCGATGTCCAGGAATTTCTCCAAACGTTTTAGCCATTGATTCATCGGATCCGCTCGGTCCACAAGAATTAAAGTATTTACACCTCTTCTTGCAATCATATCGCAGCATACCACTGTCTTGCCAAAAGCAGTTGCCGCATGCAGTATACCTGTTTCATTTTCAAGCATGGTTTCTACGGCCGGTATCTGTGACTCTCTTAAGCTTCCCTTAAATGTAACATGAATTCTGTGGCCATCCGTCCTCTTATCCTCAATATCATATCTGATCCTTGCATTATCAAATTTCTGCAGGATTTTCTCCCTGAGGCCACGCGGCAGGACAATATATTTTCCTTCATCACTTCCAAGATAAATAAACCTGCATTCATCATAATTTGGCATATCCATTGCCTGATTCTGAAAATACTGCTTATTTGAAAATGTCGCCATACGCCGAAGCTGTCTTTTTACCTTATTGGACATTCCGGAGGAATCTATATAAATACGATCCGCCAGCACGATATGTACAACTCCCTTCACCCCGCCTGCGTCAAACTCAGAATTTTTATCCCATGGAGAATCATTCCCGTCATCTTCACCAATATTTTCCGCGCTGTACCATAAGGAAAGATAATCTTCCAGTGTCTGTCTGGTTAATCGTTTTGTGCCGGCAAGTACTTTCAACTGATCCTCGTACGCATTCCAGTTTTCATCAACGAAAGCACTATTTCCCTTTTTCAGAGCCAGCCCCTGCAGAGGAAGTGCAATCACATTCCCAAGCCCGCCCTCCGGAAGAGTATCCTGCGTCGGTATCATACGATCATAGTACTTAAACGACTTAAGATTGACAGATTCCGCTCCCTTCTCAAGCAGCGCAAATCCAAATCTTCTCGCTAATCTGGCCGGAACCATTTCCTTAAAAAATATCCACAGGTGCGCGCCATTCCCCGACCTTGACCGTTCCACCACGGCATCCACATCCAGATTTTTACAAATGCGCCGCAAGGCATTGATTTCCTCTTTCCAGCTGTCATCAACGTTCGCGTAATCTTCCTGCTCCGCGCCCTTTGCATGATTATCAAAATCAAATACGAGCAGTTGGCAAAGATTATTTTCGTGCATAGGATATATTGCTACCACATCATTTCCGTTAGGATCTGCTCCAATCATATGCGCCCTGATGAGAGACAGCGTGATCGGTTTATATGCCCTTAGTTCACAATCTCTGCATCGAACCCCGTCTTTTTGCTGCATATGGCAGCTTTGATCCCAACGGTTAAAGCATTGTGTATAATAACCAGTTTTCCCTGTCCTGGGATTGGTATAGCGAAGCTCATACACATCTTTTCTTCCGCGACAGAACATCATAAAAAAATCATTTGCGACCTTATCCGTAATCTCAAATTTCCTGATACGGGCGCCCTGGTTCGGATCGTACAGAGCCACGGAAGCATTATCGACACCGGATATAATATCTGTATATGAAACACCACTTTCTTCAAGGCGTTCCTTCAGAAGTCGGTTCTCATTCTCCAGTATCTGTATCCTGGATTGCAATTCTTCAATCTCATCTGTATGGTTCTGTGAGGATTCCTTCTGGCTCATTCCTTCTCCTTGTTTGTTTATGGCAATGCAACTTTCGTAATTATAACTTCAAGATGAAATTGTTGCAATAAATTCTGAAGATTTTGAATGTGTAATGAATGCGTATTTGAAGTGTGCTTTTATTTTTTTCACAGTATATGAAATAAGACATAAGCGAAAAACCTTATCGCTTTTGCTGGTGTATAATCCATGTGCAAATGCTCATGGTTATTAAAGAAGCGGGAAATAAAACACAGACAGGGATGGTAGTCCCACCGCTATTCCGTACCGCTAAAGGGAAGATAGCAAAACAGGCAACGGCAGTCAACGGGCATACGCCCGCCGTTGACAGCCGCCGCCTGTTTTGCTTTACGGCAGACAAGGTGCTTAAGCCCAAGAATGCTTAACCGCCCATATGATTTTATTTCAGTTGTTCGTCTGTCCCTTTTGGCTTATGGTATCGGATATACAAAGCAAGCACAATATTCTCCACCATTATGAAGAAAGCAATCCATAAGGATTTTTCAAACGCAAAGAAAAAATCTTCTAACTGCATGACACCATCTCCAAATATTCTCAAGAAGCCATGTAAAATACTTCTAAATCCCATTCCATCATTCAAAGCTGGGACAAGTGCCGATGCATAATTGATACCTAAATCAATCGCTACAAAAACTGAAACGATTAAGGCAACAGCGGATATGAGTTGTACGATTTTCAGAATATTTTGCTTTTTATTCATTGTCCTGTACCCCTTTTTTGATAATTATTTTCCCACTTACGCTTATAATCGTTGACGATGTTGTGTTTTTGTCGGGATTGTTATGGGAAAAAACAAAGCCCGATATCTCAAAAGCTCAGTGCAGTCTGCATATAAGCTTATTTCCATTTCGCACTTTTAATCAATAAAAACAGATAGTAAAGTGTTGGTACAATCAACATGATAAGGGCAATATATGTAATGTACATGCTAAAATTGTCGCCTGAAAAGAAAAGGTTGATTGTAAGCAAAAATGTTCCACATATAAAAACAACAATGTTAAAGATTCCGATTAATATATGTGAACAGCAGTAGATACTTTTGTTACCTTGATTTGATATATGCTCAGTATTCATAGCATCAATTCCTTTCTAAACTTATGGCAAATTTACTGCATTGTCAGCCCATATTTGTCATTGATTTGTCGTAGAACCTACATTTACAGTACAAAGCATATGTGTATTATATCACTCTAAACTGCAATGGTCAAGAGAACCCGGAAAAGCTTCTGATTTATTAGCTGTAAGTGACCATTGTAAGTAATAATCATTTGAGCCACCACGTTTAAAGCTATATACGGTATGCGTGTAATCGGATGGGCTTGTTCATCTACGTATTCACCTCCTCGCAACGAACTGAAAGGCCTTTTCACCCTATAAGTACCTTTTTTCGCCGCAGGTTGCCAAAACCTCAAAATTTTTTTGAAAAATTTTTCCCGCCAATATTATACCGCAGCGATATGAACCTTTCCACCGCTGCAATAAAAACACCCTTTTCCCCGAAATATGGTTTTCTAAAGTGTTCTTTTCAAGAACAAATAAGGACGTATATGGGATAAGCTCTGCCCCATATGTTTTACAGATGAAGAAACGGGAGACATCAGGTGAGAGAAAAGAAATCGGAAAAAATATCGTATATAGTTGAACGAGAATTCCTCTCCCGCTGCACTCCAGAGGAAATGCTCCGCCGTCTGATCCAGACGCATTTGCGGAAAACAGATGAATCCCTCAAAAATGAATTGGAAAATGTCGCTTCCTGCGGTACAATGACCACAGGGACAGCGGTTGAAAGGTCATTACCACGAAAAAACAAACTCTTTTCAACGTAGCTGAATATATCAGGTTATCCAGAGAGGATGGTGATAAAGCAGAAAGTGACAGCATCTCAAATCAGAGAAAACTGATCGCGGATTTTCTGAAGGGCAAGGATGAATTTGTGGTCTACGATACTTATGTGGACGACGGATTTACGGGCCTTAGCTTTCAACGGCCATCATTCATGAGAATGATGGATGACATCGAGGATGGAAATGTAAACTGCGTGATTGTTAAAGATTTATCAAGATTTGGTAGAGATTATATTGAGACAGGCAGATATCTGGAGCGCTATTTTCCGGATAACGATGTGCGCTTTATCGCCATTACGGACAATATTGACAGCATGAAACAGTCCTATGACATCCTGCTGCCGATCAAAAATATTTTCAATGAACAATACGCCAGAGACATTTCAAAGAAGGTGCATGCCTCCATGAAGACCAAGCAGAAGGCCGGGGAATTTATCGGGGCGTTCGCCTCCTATGGTTATCGGAAATCTCCCACAGACAAAAACAAGCTGGTGATTGACGATTACGCCGCGAATGTAGTGCGCCGGATTTTTCAAATGTACATCAGCGGATATGGGAAGATCAGGATTGCCGGAGTTTTGAATAAGGAAGGCATCGAGTGTCCATCCGAGTACAAAAAACTGAATGGCGAGAATTACTGCAACAGCCATAAGCTGGAAAGCACATCCTACTGGACGTATTCTACGGTGAACCGCATCCTGAAAAATGAGATGTATATCGGCAATATGGTACAAGGCCGGAAAACCCAGCGGATGAAAGGCCGTCAACGCAGCGTGGACAAAGAGGACTGGATTATTGTGGAGCATACACATGAGTCCATTATTGATCCGGAAACCTGGCAGAAAGCACAGGAGCTGCTGAAACGCAGGACAAGGGAACTTGATCTGCATTCCAATGTGTCGGTATTCGCAGGCTTTTTGAAATGCGGCGACTGCGGCAGATCATTGGTAAAAAAAAGGAGGAAACCCAGGCCATGGAAACGACATCATCCATTATTACTGCGGTACTTATGTGAGGTCCGGCAGAGAGTTTTGTACACCTCACGCAATCCCTTATTCCATCCTTGAGGAAATCATCTTAAACGATTTTAATACGATCATCCGAAACGTGAACAATCTGACAGAGCTTCTGAAACAAAATCAGGCACAGGAAAACTTTTTAAAACGGCAAAACGACAATGAAAAAAATCGTTTAAAGGCCGAACTGGAAAAGACAGGTGCTCTCAGGAAAGCCGTATACGAGGATTACCGGGAAGGACTGATTTCCAAAGACGAGTTTGTCACTTACAGAGAAGATTATGTAAAAAAAGAAGAACTGTTCACAAAACAGCTTGAGGATATGGAAAGCCGACAGAAAAACAGGACCGCCGATCAGCTAATGGAAAATCCCTGGGTGAAGCGGCTGCTCACGCTTAGGGGCATTGACCGGCTGGATCGTGACATTGTAGTGGAAATGGTTCATGAAATCAGGGTTTACGAAAATCACAGGATTCAGATCATTTACAATTTCTCAGACGAGCTGGCGCACTTATTCTCAGGCACCCGTGAAAGCACTGGACAGAAAGAAGTAATTTAAAAGAGAAGCGAGCACCCCACTCAAGAACTACATAATAGCCGAGTGGTAAAAAACCCGCTTCTCTTGAAAAAGACTTTATCATTTATTTTGAAATCTGTCAATAACAGATTTCCCATTTCTACAAAAGATCAAACGTACCACATCGGTACAAATTACTACCGCTCCCACTAACCTCAGCCTGCGCCCATGGCTTGGCTTCGCTAAGTGGTCCGGTATACGTTCTCACTAGGCTCATTGTTCGCCTATAGCTCCAATTCGCCAAGTGTTCACAGTACGCAATTTACTGCCGCCCCACGGCGGCGCAGACTACGGCGCTGTCTATGAAGGACGCCAGGAAAAAGACGATGTTCTGAGACTGACTCTGACAATCGGAGATATTTTAAGCGACAACGGAATCAATGTTTTATATACAAGAACAACTGACATTTATGAGACGCCGACACAGAAAGCAGAAAAAGGAAATGCTGCGGACGCGGATTACTTTGTGTCCATCCACCGCAATTCCAGTCCCATTCCGGGGCGGTATACGGGTGTGGAGACGCTGGTCTACTCCCGCAACACCCGCGCGGCCGTCATGGCGGAAAATATAAACGCCCGGCTGGAAGCCATCGGCTTTGCCAACCAGGGCGTCAATGAGCGGCCGAACCTTGCGGTGCTGCGCCGCACTTATATGCCGGCCGTGCTGGTAGAGGTAGGGTTTATCAATAATGAGCAGGATAACGCGCTTTTCGATCAGCGTTTTTACGAAGTAGCAAATGCGATTGCAGAGGGGATATCAGAGAGTATATAATATAATGAAGCCCGCGCACTCTCCTTCCTATTTTACCAGAGCAATGCGCGGACTTTTTTCACTTACTGCCATCACTTTTGCAGTGCTGAACTGTTCCCGGTTTTCTCATGCAGCACATACCAGAGGCTGCCCGCCAGGCAAACAGATGAATACGTGCCGCAGACAATGCCGATCATCAGCGGCAGGGCAAACTCCCGGATGGAGGTCACGCCCCAGATATACAGGCAGGCCACCATGACAAACGTCGTCAGCGAAGTGAAAATGCTTCTGGAGAGCGTCTGTGTGACGGAAGCATTCACGATATCGGGAAGCTTTGCGTTCTTTTTCGCTTCCGCCATGCTCTCGCGGATCCGGTCAAAAATCACGATGGTGGCATTGATGGAATATCCCACGATCGTCAGAATACAGGCAATGAAGGTATTGCCCACCGTGATTCTGGAAACCGCGTAAAAGCCCAGAACAATCAGCACATCATGCACCAGAGCCGCCACAGCGCTGAAACCAAAGCGAATATCGCGGAAACGGAAACGGATATAAATCAGCATACACACGACCGCGACTACAACCGCGATCACCGTCTCCTGCCTGGTCTCGGAGCTGATGGTGGAGCTGATCGTCTCGGAAGTGATCAGTTCATCGTTCACGCCGTAGCTTTCCACCAGGGCGGCACGGATCTCCTCTCGCTGTTCCTGCGTGAGCGTCACAGTCTTGATTACAACCTCCTCGCCGCCGTCCACGACCTGTACCTGCACGGAGCCATTGTCAATGACCTCCTCAAAGAGCGGCACGATCTCCTCCTCCACCCATTCGAGCGTCATACTTTCCTCAAAGGTGATGCTCGTGGAGGTGCCTCCGGAAAATTCCAATCCGAAATTCAGACTGCCGTCTCCGCTTACTCCGTGAAATACCATGAACGCCAGACCAGCCGCAATCAATGCGCCGCTGAGCGCAAAGAAAATGTGCCTTTTCCCCAGAAAATCAATCGTCTTACGCTCTTTGCCGACGCCGTACCACTTCGCGGACTTAAAGCCGACGGCATAAAACGCGTTCACTAAAAGCCTCGTGACCACCAGTGAGGTAAACATGGACAGCGCGATGCCAAGCATCAGCGTCTGCGCAAAGCCTCTGATGACGCCACTGCCCATAATCATCAGCACCAGCGCTGCGATCATGGTCGTCACATTGCCGTCCAGAATAGCGGAAAACGCTTTCTGAAAGCCGCTGCGGATGGAGCTTTTGACTGTCTTGCCCAGGGCCAGCTCCTCGCGTATCCTGGCAAAGATAATCACATTGGCGTCCACCGCCATACCGATCGAGAGGATAATACCTGCCACGCCCGGCAGCGTCAGCGTCAGATCAAAGCCGTGAATCAGCACCACAATGGCCGGTACATACATGCACAACGCCAGTCCCGCGCAAAAGCCCGGCAGAAAATAGACCGCAATCATGAACACAATAATAATGATCAGGCCGACAGTCCCCGACTGAATACTGCGTACAAGCGCCTCGCCGCCCAGCTGCGCGCCCACGACTTTATTATAAACCTCTTCCAGCTCCAGGCTCAGACTGCCTATGCGGATCGTACTGGCTAACGCCTCCGCCTCCGAATAGGAAGACATGCCGGAAATCTGCGCGACACCCTCTGTAATCGCGCTGTTGACACTGGGGACACTCTTGAAGGAGCCGTCATAATAAATGCCGATCGTCTCCTTCCCTGCCGCCTTCTCAGTCGCCACGGCAAACTTCTCAGCACCCTCGTCCGTCAGCGTCAGCTCCACGATATATTCCGTACCGGAAGTGCCGGAATAGGTGCCCGCCTGCGCGTCGGCCACATCCGTTCCGTACAGGACAATGGAGCCATCCTCCTCCAGCTCCTCGATGGTCTTCGTCAGCGTGTAATAATAGGTCGTACTGCCGCTGGAATAATAATAATTGCCGTTCTCATCCACTCCCTCAGTAAGCGTATAATTCTCATTGCCGTCCGAATCTGTCTCCGCGATGAAATACAGCGCGCCGGGTCTGCCTAACTCCGACAGAATCTCATCCGCGTCCGTAATTCCCGGAATCTCGATGCTGAAGCGGTCATCGCCCTCCTGATAGACGATGGCCTCCGTGCTGTACTGCTGCACGCGGTCCTCCAGCTTTTTCTTGGTGTCGGACATGTCCTCTGCGCTCGGCGTCTCATCTCCCACCACCTGATAGGTAATGCTGACACCGCCGGCCAGATCCAGTCCCTGTTTGATATTGGAGGCGGAGGAGCCGGAGGCAGTAAAGCCGATGAGCGCCTGGTAACACAGGACGGCGATCAGGGCAATAACAGCAATAATTGCCAGATAACCCTGTTTTTTATTCAGATGATTCATACGGTTTCCTCGTCCATCTCCGCAGCCGCGGCCTTCATCATGATCGCGCACTCAATCCGCTTTCTCTGCAGCTCACAGCCCACATCATAAGCGTCATGAATATCCCCATGGAAATTATAGGAATTCGCCGCACAGCCGCCGCTGCAGTAATATTTTGCAAAGCATTCCCTGCACTTGGGCTTGGCGTACACATTGCAGCACTTGAACTCGTCCACGATATCCTGACGTTTTATCCCTTCGAAAACATTGCCCAGCAGGAAATCCTCATTTCCCACAAACTGATGGCAGGGATACAGGTCTCCCCACGGCGTCACCGCCAGATACTCCGTGCCGCTGCCGCAGCCGCTTAAACGTTTGGCCACGCAGGGGCCGCCCTCCAGGTCGATCATGAAATGGAAGAAATTCACCGGCTTTCCCTGTCTTCTCCGTTCCAGCAGATACTGCGCGAGCTTATCATATTCCTCCAGCAAAACCGGAGTATCCTCTTCCCTGATCGCGTAATCATCCTCTGGCGACGCCACCACCGGCTCCACGGAAATCTGCTCAAAACCAAGCTCAGCCAGATGCTTCACATCCTCGGAAAAATCCAGATTGTGATGCGTATAGGTGCCCCTCACATAATAATTCATCTGATTTCTGCTCTCCGCCGCTTTTAAAAACTTCGGCACAATCAGATCGTAGCTGCCCTTTCCATTGCGGAAGGGACGCATCCTGTCATGCACTTCACGACGTCCGTCGATGGAAAGCACCAGATTGCTCATTTCACGGTTTGCAAATTCCATAATCTCGTCATTTAAAAGGACGCCGTTGGTTGTCAGTGTAAAACGGAACTTTTTGTGATTAGGCTCTTCCAGGGAACGTCCGTATGCCACCAGGTCCTTCACCACCTGCCAGTTCATCAGCGGCTCCCCGCCGAAAAAGTCCACCTCCAGGTTCACCCGATTGCCGGAATGCGCCACCAGAAAATCCAGCGCCGCCTTTCCCACCTCAAAGCTCATCAGCGCCCGTCTGCCGTGATACTCTCCTTCCTCAGCGAAGCAGTATTGGCAGGCCAGGTTACAGTCGTGCGCGATATGTAAACACAGCGCCTTGACCACTGTACTGCGGCTCTTGAAGTCGGTGATATATTTCTCATAAATATCCTCGGTAAACAGCTGCTTTTCCTTCGCGAGCCCCATGATCTCCGCCACGGCCTCTTTCACATTCTCTTCCGGATAAGAAAGCTGCTCGCAGCCCAGTACCGCCAGCTGCATGGTGCCTGTCTCATGAATACCCTGCTGATACAGCTGCTCCACAAAAGGAAGCACGTCATAGACGATGTCATCCACCACATGGACGGCGCCGCTGTTTACGTCCAGGACGATATTATAGCCATTGTTTTTGTATTGATGTGTCACAGATAAGTCCTCACAATTGTTACGATTCACCATAATCCCCTTACAACAACGAAGCAGCGATCGCAAAACCGCTGCCTGTCTGTGTGTAAGTATCCGTTTCTCAACTACAAATTACTTCTTGAGCTGCTCACAGCTCTGGTTGCCAACCGTGCAGGACGTCTTGCAAGCGGACTGGCAGGAGGTCTGGCACTCGCCGCAGCCGCCCTTCTTCATGGACTCCTGCAGATTTCTGGTGTTCAAAGTCTTAATGTGCTTCATGCTGTCTCACTCCTTTTCCCTGCCTGATGTCTCAGGCAATTATTGTGTTCAGTATAGCATACCTTTGTCAAAAGTCAAGTCTCTCGTTTTCACATTCCAGCTTCACATTCCAGTGAAACCAGGAAGCAAACCGGAAAGTGCCATCCCATCACGCTCACGCAGCCTGTCGATTCACCTTCACCGAATAACGAAATAAAATCAGTCCGATCACGAACATCACCGAAAGCGCGCTCACGCCCAGGTTCACGCTGCCGCTCAGCTGGCTGATAAAGGACACCAGCGCGGTGCCCACGACGGACGCGCCCTTGCCGCAGATGTCGTAAATCCCGAAGTATTCGCCCGACTTTTCCGCAGGAATAATCTTCGCAAAGTAAGAACGGGACAGAGCCTGAATCGTCCCCTGGAACAAACCCACCATCACAGCCAGAATCCAGAAATCCAGCTGTGAATCCAGAAAATACGCATAGATGGAAATGAAAAGATACGCGCAGATGCAGATAGTGATGATCCGCTCCGGCGTCACCTTTTTCACCAGCCGTCCGAAAATCAGAACCGACGGGAAGGCCACAATCTGCGTCACCAGAAGCGCCAGCAGAAGGCCCGTGGTGTCAAGTCCCAGCGCCTCGCCGTAAGCGGTCGCCATGTCGATGACCGTATAAACGCCGTCGATGTAAAAGAAAAACGCCAGCAGAAAGATCAGAATATTTTTATCCTGAGCAAGCTCTTTGAATGTATGCCCCAGGCGTTTTAAGCTGTCGCTGACCGGATGCTTTCCGATCTCGGCGTAATATTTCTGCCTGTAAGCTCCAAGTAAAGGCAAAGAGGAGCAAAGCCACCATAACGCCGTGATAATGAAGGCGATCAGCATGGCGGTCTGTGTCGTCAGCCCCAGCATGTCGGCGCCCAGCACCACACCCAGACAGGCCACGAAAGGAATGCAACTGCCGATATAGCCCCAGGCGTACCCCGAGGAAGAAACTCTGTCCATACGGTCCGGCTCTGTCACATCTGTCAGCATCGCGTCATAAAATACAAGGCTTGCGGAATAACCGGTCTTTGCCAGAACGAACACGCCCAGAAACCAGATCCAGGAGGAAATAAAGCCCAACGCCACGCAGCCCAGCACGCCGATTCCCATCGTCACGGAGAAAATGATCTTTTTAAAATCCTTTAAATCCGCTACCGCGCCGAGCGTCGGCCCAAGGATGGCGACTAACAGCGTGCAGATCGAGGTCGCGTAGCCCCAGTAAGCCAGATAGTTGACACTGGAAATACCAGCCGCACCCGCCAGCGCGTTAAAATAAATCGGCAGGATCGTCGCCACCAGCATGGTGAAGGCGGAATTGCCTACGTCATAGAGTACCCACTTTTTTTCAAGGGGCGTCATTTGAAATTTCATCAGATTTGTTTCTCCTGTCCTGAATAGATGTCCGTATCGACGGCAATATACATTTTTTAAGCAATCTACATCTCAGGACTTAAGCTCTCCCAGTCATCCCCCGCCTCAAAATCGCGGTGAAATCTCTCGGAAAATGTGCCGCCCTCTTCCAGTACACGCTCAAACTCCGCGATCAGACTGACCGCGACCGGCACGGCCTCATCGTATTGTCTCTTTAATAAAAGGCAGTAATCCCGGCAGGCCGGATTGGGCGTCAGGCTCATGACAATGCCATGCAGCGCGTCATATTTGCCGACCAGCTTCATCGCTCCGAACAAAAGTGCTCTTTCCACTTTTCCCGGCACGCGGAACAGATTGTGATAAAAGATCATGGAACGCAGGGCTTTATGCACCTGCTGCACCGACAGGTCATTGAAAAACGGCGCGATCACAGCCGCATTCTCCTCTGATGGATGCACGTGCGAGGTCTGAGCATGCCGCACCGGATCATAACCGTCCGCAGTAAGCAGATACCGGTCCAGTTCCATCTCAAGCTCATTGTGGCTGATGCCGCCGTCCTTCATCATCTTCTGCACGTAGGGGTGACACTCGCTGTCTAACACAAAATGACAGATAAACCCATACAGGTACGCTCTCGCCGCGTCCGAGTCTGTTCCGTCCCGCTTCTCCTCTGCTCTTAGTATCTCAACCGCGCGTGAAAAAAATACATCCGCGTTCTGCCAGTGCAGCGCGCTCCCCTGGGCGGTCACCGGGTTTTTCTGCAGCGCCTTATAATAAAACAGAATATCCGGTCCATGCTGGTCGATATCATAAAGCTCCCTGCAGCGCTCCGCTCTCGCTTTCAAAGAAGCCGGCAAGGCTCTGAGCACCTCCGTGCCAAACTTATAATGCGTATATGTGGTTGGCATTTTGTAATATCTCCGTTATCTGATTGCGTCTTTCATGTTCTTTACATACTCCGCCACATAGGGGACGCTGTCCGCGCCGTGGGCGGCGATGATTTTCACGATGGCGGAGCCAACGATGACGCCGTCCGCTTTTGCGCTCATTTCACGCGCCTGCTCAGGAGTGGAGATACCGAAGCCGATCGCGGCCGGAATATCCGTGGATTCGCGCACCAGCTCCACCATGGCGCCGATGTCCGTGGTGATCTTCGAGCGCACACCGGTGACGCCGAGTGAGGAAACGCAGTAGACGAAACCCTCCGCCTCGCCCGCGATCATGCGGATGCGGTCATGCGATGTCGGCGCGATCAGGGAAATAAAATCAATGCCGTATTTTCGACAGGCGGGCAGAAAGTCCATCTTTTCCTCGTAGGGAATGTCCGGTAAAATCAGGCCATTGATGCCGACCTCGGCCGCTCTCTTTAAAAATTTCTCCGTTCCGCCCTCGATGCTGGTCTTGGTATTATTTCCATAGGAATAAACAACATTGGCGTAGGTCATAAAGACCAGGGGAATGGTCACGCTCTGGCGCAGCTCCTGTACCATGTCCAGGATTTTGTCTGTGGTGACGCCGCCGGAGAGGGCGCGCAGGTTCGCCTCCTGGATCACAGGTCCTTCCGCGGTCGGATCGGAGAAGGGGATGCCCAGCTCGATTAAGTCCGCGCCGGCCTCCTCCATGGCTTTTACCAGCTTTTTGGTGGTCTCTAAGTCCGGATCGCCGCAGGTGATGAACGGGATAAACGCTTTTCCGTTTGCAAACGCATCTGTCACTCTACTCATGGATGTCCTCCCCTCTGTATCTGGCGATGGCCGCGCAGTCCTTGTCGCCACGGCCGGAAATATTGATGACCATAATTTGGTCCTTGCGCATAGTGGGCGCAAGCTTCATGGCGTAGGCAACCGCGTGCGCGGACTCAATTGCCGGAATGATGCCTTCCATCCTGGAGAGATACTCAAAAGCATCCACCGCCTCATCGTCCGTGATAGCCACGTACTGCGCTCTGCCGCTGTCATAGAGCATGGCGTGCTCCGGTCCGATGCCGGGATAATCCAGCCCCGCGGAAATAGAGTACACCGGCGCGATCTGACCGTATTCATCCTGGCAGAAATAAGACTTCATGCCGTGGAAAATGCCGAGTTTGCCGGTGGCAAGCGTCGCGGCCGTCTCAAAGGTATCCACACCTCTGCCCGCGGCCTCACAGCCGATTAGCTGTACTTCCGGATCATCGATGAAATGATAGAACGCGCCAATGGCGTTGGAGCCGCCGCCCACGCAGGCCAGAACGCAGTCTGGAAGTCTTCCTTCCTTTTCCAGCATCTGCTGCTTGATTTCCTTGGAAATCACAGCCTGAAAATCACGCACAATTGTCGGGAAGGGATGCGGTCCCATGACCGAACCCAGGACATAATGGGTATCCGCAATCCGGTTGGTCCACTCTCTCATTGTCTCGGATACCGCGTCCTTCAAGGTGGCGGTGCCAGTGGTGACGGGGTGCACCTTCGCGCCCAGCAGGCGCATTTTGTAAACATTCAAAGCCTGGCGTTTTGTATCTTCCTCTCCCATGAAGACCTCGCACTCCATGTTCATCAGCGCCGCTGCCGTGGCAGTCGCGACGCCGTGCTGACCCGCGCCGGTCTCGGCGATGACTCTGGTCTTGCCCATCTTTTTGGCTAAAAGCACCTGGCCGAGGGCGTTGTTGATTTTGTGCGCGCCGGTATGGTTTAAGTCCTCGCGCTTTAAATAAATCTTCGCGCCGCCCAGATCCTCCGTCATGCGCTGCGCCAGGTAAAGGCCGGAAGGACGGCCTGTATACTCTCTGAAAAGAGTGTCGAGCTCTTCATTGAACTGAGGATCCTCCTTATAATAATTATAAGCCTCTTCGAGTTCAATGACAGCGTTCATCAGGGTCTCGGGGATGTATTGTCCGCCGTGAATCCCAAATCTTCCTTTTGACATCGTTGTTCTCCTTTTATTGGTTGTGTGCCCGAGCTGCCTCTTACATGGACCGCACGGCATGGATTGCCGCACGGATTTTGTCACGATCCTTACATTGATCAGTTTCGACACCGCTGGAAATGTCCACCATGGCGGGGTGGTATTTCGCGATGACGTCGGGGATGTTTTGCGGGGTGAGGCCGCCGGCGAGGATGTAAGGTCTGGTAAGATACTGTTCTGTGAGCAGGCTGTGGTCGAAACACTGACCGGTTCCGTAGCCATTGTCTAAGAGAATGCGGTCCGCGGTGGAAGCCTGCGCCCTCATCAGATCTTCAATGGAACGAACCTTGAAAGCCTTCCAGACAGGGACGCCAGGCAGAAGTGCCCGCACTTTCGCGATATCTTCCTCTGTCTCCTGACCATGCAGCTGAACAATCTGGATTGCCCCGCTTTGCACGTACTCCGCAATTTTCTCCGGTGTCTCATTGACAAAAACACCGACAGCCGGAATGTGGGGATTTGTCTGTCTGCGCAATTCCAGTGCCTGCTCCAGGGTCACACAGCGAAAGCTCTTCTCCCAGAAAATGAAACCGATATAGTCTGGCAGAAATTCGTTAATATAATCCACGTCCTGTGCGCGGCGTATACCGCAGATTTTAATTTGCGTTGACATAGAGATCACTCCTTTACCGCAGCATGAAATTCTGCCAGTTTCTGTCCCTTATCCGGCGCTCTCATCAGCGCCTCCCCAACCAGCACCGCGTCCGCTCCCAGAGCGGCAAGTGATTTCACATCCTCACTGTCCCTGACGCCGGACTCCGCCACAAAGGTGACATTCTCCGGAATCAGCTCTCTGAGTTTCGCGGCGTTACTGAAATCAACCGTGAAATTTTTCAGATTGCGATTGTTGACGCCCACAAGCCTGGCACCTGCCTTTATGGCGGAAGCGATTTCTGCTTCATCATGCGTCTCCACCAGGGCGCTGATGCCAAGTTCATCGCAGATTTGCAGATACTCTTTTACTGTCCGCGTGTCCAGGAGCGCGCAGATCAAAAGCACCGCGTCCGCTCCCATCAGCTTTGCCTCATAAATCTGGTATGCGTCCACTGTGAAGTCCTTGCGAATCATCGGCAAAGAAATCTCCGCCCTGATCTGGCGAAAGATTTCGTCGGAGCCAAGAAACCACTTCGGCTCGGTCAGACAGGAGACGCAGTCAGCGCCCGCCGCCTCATAATCCTTTGCGATTTCCAGATAAGGAAAATCCTCCGCTATGATACCCTTGGACGGTGACGCCTTTTTGACTTCACAGATGAAGGAAAGGCCGGGCTGCTGCAGGGTTTTCTCAAAGCGGAAAAAGTCCGCTCCGCCCGTCTTACGCCTCTGCTCATCGGCTAACTGCATAGCCTCTGATCTGATTTGTTCCAGGGGTTTCTGCTCCTTCGCGCACTCCACACGGACACGCGAGTAAGCTGCCAGTTCGTCTAAAATCATCATTTTATACCTGTTTCACGCTTCTGTGTTTCCTGTCTGGACAGGACTTTTCCTTCCTGTCCAGTTCAGAATTTCATTCACATCATTTTTACTGCTTAGAAGCCTCAATGTACGCCGTCAGCTTTGCCTTCGCCGCACCGGAGTCAATCAGTTCCGCCGCCAGCTTTACGCCCTCGGCTATGCTCTCCGTCACGCCGCCGATATACAGACCAGCGCCCGCGTTCAGGAGCACCGTGTCTCTCTTCGGACCCTTTTCGCCGTTTAAGATTGCCAGCGTAATGGCCGCGTTCTCCTCCGGCGTGCCGCCCACGAGATCTGAAATATCGCATCTGTCAAAGCCGAAGTCCTCCGGTTTGATCGTATATCTGGTGAAAACGCCGTTGTTATTTTCACACACCAGGGTATCACAGCAGGTGGAAAGCTCATCCAGCTTGGAAGTGCCGTACACAGCCACGCTTCTCTTTACGCCCAGATTATAAAGCACGCGGCTCATGGGCTCTAAAAGGCTCTCGTCATACGCGCCCAGCACCTGCATGGTGTTGTGGCCGGGGTTGGTCAGCGGGCCAAGGATATTGAAGATGGTGCGCACGCCCAGCTCTTTCCTGACAGGACCCACATATTTCATCGAAGTGTGATATTTCTGCGCGAAAAAGAAACAGTAATTCAGATCCTGTAAGGTTTTCACGCAGTTGGCCGGTTCCTGATTGACGTCCACGCCGAGCGCTTCCAGGCAGTCTGCCGCGCCGCTTTTCGAGGAGGCCGCGCGGTTGCCGTGCTTTGCCACCTTCACGCCGCCCGCCGCGATGACAAAACCCGCGGTAGTGGAAATATTAAAGCTGCCGGCATTGTCGCCGCCGGTTCCCACGATCTCCAGCACGTCCATGTCATGCTCTACCTTCAAAGCATGAGAGCGCATGGTGACGGCGCTGGCGGTAATCTCCTCGATAGTCTCTCCCTTGGTTTCCAGGGCGGTCAGAAAACCGGCGGTCTGAACCTGGCTGGTCGCGCCGGTCATGATTTCATCCATGCAGGCCACGGTTTCATCGTAGGTCAGGTCCTGTTTCAGGATTAATTTTGCAGTTGCTTCCTTGATCATAGTTTTTTACTCCTTTTCTCTATGTTGATTGATTACATAAATGTACGTCTTTATTTCCGTGGTCAGTTATATCCCTGTAAAATTCTCAATAATCCGCATCCCCTCCGGTGTCAGAATGGATTCCGGATGGAACTGAACGCCGTAAATCGGATAATCCACGTGCTGCACCGCCATGATCTCGCCGTCCGTCGTGGTCGCTGCCACACGCAGGCAGTCCGGCATCGTCTCCGGCAGCGCCGCCAGGGAATGGTATCTCGCGGCGCGAATCACCTCCGGTAGTCCTTTGAATAACGGGCAGTCCATATCCAGGTGGATGTCGGACTGTTTGCCATGCATCAGCTTTTTCGCGTAGCTGACAGTCGCACCATAGGCTTCACAGATGGACTGGTGTCCCAGGCAAACACCCAGGGTGGGGATTTTCTGTGCGATTGTCGCGGCCACCTCGACGCAGACGCCGGCTTTTGCGGGCGTGCCCGGTCCCGGTGACAAAATGATGTGAGACGGATGCAGCGCTTCAATTTCCCCGACGGTGAGTTCGTTATTGCGGATGACTTTGATGTCCGGCTGCACGGTGCCCACGAATTGATACAGGTTATAAGAAAAGCTGTCATAATTATCAATTAATAAGATCATTGGATAAGTCTCCTTCATAATGTATGATACTATGGATTGCTTCGCAGAAAACGCTGCTGTGCATAAGTTCGATTACGGAAATCAAAGATTTCCTATCTCACTTATCCCGCAATCCCTTGTATCATACATACTTCGCCGCCTGCTGCCGGATCGGCTCCGCGTCCTCAAAGTAGTTAATCTTCATGGCGCTCTTCACTTCAGAGAGCGTCTGCGTGGCATCCTCTCTGGCCACATCCGTTCCTGCCTTCAGCACATCAAAAACAGCGGGGATATCCTTCTCCAGCTCTTTTCTACGGTTGCGGATCGGCTCCAGGGTCTCCTGCATGACATTATTTAAGAAGCGTTTCACCTTCATGTCGCCCAGGCCGCCCTTCACATAATGTGCCTTCATCTCATCCAGATTCGCGTACTCCGGCAGATAGCGCTCAAAGTGCTCGTCTTTGCAGAATGCGTCCAGATAGGTAAAGACCGTGTTGCCTTCCAGGTGCCCCGGGTCGGAAACCTTTAAGTGCAGCGGGTCGGTGTACATATTCATGATCTTGTTTTTCACATCGTCGGCCTCGTCCGCCAGATAAATACAGTTGCCCAGCGACTTGCTCATCTTGGCCTTGCCGTCCGTGCCGGGCAGACGCTTGCAGGCTTCATTGTCCGGAATCAGCGCCTCCGGCTCCACTAAGACCGGCGCGTAAATCGAGTTGAATTTACGAACGATTTCTCTGGCCTGCTCGATCATGGGCAGCTGGTCCTCGCCCACCGGCACCGTGGTCGCTTTGAAAGCGGTGATATCGGAGGTCTGGCTGATCGGGTAGGTGAAAAAGCCCACCGGGATGCTGGCCTCGAGGTTACGCAGCTGAATCTCATTTTTCACAGTAGGATTGTGCTGCAGTCTGGAGACCGTCACCAGATTCATGTAATAAAATGTCAGCTCCGTCAGCTCCGACACCTGTGACTGGATAAAGAGGTGCGATTTCGCCGGGTCAAGGCCGCAGGACATGTAATCCAACGCTACCTCGATGATATTCTGACGTACCTTCTCCGGATTCTCAAAGTTGTCGGTCAGCGCCTGCGCGTCCGCGATCATAATGTAGATTTTGTCATACTCCCCGGAATTCTGCAGCTCCACACGCCTGCGCAGGGAGCCCACATAATGTCCCACATGCAGTCTTCCAGTCGGTCTGTCTCCCGTTAAAATAATTTTGCTCATCTTCTTTTTCCGGACGGCTCAGCCGTCCACTCCTTCCTCTGCGATTTTCAGCGCCTTCATCACAGCCGCCGATTTATTAATAGTCTCCTGATATTCATTCTCCGGCACAGAGTCCGCCACGATACCGGCTCCGGAACGGACGAAGACCTTTCCGTTTTTCTTAAAGGCCAGGCGGATGGCAATGCAGGTATCCAGATTTCCCTTGAAATCAATGTAGCCGATGGCGCCGCCATAAATGCCGCGCTTCGTTCCCTCCAGCTCATTGATGATCTCACAGGCCCTGATTTTAGGGGCTCCGGAGAGGGTCCCCGCCGGCAGCACCGCGTCTACAGCGTCGAGCGCGTCCTTATCCGGCCGGATCTGTCCGTGGACCGTTGAGCCGATGTGCATGACCGTGGAAAATTTCTCAACGGACATATATTTTTTCACACTCACGGTGCCGAACTGCGAAATCTTGCCGATATCATTGCGTCCTAAGTCCACCAGCATATTGTGCTCCGCGCACTCTTTTTCATCGTGTAACAATTCTGCTGTCAGCGCCCTGTCCTCTTCTTCCGTGGCGCCCCGTGGTCTCGTGCCAGCCAATGGAAATGTGTAGAGCTCACCGTTTTCCAGCTTTACTAATGTCTCCGGAGAGGCACCCGCTATCTCAATATCGTCACTTGCAAAATAAAACATATATGGCGAAGGATTGGTTGTGCGCAGCACCCTGTAGGCGTCTAAAAGACTGCCCTCAAAATCCGCCTCAAAACGATTGGATAATACCACCTGAAAGATATCACCCTCATGGATATAATGCTTTCCTTTTCTGACAATGTCACAGAACGCTTCTTTTTCAAATAAGGAACGAAACGGACTCGTCATATGTCCCGGCACATGTTCCTTTGGCATGCCCTTCGTCAGCAGGTCGATCATGTTCTGCAGTTCGAGCTTCGCGTTATTAAACTCCGTTTCAAAGTTTTCGCAGCGGGCATTGGCGATCAGGATGATCTTCTGGCGGAAATTATCAAAAGCGATGACCTTGTCAAAGAGCATCAGGTCCACATCTTTAAAATGCTCCTCGTCCTCGGCGTCGAGCTTTAAGGTTGGCTCCGCGTATTTGATATAATCATAGGAAAAATAGCCCACCAGGCCGCCGGTAAAGGAAGGCAAACCAGGGATCATGGGCGACAAATTATCCGCCACCACCTGCCGGATATATTCTCCCGGATGCTTCACCGGAAATGAGACGGAGGAACCGGATTTGATCGTCATCATGCCGTCTGTGCAGGTCAGCTCCATTTTCGGGTCATAGCCCAGGAAGGAGTACCGTCCCCACTTCTCATGATCCTCGATGGATTCAAGAAGGTAGACATGATGGCTGACATTCTGTAAGATGTGCAGCGCCTGGATCGGCGTGCAGATATCGGAATAGATCTCGCAACTGACCGGAATGGTCTTATAATCGCCGGACGCGGCAAGGGAGAAAAGAAGTGCTTCATTTGAAATGTTCATGGTGCAAAGGCTCCTTTCTGATGGGTGGTTTTTAAATATTCGCAACGACTTTGAAGAATCAAAAACAGCCCATCCTCGATCTTCTTCATCAAGGACGAGCTTACTCTCAAACCCGCGGTACCACCTTGCTTCATGGAAAGACTCCATGCACTCTGCAGGATACTATCATATCCCCGGCAACTGACGTATGCCCACACGTCGCGAAATACTCGTATGCCTTTCCTCCGCGCCCTCAGCGGTCCATTTGATCATCTGCGTTCTGTCCGGCTCGCACCTGCCCGGACTCTCTGTGAGTGCACAACAACCGTTATCTCCGCTTCCTCGGTTTCAAAACTGTAATAACTTTACCACTTTATCCGGTATTCGTCAAGTGGGAAATCGGAGGGATTTTGATTTTCTGATAATTCCAGTTTTTTCCTTCTACCCTGATCTTACGCCAGATTTTACGCAAATTTCCTGTTGCATTTATTTATAAATGTGGTAAAATCATTTCAAAGGAGAATCCTGCCTGAAGTGGATATCATAAAAGCGTTGATGCCGCCGCGGTGGCATCACATCTGCAAGGACTATGGCTGCATAGTCCTTGTACTGTTTTTACAGGGAAGTTTATATGACGTCTTTTCCATTAAATTTATACCGTATAGATATGAAATATATCCGCAATCTTCATCATATTGATGACAGAATCATGTCTGTTTCTCCTCAGGCTGGCAAAGATGAAAGACCATTCCTGGGCGTTATTATCCTGTACAATCATATGCAGTATTGTGTTCCACTATCAAGGCCAAAAGCAAAGCACAAATACATGAAAAATAAAATCGATTTTAAAAAAATGGAATATGATGGCGAATTGCTCGGCGTTCTCAATTTTAATCTGATGATCCCGGTAGAACGCGCACAACTCACACCCATAGACACCATAATCAGAAAGCATGATGTTCAGATAATCCAAAAGAGAAAAGCATTACTGCAAAAAGAATTAAACTGGTGTAACGAACATGCCTGCGATATATGTAATACTGCTAACGTACTTTATCGTAAATACCTTTCCGGCGAAAAATTTTCTGCCAGGACTCAATGTGTAAATTTTTCAAAGCTGGAAACCGAATGTATCCACTATAACAAAATGTTACCACCCGATAGCCGATAAATCAGGAAAAGAAAAAGATGATCACCGCCAGAGATACCAGCACCACGCCGGTCGCGCGGTTTAATGCCTTTGGCGTCGCCTTGTTGGCAATACCGGCCGCAATCCTGGCCCAGATGAAAGTAAAGACGATGCATAAAACGAGCACAAACAAATCCGGCATTCCTCCGAGCACGAAATGTGAAACCGAACCGGTAAACGCGGTAAACGTCATAATAAAGACGCTGGTGCCAACCGCGGTTTTCAATTCATACCCCAGCACCAGAGTCAGGATCATCAGCATCATCATGCCGCCGCCAGCTCCCACAAAGCCGCAGATAAAACCGATCACGATGCCGCAGACCAATGATTCGATGGCCCTGATTTTCGGGGAAACCTTCATCATATCTTCCCTGGTAGTCATGACGGGAAAAATAAGGAAACGAAGGCCCATGCAGAATGTCATGAAAATGCTGAAATCCCCAATCGTGGTGGAGGGAATCAGACTCGACACAAAGCTGCCTACCACGGTAAAGCACAGAACGGAAATCATCATAATCAAACCGTTTTTGATATCCAGGTTGCCGTGCTTATGATATGTATAGGCGGATACAGCGCTGGCCAGCACATCCGAGGCCAGGGCAATTCCCACCGCCAGGTACGCGTCCATGTCCAGGAACGCGACCAGCATGGGGGAAATCACTACCGCGGCGCTCATGCCCGCGAAGCCTGTCCCCAGGCCGGCGCCCATGCCCGCCAGGAAAGTAATAAATATGGTATATAAAATCTGCTGCATCAGAAAATTTCTCCGTTTCGGTGTGTCGTGAGCCATGTGCCGCTCAAGAGCCAGGCTCATTGCTAAATCATACTATTTTTTCTTTCCGAATGCAACGAATAATTCTGAATGTTCCAAAGTCAATTTATAAATATTTTCTAAAGCTCTTTTCTTTTTTTGAAATCTGTGATATTATACTGGGCATGGAAGTATAGCTCAGCTGGGATGAGCGCTCGCCTGACTAGCGGGAGGCCAAGGGTTCGAGCCCCTTTACTTCCA
>JAJQFS010000006.1 GCA_021200995.1 Lachnospiraceae bacterium | reverse complement strand
TATAGATGGTGGGTGATGGATAGCTAAAATGTTGATTTAATCAGCGTTTCCTTAGCTAAAAAGTGTAATGCCACGGGAGGATAACGATATGAGTAAGCTGTTTATTATTGGAAATGGATTTGATCTGGCGCACAAACTGGACACAAGATACAAAGATTTCAAGAAATTTATGTATGAGAATGCATATGGTAAACCATTTGACGAAGACCGTCAAGAAGAGATTGAGCCACAAATGCCTGCCCTGCCAGAAGGGAAAATATTTACGAAAAAGGGAACCATATATAATTTTGCTGGCGCAATGAGACTTTTGTATTGGATGATAAATAAAGTTGCATGTGAGAATAACGATATAGAGTGGAATGAGTTTGAAGCACTATTGCAGAAACTGGATTATGCGGGAGTTTTACTTGAGTGCGAAAAAACAGAGGACAGAGCTGCTTCGAGATTGCGGGATGTATTTGAGACATTAGAACATGTGTTTTTCGAATGGATCAGTGAAGTGGATATTTCCAAGGATATTTTGAAGAAGCCATATCTGGAACGTGTCATGAATCAGAAAGAGGTTTTGGTTCTTTCATTTAACTACACGGAGACAGTGGAAAAAGTATATGGGGTTTGTGCAAAAAATGTCTGTCATATTCACGGGAAACGGGAAGAAAATTACGAAAAGAGGTTAACCAGAGGATTATCTTCGTTTGGTGAAGATAATTCGCGGCTCATAGTGGGATATGCGCCAGCTGACTTTAAACCTGAAGAAAAGTTTAATGCAAATATAAAAAATTCCGACTTATACGGAAGACTGGTATTTCTTTATTCATTGTTGCAAAAAGATGTGGGTATAGTAATGAGTGAAAACGAATCTTTTTATGACGGGTTACGAACTTCTAATATACATAAGGTGTATTCATATGGTTATTCATACCCGGAAGAAGATAAAGTTCAAATCCAGGAGGTATGTAAAGCGTTGAAGGAAGGAAATCAGAAGCCAGAAAGCATTGTATGGTATCTGCATCAATATGATGAAGAAAATAAAAACTTCAAATTTGAGAAAAAACTGAGGGAATGGGGGTTCCAGGGAGATTTCGGGAGATATAGTGACTATTAGTGTTCTGTTATGGTGAAAATGAAACATTCCGGTCAGGCAGCATTATTAATATCATATCAAAAACAATACAAAACCAACATAAAGTTTGCATAAAAACCAAGAAAAACTTCAAACAATTTGTTGACTTTATGAATATGCCCATATATAATGTGGAATCAGGAAGTACCAGTGAATCGTTGACATACAAACGAAAGGAATCATCATGGAGCGTTACTACACTGCTGAAATTCCGAAAACAGACCGCATTCCGAAGCTGGTGGAGCATCTGTTCAAAAAGATGCCTGAGATCGAATCCGCCAGGGCGGTTCTTCTGACCGAGAGCTACCGCGCCACCGAGGGGCAGCCCATCGTGACAAGACGGGCGAAGGCTTTCGCGCACATTCTTGACCATATCCCTATTATCATCAGAGAAAATGAATTGATCGTGGGCAGCACCACCATCGCGCCCAGAGGCTGCCAGACCTACCCGGAGTTTTCCTGGGAGTGGCTGGAGGCGGAGTTCGATACCGTGGAGCACCGCAAGGCCGACCCTTTCTACATATCTGAGCAGACCAAAAAGGAATTAAAGGCCGTTCATCCCTACTGGAAGGGCAAGACGACCAGCGAGCTCGCGACCTCTTATATGGCACCCGAGACCCTGAAAACCATGGAGCATAATTATTTCACGCCAGGCAATTATTTCTACAACGGCGTCGGGCATGTGACCGTGCAGTATGAGAAGGTGCTGGCGATCGGCTATGAGGGTATCATTGCTGAGGCACAGGGGTATCTGGATGAGTGCAAACCGGGTGACGCGGATTACGCGACCAGGTCCCGCTTCCTGCAGGCAGTAATCATCAGCTGTGAGGCGGTGATTCATTATGCGGAGCGCTACGCGGCGCTGGCCAAAGAAATGGCGGCCAAAGAGAGCGACGCGACGCGCAAAAAGGAGCTTTTACAGATCGCGGCCAACTGTTCGAACGTGCCGCGAAAGGGAGCAGCCTCCTTCTGGGAGGCCTGCCAGAGCTTCTGGTTTGTGCAGCAGCTTCTGCAGATCGAGTCCAGCGGACATTCCATCTCCCCGGGACGCTTCGACCAGTACATGTATCCTTATTATAAAAAGGATCTGGATGCCGGCATTATCACCAGAGAAGCGGCGCAGGAGCTGATCGACTGCATCTGGGTGAAATTAAACGACTTGAATAAATGCCGCGACGCTGTGAGCGCCGAGGGCTTCGCAGGCTACAGCCTCTTCCAGAACCTGATCGTGGGAGGCCAGGATAAGGACGGTCAGGACGTGACCAACGACCTGTCCTTCATGTGCATCAGTGCCTCCACACATGTATTTCTGCCGCAGCCGTCGCTGTCCATCCGCGTGTGGAACGGTTCGCCGCACGCACTTTTGGTGAAGGCGGCGTCGCTGACCCGCACGGGCATCGGCTTCCCGGCTTATTATAATGATGAAGTGATTATTCCGTCCCTGATGAGCAGGGGCCTGACTTTAGAGGACGCCAGAGAGTACAATATCATCGGCTGTGTGGAGCCGCAGAAGGCCGGCAAGACCGAGGGCTGGCATGACGCCGCGTTCTTCAATATGTGCCGACCGTTGGAGACTGTATTTGAGAGCGGCTATGACAAGGGCGAGCTGGTGGGCGTGAAGACGAAGCCGGTGGAGGAGATGACTTCCTTCGACGAGTTTTACGACGCCTACAAGGAGCAGATGAATTATTTCATTTCCCTACTGGTGAACGCGGACAACAGCATTGATGTGGCACACGCCACGCTCTGCCCACTTCCTTTTGAGTCCTGTATGGTGGACGACTGCATGAAGCGCGGTAGGTCCTTGCAGGAGGGCGGCGCGATTTATAATTTCACCGGCCCGCAGGGCTTCGGCATCGCCAATGTGGCGGACTCCTTATTTGCGGTGAAAAAGCTGGTCTTCGAGGAGAAGAAAGTCTCGATGTCAGAGCTGAAACGGGCACTGATGCTGAACTTTGGCAAGGGTCTGGACGCGGACAGCATTACGGATATTTCTCTGCGCATCATCGGCAGCCTGAAGGAGCAGGGCGTTACAGTAGACGCCGCGGCGGCCGAGGGTATCGTGAAACAGGTGCAGTCCGCGAAGATTTCCGAAGAGGATCAGAAGCGCTTTGATGAAATATTGGAGCTGATTGCGGAAGTGCCGAAGTTTGGCAATGACGATCCGGAGGTGGACGCCATGGCCAGAGACGCGGCTTACGTCTATACCAGGACGCTTCCCGAATACAAAAATCCCAGGGGAGGTATTTTCCAGGCGGGACTGTATCCGGTATCAGCCAATGTGCCGTTAGGCGCACAGACAGGAGCCACGCCGGACGGCAGGCTGGCGCATACCCCGGTGGCGGACGGTGTATCGCCCTCCGCAGGGAAGGACGTCCACGGACCGACTGCGACGGCCAACTCGGTTTCCAGACTGGATCACGGCATAGCCTCCAACGGGACGCTTTTAAATCAGAAATTCCATCCTACCGCCTTAAGCGGCGAGAAGGGGTTAGATAATTTTGTGGCGCTGATTCGCACCTACTTTGACCAGAAGGGCAGCCACATGCAGTTCAATGTGGTGGATAAGGACACGCTTTTAGACGCGCAGAAGCATCCGGAGAAATACGCGCACCTGGTGGTCCGCGTGGCCGGCTACAGCGCATTGTTTACGACATTGTCCAAGTCCCTGCAGGACGATATTATCCGCAGGACGGAGCAGGGGTTCTAAATGGATTATTTACAGACCAAAGGCCGGATTTTCGATATCCAGCGCTACTCCATCCATGACGGCAACGGGATCCGGACCATTGTATTTTTAAAAGGCTGTGTGCTTCGCTGCCGCTGGTGCTGCAATCCGGAGTCCCAGGAATATACGATACAGACGATGACGGTGCAGGGCAAGCCGAAGATCATCGGCCGCGACGTGACGGTGGAAGAGGTCATGCATGAGGTGGAGAAGGACCGGGGCTATTACCGCAGAAGCGGCGGCGGCCTGACCTTATCCGGCGGCGAGAGCCTCTGCCAGCCTGTGTTCGCGAGGGACCTGCTGCGCGCGTCGAAGGTCGTGGGCATTCCCACGGCGATGGAGAGCATGGCCTGCGCGAAATATGAAGTGATTGAGAGCATTCTCCCGTATCTGGATCAGTATCTGATGGACATCAAGCATATGAATCCGCAGAAGCATAAAGCCTTCACCGGCCGCAGCAATGAGCTGATGCTGGAGAACGCGAGGAAGGTAGCGGTGAGCGGCATGACCGAGTTATCCATCCGGGTGCCGGTGATCCCGACCTTCAACGATACGCCGGAGGAAATCCGGGAGATCGCCCGTTTCGCGGACAAGCTGCCGGGCGTAGAGCGCATTCATCTGCTGCCGTATCACAGGCTGGGGCAGGACAAATACGAGGGTCTGGGCCGGGAGTACACGATGAAGGAGATTTTGCCGCCGACGAATGAGCATATGGAGATGCTCAAAAAGACGGTGGAGAACTGCAGCAGTCTGGTGTGTCAGATTGGCGGGTGAGCGGTTCAACTGCCAAATATGGTGAGCGGTTCGTGCAAAAGCATATAACACCTCAGTAACTGTAAACAGTACGTGGAGACAAAGATGGTTATATTTGATAAAGACGCGGAAAGCGGAAAACAGCGTATCGTCCAGGAGCTGGTGCCGGGACGCCAGATTACACTGGCGCACATCATCGCCAACCCTGATCCGATCCTCTATGAGAAGCTGGGGCTGGATCCGAGAGTCGAATATGTGAAATCGGCCATCGGTGTGCTGACGGTTTCCCCGGCGGAGACAGCAATTATCATGGCGGATATCGCGGCGAAATCCTCCGGCGCGGAGTTGGGCTTCGTGGACCGTTTCAGCGGCTCACTGATTATCACGGGTTCCGTTTCCGAGGTGGAAGCAGCGGTGAAGGCGATTTTATCCTATGTGCAGGATGTGCTGGGCTACACCGTCTGCCCAATCACCAAGACATGAGTAAAACGGCATGAAAAAGATTATTTTCATGGGGCGCAGCGAATGCGGCAAGACCACGCTGACGCAGGCCATGCGGGGCAACACCATCACGTATCATAAGACACAGTACATTAACAACTTTGACGTCATCATCGACACGCCGGGAGAATATTTGCAGACACATACGCTGGGACACGCGCTGGCGCTTTACACCTACGAGGCGCAGATTGTGGGGCTTTTGCTGGCGGCCACCGAGCCATATTCTCTCTACCCACCCAATGTGACATGTATGTGCAACCGTGAGGTGATCGGCATTGTGACGAAAATCGACGTAGAGGGCGCGAACCCCGAGCGGAGCGCGAAATGGCTAAGGCTCGCGGGCTGCAAAAAGATTTTCTTTGTGGACTCGAAGGCAGGAGAAGGCGTGGCGGAGCTTTTGGAATATCTGCGGGAGGACGGAGACGTGTTGCCGTGGGAGCAGGAGACAGATCAATCGCTCAACGATTTATGTATATCCGCAGGCTGACCGGTGTGCGCCATAAAAACAGAAACAGGCAACAAATCAACATTTCACATAAAACATTACCTAATTATTTCAAGGAGGAACCAGAAAAATGGTGAATGAGTACGAACTGAAACAGCAGATCTGTGACATCGGCAAGCGCATCTATAACAGAAACATGGTCGCTGCCAACGACGGCAATATTTCCGTCAAATTAAACGACCATGAATTCCTGTGCACGCCGACCGGTGTTTCCAAGGGCTTTATGACCCCGGAATTTATCTGCAAGGTGGATGAGAAGGGCAATGTAATCCAGGCCAACCGCGGCTTCAAGCCTTCTTCCGAGATCAAGATGCACATGAGAGTGTACGAGAAGAGACCGGACGTGGGCGCTGTGGTGCACGCGCATCCGACTTACGCGACGGCGTTTGCCATTGCCGGCATTCCGTTGACGCAGCCGATCATGCCGGAAGCGGTGATTGCGCTGGGCTGTGTGCCGATCGCGGAGTATGGTACTCCTTCTACCAATGAGATTCCGGATAATCTGGAGAAATATCTTCCCTATTATGACGCGGTACTGCTGGAGAGCCATGGTACCCTGACCTGGTCCACGGATCTGACTGCGGCTTATTACAAGACCGAGTCCGTGGAGTTCTACGCGGAGCTTCTTTACAAGGCAAAGCAGCTGGGCGGCCCGAAGGAATTTGACAAAGAGACAGTCGAGAAGCTGTATGAGATCCGCAGAAAGTTCGGCATGCCGGGCAAGCATCCGGCCAACCTCTGCCTGAATAAGGATGGCGTCAACTGCCACAACTGCGGCGGCGCCTGCGGCCAGTCCTCCAATGTAGGTGCGGTCACCGGCTCTGTGAATAATCAGGCGAAGGATGTCAGTCCCGAGGTCGTGGCGGAGATCACCAAACAGGTACTGGCTCAGCTTGGCATGAAGTAATGAGCGCAGACGAGCACGGGGCAGGAAGTTTTCCGGAAGGAAACGGCAGTATCAACCGCAATGAGCAGGTGATTTCCGAGGTTGTCCGCTCCGTTCTGGCTGAGAACGGTATTGGCAGGGCAGCGGGAAACAGTCTGACTTACCACACATCAAACATCACCCTGGAGAGCGCGGAGCTTTTGATGAAAAAGGTGGAAACAAAGGCTGAGGGTATGGGGATGAAGGTGGTCACCGCGGTGGCGGACGCTCACGGTAATCCGGTGGCGGTGCGCTGCATGGACGGCGCGTTCGTGGGCAGCTACGATGTGGCGCTCAATAAGACCTACACCGTCATCGCCTTTCAAATGTCCACCGAGGAGCTTGGAAAATTAAGCCAGCCGGGACAGCCGCTTTACGGGATCCAGTATACCAACGGCGGCAGAATCGTGATTTTCGGCGGTGGTGCGCCCTTGAAAATAAAGGATGCCATCATCGGCGCCTTCGGGGTCAGCGGAGGAACAGCCGAGCAGGATACTTATCTCGCGCATTACGCGGAGGAGGTATTCGCACAGATGGCAATGGGAATCTGAAAGCTCGGATACGCAGCTGCTTTTGCGCATGGGATGGTGAGGCAACTGTGAAGGATGTTAGAATAGTATCAGAATAGCAGTAAAAATGGCATGACAGTTAAGCCATGCAGACAGGAGTTCTGGATATGAACGAACAAATGGTAAATGACATCGTACAGGAGGTGCTGGCGAAGCTTCAGATCGCGGAGAGCCCCAGCGGCAAGCACGGTGTCTTCGTGGAGATGGAGGACGCGATTCAGGCCGCGAAAGCAGCGCAGAAGGTCGTCCGCAACATGTCCATGGATCAGAGGGAAAAGATTATTTCCAATATTCGTAAGAAAACGAAGGAAAACGCTGAGACCATCGCCCGCATGGGCGTAGAGGAAACCGGCATGGGCAATGTGGGCGACAAGATTTTGAAGCATCTTCTGGTGGCGGAGAAAACGCCTGGAACCGAGGATATCACGACCACAGCCTGGTCCGGCGACAGGGGCCTGACACTTCTGGAGATGGGTCCGTTCGGCGTGATCGGCGCGATCACCCCGTCCACCAACCCCAGCGAAACGGTGATCTGCAATTCCATCGGCATGATCGCCAGCGGCAACACTGTGGTATTCAACCCACATCCGCAGGCAGTTAAGACCACCATTTTCGCGATCAATATGATCAATGAGGCTTCCATTGAGGCCGGCGGTCCGGACAACGTGGCCTGCACCGTGGAGAAACCCACTGTGGCCACCAGCAATTACATGATGAAGCATAAGGACATTCAGCTCTTAGTCGCGACCGGCGGCACAGGCGTAGTAACGACCGTTTTATCCAGCGGCAAAAAGGGCATCGGCGCAGGCGCCGGCAACCCGCCCGCACTGGTGGACGAGACGGCCGACATCCGCAAGGCGGCTCAGGATATCGTCAACGGCTGCACCTTTGATAATAACCTTCCCTGCATCGCGGAGAAGGAGGTCGTAGCGGTTTCCTCCATCATGGATGAGCTGATGCATTACATGCTCACGGAGCAGGGCTGTTATCTTGTCTCCAAAGAGGAGCAGGATAAACTGGCAAAGACTGTGATTACAGAAAAGGGAGCCCTGAACCGTAAGTGCGTTGGCAGATCCGCGAAGGTCCTGCTTTCCATGATCGGCGTAGAGGTGCCGGACAACATCCGCTGCATTATTTTCGAGGGCGAAAAGGAGCATCCGCTGATCACTACAGAGCTGATGATGCCCATCCTCGGCATTGTCCGGGCGAAGGACTTTGACGACGCGGTGGAGAAAGCGGTCTGGCTGGAGCACGGCAACAGGCATTCCGCCCACATCCATTCCAAGAATGTGGACAACATCACCAAATATGCCAAGGCCATTGACACTGCTATCCTCGTGAAGAACGGCCCGTCCTACGCGGCGCTGGGCTTCGGAGGCGAGGGCTACGCGACATTCACTATCGCAAGCCGTACGGGCGAGGGCCTGACGAGCGCGAAGAGCTTCACGAAGTGCAGAAGATGTGTCATGACTGACAGCCTTTGCATCAGGTAGAAATCAGAAGCCGCTGACTTCAGTCGGCGGAGCAAATAGAGCAAGAAAGGACCAAAAAATGGATCTGAATAATGTAAATGTAGAAGATATTGTCAGACAGGTTCTTCTGAGCATGGAAGGAAAGAGCGGCAGCACGGTGAGCACCGCTTCCACCGCAAGCGCGGCGGGCCAGCCCATTCCGAAGACCGCTCATGTGGCCGTTCTGACAGCCTTAGAGCATTTTGACGTGAAGGAATATCCCATCCCGCCCGTCGGCGATGACGATATCCTGGTGAAGGTTGAAGGCTGCGGCGTCTGCGGCACCGACGCCCATGAATTTAAAAAAGATCCCTTCTCCCTCATCCCCGTAGCGCTCGGTCATGAGGGTACCGGCGAGATCGTCAAGATGGGCAAAAACGTGAAAAAGGACAGCGCCGGCAAGGATCTGCATATTGGCGACAAGGTCGTCACCTGCATGATTTTCAAGGATGACCCGGAAATCACCATGTACGATCTCAATAAGCAGAACGTGGGCGGCGCGGATGTATACGGACTTCTGCCGGATGACGATTATCATTTAAACGGCTGGTTCTCTGATTATATTTTTATCAGAGGCGGCTCCACTGTATTTAATGTCAGTGATCTGGATCTGTATTCCAGAGTCTTGATCGAGCCCTGCGCGGTGCTGGTGCACGCGGTAGAGCGCGCGAAATCCACCAATATCCTGCGGTTTAATTCCAGAGTGGTGGTGCAGGGCTGCGGTCCCATCGGCTTGATCTGCATCGCGGTCTTAAAGACCATGGGCGTGCAGCAGATCGTGGCTGTGGACGGCGAGCAGAAGAGACTGGATTTCGCGAAAAAGATGGGCGCTACCGGCACGGTGAACTTCAAGGATCACAAGGGCATTGAGGCTCTGTCCGGCGCAGTGGCCAATGAGTTTGGCGGACATCTTGCGGACTTTGCCTTCCAGTGCACCGGTTCTCCGGCGGGCCACTCTAATATTTACAAGTTTATCCGCAACGGCGGCGGTCTGTGCGAGCTGGGCTTCTTTGTCAATGGCGGTGACACCACCATCAATCCCCACTTCGACATCTGCTCCAAGGAAATCACCACGGTAGGCAGCTGGGTTTACACCCTGAGAGATTACGCCACCACATTTGAGTTCCTGAAGGGCGCGAAAAAGATCGGCCTGCCGATGGACGAGCTGATCACGCACACCTTCCCGTTAGATCAGATCAATGAGGCCTTGAAGACCAATCTGTCAATGCAGGGCTTAAAGATCGCGATTATCAACAAGTAGTGGCTAAAGCACGGATGCAGAGAACAAAGGATCGTGACAGGAGGAAACATACGTGAATCAGGCAGTCGGAATTCTGGAAGTATACGGCCTCGTCTGTGCCTTTATGGCGGCGGACGCGGGGTGCAAGGCAGCCAGCGTGACATTGGAAAACTTTGATAAAAATAAACCGGCCAATGCTGACGCTCTTCCGGTGCCGCTGTTGGTGACCATCAAGTTCCGCGGCAGCATTTCAGACGTGGAAGCGGCGATGGAAGCGGGAATCGAGATGGCGAAGAGCGTGACCGGTGTTGTGCAGCATTACATCATCCCGAACCCCACGGATGATACCTGTAAGATGCTGAAGCTCAGCGGATTTGACAAGGTGTAAAAGGAAGAGCCGAAACGGCTTGCAAAAAGAGGAGGACAATAACAATGACAAAGGAAGCATTGGGAATGATCGAGACCAGAGGTCTGACAGCGGCGATTGAGGCAGCGGACGCCATGACCAAGGCGGCTGAGGTAACCTTAGTTGGCACGGAGAAGATCGGTTCCGGACTGGTGACCGTGATGGTCCGCGGTGATGTAGGTGCCGTCAAAGCGGCTGTGGAAGCGGGTGCTGTGAAGGCCGCTCAGCTGGGCGAGCTGTTCGCGACTCACGTCATTCCCAGACCGCACGAGGATGTGGAGTCCATTTTACCCAAAATATGATGATGGTGTATCATCTCAAATGGAGGACAGCAAATGGGCAGTTCATATGGCCTGGTAGAAGTTTCCGGTGTGGCGGCAGCCATGGACGCGTTGGACATCATGCGCAAAACGGCGGACGTGGAGTTCATCACCTGGGAACGGAAAATGGGCGGAAGGCTTGTAACCCTGATTGTGCAGGGTGATGTGTCGGCAGTCACACAGGCGGTGGAGAGCGCGTGCGCGAAGTGCATCAAAAAACCGGTGTCGCACGGCGTGATCGCTAACCCGCACCCTGAAATCGTGCGCCTGGCGCATCTGAGCGCGAGCCGGTTCCGCAGTTTAGAGTCAGTAACCGCACGGGCAAATAATCCCGCCGGTGAAATAGAGCCCCCGATCTGGTAAACAGATGTTACTGTTCACGGCCATCGTAAAATGCAGGCAAGATCGTCGTGAATACGGAGGTCAATATAACACAGTAAATTAACACTACAGCATAGCACAGGCGCATGGCGCCTGTCACAAGAAAGGAGAAACAAAAAATGGCACAGGAAGCATTAGGAATGGTGGAAACCAGAGGACTGGTAGCGGCAATCGAGGCGGCGGACGCAATGTGCAAATCCGCTAACGTAAAGCTGATTGGCACTGAGAAGATCGGTTCCGGACTGGTAACCGTGATGGTTCGCGGCGATGTAGGCGCGGTGAAGAGCTCCGTTGAGAGCGGCGCTGCTGCTGCAGGCAAGTTAGGCGAGCTGATCGCTACCCATGTCATCCCGAGACCGCACAACGATGTCGAGATGATTCTGCCGTCCGCAAAGGCATAATGGGTTTTCGCGATACGGAACATGTGACAGGATGGAGCGCTTTTTGTAAAAAAGGCGCGGCGGCCTTAAGCATATCAGGGCATGAAATATGCCCTGATGTGTAACGGCCGTGAGTATAATCTAGGTGACAACAGGTTGTGATAGTATGGATTGCTTTGCAAAAAACGATCTCGCAATCCATAACACAATTTAACGTGAAAGTGAGTGCCAGCAGGCGATAGCGATGCAAACCGACGCCGGGCGGCACAAAAAACAGGTGACGACTTTGGAAGCAAGAGAAATCGAGATGATTACAAAAGCGGTACTGGCCGCGATTGAGAATCAGAAGCCAAATGAAAAGGGATACGTGGTACCTGTCGGCGTATCCGCAAGACATGTCCATCTGACCCAGGAGCACGTCGAGGTGCTGTTCGGGAAGGGTTATCAGTTAACGAAAAAGAAAGATCTGATGGGCGGTCAGTTCGCGGCCAATGAGACCGTGACGCTGGTCGGCATCAAGCTTAGAGCGATAGAAAATGTCAGAGTATTAGGACCGGTGAGAAAGGCATCACAGGTGGAGATCTCCGCCACGGACGCCGTCAAGCTGGGCATTAAGGCTCCGATCCGCGAGTCCGGCAATATCACGGGGAGCGCCCCGATCGCCATTGTGGGTCCGAAGGGTGTGCTGTATCTGGAGGAGGGCTGCATCGTAGCCATGCGTCACATCCATATGACTCCGGCAGACGCACAGGCGGCCGGCGTGCATGACGGCGACATCGTATCCGTGAAGGCGGAAAATGAGAGAGGCACAATCTTTAATCAGGTGAAAATCCGCGTCAGCCCGACCTTTACGCTGGAGATGCACATTGATACGGATGAGGCCAACGCCAGCAAGATCAAGACCGGCGACACCGTGACGATTATTAAGTAGTAACTTTGGAGAGCGCTATGCTTATTGGAAAAGTAACAGGCAGTATCGTATCCACCCGCAAAAATGAGAACCTGGTGGGAAATAAATTCATGATCATTGAGCCCGTTCCCAGCATGAAGGGAAAAGGAGGCAACCTGATCGCCATTGACAACATTGGCGCTGGCATCGGCGAGTATGTGCTGGTGGCATTAGGCAGCGCGGCCAGAATCGGCTGTGGAATGAACGATGCGCCCATTGACGCCGCGATTGTCGGGATTATTGACGATCCGACAGGACTGGTATAACTATGACAGTAGAAGAACTGAGCGGGATTATAAAAGAAAATGGAATCGTGGGTGCCGGCGGAGCCGGTTTCCCGACCTATATGAAAATCGATAAGCGGGCTAATACCATCCTGATGAACTGCGCGGAGTGCGAGCCGCTCTTAAAGCTGCACAGGCAGCTCTTAAAAGAGCATGCGCGGGATATCGTCAGGACTTTTTCCATGATCGCGGACGTGGTGGAGGCCGAGGAAGCCATCATCGGGATCAAGGAAGAGTATACCAGTACGATTGAGGCACTGAATGCGTACCTTCCGGAATATCCAAAGGTGCGCTTAAAGCTCTTGCCCGGCGCTTATCCCATGGGCGACGAGATCGTGCTGATCTATGAGGCCACCGGACGGGTCATTTCTCCCGGAGGTCTGCCGATTGAGGCGGGGGTGATTGTCTTCAATGTAGAGACGGTATATAATATTTACCGCGCCCTGGAGAAGCAGACGCCTGTGGTGGACAAGGTCGTTACAGTGGTCGGAGAGGTACAAAATCCCATTACCGTGCGCGTGCCGTTGGGAACTTCTTTAAAAGAAGTGGTTTCCATGGCGGGCGGCGAGACAGGACCTGACCTGGTCTACCTGGTGGGCGGTCCCATGATGGGCAATATCGGCAGCCCTGAGAATCCGGTGACGAGAACGACCAACGCCATTTTAGTGCTGCCGAAGGATCATCAGATTATTTTAAAAAAGACCATGCCCGCGTCCATCGGCATGAAGCGGGCGGCGGCGTCCTGCTGTCAGTGCGAAACCTGCACGGATTTATGTCCCCGCCATAACCTGGGGCATCCGATTGAGCCGCATCGTTTCATGAGAGCCTTCAGCAACCATGATTACGGGGATCTGGACGCATACTTAAATCTGTTTTTCTGCTCCAGCTGCGGTTTGTGCGAGATGTTCTCCTGCCCACAGAGCCTGTCTCCGAGAACGCTGATCGCGGATTGCAAGGATGGTCTGCGTAAGGCCGGTATCAAGGCCCCGAAGGGAATCGTGCCTGCGCCGGTACAGGAGTCCAGAGAATATCGCAGAGTACCGGAGAACCGTCTGGAAGCGCGGCTTGGCCTGACAAAATATGATGCGCCCGCGCCGTTAGACGATCATGTCCGGCCGGTGAAGCGGGTGCGGGAGCTGTTCTCCCAGCACATCGGTGCGCCCGCGGTCTGTGCTGTGCAGAAGGGCGACAAGGTCACCAGAGGCCAGAAGGTAGCCGAGGCCGCGCAGGGCTTAAGCGTACCGGTACACGCGTCGATCTGCGGCATTGTGACGGATGTGACAGATAAATATGTGGAGATTACATCTGATCTATAAGGTGGAGATGGACGGAAAGGCAAGAACAGGCATTGGGAAAAGATAAGGCGAATATCTGCGACAGCTATGAGCCGTTCTTTTTCCAAATGTCGGTTATGGAATGACATACAGAGGCAGGTTTATTATGGCAAAAGCAATCGGAATGATAGAATTTAAGACAGTTTCCTCCGGCGTGACCGCGGCGGATACCATGGTCAAGACCGCAGCTGTGGAGCTCTTAGAGGCGCAGGTGGTCTGCCCCGGCAAATACATTGCGCTGATCACAGGAGACTTAAGCGCGGTGCGCAGCGCCGTGGACGCGGCGAAGACCATCGCGGAGGAGCATTTCATTGACAGCTTTGTGCTGGGCAACCCGCACGAGAGCATCTTCCCGGCCATCTACGGCACCACCCATGTGGAGAATATCAGCACCCTCGGCATTCTGGAAACCTATGACGCCGCTTCCATCATAGTAGCCGCCGATGAAGCCGCCAAGACCGCCATCGTCGACTTAATCGAACTGCGCATTGCCAAGGGCATGTGCGGCAAATCCTACCTTTATCTGACCGGCGAAGTGGCCGCGGTTCAGGCCGCCATCGACCGTGCCAAAGACGCTGTGGCGCCCAATGGCATGTATCTGGACTCTTCCGTCATCGCCCATCCGGACGCGCAGCTGTGCAGGACGATTTTGTAGGAAAACCCGCCGGAGCCTTTGTTGCATGTTGATGTGACAGAGGAAGCTTGCGAAGAGGGACTGCAAATGATGATGATAAAACCATAGATAATGGATAATAAAAAAGATTTCTAAAAATTTGAGCTGCCGCTTTGACAATGAATAATTGCGAAACGGCGGCACTTTTTTCCTTTCCCAGACGAGCGAAGTATCGCGAAAGCTTAAGATTTTCAATACAAATCAGGTAAAATGGGGAATCAAAAAAGAAAAAGCGCAGGAGGAAACGGATTCATCCGTTGTTTTACGTAGCGGTGGAGGAGTTTTATGAGTGCCTTTTATTAAATTGTAAGCAATGAAAGAAGTGGATGAACAGAGCTGTTTTAAATTGACATTTGTCATACTCAATATTAAAATTAAAAAAACGGCGATTGCCGGAATTTGAAAGGAGATCAATTGTGAGGATAATAGATCTGCACTGCGATACGATCATGCAATTTTATCAGGGCAAGCACCTGAACGGCATGGAGGATACGCACATCAATCTGGAAAAACTTAAAAAAGGAGACTGGATGTGCCAATGCTTTGCCATCTTTGTCCCATGGAACCCGCCGGGAAAGCCTGTGCGTCATCCCGCTCCGGAAGCGGATCCCAAAGTATATTTTGAGAAGGCCTATGCGGCATACCTGAGAGAAATGGAACTGAATAAGGACGAGATACTTCCTGCTTACAGCGTCGCTGATATGGACAGGAACTATGCAGCCGGAAAGATCAGTTCCATGCTGACGGTTGAGGATTCTGTTACGCTGGACGGCAGACTTGAGGAGATTGACAGGTGGCATGATCTGGGTGTCAGGATGGCTTCCCTTACGTGGAACCATGAAAATTCTCTGGGTTATCCCCAGAGTATGGATCCCGAGGAGCATGCGAAGGGACTGAAACCTTTTGGTATTGAAGCTGTCAGACGCATGAACGAAGTAGGCATCGCGGTTGATGTATCTCACCTTTCCGAGGGCGGTTTCTGGGATGTGGTAAAGACCACAAGCAAACCGTTTATTGCCAGTCACTCCTGCGCAAGAGCTCTTATGGACAGTTCCCGTGACCTGACTGACGAGCAGCTCAGGGCTTTGGGGAATAAAGGCAGAGTCGTCGGTGTGAATTATCTGGCGGCATTCCTGCATCCGGTCGTGGACAGAGAGAAGGATGATTACACTTCTATAGATGACATTGCCCGTCATCTGCACCATATGGTAAATGTGGCGGGAATAGACGCCGTTGCGCTGGGATCCGATTATGATGGTATGGGATCCCGCCTTGAGTGGGGTGACGCAGGCGGACAGTAGCTGCTTGTTCAGGGACTTGAAAAGAGCTTTAGCCCTGATGAGATTGAAAAGATCTGCTATAAAAACGCACAGCGTGTCTTCAAAGATATTTTTGGAGAATGAAAATATATTCCGTTTTGCATTTTTAATGGGATGCACCTTCGATATATCAGGGAGAACCGTCCTTCCTTATATACAGAGATTACACTATCTGGCAGGATGAAAACATATAAGGATGAAACACAAAAGCGCTTAACTGAAGTGAGTTGAGCGCTTTTGTGTATTTGGATTCAAATCTTGGGTTTCATACTCCAAAATACGATGTTCATCACAATGACGATCAATGCAACACCGGTCATGGATACCCAAAATCCCATATTCAATCCGAGGAATTCTGTAGTACCAAATAATTTCATCCAGATATCTGTCCAAGTCATGATGTAAACCTCCTTTATAGCAGTTCGCCATAGTGGCGGACGTATGCTTTTTTCAGGCTTGTAGCCAGTAACATATAGAGCAGGATGCAGGGAATCAGATAAAGGAAATAGCTCGCTGGCAGTGCGACAAAGCCCAGCATCGTACCAAACGGGGTAAACGGAATAATGGT
>JAJQFS010000056.1 GCA_021200995.1 Lachnospiraceae bacterium | reverse complement strand
ATTTTCAAGGGTTCTCACCTCTTTTGACGTCATCAAGTGTCGAAAACGGGATATTGTAACATGATATGCGGTAATTCAGCAAGGTTTTTGTACAATTTTTCTATATTTATTTTCCATGTTTCATGATACCGGATTCTCTCCACTCTCCTGCAGGTCATCCAGAAGCTTCCTTAAGTCCTGAATGTCCTCCTGCGTCAGCGAATTTTCCTCCGCCATACTGCTGACCATCAGGCCCAGTTTTCCATGATAAAATTTGCGCAAAACCGAATCCCGCTCCTGCCTGGCCACCAGTTCCTGACTCGGCACAGGCGTGTAATATTTGGCCCGTCCCTGTGTCTCGTAGGTCACAAAGCCCTTGGCCTCCATCCGTTTTAAGAAGGAAATGACCGCGTGCTTACTCCAGCCGGTCTCCTCCTCAAGCCGCTCCACGATCTGCATGGTGGAAAGCGTCCCTTCCTCCCAGAGAAGTTTGAGAATTTTCTGTTCTGAATCTGTAATGTGGTTCATCTATCTGTGCCTTTCTATCATTCTAGACTGTCAAAATGGCGCCGCAAAGTCCACTGTTCTCGTCCACATAGTAGAAGTTGCTGACTCGAAGCCATCCTTCCTCGCCGTCATTCCCAGTGAAAACATAATAATTTACAAAATACTGCCTGTCATCCTTCTCTCCCACGTAAACCGCCGCATACTTCCAGCTGTAAAGCGCATTCCCGTCGTCCGAATAAACTGTCTCAGTCTCCAGCACCGCCAGGAGATTCTCCCCGGACTCTTCCAGTTCAACGTCCCCGTAAAGAGCAAAGAAATTCTCTCCCACAATTTCCCAGGCTTCCTGCGGGCTCAGCTCCTCCATTTCCTCTGCCGCGGCAGCTTCCTCATCATCGTATGTCCGCACTTCAGGGATTTCACAACCGGTCGGCTCTGCCAGCTGTATCAATTCATCCGCGCATACCTTATCATAGTTCACGACTTCCCAGTAGGAAGACAGCGTTTTCGTCTCCTCTCCGACATTCACGCCGCAAGCCCAATAAGTGCCGTCTTTTTTGAGAATGATTGTATTCTCCAGGCCGAGCGGATAGGAGTCAAATTCCGTAATGTCCAGGCAATTCACATTGCGCGATACACTGCCGGTCCATACCATCACGGCGTCCTCAGCGACACATACAGGCTCAGAAATATGCCAGTTGCCCACTGAAATCTCCACACCACGGCTGCCCGCATAATTATACCCCCAGGTCCAGACCGTGCCGTCAGACAATAACGCCGCGTGATTGTACGCGCCGCCGGTCACCAGCACCGCGTCCGAGAGCACTTTCCGAGGCGTTGACACATAGAAATAGTCTCCACCAAACGCTCCGCTCCAGATCGTACCCCAGATATAAACGTCGCCATTCTCCGTCAAACACGCCACATCTCCCCGGCCGCAGCGGGCGTATGCCACATCTTCCATCAGCAGAACCGGCGTGGATACCGCGTTTTCTTCCCTGTGATTGCCCTGATCACTGTATGCTTCCCAGGAAAAATCCTCCGATAAAAACAGCACACCATTCGCCGCGGGGCCCAGTCCGTACAGTTCATGATCCTCCGTCAGGTATATCACAAAACCACCCAGGGAGGAATAATCCACATGCACCACATGCTCCGCGATTTTCACAAACTCCGTGTGATACTCCTGATCCCATGTGCCCTGTCCCAACTGTCCATAATAATTATAGCCACAGCCCCAAAGGACATGATTCTCATCTATGTAATAAAGATTGTCAGGATTACCGATATTTGTAATATAGTAATCTTCAACCTGAATGTCAACCTTAAGAGACGTCGTCTCGTCGTTCCCTGAGACCAGACTTTCGCCGGTATTTTTCGTATTCTGACCGTCGTCTGATATGGTTCCGTCCTGATTGCCGGTTGATACAGTGTCTCCCTGACCACCATCCTCAACAGTTTTTTGTGTTCCTGAGTTTCCCTCCGCATTCAGCTGTACCGACACCATTCCGATCAGAGCCACTATGACCACAATCACAGCAGACAGCACCGCTGCCCTTTTCCTTTTGGGTTTCATCACGCCCACAATTCGCTCTTCCATTAATTTCCTGCTACCACTCATAGCCGTTGTCAGGCTGATTCCCCGACTGATCGAGCTGCCGCAGACCGCCAGCAGACTCTGCCCGTAAACATACCGCTTCTTATCATTCATTGCCCTGACAACTCTATAATCACAAGCCAGCTCGCAGTCCCTTTTCGAAGCAAAATATGCCCACCAGACCAGAGGATTGTGCCACTGCAAAATGAGACAGACGCCGCGAACCAGCTGCCAGAGATTGTCATGCGCACGGTAGTGCTCCCGCTCATGGCGAAGAATATTTTTCAGAATGGTCTCATCCCGGATCTGCCCCGTATCTACATAAATCGCGGGATGAAACAGACCCGCCAGGCAGTAACAGCCAGAAACGGAATACACCGTGAGACCATTTTGCAGCTGACCGATCCGTCTGCGTTCCTGTTTTAACCTGTAAAAAAGACGGAGATTTCCAATCAGCATATACAGGCTCAGACTCAGGCAGCCCGTAAGCCAGATCAGAAAAAATTTGCCTCTGTTTTCGCTGCATATGGATAATATATTATCACGCAGGGCCGCCATGCTTTCTTTGACATCCGCTGAAACATCAGTTGCTGATAAATCGGCATCCGCCTGCTCTGTTTCAGTGCTTTCCACATGTGTTTCACTCCCCTGAAGCATCTCACCCGCACTGTCACTTCCGATACCTTCCGGTTCGCCGCCTGCCCATTCGCTGTTCATACCCGAACCGGTGCCAGAGGAAATGATCTCTTCATACATACCCGTACCGGAAGTATCTGGCTGCAGTAGAGTTTCCATCTGCTCTTCAACGCCAGCACTTGTGCTGTCTTCTGCCGCCGTACCATTTTCATCAGCAGAAGTCAGCCCTTCATTCGTACCATTTTCAGCAAATATCCAGCCTACAGCCGTCCCCTGCAACGTCTGCGGCAAAGTCACCTCCACCGTCATCCCCACCGGGAGTAAAATCCGCAGCGCCACAAAAATCCACAGAAAATACTGAAAATCCGGCGCAAGCTGTCTGTGAAGCAGCCTGCGCGCCAAACTAATCAGCAAAATCGTGACAGATACTTCTATGGTAATTTCCCAGATCGACAGAATATGCATGCGCCTGTTTCCTTCCTTTTCATTTTGTTCTTTGTATGTCGCATATGGTAACTATTCTATTACCAAAATACCATACATAGAAACAGAATGCAAGCTTTATTTCCGCAAGCGCATCATAAAAATCGGAATTTCTTATAGAAAAGTAAGAAAAAAGAGTATCACTCTGTTTCAAATGACACTCTCCTTTTCTCCTGCCGTTTTTTCTTTATAATGAACCACTCTGCTTTACTATAACCCATCACAATGGGCATGCAAATCAGACTTTCTCAATGACACAAGTATGCTTTTTCGCATTTTCTCCTACTGCATCCATATCATAATTGATCCCAACCAGGAGCAGATTACCGAAATATTTCTTCAGGTCGCCTTCATATCGGTTTTCATGGATCTGCTTAATTGCGGTATCCGCATCCTTATTATATTTCAGTTCAATCACCATTGCAGGTCTGTCCGTACCTTTTCTGGGTAAAAATACCAGATCCGCGAACCCTTTTCCTTCAGGAAATTCCGGAACAATCTTATAGAATCTTCTCGCCGTATAATACGCGATCATAATCGCACTGCTTAGCGAAGCTTCATTATTGTACCGCAATATGGAAGAATTCAGATGATGTGCCTTCTCCAGCGCCGCAGCTACCGCATCACTGTCTCCTCTGAGCGTTGCTTCCAGCAAATTTTCCGAATCCTGTAGCAGCTCCTGAACATCCGCCCACTCATCGCCACTCACAGCGTCAGCAAAGGCATCCGCAATTTCCTGGTTAGGAATAAAAGCTTTTCCATTGTCAGCGTCATAGCCCAGATAACCAAGATGAATCAGAAGTGTCAGTACATCGTCTTTGCTTTTAAATGACGATACATCATTCTGGAACATGCTGACTTTCACTCTGATCTGTTCTCCTCCCAGCATGGCAACAATGGAATCCTTTAGACCATCAAAATTCATACTAATATAGCTTTTCAGCGATTCATAAGTCTCAGAACTGGTCCAATAATTCGCGATTTCCCCGTCCAATATTGCGTTCATCACAGAATTCGGATTATAAACATGACGAATATTATGAAATGAATATCCATCATACCATGCACTCATTTTTTCAAAATCCATATCCTGATCCGTACAGAGTTTCCTGACTTCCTCCTCCGTGAAACCAATGTATCTTGCCAGCTTCGCCGGTTTTGTCATTGTGAACTCTTTAAAATCCGTCAAAGCGGATTCCGTACCATATTTCTTAATCGGCAGAATACCGGTCATATATGCGGCCGCAATCGTCCTGTCCGTAATGGGACCGGCTTTGAAAAGTCCGCGAAGCAGCTGGATGTATTTTTTCTGAATGATCTCATCATTTTTCGCCTCACGAAACAGCGCGTCCCACTCATCTATGATGATAATAAATTTTTCGTCCGTTTTTTCAGAAACGGCAAAAAGAGCGTCCGCAAGAAATGTTTCCCCTTCTTTGATGCAAGCTGGAAATGCTCCTGTCAACTCCTCTATCACCGCAGCCTGTAGATCCAGGATCATATCACTGCCCTTATTTTTCGCTCTGGCGATAAACCGCGTGATATCCAGATAAATCACATTGTACCGATTCAGTCCTTTTTCAAATGATTTAAGCCCTGATATTTCCAGATTCTGAAAAAGGACGCGGGAATCACAGCTTTTATCGTAATACGCGCAAAGCATTTTGGCAGCAAATGATTTGCCGAATCGTCTGGGTCTTGAAAAGCAGGTCAGCTTGCGCGGCGTATCTATTGTGCTGTTCACATAATCAATTAACCCTGTTTTATCCACATAAATATCATTGGTGATTGTCCGAAAACCCTCATTACCCGGATTTAAATACGCTCCCATCGCTGCTTCCTTTCCGTAATCTTACAGCAACTCTCAACTACGCTCTCAGTATAACAAACCTGAATTTTTCCCGCAACCTCTTTCTCCGATTTATGCAAGTCCTGCTTTTGGGCTTTTGAGACTATTTTTCGCACTGTTTTTTCCTCGCCGATACACCTTCCTTTTCTGCTGCGCGGAAATCATCGGAATCAACACCGACGTCGGCAAAAGCTTCTGTCCCAGCGTGCCTGCGCGCACAAGCGGCGAGGGAATAATCACTGTCTTGTGTTTCCTCATCCCGCGAAGTGCCTCGCGGACACAATACTGTGGAGAAATCCCCTTCATGGTGAATTTTACATTGGCGCGGGCGTTGAACTCTGTATTCACCGGTCCAGGACAGAGAACCGCCACATACACAGCACTTTTTTCCTCTTTCAGCTCCCTGGCCACAGCCTGAGTCAGACTGACCACATAAGCCTTGGAGGCGTAATAAGCCGCCATATGCGGGCCTGCCGGCAGAAGTCCCGCGGCGGAACCCACATTCAGGATCGTACCAGATCCCTGTCGCTCCATCTTCTGCAGCATCCTTTTGAATAAAATATGCATGGCCCTGACATTCAAATCAATCAGAGAGGTTTCCTTCGACAGCTCTGTGTCCGTAAACCTGCCACAAACACCAAAACCTGCGTTGTTGATGAACACGTCCACACGCGTTTTTTCCAGCTTCTCCATAAAATCATGGCACTGCTTCTCATCTGACAGATCGGCGGGCCAGATACGGCATGGGACCTTCAGTTCCTGTGAAGTAGCCTCAAGCCTTTTTATCCTGCGGCCTGTCAGCACCAGGCGATATCCCATAGCCGCGTAGGCGTACGCAAATTCCCGCCCAATTCCAGACGTCGCGCCCGTAATCACAGCTGTTTTTCTTTTCATAAATCCATTCCTTTCCAACTCTTTGTCACGTGTTATCTATCCACAACTTTCGCTTGTGCTGTCTGTTTGCAGCTCAAGCATTTCCCTTCTTTCCGCTGCTTTGATGCACATCGTTTCTCTTCTGTTTAGTATATCTCAGAATGTCCGGCAAATGCAATCTTTCTCGAACTCTCCTGAAATTTCCCGTTGAATCCGGAATTTATCTGTGATACACTGTCTCGTGGAGGCTTTTTATCTAAATTTTACAAAGAAAAGAGGTCAATTTATGGAACTTACCAAAGAATTCTACGCAGCCGCTGAAAATCATTTCGATTCTGAGCGCGCCAACACCGTGGCCATGAACGCTGTTATGAACAACGGTCTCAAAAAATCAGCGATTGTGGATCAGACTGTACGCAATCAGCCCCACACCTACTCCATTTCCTTAAAACAGGGCAATATCACCGCTCAGAAGCAGAGCGGACGCTGCTGGATGTTCGCGGCGCTGAACGTGATGCGTTTCGATATCATTCACAGCCTGAACCTGGAGACCTTCGAACTCTCCCAGAGCTATCCACTTTTCTATGACAAGCTGGAGAAATCCAATTATTTCCTGGAGAGCATCCTGCAGACACTGGATGAGCCCACCAACGGCCGTCTCATCTCCTATCTGCTGCAGTCCCCTGTAGGCGACGGCGGTCAGTGGGATATGTTTGCCAACCTGGTGCGCAAATACGGCGTCGTACCGAAGGATGCCATGCCGGAATCTGTCAACTCCTCCGCTACCCGCGAGATGTGTTCCGTTCTTACAGAAAAGCTCCGCACCTATGCCTGCCAGTTAAGAACCGCTTACGCAAACGGCTCTTCCATGGAAGAGCTTCAGTCCAAAAAGGCTGACATGATGGACGAGGTCTATCACATTCTTGTCATCTGCTTGGGCAAGCCGCCGAAGACCTTTGATTTCGCGGTTCGCACCAAGGATGACAAATACATCACTGACAAGCAGATCACCCCGCAGGAATTCTTCGCCAAGTACGTAGGATGGAATCTGGACGACTACGTCAGCCTGATCAACGCTCCTACCGCCGACAAGCCCTATCATAAGAGCTACAGCGTGAAGTTTTTGGGCAATGTAGTGGAAGGCAAGATCGTTCGCTATCTGAACCTGCCCGCCGATATGCTCAAGGAAGCCGCTATCGCCCAGTTAAAGGACGGCAAGCCGGTGTGGTTCGGCTGCGACGTCGGAAAATGCTCCAGCCGTGAAGGCGGTATCATGGATCTGAACACCTACGATCTGGAATCCCTTCTGAATGTGGAGTTCCCGATGACCAAGGCAGAGCGCTTAGACTACGGCAACAGCCAGATGACCCATGCCATGGTCTTCCAGGGCGTAGACCTGGATGAGAACGAGAAGCCTGTTCGCTGGCGCGTGGAAAACAGCTGGGGCAAAGACGCCGGCAAAGACGGCTACTATGTCATGAGCGATGACTGGTTCACAGAGTACAACTACCAGGTTCTCATCAATAAGAAGTATCTGCCAGCCGAGTGCATCGCCGAGTACGAGGCGGAGCCGACCATGCTGGAGCCCTGGGATCCGATGGGTTCTCTGGCACAGATGCAGTAAGATTTCCGTACATACCAATACAGTTACAATTGCAAGGGCCATCCGATGTATTCGGATGGCCCTGTTGCTTTTGTTATCAAATGTCATGGCCGAAGCCCCTTTTTCATGCGCGTTTATGCCCGTTAAAATCTCAATTCAACTACGAAATACGCGCTCCCAGAAATGTCTCCACCTCTTCTCTCTCAGGCATCACTCTTAACGCACCCTTTCTCGTCGTAATCAGCGAAGCCGCCGCATTCGCGAACCGAAGCGCCTCTGTCAGTTTAGCTTCATCCAACTGCTCCAGACCCTGCCTGCAAATGAAATCCAGCATACACGCGCAGAAGGTGTCCCCCGCGCCGGTCGTCTCAATGGTGTTCTCCTGTAAAAATGCAGGAACCTCTACCTTCAGATCCTGGTAGTAGGCTCTGCTGCCGTCCCTTCCCATGGATAAGAGAATCAGAGAAATATCAGGACAGAGCGCTCTGATCCAGCGAACCCCCTCGTCAAAATCCTCTTTTCCGGTCAGCCACTGAATCTCATTGTCCGAGATTTTCAGAATATCACAGTGATACAGTCCGTACAGGACCTGTTCTCTTGCCAGATCCAGAGAGGACCAAAGCGGCGGCCGCAGGTTTGGGTCAAAGGAAAGGAACACGCCGTTCTGCTTCGCAAGCGCAATCGCCTTTTTCGTCGCCTTACGAACGCCCTCATGCGTCATGGACAGCGTCCCAAAGTGAAAAATCCTCGTGTCCGCCAACAACTCCTGCGGCACCTCTTCCTCCGTTAACATCATATCCGCGCCCGGCTCTCTGTAAAAGGAAAAATCCCTGTCCCCGTCCGGCAGCGTATGCACCAGTGCCAGCGTCGTATGCACCGTTTCATCCATACATAAACCGGCGACATCGATGCCTGTTTCCACAAGCGCGCTCTTCAACTGTTCGCCAAACGCGTCCTTCCCCACCTTCCCGATAAAGGCGGTTTTCCTGCCCAGCTTTTCAAGCATCGCCAGCACATTGCAGGGCGCGCCGCCCGGATTGGCCTCAAAAAGCGGATTGCCCTGCGCGCTGACGCCGTTCTCCGTGAAATCGATAAGTAATTCGCCCAGGGCGACTACATCATAATTTTTCATCTGCCCGTATCCCTCGTTTTCTTTTTTATATCATGATGTCATATTTTACCACATCAAGCAGCACTTTTCCATCCGCAAAAAAGGAAATTCCGTCCGCCTCCTGCGGCGTATAAAAAGTCGCGGTCATGACCTGTTCCCCGTCATTGATAAACGCTTCCACGCTGAAACGATCCAGAATCAGTCTGAGTTTCAGTCTGCCGTCTTTGCTGTTCACCCTGCACCGTCTCTGGTGAATAATCGCTTTCCTCGATCCTGAAAATTTTCTGTCCACCCTCAGGACTGATTCAGAGGGGCGAAAGCTGAACGCGGTATGGTACATCTCATCCTGCGCAAAGCGAACGGCGAATTTCTGATACAGAGTTTCCTGATCCGCCGGCCGGATCACAAGTTCCATGTCAATCATCCGTCCACTGATGCCGTCCAGTTGCACTAACCCTGACACCGGCACATCATGATACTCCACGGGATCAGATTGAAATGCCTCCAGTTCTCTGACCGGCCGCTGATACAGCCGTCCGTCCCGAAGCGACAACTCCCTCGGAATGCTCATCTGTCCAAACCACTTCTGCTCTCTGGAATAAATCAGCGTATCCCAGTTCTGCATCCAGCCGATCATAATCCGCCGTCCATCCGGTGCCAGGATGGTCTGCGGCGCGTAAAACTCAATTCCATAATCAATCGCCTGATCTGTCTCTTCAGTGAACATATTCGCATCCTCATCATAGTTTCCTGTCACACAGATCGTGCCGTTTCCGTTATGATACTCCATCTCCCTGGGCAGCATTTCCATGGGGCTGATCAGGAACACGCCCTTCCCATCCAGCTCAAAGAAATCCGGGCATTCCCACATGGTACCAAAGCGGCCGTCATTGGCAAACAGCACCTTCTCATAACGCCAGTTCAAACCGTCCGGGCTTGAAAAGAGCAAAATTCTCCCTCGCCCGTTCTCACCCCTGTTTGCTGCCACACAGGCATATGTCCCATCTTTTTTGCGCCACATTTTGGGATCTCTGAAATCATATCTGCTGCCGCCTGCCGGGAGGCTTGCCGCATCCAGGACAGGATTATCTGCGTATTTTTCATACTCGACGCCATCCCCTATGGCAAGGCACTGCGTCTGAATTTCCCGTGCCTCCTCACTTTCCTTATCTTCCCATACAACACCGGTATACATCAGAAGCTGACGGCCATCCGCAAGCTCCACGGTGCTGCCCGAAAAGCATCCGCGGCAATCGTAAGGCGCGTCCGGCGCAAGAGCGGCCGGTAAGTACTCCCAGTGCAGCAAATCCGTGCTGACCGCGTGTCCCCAGTACATTGGTCCCCATTTTGTATCATATGGATTATACTGATAAAATAAATGATATTTCCCTTTATAATAAGAAAAACCGTTCGGATCGTTCATCCAGCCTGCGCGCGGCGATAAATGAAATGCCGGGCGCTCGTCTTTCTTTATTTTCTTTTCCGCTTCCGTCTCAAAGATGCGGGCATCCTTTAATTTCTGACTCGACATATCACCAATTACTCCGTTATCTTTCATCATCAGATTTGATTCCATCGTATCCGGCAAAACAAACATATATCAGGTTCTACTCGTCACTTATCTGACAATAATCGGGTGCGCTTCGTTTATCTGCAAAACGCACCCGATATTCAATATTCAAAAACCCTCCACGTTTATTGATTATGACAATTACGCGTAATAGCTGTCAAGGTATTTCTGATAAAGTGCCAGATAATCCTCCAGGCCATAGGCGTTTAAATCCGACAGATACTGATCCCAGTCCGCGTCCGTCAGACCGTTCATGACCCAGTCGCTCTTCTTTGTATTCGTCAGCTGCGTGATGTCCGCCTGCAGATTAGACAGCTCCTCCGTGTCATCCACCGTCATCAGAATACTCGGATAGACATAATCCCCATTCATGTAAGGTGTATAATACTCCTCAATCCAGTCCAGACGATAGGCCGCGTCGTCCGGCTTTGTCACATATACATCGTAGTAATCATCCAGCACCGCCAGCGGGCCGCCTACCGCTTCCGCCTCTCTGACTTCTACAGGAGACGCGTCACCCAGCTCCGCGTGCTGCAGCATGGTCTCTCCATCGGCATTTTCACCCAGCACGAAGATGTCAAAATCGTCATCCTCGCCGTAGGTACCCCAGTTATTCTGCGGAGACTGGAAAGGATCGTACATCTGATCCAGCCATGCGCAGACCAGGGCGGGATTCTCCGCGACAGATGTGACCACACAGCGTCCACGCTCAAATCCTCCGGTGAAGGAACCGTTCTGAGGAGTAAAGTTTTTCACGTCCGCTTCCAGCACTGGAAGCACAGACCAGTCAGTGAGGTTATCAACATTTGCGATATCCCAGGTAAAGCAGACCCCGTAGCGCCCGGACTTTCCTTTCGCCACGTAAGTGGACCACTCATGTGTAAAGCATTCCGGATCAATGAGGCCTTCCTCATAAAGAGAATGCAGCCATTCAATACCGGAGCGGAAACCTTCCTGCGCTCCGCTGTAAATGACCTCCAGATCATCGGTCACCGCAATATGCGCGCCTCTGTCGCCGTCTCCGTAGCCTTCTCCAAAACCGTTGATCAGCATGCAGGGATCCTGGTCGCCGTCATTCATAATACAGGAAATCGGAATGATATCGCCATCAATATCAAACTCCTCCTGTAAAGCTGCGGCATTGTCGCGGAACGCTTTCACAACCTCCTCAAAGTCTTCCACGGTCTCCGGCACATCCAGCCCCAGGAAATCCAGCCATTTCTGATTGATAAAGCCCATGTTTCCCACTGTCTGAATGGCAAGTTTTCCTGTTCCGAGCTGCTCAATCCAGGGCAGCGCCCAGATATGTCCATTCTCATCCATACACATATCTTTGTAGTCCGGATATGCCTCAAACACGGCGGTCAGATTTGGCATGTACGCATCAATATAATCCTCCAATGCAATGATGACGCCCTGTTCCGCGTACTTTAAGAGCGTCGCGTCTCCAAAGCTCGCTGTAAAAACAAAATCAGTCAGTGTATCCAGATTTGCCATTGCGAGCGTAATCCTATCACCCCACTGATCGGACTGAATGGCGGTCCACTCCACGTCTACATTCGTTGCTTCCTGAATGCGCTTAAAAATCGTACGTTCGCTGATGTTTTCATCCGTGCCGGAAGGATAGCTGATCATGCCGGAAATCGTGGCGGTCTCCGCTAGCGGAAACTCCAGCTCTGATGTATCCACCTCCTGAAATTCACCGTCGCTGACTGCCGTGGAGCTGCTGGTTCCGCAGGCCGTGAGAAGTCCCGCGGAACCAGCCGCTACGCCTGTGGCCAGCATTCCTTTTAAGAAATCCCTTCTTGTGACTCTTTTTACCCTAAGTTCCATTTTCACATTTCCTCCTGTTTCATTTTGGTTTTCATTTTTATCCTTTTACCGACCCCACCATAATGCCGCTGTCAAAGTATTTCTGGAAAAACGGATACATGACCAGCAGCGGAAGGCTCGAAATAATGATTGTCGCATATTTCAACAGTTCCGCCATCTGTGCCCTTTCCGCAGTACTCTGCATATCCGAAATCATACCGGAGTCCGGCGAATTCTGGATCAGGATGGCCCGCAGCACCAGCTGTAACGGCTGTTTGGAAGCGTCATTTAAATAAATCATGGCATCAAAATAGCTGTTCCACATACCCACAAACTGCCACAGAGCCAGTACCGCGATGATCGGTGTGCAGACCGGAAGCAGTATTCTGAAGTAAAATACGATTTCATTCGCGCCGTCCACATCCGCCGCTTCCCTGAGTTCCGTGGGAATTCCCTGATAATAGGTTCTGGCGATAATCATATTCCACACACTGAAGGAGCCGGGGAGAATGACAGCCCACATGGAATTCAGCAGACCCAGCTGACTGATCAACAGATAGGTAGGGATCAGACCGCCGCCGAAAAACATGGTGATGATAAATATAACGTTGAAAAATCCTCTTCCCTTAAAATCCTGCCTGGACATGGGATAGGCAGCCAGCAGTGTCACGAACACGGAAACGAACGTAAACAGCAGAGAATAGATGACAGAATTCCGAAACCCTGTCCAGATGGAGGAGTTGGTAAACACCCTCTCATAAGCTGTCAGTGTCCATTTGCTGAAATCAAAGGTAATGCCCTTATTCTGCAGGGTGACCGGATCCATAAAGGACGCGACGATGATGTAAACCACCGGAACGATAATCGCCACCATGAACAGCCCAAGCAGCAGATAGCTGCCAATCATAAATACCTTATCCTGCAATGAAAGTCTCGCAAATTTACTCTTTTTCATCTCAGACCTCCCTTATAAGCCCTTGCCGTCGTTGAGCTTTTCCGTGACCTTATTGACCGTCAGCAACAAAATCAGATTAATAACCGTATTAAAAAGTCCGACTGCAGTGGAGAAGCTGTAGTCTCCGTCCAGAAGACCTTTCTTATACACATAAGTAGCGATAATCTCCGACGTTTCCAGGTTTAAATCCGTCTGCAGGGCATACGCTTTTTCAAAGCCAACGCTCATCACATTACCGGCCTGAAGAATGAACTGGATCACTGCCACATCCTTGATTGCCGGCCATTCCACCGTCTTAATCTGCTGAAAAATATTGGCTCCGTCAACAATCGCCGCTTCCTTTAATTCCTGGCTGGCGTTGGAAAGCGCCGCAGTATACATGATGGAGGCCCAGCCGGCGCCCTGCCAGATTCCGCTGGCTATGTAGATGGTTCGAAACGCCGACGGCATGGTCATAAAGTTTATGGAAGTGCCAAGCGCCAGGTTGACCGGTCCGGTCACCGACAGGAAAATCCTGACCATACCACAGAGTACGATGACTGAGATAAAATTCGGCAGATACAATGCCAGCTGTACCTTTTTTTGACCGCCACGCTGTTAAGCCGGTTCAGTAAAAAGGCCAGAAGGATCGGTATCGGAAATCCCCATAATAAACCAAAAATACTGAGCTTCAGCGTATTGATCAGGTACTTGATAAAGTTGGGAGAGGTCAGAAATCTCTGAAAATGCTTGAACCCGACCCACTCACTCGCCCAGATACCCTTAATGGGATTGTAATCCTTAAACGCGATCAGGATACCTCCCATCGGCAGGTACTTAAAAATGATCGTCAGCAGCAACGCCGGCATCAGGAAAAATACATACAATCGCCAGTGCTGCCTCACATACACAATGGTGTTATGTGCGTTTCTGCCATTTTGCTCACCCCGTGAAACCTTTTTTACATCCGTTTTCACATCTTCTCCCTTCCCATGGATAGAACCGGAATTTACATTTCCTCTTTCCATTTCTCTTCATGCTGGTTTTGTGCATTTGTAAAAATGCCTACGTTTGTCTTCTGGGAACAATATAGCATTATTTTTACATGTTGTCAACATTAATTTTTACATTTTGTGCAATTTATTTTAAAGATTTTGTCATTTGCACAACTCGTTTCTGCCGTCCTTTGATTTTTTAATTTTTACATTTGACACAATTCAATTTGTGCATTATAATAAAACCAGATTATTTTCAAACAGTATATTTTTCATTTCATATGAGCAGGAGGAAATCCATGTCAACAAGAGTCACCATACAGGATATCGCGGACGAGCTTGGCGTATCACGTAATACTGTTTCAAAAGCGATTAATAATACAGGGATTCTGGCCGATGCCACCAAAGAAAAGGTACTCAGAAAAGCGGCGGAAATGGGCTACAAGCAGTTTTCATACGCCGACATTACCGCTTTCGCGAAAGAAACCGCGCAGCCAGCGGCAATGCCACAGGGGACCGGCAGCATCGCCATGTTTTCTTCCGCTTTTTTGAGCAATTCCCACTTTGCTTCCACCATGCTGGACAGTTTTCAGCGGGAAATCTCTCAGTTGGGGTACAGCCTGGTTATGTATCGAATTCTTTCTGATGAAATGCAGGAACTGAGACTTCCCAGCTGTTTTCAGAAGGAAAAAACGGCCGGGATCATCTGTTTTGAGTTATTCAATTATGAATACTGCAAAATGCTCTGTGATCTGGATATTCCCGTACTTTTCGTCGATACGCCTGTGATCGGGAATCGGGAGCCGCTGCCCGCTGATTGTCTGTATATGAACAATCAGTCCCACATCTGTACTTTGATCAACGAAATGGTCAGTCGCGGCAAGTCTAAGATTGGATTTGTCGGGGATTATATGCACTGTCAGTCCTTTTACGAGCGGTATATGGGCTACGTGAACGCTCTCTTTCTGGCTGGGATCCCCTATCAGGAAAAATACTGTGTGATTGGAAGTGAAGAAGGTCCGTTTCCTTCAGACGTGATAGACTATTCGGATTATATCCGATATTCGATTGCACACATGCAGGAGGTGCCGGAAGTGTTCATCTGCGCCAATGATTTCGTGGCAACACATGTGCTGACCGCTCTGAAAGAAAAGGGGCTCTCCGTTCCGCAGGATGTATATCTGTGCGGTTTTGACGATTCACCGGAGTCCACTCTCATCACGCCGCCGCTCACCACCATCCATATTCATACGCAGATTATGGGATTTTCTGCCACACACCTGCTGATGTCCCGCATCAACCAGCCGTCGCTCAACTACCGCACGATCTACACGGAGACGGACCTGATTTACAGGGAATCCACAGGCGATGCCACCTGAGAAATTCGCAGAAGCGGGACTTTAGCAGGCAGTACATAATTCGGTCACGGAATACCGCATGGAAATCCGCAAAAGTTTTTGTTGCATTTTAGAAAAAAGCTGTTATAATAAAACATGCGGTCGCGAAAACGGCGCGGACGGGATCATAGCTCAGCTGGGATGAGCGTTCGCCTCACACGCGAGAGGTCATGGGTTCGAGCCCCATTGGTCCCACGAAGAATTGGTTCAGGAATCCTTTATTTAAAGGGATTCCTGAATTTTTTGATTTAAGGTTTTTGATTACACTTGATTACACTTTTTTGGTTTCTGGGCTTAACTGAGTGCCTTTTCCAGAAGATTCTCTGTCTCTTTGTTAGTCATACGGTTGAAGCAATAATTCTTATAAGTTGTCCGCTCATCCTCATGTCCTGCAAGCTTGCGGATTTCGTTGATGTTCAGTCCGCTGTCAATCAGGGCGCTGATGTAGGTCTTTCTGACTTTGTGGATTGCTTTCTCTGGTATTCCAATGCGGTGACAATACTTACGGATACGACAATCAACCGACTCCGAACGGACACGCCCATTTTCATTGATAAACAGGTAGCCACTGTCACTGTAACCATGTTCCCGGTTACATTCAATGACTAACTTAAGAATCTCTCTGGCGCTTCTGCTCAGATAAATTTCCCTTTCTCCGGCTTCTGACTTCGTATAATCTACAACTGTAACTGTCTGTTTCGACCACGTGTCAGCGGTAATCTGCCGCACCTGTTTCACTTCCATGCGCTGGACATGAAGATAATTACCCCGAATATCTTCTGTTGCTTTCCAGAAAATATTTTTTTCATCCTATTTTTTTTCCTTTTTCAAAGATTCTTTTTTTAAAAATGCGCCACAAAAACCGCATAGAATCAACGATTTTGACGTTTCATCCAAAATTTTTTTCATCCGGGATTAATCTTTTCACCCTGAAAAACTGGAATTCAGATGAAAAAAATATTCGGGAGGCTTTGCTTCATCATGGCTGCGCTTTAACAGAATAGAAATGGTAAATTTTGTTGAAAATCTGGTGACTGGTTGATAATTGCACAATGCCTTATTTATATTTTGAAAAGTTAAAAAAATGAGTGGAAAGACACATTTTGCAGAAAAAGCACGGAGAAGTTGATATTTTGCAAATCAAACTCATAATCCGAGTGTGCATTCACTTCGCTGTGAAAACCAGATGTTTTTCTTCCTTTTCTTCAAAAAAATTTGCGGCATGTATATGGAAAAACAGGATTCTCAATTTTTCAATGACTGGTTGAAACAGAAAAAGCATTTATAAAATCTGTCAAAATCCGAGAAATATAGAAAAAGGCTAAGATATTTTCAAAAATCACGTGACATGTTGAACGGAGCAGAATGCCTGTTCGGTTTTTTAGCTTGAAAACATAAAAAGTTCATAGAAAGGGTTATTTTGCCAAAATTCAGGCATCATGTTGATAAATGCGCAAGGCGGTATATACCGAAAAAATTTTACAGAAAAACAGGAAATCAGATAAATCTTTGAAAAAAGCAGTAGGATGTTGACAGTTTTGCTGAATGATGGTTATAATCGGGGCGATAAATCGGAATATGAGGAGACAGATACTGTGAAAGAAAGTAGAGGACAGCCAAAAAATGGCGTACTTTAACAAACTGT